>JAEWLJ010000002.1 GCA_023393455.1 Methanobacteriota archaeon | reverse complement strand
GATCACATCGGGGTCGACCGATATGCGGCTTTGTTGGGGGGAGGTATTTCTGAACAATCTCCCAGAGATCATCGTCAATTTCCCGGAATGCCATGATCCCCGGTTTTATCCGAGGGGCCTTATAATTATAGGATCACCTCCTACAAAAGAATAACTCATGCAGAGGACTCTCTCACTCGGGTTGACGAATACGAGATTGTCTCACGGCAAAAGTATCTCAAGTGTGAATGTGGCATTTGCTCCGGGCGGAACATATGTGCCAATATAGTGAATTTCGATAGGAATACCCGGTGATTCTGGCACACTATCATTCTCCAGAAGAACCCCTCGGAAGCCTACCACCATGCCATCGACCTGGTAGTTTTCGTTCAGATTAACAGGAGCATAGCATGTTCCATTTTCCGCCTGTATGATATATGTCCCGTTGTCGCTTTCGACGTGTACGATCGTTCCAATGACGGTCTCTTCATCGGTTTTTCCGGTATCAGTGCAACCGCTTGATAGCAAAATTAGAATGAGGATGGATGCGATTCCAACCGTTTGACCTACGTTTCTTGTTCTGTTCTTCCCCTTCATTTGCTTTTCTCCTGTGGTTCCCGGAAGCAGAAGAGGCACAGTCCTTAAATACAGGGAGTGCAAACCACTCTTTCGCCTTCGGGCAGTGGGGGGTTCACCCGGTCTTGGACGGATGGGGTGTGCCTCCGCGGTTTTGCAAACGCGCTCCGGGTATCCACACAATGACCTGAACGTTCTAGAATTTATGTTTTCTGTCACATCTCTCTACACGTCAGTCGGCTGTTCGCAGAAGTGAAGCGATCCATCCAGTCCCGGGGGACACGAACACAGGAGAGAGACGGTTCTTGCGGCGAGGGAGGCCGTGCAAGGTACAACAGTCCCGGCAACCGACTGTTATAGACACTCAGTACCGGGACGAGGACCGTGTGATTTACCCGTTGACCGTTCATTCCCCGTTGGGAAGCGATGGAAGTAATACAGAACCGGATGCCGGCCGATCCGGGTGGATGGCCATCTTCGGATCCAGCAGCGTTTACCCCCAGAAGATGAGCCAGAGCCCAAATCCAATCAAAACAACCCCGCTGACGGCCTTGATTAGATCCCGGTATTCTCTTATCCTGCTTGATGAGGCGTATCCACCGAGGACCCCGACGCCGAGAAACGGCGTGAGCACCCCGGCTCCGAAGACCAGCAGGAGCGATAGATCCTGCACAGTGCCGTCGATCAGGATTCTGCTCAGCAGGACGAGGATCATCGGTGCGGCGCACGGGGCCTTGACGATCGAAAATATCATGCCCAGAATGAACAACCCGGCAATTGTGGTCGAGTGCTTCTGTATGGATGACCTGACATAGTTGTCGGTGGAGACCGGGAGCCGTATCAACCTGAGCAGGTTCACCCCGGTGAGTATCGTGATCAGTCCTGCCGCGACAGCGAGGTACGGACCGAAACCGCCGAGGGACATCCCTGCCAGCAGGAAGCAGCACCCCAGGACGATATACGCGGCGACCAGCCCCAGGCCGAATATTAACGAGTTCAGAAGACTGCTTCTCAAACCCCTTCCCGACCCGGTGACGTACACCAGGATGAATCCGAGTATTGCCATCAGGCAGGGCGAAAACCCGGAGAATAGGCCCAGGGAGTATGCAAGCGGGATATTCCAGTTTATCGGCAGGGAGTTTTCCTGCGGCTCAGCGCCGGCACGGGACTGCTCGATCGCCGCCCTGAGGTTCTCGTCGGTGATCTCCTCTTTGGGAATTTTAACGGTGCCGTTCACGACTACGGCCGGGACTTCGAGAATGCGTATGCGTTCCATCGCTCCCATCCGTCCACGGTTTCGACATCAATCCATTCGATCGCAAGGGCACCGCCATAGGCGCCTTCCAGGTCCGCGATCAGCGGATCAGTCAGTTTGCAGTCCGGGCACCGGTCCATGTGGTAGTATTCGAGGGGGATCGTTGAGGTCGCGACTGCAGGAATGCACAGAGTGCATGCGATGAGCAGAACGGCGAGTGCCTGCGCTGTTTTCACGGTCATGAGCCCTCCATCATTCGCAGAGATGTACCAAGGCACATCGATCACTCCACAGGCCATCCCTCAGTCCTTTCCCTCCTGGGCAGATCGCCGTTCCCAGATATAGAGGATGGGAAAAGCAACGATACCAACAAGCACGATTGCCTGGAGGAGGGGGACAACGGGATATCCCAGTGCCAGGTAACGCAGAACAACGATCGCGGCGACTATGAGATAGAAGACAACCGATCGTACAAGGGTGATGCGGCGCTCGCCGCCATCGATGAAGACGATCCGCGTCAGAAGCAGGCCGATGATGAGAAGGACGGGGAGCCAGTTCTGGCTGATGGAGTATGCAAGGGACGCGTAGAGGTAGATCAGGAAGATCACGACGGCAAGGACGGTATCGACCACCTTCTCAAAGATGGCTCTCCTCCGTGTTGTAGTCTTCTCTCCGTGATCTCTTAGTCGAAGCGCATGACGAAAAATGTTCGTGATGGTGGGGTCAGTCAGGTTTTCTTTTCGTCGATATCGCACCATAACAAGAAAGTGCACTGCAGTAGGAATCAATGCTAGGAGGAGCATATAAGACAGCGGTACCGGTAAGTTTCCCGCCACGCTCAGAAACCCAATAATAAGAAATGATCCCCCATAGACCGCAATTGAACGCCACAACTCCTCTTTGATGATATAATCAATTTTCATGCGTACACCACCGATGCGCCATCGGGAATTGTAAAAGTGAACTCATCGTCATTTATTACGCAATTTACCGAATAGTCTCGATATTCCAGGGTTAATATCAGATTGCCCATATCGTAACTCTGCAGTTTTAACGGGATCGCACTCCTGGAATCGATCCACAATAGATACTCTCTCGTATCCTCACTGTCCAACTCGTGAGGAGTCAGTTTTACTTTATAGACTGGGGTTGAGTTAAGTGACTCCATCTCGTGTTCCTCTACTATGTAATTTTTAGTAATGTTGTCAGTCAGCAACGCATAGATCGCGGGCTCTGGTCTCTTTTCAGATGCTGTCAGATTTCTTATGAGCACAGCGTTTTTTTCCGGATCATAGATCCAGACAACATCTCCATTCGAGACGATTTCCGAGCATATGTATGGGCCACTTTTTTCAATCCTTCGATATTTATCTGGCCTTTGTAAAATTACATCATACTCAATTGCCCGTGTTTCATTGTCTATACTCAAAGTGAGTGTTTCAATATACGTCAAATTCTCGATATTCTGTTGTTTCTCTATGGCTTTTTCCAGAGGTGTACCCGAACCAATGCCTGTATCTACACAACCTGAACAAACGAGTCCGAGTACCACAATAACCAATATGGATTGGAAGTGCCCTTGTACTGTCATTATATCACTTTTAAAAAGAAGAATGGGGCTACCTCAGGTCATGCAGTACCCCATACACCATGCTGCCTCAACTCCCAGACAAACCGCAGCAGGTGCACAGGTATACAGGCTCGGCATATAGTAGCACGGAGCCAACAGAGTTACACAGATGTCGCAGATTGGTATCCCAGGGGGGCAGGGGATTCCCAGAACCGCACAGAGGCAATCCCCGATGATACACATTTTAACACAATCCCAATAATCGTCTTCCTCAGCCGTAAAGAGTTGCTCCGGCATGCCCTCGACGAATGAGCCACCATCGACGATAATGTCTTCAAGTACATCTCCATTGCTGCCGATTCTGGTGAATGTGAGTTTATACAGGGACTTGTTCTGATACGTACTTGTGTACTTGAGTACCCGAGCATTGTCATCGCTCCAGACTGCAACAATGTTTGAGGTCTGGATGAAGTCGTCTTTTTCGATAACAGATTCAACGGGCAGTACTACAGCCGTTATGTGATTGATGGATCCATCTTCAAGTTCTTTTTCGAGAGAGAATGCTTCAGCGTTCTCGATGATCACACTCAGATCTTTGGAACGTGGAATCTCTGATAGTTTTCGCACATCGTTCAGATTCAGAGCAGATGCAACAGCTTCGTATTTCTTCAGGCCCGACAGATCGGTCTTTTGCATGTCTTGTTTGGCATCGCCGCAAGGTGTTCCGGGCTCACACGCCATCACCGGCACAACGCCCACGCTCACCAGCAGCATTGCCAGGAGCGCAGAGAGTGCTCGCATTCCAATCTTTCCGTTCATTTGCTTTCCTCCTGTAACATTCCCGGAGGCAGAAGAGGCGCAACCTTAATGTATATGGAATGCGAACCACTCTTTCGCCTCCGGGCAGTGGGGGGGTTCACCCGGTCTTGGGCGGATGGGGTGAGCCTCCGCGATTTTGCGAACGCTGTTTTGAGCCTCCGCACTCTAGCCTAGACGTCTGGGCATTTATGTTTTCTGTCCTTTTTCTTTACACGTCCATCGACTGCTTGCAAAAATGAGGCATTCGGTCTCATCCTGAAGGATGCAGGTGCAGGGTAACGGATATTCTCGCGGCAAGGAAGATCGTGCAAGGTACGCCAGTCGATCCGGAGGATGGGTATCTGCTGATCCAGCAGTGTTTACCCCCAGAAGATGAGCCAGACCCCGAATCCTATCAACAGGATCCCGCTTCCCGCTCGAATAACGTCCCTGTACTCCCGTATCCTGCTTGATGAGGCGTATCCACCGAGGACTCCGACGCCGAGAAACGGCGTGAGCACCCCGGCTCCGAAGACCAGCAGGAGCGATAAATCCTGTACGGTGCCGTCGATCAGGATTCTGCTCAGCAGGACGAGGAGCATCGGTGCGGCGCACGGGGCCTTGACGATTGAAAATATCATGCCCAGAATGAACAACCCGGCAAGCGTGGTTGCATGCTTCCGTATGGATGACTTAACGTAGTCGTCCGCGGAGATCGGGAGTTTTATCAACCCAAGCAGGTTCACCCCGGTGAGTATCGTGATCAGTCCTGCCGCGACGGCGAGGTACGGACCGAAACCACCAAGGGACATCCCTGCCAGCAGGAAGCAGCACCCCAGGACGATATACGCGGCTACCAGCCCCAGACCGAATATTACAGAGTTCAGGAGACTGCTTCTCAGCCCTTTGCCCGACCCGGTGACGTACACCAGTATGAATCCGAGTATTGCCATCAGGCAGGGTGAGAACCCGGAGAAAAGGCCCAGGGAGAATGCAAACGGGATATTCCAGTTAATCGGCGGCGAGTTCTCCTGCGGCTCAGCACCGGCAAGGGACTGCTCGATCGCCGCCCTGAGGTTCTCGTCGGTGATCTCCTCTTTGGGAATTGTGACGGTGCCGTTCACGACTACGGCCGGGACTTCGAGAAATGCGTACGCGTTCCATCGCTCCCAACTGTCCACAGTCTCGACGTCGATCCATTCGATCGTGAGGGCGCCGTCGTAGGTGCTTTCCAGGTCCGCAATCAGCGGATCAGTCAGTTTGCAGTCCGGGCACCGGTCCATGTGTTAGTATTCGAGGGGGATCGTTGAGGCCGCGACTGCAGGAATGCACAGAGTGCATGCGATGAGCAGAGCGGCCAGTACCTGCACTGCCTTTACGGTCATGAGCCCTCTACCTCTCACAGGGGTGCGCAGAACACATCGATCACTCTGCTGGTCATCCATCAGCCATCAATCCGCTCCCTCCGGTGCGCGCCGTCGTTCCCAGATATAGAGGATGGGAAAAGCAACGATACCAACAAGCGCGATTGCCTGGAGGAGGGGGAGAACGGGGTACCCCAGTACCAGGTAGCGCAGAAGGACGATCCCAGTTGCTCCGAGGTAGAAGATGGCCGATCGTGCGAAGGTGATGTGGCGCTCCCCACCATCGATGAAGACGATGCGCGTCAGAAGCAGGCCGAGGATGACAAGGACAGGGAGCCAGAATATCTGGTTGATGGAGTATGCAAGGGACGCATAGCTATAGATCAGGAAGATCGTGACAAGAAGGGCGGCGTCGGTCATCTTCTCAACGATGCCTCTTCTCCGTGCTGTCTTCTTTTCTCCGCGCTTCCCCAGTCGAAACGCATGACGAAGGATATTCGCGGGATTGGGGTCGGTCAGGCCTTCTTTTCGTCTATACCACACCATAACGCAGGCGACTATTGCAGCGATCATCAATGGCAGGGGTAAGAGCAAAAAAGCTGGCAATGGGAGGTAGTCTGTTGTGATGATGTAAGCGATGACGATAAGCGAGATTCCAAAGGTTGCAACTGAACGCCACAACTCTTCTTTGGCAATAGTATCAATCTTCATGCGTACACCACCGATGCGCCATCGGGAATCGTGAACGTGAACTCATCATCATTTATCACGCAATTCATTGAGTAATTTCGATATTCCAGGGTTAGCACCAGATTGCCCTTATCGTAACTCTGCAGTTTTAACGGGGTCATATTTTTGGAGTCGATCCACAATACGTACTCTTTTGTGTTGTCCTCGCGGTCCAACTCGTGAGGAGTCAGTTTTACTTTATAGACCGGAATTGAGTTGATTGATTCTATCCCTTGTTCCTCTACCGTGTAATTTTTAGTAATGTTGTCGGTCAGTAATGTGTAGATCGCAGGCGCTGGTCTCTTTTCAGATGGTGTCAAGTGTCTTACGAGCACATTATTTTTCTCCGGATCATAGATCCAGACGACATCTCCATTTGAAACGATCTTCAAGCGTGTAAAAGAGTCACTTTTTTCAATCTTTCGAAATCTATCTGGTTTCTGTAAAAGTACGTCATATTCAATTGCCCTCGTTTCGTTGACTATGTTCAAAGTAAGTATTTCAATATACGCTAAATTTTCGATATTTTGCTGTTTCTCTATGGCTATTTCCAGAGGTGTACCAGAACTAATGTCTGTACTTACACAACCGGAACAAATGAGTCCGATTACTACAATAGCCAATATGGATTGAGAGTCCCTTTGTACCACCATCATATCCACCTTAAAAAAAGAATGATGGGGCTACCCTGGTTCACATACATTGCCCCATACACCATGCTACCTCTATCCCCAGACAAGCCGCGGCAGGTGCACAAGAAACTGCACTCGGCAGAGCAGCGCAGGGCCGCAGCAGAATTACACAGACGTCGCAGAGTGGCAGCCCGGGGCAGGTAGTTCCTACAATCGCACAGATACAATCTCCGATGATACACTCGCCTACGCAAGGCCAATAATCATCATCCTCAGCTGTCGTAATGAACTGCTCTGGCATGCCCTCGACCAGGGAACCTCCGTCGACGATAATTTCTTCAAGGACATCTCCATTGCTGCCGATTCTAGCGAACGTGAGTTTATACAGGGACCCATTCTGATACGTGTTTGTGTACTTGAGTACCCGAGTATTGTCGCTATCCCAGACGGCAACGACGTTTGATATCTAGACAGAGCCGCCTTTTTCGATAACGGATTCAACGGGCAGTACTACAGCCGTCATATGATTGATGGATCCATCTTCAAGTTCTTTATCGAGAGAGAATGTCTCAGCATTCTCGACAATCTTACTCAGATCTTCGGAACGCGGGATCTCTGAGAGTTTTCGCACATCGTCCAAATTCAGTGCAGAAGCAACAGCCTCGTACTTCTCCAGGCCCGACAGATCAGTTTTTTGCATGTCTTGTTTGGCATCGCCGCAAGGTGTTCCGGGCTCGCACGCCATCACCGGCACAACGCCCACGCTCACCAGCAGCACGGCGAGAAGCGCGGAGAGTGCCCGCATTCCAATGTTTCTGTTCATTTGCTTTCCTCCTGTTTCTTTCCCAGGAGGCAAAAGAGGCACATATTTAAGTACGCAGAACGCGTACGTTCCCTTTGCCTCTGGGCATGCGGGGCGCGTCATCCGGTCGTCAACCAGGGATGGGCAGCCCCACACTTTTGCGGACGCTGTTTCAAAGCGTCCACACAATGGCTTGAACACAGAGCTATTTAGAAATTCTGTCAGATTCATTTACACGTCCGCAGATATTTGCCGAAAATGAACGGAGAGAACCCTCCCCGGAAGACGAGGGCACAGGAGAGAACCCATTCTCACGGCGGTAATGCCGTACAGGACGCAGCAGCCTCAGACTGCCGCACTTGCGCGCGCCCTGCACCCGAACTACCGGGTTCTGTCGATAGACAGGCAGGCCTGCCGGCCGATTGCATAAACTGTATCAGCCATGAGTGACAGTACCTTCAACCCGTACAAAAACCCGTCGAAACTAGGACGCTCCTATCCGGAGGTCCCATGAAAAAGAGCCAGATTGTCATCTGGAGCATCCTCATCACTCTCGTCTTTGTGCATTACTTCTACATGCCCGAGCAACCCGAGGTCACCAGGGGAGAGATGCATATCTCTTTCGACGCCCGGGAGTGCCGACCCGATCTGGTTGACCTCTGGAATACGCTTGCACAGGAGCAGGCGTTTTCGAACGAGTCGGCCGTGCTCATCCAGCTGAACCAGTATATCGACAAAGACGGAACAGTGCAGTGCACCGGACTCCACTGGATCGGCTACGTAGACGGGGAGGAGCACGCGTACGAGGTATATGTCCACCAGAGCGGCAACGTGTATTATAACGACCAGATATTTGACTTCCCCATGCAGGGGGTACATCCCCTCGCCATATTACGCGAGGTCGACAGGATCGAGTTTGACGATCTCACTCACGGAGAATACAATATAACGCTCACGACGTTCAAACACGACGGTCCAATGACCTACAACAAAACCAACGGCGACCTGTACGCCTTCGCGGACGGATCGCTTCGTCCCCTGAAGGAGGCCACGTTCTCTTCCGAAGCCTCCCGGCATATGATCGAGATCTTCCCGGAGATCGGGCAGTCGGGCGGGATTACGACCGCAGAGAGCATATCGGATCACATCATCCTCTTCCCCGAGCAGGAGATCGCCCGGGCCGACTCCGTCGTCCATGCATGACGTGCAGGCGGCGCCCGGAGACTCTGAACACATCCTCGATAAGCCGCGGGGCGATCCGGGAAAAGAGGCAAACGGTGTAGTTATGGAGAACTGTCGAACGGCAATCAGATACCGGTGCCGGACACACGCCCCCCGGCGATCGTGGGCTTCCACGATCCGTGGGCTTGTACACACTCTTTCGCATCGGCGCAGAGGTAGTAGCGTACGAACCGTCCTTTCTTCTCGTCTCTGACAATGCTGTCCCGGAGCAGCGGTTTCATATGCCAGGTGACGTTCGCGCCCGACATTATGAGCCGGGACGCGATCTCTTTTCTCGTGCTTCCCGGGTGTTGCAAAACGATATTGAGTATCCGACTCTTTGACTGCTCGTTGAGATATCCCGCCACCTTTCGTTCCAGATCAGAACAGGCGCCCGTGTCGACGTAATATCTCATACCTCTGCAGTTCGGCTCGGGGACGACCGTTCCCATCCTGCATAACATCTCTACGTGGTAGCGGAGGGTTCCGATATTCATCCCGAGCAACCGGGAGAGAGAGCTTGTATTGATTCCCGGATTATCGCGTATGCATAGGTACATTGCATTCCGGGTTTCGTTCTCAAGGACGTTATTGTGCAGGACCCTCTTATGGCCGAAATGCAACCATGTGAGCAGCGAGAATACAAGCTGCATCGGGATAAAAAGCACCGGAACGAATATGGATACGAGTCCGAGAATAACAATCTCCAGGGGGAGATTCCAGACGTACACCGGCATCGGATCCAACGGCACCTTCTCCGGATATGCGTCCTGAACGGCAGTAGCACATGCGGCAGACGGCAGCAGTGCGAGGCAGAGGATGGCCAGAGCGATTCCGGCAATCCGCACCCGCATGACCATGGATTTACATAAAACCGGTATCAATAAAAAGATTTGGTTTGGTAGGTGTTCGGCTTTGTTGAAAGCGTGTGAGAGGTAATCATTTAAGCATAAGCATTGCAATTCAAAATATACGGAATGGTTCCTGTCACACTCTCTCCATACACGTTAAGTCTCCAGGTACCTGATGCAGGGCTGCTTATATCTATGCGGATCTTTCCATCTGGACGTCCACCATAGTTGTCATGGTACGAACCATACAGGCTTCCATCCGGTCTGTAGATCTCCAATTCCAGGGAGTGGTCCGGGGTAAACCAGTTTAAGTAAACATTCAGTAAGGACATCCCAGCTGGTACATTGAGCAGATGAGAATCAGTCTCCCCCTGTGTGATCGTAAAATACTCACGGGTTCCATACCCGTCCGCCTGCGAGAGAAGTCCCGCGACTCCGTCATTTTCGCTTCCGATACCTGCAGCTGAAACCACCGGCACGATGAAGGCGACGACGGCCAGAAGTCCTATAACGCGGCTGATCTTCATCAGAATCCACCGATGAGACATCGGAAGACCTCCGTATAAAAATTCTGTCCAATTTCTTTACACGTTTTATATACGCAAGCAGTACGTCGATCTCGGCACGTGAGAGATCACCCGAGCGTCTCCGGAATAGCACGCAGGATCACGGGCATTCCGCCGGGAATCGTCCATTCCACACCTTTCTGAAGAACAAGCGCAGTGCGGGAGAGGTGTTGCGCGGAATATTAAACCCCACCTCAAGGGGTTTTCCGAAAAATGACCGTTGAAGCAAGAAATTACTCACGACGAAACCAGGACTTTTTCTCCGACAAAACCCAGACGTGTAAATAATTTGCATACGTTATCGGTTAATGTAAAGAGTACCGCCGGCTAACCCGCCCCTCTCCTCTTCATTGTTCTCTCCCGGGCAGGTCCCTGCCCGGCACCGTACCCCCCGGCAGGTGATCCGGCATCATCCCGACCACCCTGCACTCAGCGCGTGGCCACCCCGTTTATGGGCTCGGCAGTGAACATCGCGCTCCCATCCATCGCCGCTGAGTTCACTCTCGACGCCGTCTCGCTCAGTATCGTAGCCTCGTCCACTTCCTCGCGACCGCGATCTTCGTCGGCGTGCGGGATTGACCGGCGTCACTCCGAAACGCAGTAGATGGAGTAGACCCTCTGCCCGTCCTCCGCCACGACAACATCCACCCCGTGCACCTCGCTCTCGAACCCGGGGAAGAGGGCGTCGAAGTCCTGCAGGGAGACGAGGTAATCGACGATCGCCCGCGTTGCCGGGCCGCACCGCTCCCCCGGCATGACGACCGGGATGCCGGGCGGGTAGGGGACGACCATCACCGCGACCGTCCGCCCCTCGAGTTCGCTCGCGGGCACCGGTGTCACCTCGCCCCGCACCAGGTGGCGGTAGGCCTTCGCCGGCGTCATCGCCGCCTCAGGCAGCGTCGCGTAGACGTTCCGGACGACGTCGGTGATCGACCCATCCCGGAGGTAGCCGTGCATCTCCCGGCAGAGGTCGGCGAGGCCACGCCCGGCGTACCGGGCAGGGTAGCGGCGCACCAGGTCGGGGAAGACCTCCTCAAGCGGGCTGTTGCCGTCGTAGAGCGCCTTGAACCGGAAGAGTTCCGCAAGCAGCGTCCCGGACTTGCCCTTGGTGATCCCGAGCGTGAAGAGGACCAAAATCGAGTAGTACCCGGTCTTTTCGACGACGATCCCGCTCTCCCGGAGGTAATTCGTGACGACGGCCGCCGGTATCCCCCACTCCTCCATCCTCCCGCCCGGCCCGATCCCCGGGGTGAGGATCGTCACCTTGACGGGATCGAGCATGGCGTAACCCTCTTCAACGCCGTCGAAACCGTGCCAGGCATCGTGCGGATTCAGGAGCCAGCAACCGGCGTGGTTCCTGAGGAGGATATCATCCGCTTCAGATAGCGGCCTCTCCGTCTCCTCGTCCATGATGCAGTCGGGCTGCCAGACGGTGAACCACCAGTAGTCCTCTCCGGTCCTGTTCCCTGCCCGGATCTCTTCGGCCACCGTCACCATCTTCTTTCTAAAGACGATCGCCTCCTCGATCGTCTCCTCGACGAGGAACCTCCCCGAGTGCCCGGCCATCATCCTGGCGGCGACATCGAGCGACGCGATGATGGTGTACTGGGGGGAGGTCGAGGTGAGCATCATGAACGCCTCGTTGAACCGCGGGTGGTCGACGGGGCTCCGGCCCTGCCTGACGTGGAGCATCGAGCCCTGTGAGAACGCGGCGAGGACCTTGTGGGTCGACTGGGTGGCAAAGACCGTCGGGCCGACCCCGTCCGTCTCATGCATCCCGAACCGCCCGGCGTAGAGGGGGTGGAACCGGGCGTAGCCCGACCACGCCTCGTCGTAGTGGATATAGGGGACGGTCTCCTTCAGTTGCTCCTCGATCCTCTCCGCGCTGTAGCAGATCCCATCGTAGGTGGAGTTGGTGATCACGGCCATCCTGACCGCCCGCGACGCGGGATCGTCGATGAGGGGGGAGTTCCTGATCTTCTCTGCGATGACCTCGGGACGGAACTCGCTGCTCCGGACGGGGCCGATGATCCCGTAGTCGTTCCGGGCGGGGATGAGGTAGACGGGGATGGCGCCGGTCATGATGATCGCGTGCATCACCGACGCATGGCAGTTCCGGTCTACGAGGACGATATCGCCGGGAGTGACGGTCCCAAGCCAGACGATCTTGTTCGCGGCCGAGGTCCCGCCGGTGACGAAGTAGGTCCGGTCGGCCCCGAAGACCTCCGCGGCCTTCCGTTCCGCCTCCCCGACGGCGCCGGAGTGTTCGAGAAGCGAACCGAGTTCCGGCACCGAGGCCGAGAGGTCGGCCCGGAGAGTGTTCTCCCCGAAGAAGTTGTAGAAGATCCGGCCTGCGGCGCTTTTGAGGAACGCAACACCACCCATATGCCCCGGCGTGTGCCAGGAGTAGCGGTACTCCTCGACGTAGTCCATCAGCCCCTGGAAGAACGGAGGGAGGACGTCGGCGAGGTAGTTCGTTGCCGCCCGCTTGATGTGGCCGGCGATGAAGCCGGGGGTGTCCTCGAGTTTCCAGATGTAGCCGTCGATCCGGGATATGACGGAGAGGGGTATGGCGGAGATCGCCAGTTTCTCGGTGTTTAAAAAGATCGGGACTTTCGGGTTCCTCTCCCGGATGAGGGTGATGACGTCCTGCGCGGTGAGCATGCCGTTCGTGGTCTCGGCCGAGAGTTCCCAGTCGATGACGATGCAGCTCGCGTGAGGGTGCGAGAGAAATGCGTGAACCCCGTCGCGGGCGGCCAAAGCCTCGATGACGGGAAGATCGTCCTCTTTGAGTTCCTTCACGATCTCCCGCGACGCCCGGCCTTCTGCGGTGTCCGAGTGCAGTTCATCGTCGATGAAGAGAACAGGAAACTCCTCCAGATAGTCCATGCAGCCACACTTCCTGGAGGGTGATCGGGAGAGGTCTCTTTAGAATGTTTTGGTGGGGGTTGTGTTGAATAAGTCCAGCCACCCGACTACAAAAGTGAAGATGCGGACGTCCCCCTCCTTCATACCTAATAATGAACGCCTGGTGTGACACGGGGAGTTCTATCTCTCGCTTGACTTCATTGAATCCTACTTGTTTTAATCGTGGGCGAGTGTTTTGAAAGAGATTGTCCCAAAATTCCTTTGCCGGGAGGGGGACACCCCCTCCCGATCCCTCCCCCCCGCGTGGCGATACCCGATGGGAAGCCGTTTCACCCTCCTTGCCCAGGATATAGTTCAGATGGTAGAAACCTCGGAGGTGAGTGTTCCGATCAGGGTGTACGGAAGATTCATAGATCTTTTTGGGATGACGTCAAGCAGGCGATAGTGCGACCAACTCAATTCGTGCCACACTGTAGCACGAATTGGAAATGTCTTGAAAAATTGACGCACGGCGTAAACTGGTTTCATCAAAGCCTTTACCAAACTCTGAAGTCAACTGCCCCGCCGAATATCTCAGCAGACCTTTTTCCATATTCGGCGCGTTCACCAACGGTTTCATCTATCTGCCGCCCGATCTCCCAGTAAGCCTCAACCATAGCGGAATTAACAGCAGAATAGGCTCTTGACCGTGCTTCCGCAAGGGTATTGCGGATGCCTCGATCCGCTCCGGGGATGACGGTTGCCAGCTTCCCGGGTATCGGAGCACGGAAAGGGCCTAAGGGTCGGCGGGCATTCCACGTCGACGACATTTATATACGGAAACGGACATCTACCACCGATGACGGGCGAGGGCTTAAATCCACCGAAGGTCTGTCTGGGATTCGATATTCATTATCCCTGCTACCTTAACCCCGGGTTTTTACCTGATCTGGTAAAGGGAAAGAGAAACGTAAAAGAGAGTTACTTTAACCCTGACGCGAAGGAAGACCTGGGGGAGGTCATCGACCGCTCCTTCCGACCGACGACGGAACTCCTCCTCGAACTCCTCGATGAGGGGTTTACGTGCGCCTTTGCGATATCCGGAACGGTGGTGGAGAACCTCGATGCGTGGTACCCGGAGATGCTCGACCTCCTCTCCCGTGCGGCCACCCACCCTAACGTCGAACTCCTCGCCCAGACCTACCATCACAGCGTCGCCGGACAGTTCACCGATCTCACGGAGTTCACGGACGAACTTCTCATGCACCGGAACCTGATGAAGGAGCACTTCTCGGTCACGCCGACCACGTTTGCGCATACCGACTACCCGATCACCCCGACCACCGCAGAGGCGCTTGCCGGGGCCGGAATTGAGGCGGCCATCATCGAGGGAGGCGAAGGCCCTGCTCTTGAGAGGGACCCAAACCACACCTACACCTACCGGGGCCTCCCGGTCCTCGTCACCCACTGCGACCTCTCCGACGATATCGCCGTACGGTTTCCGTGGCGGGGGTGGGACAAGTGGCCGCTGATGGCCGACCAGTATGCGGGGTGGCTCTCCGTATCCCCCGGCGACTGCATCACGCTCTTCCTCGACTACCGCATCTTCGGGGACTTCATCGGCCCCGAAGCGGGCATCCTCGAGTTCCTGCGTGCGCTCCCGTCCGCCCTCGCGGCGGAGGGGATAGAGACCGTACGCCCCTCAGACGCCGCCCGGCTTCCACCGCACGAGGAGATCGGGGAGACAGGCGACCCGACCGGCTTGCCGGGCCGGCAGAGGACCATCATGCAGCAGTCCGCCCTCGAGGCGCTCGAGGAGGCCGGGGGCCTGGTGACAGACGCGGAGATCTGGCGCTGCCTCCTTGAGACCGAGCATATTCGCCGGATGGCCATGCGCTCGACCTCGTGCGGAAAGCCGCTCCACGCCGTCAGCCACCAGGCGACCTACGACTACTTCGCCTCATTCATGCGGATCCTCTCGCACGCCGAGGAACGGTCTGCAACCATCGCCCGGTCGCCCAAGGCCGCTCTCTCGCTCCGCTGCGTCCCCCCGGATAAGGCGTTCTACTTCTCGTCCTATGACCGGCCGGCCGGGTACGCCGCCCACAGTCTCCAGGAACTTGCAAATATGCTCGAGTTTGCCCCGGACGATGTCATCCGGTACCACGTGGAGCGGGAGGACTTCAACCGCTGGATCGCCCAGGTCATCGGTGATACGCAACTGGCGCAGAAGATCTGGGGTATCTCCGACCGCACGAGACTCCGAACGATGATTCAGAAGAGGATCAACAAACTATGGAAACGCTTAAGTTAGCATTCTTCTGCTGGGAGTCGCTCAATGCCACGTTCAAGGTGGGCGGCCTTGCGCCGGCAGCGACCCACCTCGCCGAACGCCTCGCACAGAAGGGGCACGAGGTCCATTTCTTCACGCGGGGAGAGGGAGACGACGCGGCGATCAATAACGTCCACTACCACTACTGCCTTCCCTATGGCGACAACATCGTCGAGTACTGCAGGACCATGAGCAACATGCTCGTGGATGCCTTCCGTGCCTGCGACACCCCGGCTTTCGACATCCTCCACTTCCACGACTGGCATGTCGTGGAGGCGCTGCACGCCCTCCGTGACCGAAACACCGTCCTCTCCTACCACTCGACCGAGTATGGGCGGCACGGGGGGAACTTCGGGGGCTGGTGGGAGTTTCAGGAGATATCGGGCAAAGAGTGGTATGGGGGCTACATCGCAAAGGCGGTCACGACCGTCTCGAACTCGACGAAGACCGAGGTGATGTGGCTCTATAACGTCCCGGGATGGAAGATCACCGTCATTCCGAACGGGATCGACCCTTCTGCCTACCGCACCAGGGTCGACCCGGGCGAGGTGAAGAAGCACTACGGTATCCACCCGCTCGCGCCCGTCGTCCTCTTCGTCGGACGCCTCACCTACCAGAAGGGGCCCGATCTCTTGATGCAGGCCATACCCGATATCCTGGCCAAACGCTGGGACGTGCAGTTCCTCTTCGCCGGCACCGGGGATATGCGCGGTTACCTGGAGGGAATGGCGCACGGTCTTCCCGTGCAGTTCCTCGGCTACGTCTCCGATGAGGAGCATATCCGGCTCCTGAACGCCTGCGACCTCGTCGTCATACCAAGCAGGAACGAACCCTTCGGGCTCGTCCTCACGGAGGCCTGGAGCGCGGAGCGCTGTGTCGTCGCGACCGATGTCGGGGGGCTCGCCGAGAACATCGATAACTTCAGGAACGGTATCAAAGTTCCCGTCCGGCCGGACTCGATCGCCTGGGGGATCTGCCACCTCATCGACGACCCGGCCTCCATGCAGAGACTCGGGAAAGCCGGGCGGAGGAAAGTGATGGAGAGGTTCAGGTGGAGCGTCGTCAGCGAACGGATGCTCGGCGTCTACGCGGAGGTCATCCGGACGGACCGCGACGAAGACCACCGGGTCGGGTGAGAGCGTGCAGCAGGCGTTGCCCGATATCACGAAGACCGGGAGCCTCGTCACCGATTACGACGTCTACCTCTTCCGGCAGGGGAACCACTCCCGCCTCTACGAGAAGCTGGGGACACATCTCGCCGTCGCCGACGGTGTGCAGGGGACGTTCTTCTCCGTCTGGGCGCCGAACGCCGCCGAAGTCTCGGTCATCGGGGACTTCAATGGGTGGAGGGCGGGAGAAGACCCGCTCACGGTGCGGGGCGACGACTCAGGCATCTGGGAGGGGTTCGTCCCGGATATCGGTCACGGGGCGCTCTATAAATACCATATCCGGAGCAGGTACCGCGATTACTGCGTGGAGAAAGGCGATCCGTTCGCCCGCTTCTGGGAGGTTCCGCCGAAGACCGCGTCCGTCGTCTGGGATCTCTCCTACGCCTGGCGAGACCGGGCGTGGATGCGCTGCCGGGAGGAGGTGAACACACCGGACGCCCCGATATCGGTCTACGAGGTCCATCTCGGTTCGTGGCGGATGCAGGAGGGGGAACGGCGGTGCAATAACTACCGGGACCTCGCAACCGAACTCGCCGACCACCTGCTTGAGACGGGGTTCACCCACGTCGAGTTCCTTCCGGTGATGGAGCACCCGTTCTATCCCTCCTGGGGCTACCAGACGCTCGGCTACTTCGCCCCCACGAGCAGGTACGGCACCCCGCAGGAGTTCATGCACCTCGTCGACCATCTCCACCACCGCGGGATCGGGGTGATCCTCGACTGGGTGCCGTCCCACTTCCCTTCCGACGGCTACGGCCTCTCTTACTTCGACGGCACCTACCTCTACGAGCACGCCCTCCCCGGCCGGCGCTACCACCCGGAATGGAAGAGTTACGTCTTCAATCTCGCGAGGAACGAGGTCCGGTCGTTCCTCACGAGCAGCGCCGTCTTCTGGCTCGAACGCTACCACGCGGACGGCCTCCGGGTGGATGCGGTCTCGTCGATGCTCTACCTCGACTACGCCCGGAGCGCCGGGGAGTGGACGCCGAACGCCTACGGCGGGCGGGAGGACCTCGAGTCGATGAGTTTCCTGCGGAAGGTGAACGAGACCGTCCACGCAAACTTCCCCGACGTCCTCGTCATCGCCGAGGAGGCGACCGCCTGGCCGGGGGTGACCGCCCCGACCGCGACCGGGGGGCTCGGGTTCGACCTGAAGTGGAACATGGGCTGGATGCACGATACGCTGGATTACTTCACGCTCGACCCGGTCTTTAGGAAGTACCGCCCCGATCTCCTGACGTTCAGCATATGGTACGCGTTCTCCGAGCGTTACGTCCTCCCCCTCTCGCACGACGAGGTCGTTCACGAGAAAAGTTCGCTCATCGGGAAGATGCCCGGCGACGAGTGGCGTAAACGGGCGAACCTCCGTCTGCTCTTCGGGTACATGTTCACGCACCCTGGAAAGAAACTCCTCTTCATGGGCGGGGAGTTCGGGCAGTGGTCGGAGTGGAGCCACGAGACCGGGCTTGAGTGGCGCCTCCTGGAGTACGCCCCGCACCAGGGGATCCTCCGGTGGGTCGCCGACTTGAATCGCCTCTACCGCCGCCTGCCCGCCCTCTACGAGCGGGACGCCGATCCGGCTGGGTTCGAGTGGGTCGACTTCTCGGACGTCGAGAAGAGCGTCGTCGCCTACCTGCGGCGGGGGCGGTCGGCCGACGACGTCGCTCTGGTCGCCTGCAACTTCACCCCGGTGCCGCGCTACGACTACCGGGTCGGCGTCCCGTTCGGCGGGTTCTGGAAAGAGGTGCTCAACAGCGATGCGACCGAGTACGGCGGGAGCGGCGTCGGGAACCTCGGTGGGGTGGAAGCGGAGCAGGTGCCGGTACATGGCCGGCCGTGGTCGCTCCCGCTCACCCTGCCCCCGCTCGCGGCGGTCGTCTTCACCCCCGAGGGGGCGTGACGATGGATCGCGCTGTCTGCATCCACGGCCACTTCTACCAGCCCCCGAGGGAAAACCCCTGGCTCGGGGAGGTTGAGGTGCAGCGGTCGGCCGCTCCCTACCACGACTGGAACGAGCGGGTGACCGCGGAGTGCTACGCCCCGAACACCGCCGCACGCATCCTCGACGGCGAGGGGCTGATCGAGGACCTCGTGAACAATTATGCACGGATCAGTTTCACGGCCGCACCGACGCTCTTATCCTGGCTCGAGCGGCACCGCCCGGAGGTCTACGGCGCGATCCTCGACGCCGACCGGGAGAGCCGGGAGCGCTACGGCGGCCACGGTTCTGCAATCGCCTGCTGCTACAACCACACCATCATGCCCATCTCGACCCGGCGGGACAAACGGACCCAGGTCGCCTGGGGAGTCCGCGACTTTGTTTCGAGGTTCGGGAGGATGCCTGAGGGGATGTGGCTCCCGGAGACGGCGGTCGATACCGAATCCCTGGAGGCGCTGGCGGCGGCGGGGATCCGGTTCACCATCCTCGCCCCCCACCAGGCCGCAGGCGTGCGGGCGATCGGGGAGGAAGGCTGGACGGACGTCTCCGGCGGGGGGGTCGAGACGAGGATGCCCTACCTCTGCCGGCTCCCTTCCGGGCGAAGCATAGCCGTCTTCTTCTACGACGGGACGATCGCCCGCGACGTCGCGTTCGGCGACCTGCTCTCCGACGGGCAGCGGTTCGCCGGACGGTTGCTCGACGCCTTCTCCCCGGAGAGCGACCGGCCGGAACTTGTGCATATCGCAACCGATGCCGAGACCTACGGCCACCACCGGAAGTTCGGGGAGATGGCGCTCGCCCGCTGCCTTGAAGCCATCGAGGCGCACCGCGGCGTTCGCCTCACGGTCTACGGCGAGTACCTCGACGCCCACCCGCCCACGCACGAGGCGCGTCTCCGCGCTGAGACATCGTGGAGCTGCGCTCACGGCATTGAACGATGGCGGGGAGAGTGCGGGTGCCATACCGGAAAAGAGCCCGGGTGGTCGCAGGCGTGGCGCGGACCGCTCCGGGAGGCGATCGAGATGGTCAGGGACGCTCTCGCTCCCCGGTCGGAGGAGGCGCTCGCTCTTCTCGTCCGCGACCCGGCGGAGGCCCGCGACGACGCCGTCGAACTCCTCCTCGGCCGGTGGTCGGACGAGTCCGTGACGGCGTTCTTCTCCCGGCACGCGCCCTTCGGCATCGATGCCGGAGAGCGGCGGCGGGTGCTTGCCCTGCTTGAACTGGAGCGGCAGGCGATGCTGATGCAGACGAGCTGCGGCTGGTTCTTCGACGACATCACCGAGCCGGGGAGCGTCCAGGTGATGCGGCACGCAAAAAGGGCTATGGATATCGCCCGTCAGGTTCTCGACCTCGATATCGAGGCGACGTTCGTCGAGATCCTCCGCCGCGCTCCGGTGAACGATCCGCGCTACGCGACCGGAGCGGAGGTCTATGACGTCCTGGTCCGGTCGGCAGCGGTCGATCTCTCCCGGGTGGCGGCCGGTGCGGCGCTCTACGCGCTCTTCGGCATCGAACACCCCGCGGCTGCGTCGGGGATGTACGCCGTTCATGGAGACTGGTCGTATCGCTTGAATGCAAAAGAGCGCCGCATCCTCGGGACCGTCTGGGTGCGGTCGCGGGCGACGGGAAAAGAGGGGCTCTTCGATACGGCCGTGTGCTTCTCCGGGATCGACCGGGTCGTCATCGGCGTGCGCGAGGACGGCGGCGGGGAGGCGCTCCGGGCGGCGTGGGAGAACTACGATCCGGCCGGGGCGATACGTTGGACCTTCTCCCGGGTCTACACCGCGCAAGACCTCTCCGGGGAGGAGCGGTGGAGGATCGTCGGCGAGATCGCGCCCGGTATCGGAGAGGCCGTCTGTGCGGTCTATCGCGACTCGGCGGCGACGATCGAAGCGCTCGACGACCTCGGGATTCCCCTACCGGGAGCCGCCGCCCGCCTTCTGGCGCACGCCCGCGTGGTCCGGCTGCTCGCGATGATCGAAGAGGGGTGCCCTGATCCGGAGCGGTCGCTCGCGCTCGCGGAGGAGATGCGGCGAGAGGTCATCGAGGCCGATCTCGCGTCCCTCGGGGCGGCGGCGAGCAGGCGGATCACGCTCGCGCTCCGGGCGGCGGCTGCCCGGCCGGACGACCCCGCCCCGCTCGAGGAGGTCTCCCGCATCTTTGAGTGCGCAAAGATATTTCCTTTGCCGCTCACCCTTGAGGAGAGCTGGAAGTTCTGCGTCGGGATGCGCGGGCACTATGCGATGGTGCGGGAGCGCCGCGATGGGGGTACAGGACGATGGACAGAGGCCTTCAGGAAGGCGGCGGCATGCCTCGGCGTGCGGGTGACGTGAGAGGGGAGCGGGCATGAACAGGCGGAGCAGCGGAATTCTCCTGCACATAACGTCGCTCCCGTCGGCATACGGGATCGGAGATCTCGGGCCCGCGGCGCACCGGTTCGCGGACCTCCTCGCCGCTACCGGGCAGCGCTACTGGCAGATCCTCCCGCTCAACCCGACGTGCCCGGAGTTCGCCAACTCACCTTACCAGGGCACGTCGGCGTTCGCAGGAAACACCTGGCTCATCAGCCCCGAGCAGATGGTCGCAGACGGTCTCCTCGCCCCGGAGGATATCGCAGACCCACCGGAATTTCCCATAGATCGGGTCGACTATCGTGCGGTTCTCGACTACAAGAACGGCCTCTTCGATAGAGCGTTTGAGCGGTTCAAGGAACACCAGGACGATTTTCGCTACGAGGATTTTGCGGCCGGCAACACGTCGTGGCTCAACGACTACGCCATCTTCGTCGCCCTCAAAGAGCGGTTCTCCGGGAAGGTCTGGAGCGATTGGCCGGCCGGGATCCGGGACCGGCACGAGGAGGCGCTCGAAAAACACGGCACGGAACTTGCCGACCGGATCTTCCGGGAGAAGTTTCTCCAGTATGTCTTCGACCGCCAGTGGCAGGCGCTGAAAGTCCACTGCCGTGCACGCCACCTCCAGATCATCGGCGATATCCCCATCTACCTCACCTACGACAGCGTCGATGTCTGGGCGAACCCGGGTCTCTTCAAACTCGACGAGCAGAAGAGACCGAGCGCCGTCTCGGGCGTGCCCCCTGATGCGTTCAGCGATACGGGGCAACTCTGGGGGAACCCGGTCTACAACTGGGACGCGCACCGGGAGCAGGGGTTCGCGTGGTGGGAGAGCCGGATCGAACGCACCCTCGCCCTCGTCGACCGGCTGCGCCTCGACCATTTCCGGGGGTTCGTGCAGTACTGGGAGGTGCCTGCCGGCGATGAGACCGCGGAGAACGGGCGCTGGGTCGATGCCCCCGGCCGGGACCTCTTCACCCTGCTCGTGCGGAGCCGGCCGTGTCTTCCTATCATCGCCGAAGACCTCGGCTACATCACCCCCGACGTCCACGAGATGATGGCCTACTTCGGGTTCGCGGGGATGAAGGTCCTGACCTTCGGTCTCTCCGGCGACGTCGCGCGGAACCCTCACGCGCCGCACAACATCACACGGGACTGCGTCGCCTACACGGGGACGCACGACAACAACACCATCCGGGGATGGTTCGAGCACGAGACCTCCGACGACCAGAAGGACCTGCTCTTCCGCTACATCGGAGGGCGGGTCGGCACCGACCAGGTACACCGGATCCTCATCCGTCTCGCGATGCTCTCCCCTGCCAGTACCGTCATCGTCCCGATGCAGGACATCCTCGGTCTCGGGGAGGAGGCGCGGATGAACCGGCCGGGCACGACGGAGGGGAACTGGGAGTGGCGGCTCCGGCCGAATCAGGCGGGGGAGGAGGCCCTCCGGGAGTTCACCGAGGTGACGGAGATATACGGAAGGAGATGAGGCTGCCTGGCTTCGCGATATGAGGTATTGCGCCCGCGCAGGAGGCCCCGGTGGAGGGGGCGTTCGAGCGGCCCCCGCACCCCCGGAGCAGCGTCCACCCATCCCGGTCCCGGGACGAAACCACCATGCGCCGGGGTATGTTCTCCGGCTCTCGCCTTCCCAAAGAAGCCCATGATGTCTTGATTTTCTCGTTCTTTCACTATTTTAAAAAAATCCTTAAACATATATAATAATAAACCTGAGATTACACAACTCAAAAGGGGATAGAATTCATGGGGGATTCACTACACGATCAGTTTGCCCACGTCCCGGAACGGATCTCCGGGCTCGTCGACCTCGCATACAATCTCTGGTGGAGCTGGAATCCAGAGGCCCGAATACTCTTCAAGCAGGTGAACCAGCAGGCGTGGAAGGCAAGCGTCCATAACCCGGTCCGGATGCTCCGGGATATACCGGTCGAGTTCCTGAACCGGGCGGCTGAGAACCCGGCCTACCTTCACCGCTACGATATCGTTATGCGCCGGTTCAAACGCTACATGACCGCCAACGCGACCTGGTTCTCACAGGAGTTCCCCGACCACCCGAGAGTCACGATCGCCTATTTCTCGGCTGAATACGGGCTCCATCACTCGCTTCCCTTCTACGCGGGAGGGCTTGGGTTCCTGGCCGGCGACCACTTGAAAGAGGCGAGCGACCTCGGTCTCCCGATGGTCGCCGTCGGGTTCATGTACTCGCAGGGCTACCTGCACCAGCACATCAACCCCGACGGCTGGCAGGAGGGGATCACCGAACCGGTCGACCGCACCGCAGCGCCGATCACCCGGGTGCTCGATGCGTCCGGCGAAGATCTGGTGGTCCGGGTCCCGCATATCGACCCGCCCATCTATGTCGGCGTCTGGAAGGTCCAGGTCGGCAAGGTGCCGCTCTACCTCCTGGATACGGATATCCCCTGCAACGACGCCCATAACCGGGACATATCCTCCCGGCTCTACACGGGAGACCTGGAGCAGCGCCTCCGCCAGGAGATCGTCCTCGGCATCGGCGGGAGAAAGGTGCTCCACGCCCTCGGTATCGAGTACTCGGCGGTGCACCTGAACGAAGGCCACCCGGCGTTTGCGCTGCTCGAACGTATCCGGGAGCGGGTCGAGCGGGGGATGGAGTTCGAGGAGGCTTTCTGCGAGGTTCAGGCGACATCGATCTTCACCACGCACACGCCCGTCCCGGCGGGCCACGACGTATTCCCTGCAGACCTCATCGACCGTTATTTCAAGACGTATTACCCGGCGCTCGGCATTGACCGGACCCGGTTCCTGCAACTCGGCGTCCACCCCGAGAACCCCGGCGCAGGCTTCAACATGACCGCGTTCGCCCTGCGATCTTCCGCACACCACAACGGGGTTTCGTGCGCGAATGGGACCGTCACCCGGCAGATGTGGAACTGCCTGTGGCCGGAGATGCCCGAGACGATGGTGCCCATCGACCATGTCACGAACGGCGTCCATCTCCCGACCTGGTTGAACCCCCGGGTCAAGGGCCTCTACGACCGCTACATCGGGCCGACCTCTCCCGACTGGCTCTCGGAGCATGACGACCCGGCGGTCTGGGAACTCATCGATGAAGTTCCGGACGATGAACTCTGGGATGCCCATCTCCACCTGAAGGGAAAACTCATCCACCGAATCCGGGAGCGGGAGCGGATTAAGTGGGCGACAGACAGCAGAGGGACATCGAACCCTGCGGTGGAAGGGGCGTTCCTCAACCCCTCCGTCCTGACGATCGGGTTTGCCCGGCGGTTCTCGACCTACAAGCGGGCACACCTCATCTTTGAGGATCTCGACCGGCTGAAGCGCATCCTGAACAACCCCTGGTACCCCGTCCAGATCGTCTTCGCCGGCAAGGCCCACCCGAACGACAACGATGGCAAGCGCGTGCTCCAGAATATCTACCGTTACGCACAGCAGCCCGAATTCGGGGGACGTATCGTGTTCATCGAGGACTACGGCGAGCAGGTGGCGCAGTACCTGGTGCACGGCGTCGACGTCTGGCTGAACAACCCCCTGCCCCCGATGGAGGCGAGCGGAACGAGCGGGATGAAGGCGTCGCTCAACGGGGTGCTGAACCTCTCCATCCTGGACGGGTGGTGGATCGAAGGCTACAACGGCAGAAACGGATGGGCGTTCGGGGAAGAAGCGGCAACCGACCGTGAGGCGAGGAACGCCGTCGATGCGGCGACGATCTACGACCTCCTGGAGAAGGAGGTCGTCCCGCTCTACTACGACCGTTCGATCGACGATATTCCTCACGGCTGGGTGAAGATGATGAAAGAGTCGATCAAGAGTAACGCCCCCCGGTTCTCGTCCCGCCGGATGGTGAAAGAGTACGTTACCCGGTACTACCCCTCGTTCCTGAAGGCTGCGGGGGCGGCATATGCCCGAACCCCGGCGGCGGAACCCCGGCGATCGCCGGCCTGGGAACCGCGGGCGCAGGGAACGGAAGCGGACGATCCCTTCTCCCCGTGAGCGACGCCGGGATCGCTATGGGGAGAGTTCCCTGCCGATCCCGAGACGGGTGCCTTTCCGGGAGCCCCGCTTCTCATGCGGGGAGCTCCCGCCGGTCCGTGCAACACGTCTCGGTGTCTCTTCATCGGCGGCCTGGTGGCCTCGTGCTTCGTGCGGCGCTCTGCCTCCGGCGCTCGCGACCCGCTGACGGGTCTCTGCGCTTGCAGCCTGGAGACCTCGCTCAGTGTGCGGCGCCCTGCCCCCGGCGCTCGCGACCCGCTGACGGGTCTCGGTGCTTGCAGCCTGGAGGCCACGCTCAGTGTGCGGCGCCCTGCCCCCGGCGCTCGCGACCCGCTGACGGGTCGCTTCGTCTGCGAATGCAAGACCCCGTTTCCTCATCTGCGCCATCGGATGCCTCCTGCACCCGGTGCAGGGTTCTGTTCTCTTCCGCGTGACCGATTGGGCTTTGCCAGGTTGTATGGCGAGAGTCCTGCCCCTCTTGCTCTCGTGCTCTCTCCTGCCGTCATCCATCTCTCTCCATGAGGGGCGGGTGAAGGGGGCGTCTATTATAAAAGGGTTATTCTGCCGGTGAATCTGTAAAATACTACAGGATCAGGCGGGAAGACACGGTGAACGTGATCAGGATTTCAGGGGTTCCGTGCGGGGTATGGTCATACCCTGCCCTGCATCCCATCATCTTCGGCACGCAGCTAGCGGCAGGCGTAACGGCGTCGGTGAGCAGAACATTCGTGCTGGTGCATACCGATACCGCAGCGGATATCTCGAACGCCATCGCTCACGATCTTCAAAAAGGACAGAAACCGGATTAAGTCCGCCCCCGATCAGATATGGGGCCCTGCCGGAAGGAGACGATGCCTCAGCCCGGCGCGCAAAATGCAGAGGGTTACTGACTGAGGTAGTTGTGCTTCTTGAGCCAGTCTACTTGAGGCTTTATGTATCGATAGACGATATCGCACTTCTCGTCCTGGAAACTCCAGGGGACAACGATCAGGAGGTCGCCTTCGCGTATCCAGAGTCGCTTCTTGATCTTACCCTTGATCCTTCCCGTACGCGTGACGCCGTCCTCGCAACGGACACGGATGTGGTTTGCTCCGAGCATCAGGTCGGCCCGGGCGAATATCTCCCGGTTTCTCTTCTTCGGCAACCGTACGCGTATGATCTCTTCGCCTTCATTGTTCTGGCGTCCTCGTGTATTTGTCAGTTAATCAACTCCCTCGCAGGCGGCGGCGCATCACGCCCAATATTTACCTGGGAATATATATTAATGACCCGGGTCACCATTAAAGTATCTCTCGCCGGAGAGATCCGCAGAACCGCGATCCCGCAGGCCGGCCGGACTTCCAGCTCAACGATATCCAGCCCGGGATCCGGTCTTCAGGACGCCGCACCTGCACCGGGTGCGACCACCTGCCGGGAGAGCTGACTCGAAACCGCTTCCTTGTTTTTCTTCCGAAGAATAATTAAGCTTTGAGCGTACATCTGTGAAGAGGATCTTTGAATGGAAAGCAACAAGCTGTACGTCGGTAACCTCACCTACTCGGTAAATGAGGAGCAGTTGAAAGACTTATTTAGCCAGTACGGGACGGTAAGTGACGTCAGAGTCATCGAGCGCAAAGGGTTCGGGTTCGTCGAGATGTCCAGCCCCGAAGAGGCTGAGGCAGCAAAGGAAGCCCTGAACAACACGGTCTATGAAGGCCGCACGTTAAAGATCGACGAGGCCAGGCCTCCGAGACCGAGAAGCGACTTCCAGCGGTATTGAATACCCATCTGGAAGAACAGCAATCTGAATTATACTACTTTTTAAAGAGTCGGGGTTCAAGTGAACCTCACCTCTGATTGTCTAACGCGGACGGTCCCGTCACCGGTTCATCGCCATCCCGTCCGGTTTGTACCCGCCCGTCCCTTCCGGGATGCCAGCGCACACGACGAGACCAGGCCGATACGCCGGCGCACACGACTCAAAATCATCTCTCATTGCATTACGGACATTTTAGCAAAAGAGCACAGCAACATTTTTATTCATCTTGAGCTATGGGGCGGGGGTGTGTCTCGCATGCGGGACGCAAGTCTAGAGAGATGGTGAGAATTATGGCAGAAGAAAGACCTTCAGTTAAAGGTGGACTTGCCTCTGCGGCCCAGGCTGCCTCTGTCCAGGAGCTGAGTGCATCTGCATTCCAGAAGTACCTCAGCGGCATGGACTACCCTGCCGGCAAACAGGACCTGATCAGCCACGCACGGAAGAACAACGCACCCGACGCGGTGATCCAGGTTCTCGAGATGTTCCAGGACAAGTCCTTCCAGTCCGCAGCGGACGTGAGCCAGGAGTTTGGCAGGGTCAAATAACCCTACTTTTTTTGCGCCGCAAGGTCAGTTGCGATTCTTTGTATCCCTCATTCCTCGAAGGTAAACTCCGCCGCCCAATCGAACCCCGGGTTGTCTTCATACCACTGCGGCCAGTGAGACGACCAGGCAGGCACGCTCACGTCCCGAACCCGTTCGGTGGCCGGGAAGTAGGGCTTGATGTCCAGCACCGGCGTCGCGTCGTCGGCATCGATGTACGCGACCCTGATGGTGCCGGACGCGGTATCGAGACCGATGACCGGGACGATCGAGAGCGCGATCGGGTTCGGCCGGACGGGAGACCGGGTGGCAAAGACCCCGATCGTCTCCGGGCCCCTTGCGTAGGGTTTTCTGCAGACCGTCTCGCTCCGGCACTCCGGTATATCGACCCGGTCGCCCCACCAGAGCACGACGATATGACTGAACCCCTCCAGTCCCTGGAGCGCGGGCCGGAACCCCCCGGCAACCTCGATCGAGAACGATTCGTTGTCGGCATGCACGATGCCGACCGGCTTTGCAGCGAAGGTGCGCGTATCCATAACGGTAGCCTCTCCGGGTTCAAGGGTTGGCACAGGAGGACTAAAAGAGCTCGATTCTGCCCCGGGGCAGGGTTGCGGCGCTGTCCTCGGCAGGCAGGGGGGCGTACCGCCTGGATCGATCGTCGAAGGGATGTTCTGCGCTGCCGGGTCGTTTGATCCGAGGAAGGATGTGATAGCCGGTAATCGAACCCACTTTTCAGAAGGTTAATTGTGATAAAACAGTGATGCGAGAGGCCGGATTCGAACCGGCGAACTCCTACGAGACCAGGCCCTGAACCTGGCGCCTTTGACCTGGCTTGGCAACTCTCGCGCGAAAAGGTGGCGAACTTCCGCCGTCGGCATGCCACGGCGTTCCTCGCGCCTAATACTGTAGCATCTCCAACAAAATAAAGGTAATTACTCCCCGCCCTCTCCGGCGGAAGGGGGAGACCGGGAGTTGTTGTCCGTAAACCGCCTCATCTCCAGTTCGCGCAGTTCGTGCCGCCTGATCTTGCCGGAGATGGTCTTCGGGAGCGACTCCACGAACTCGATCAGGCGCGGATATTTGTAGGGCGCCGTCACGCTCTTGACCTGCTTCTGGATGTCCTTGATGAGCGACTCCGTGGGCCGGTACCCGGGCTTCAAGACGATGAAGGCCTTGACGACCAGCCCGCGGAGCACGTCGGGCGACCCGACGACCGCCGCCTCCTGGACGGCCGGGTGTTCCATGAGGGCGCTCTCGACCTCGAACGGCCCGATCCGGTAGCCGGACGACTTGATGACGTCGTCGTCGCGCCCGATGAACCAGAAGTAGCCGTCCTCGTCCATGTAGGCCTTGTCGCCGGTGAAGTAGAACCCGTCCGCGAAGACCTTGTGGTTCTCATCGCCGTTGTTCAGGTAACCGGTGAAGAGCCCGACCGGCCGGGGATCGACCTTGATTGCGATCCGCCCTTCCTCCCCGACGCCCACCTGGTTGCCGTCGTCAGCGAGGAGTTCGATATGCCAGCCCGGCATCGGCCTTCCCATCGAGCCGGGCTTGGGCTTCATGCCGGGGAGCGTCCCGATGCAGAGCACCGTCTCGGTCTGGCCGTAGCCCTCATAGATCGTCCTCCCGGTCCCTTCCTCCCATGCCCGGATCACCTCGGGGTTGAGTGCTTCGCCGGCGCTGCAGCAGTGCCGCATGTCGGCGAGATCGAACTTGTCGAGGTCGGCGAGGATCAGCATCCGGTAGATGGTCGGGGGGCAGCAGAACGTCGTGACCCCGTACTTCTCCAGCAGCGGGAGGATCTCGGTGGCATGGAACCGGCCCCGGATGTCGTAGACGAAGATGCACGCGCCGACGATCCACTGGCCGAAGAGTTTCCCCCACGCGCTCTTCCCCCAGCCGGTATCGGAGATGGTGAGGTGCAGGTCATTCGGGTGCAGGTCGTGCCACAGCTGCGCGGTGACGAGGTGTCCGAGCGGGTAGGAGTGGTCATGGACCACCATCTTCGGCTCGCCGGTGGTACCGGAGGTGAAGAAGATCAGCAGCGGGTCCGTCGACCGGGTCCGGTGCATCCCCGGGAGGTTCACCAGTTTGTGCGAGCAGGGCGCGGGGTAGTCGAGTTCGACGGGGTAGCTGACCCACCCGTCCCGCACGCCGTCGATCATCAGCCGGACGGCGAGCGTGGGGCACTCTTCGCGGATCTCCTCGACCTTGTCCGCGTGCTCGGCCATGGTGATGATCATCCTGATCTCGGCCGCCTTGATGCGGTACTCCAGGTCCTTGGGGGTCAGCATCGTCGTCGCGGGGCAGTAGACCGCACCGAGCTTGATGAGCGCGATGGTGAAGATCCACCATTCCGGCGTCCGGGGGAGCATCAGCATCACCCGGTCGCCCTTCTTGATACCGTACTTCAGGCAGATGTTGACGGCCTGATTCGAGAGGCGCATGAGGTCGAAGAAGGTGTATTTCTTCTCATTCCCTTTCTGGTCGACCCAGATCATCGCCAGTTTGTTCCGGTCCTTCTTCGCCCACGCGTCGATCACGTCGAAGCCGAAGTTATAGTATTCAGGGACGTCTATCTTGAAATTGGCGCATAGGTCCTCGTAGGACGGCGGTTTTTGTTCTTCATCAGCCATAACGCGATCACTAGAAAGTTGCGCGTTTATGGTTTATAGCATTCACGAAGTTGAAGCGGGCTCCAGAATTCGGGATAAGCATAAAGATTACCCATTAGTATTATGGTTCAAAAAATGATACTTCATATCGATGGCTGAGAAGGGATACGAGTCACTGAAAATTGAGAACATCGTTGCCTCAGGGGTGATTGCCGACTCAATCGACCTCGAAAGTGTATCTGAGAAGATAAAAAACTGCGAATTGAATACAAAGAGGTTCCCCGGGGCGGTGTACCGCATCGAAAACCCCAAGATCGCATCCCTGATATTCTCCTCAGGAAAAGTGGTGCTTACCGGAATCAGGAAGAAATCCGACCTCCGGCCGGGCCTGGAGATCATCATGAATTCGCTACGGGACGCCGGGGTGGATACCTACGATGTGCCCCAGGTTGCGATCACGAACATGGTCTGCTCGTATGACATGGGCAGGTACATCAACCTGAACAAGGTGGTCATCACCCTCAACCTCGAGAACATCGAGTATGAGCCCGAGCAGTTCCCGGGGCTTGTCTACCGCATCGAGGACCCGAAGATCGTCGCCCTTCTCTTCAGTTCCGGCAAGATCATCCTGACCGGCGGGAAGAATATCGAGGATATCAAGAGAGGGCTCGATTTCCTGGAGCAGCGACTCGAAAATATCATGTGAAACGGTTTCTGGTTACGTTTTTTTCGGATTGGGGGACTGAAACCCCTATTTTTTTGGCGGGTGTGATCTGTCACTCCGGGCGTTCTGCCGATATGTGACGGGAGAGTGTCCGGGCCTGAAGTAGGTCATTTTGGTGGCCGCATTTGAGGGGACTCGTGCATCAAGCGTATACCGTCGATCTTACTCAAGAGTGCTGTTCTTGCGTCGCAGTTCACATGCACGGCTTCCGTGTGGGCATCGCCTGCGCACCGTCCCCGCCCCGCAGGAAGGGGGAGGAGCGCGAAGCGCGGGCGGGGTGGGGATTTACAAATGTGCCCTATGCAGTAGAGACAGGGGAGGGGGGCTGCTCCTCCCTCCCGGTGGCGATATCCCCACGGTCCAATATACCGGGCTCGTCTAAAACCCCGAGCGCCCCCTCCTTAATAAACCTCACCAATACCGGTGCGTCTTCACGTAGTTCCGCTCGGCCTTGAGGATCTCCCGGTAGAAGGCGTCCCCTTCGGTCAGGGTCGCGAGGATCCTTGAGGCCACCTCCGGCCCGACGCCTTTCGCCGCGAGGGCGGTCACCGCCTTCTTTCCGCTGGAGAGGACTATGTTTGCGCTCCGGAGAAACCGGACCTCGATCGCCCGCTCCTCCTCGGACTTCTTCTTCTTCTTCACCGCCGGGATGAGGTCTTCGTCCCAGGGTTTCAGCGCCGCGATGAGCCGGGCGTTGCAGAGGGGGCACTGGGGCCTATCGGGGACGCGCTCGATGACCGTCCGGCTCTTCCACTTCCGGCAGTGCATGCAGAAAAGGACGACCTCTTCCTTCTCAAGGCGGCGCATCAGCGTCCCGATCACCGCCTGGTCGACCATCGGCGGCGGGATCATGTCCCGCGAGGACGAGAGCCCCTCGCTCCCGAGCGGGCTTAACCGTCCTGTGGTAACGGCGATGCGGCCGTCACGGACCGACGAGAGGATCTCCTCCGCCGCGGCCGTGTCCATGGAGGTGCTGAAGAGCTCGCGGTAGGCCTCGGCCGCGATGACCGTGCCGTCGAAGAGGTCGATGAGCCGGTGGATGCTGAACCGCTCGTAGTCGGCGTCCGCGTCGATGGCGCCGAACTTCTTCGCCACCTGCACGAGCTTCCACTTGAAGAGCGCCGTCCGTTTCAGGGCGAGTTTCAGGATCCCGGAGAGGTGTTCGGGTTCGAGCGCCGCAAGGGTCTCCTGCACCTCAAGTGAGCGGACATGGGAGGGCAGGCGCAGGAGGAACCGGTATGCCCCGACCTCGATCCCGACGGTCGTCCCGTAGCGGGCCGAGAGGAGGACCGAGAGCGCCCGGGCCAACGCCTCGTTCGCTTTATGCCCGCCGCAGACGTTGCAGACCACGCCTTCGTCCGCGTTCTCGAGGGTGATGAGGCGGTCGGTGGGGACGGGGTAGTTGCCAGCGTCCATCCGGGAGATGAACCGCTCCGCGTAGGTGATCGCCGCCGGGATTTCGGTGTATCGGCCGAACGCCCGTGTCCTTCTGAGCGCCCCGACCTCCCGGGCAACGGCGAACGGCACCGGGATCTGCTCGCCTTCCCACGACGGGACCTCGCCTTTCGCCTTCGTGGCCGGTTCGACCGTGATCCTGCCCCCCTCCATATCGAGGACGCGCCAGAGCTGCCCCTTCGTGATGAAGACCGCGCCGGTGTGCATCCACCCGAGGACGAACGACTCGTCGAGCGTCCCGACGGTGCGGCGCGAGACCATATCAAAGATCTCCATCTTCCGCTCGTCGTGAATCATCGAGAGGTTCTCGATGAGGTAGCGCCGGGCGCGGCCCGTCCGGACGATCCGGGTCCCGTCGATCCGGATCAGCCGGTGCTCCGCCATCTGGCGGCAGACATCGTCGAGGAGCGGCCCATACCCCGCAAAGACGCTCGACCGTTCGATCATTCCCCGGACGCGTGAGATCTCGATCTCTCCGTACTCGACCGCGATCGCCGCGACCTGATTCGCGAGGACGTCTGCGGCGCCGGCGGGCGGGACGATCCGTTCGCACTCGTTTGCTCGTGCCCTCCGTGCGATCACGAGCGACTCTAAAAGGTCGTCAAACCCTGTCGCAAGGACAGTGCCGCGCGAGACGGCGTCGAGCTGGTGGCCGGCCCGGCCGACCCGCTGCACCAGGCGCGAGACCTCCCGGGGCGAGCCGAACTGGACGACGTGCTCGATGTGGCCGATGTCGATACCGAGTTCCATCGAGGACGTCGCGATCAGCGTCCGGACCTCGCCCTTCCGGAACCGCTCCTCGGCATCGACCCTGACGTCCCGCGAGAGCGAGCCGTGGTGGACCTCGACGTCGCCGCGGGAGTAGAGGTGGTGGCCGAGCGCTTCGGCGGTCACCCGGGTGTTGACGAAGACGAGGGTGGAGCCCGGGGTATCGAGACACCTCCCGACAGCCTTCGCCTGGGCGCCGAAGTCCTCCCCGGCGAACCGGACGCCGATATCGAGGCTGCTCGCGACCGGCACCTCGACGAGCGAGAACGGACGGGTTCCGCAGAGAAACCGGCCGATATCGTCGGGGTTCCCGACGGTCGCCGAGAGGCCGATCCGCTGGAACTCCCCCGCGTATTCGGCCAGGCGTTCGATCGCCACCGCGAGCTGCGCTCCCCGTTTGCTGTCGGCGAGCTCGTGGATCTCGTCGATGATGACGTACCGCACGTTCTTCAGGTGCTCCCGGAGGCGCTTGCCCATGAAGAGCGCCTGCAGCGACTCAGGCGTGGTGATGAGGAGATCAGGTGGGTTCAGCGCCTGTTTGCGCCGCTCGTTCTGCGGCGTGTCCCCGTGCCGGACCCCGACGGAAAGCCCGAGTTCCCGGCACCACCACTCCATCCGCGTGAGGATATCCCGGTTCAGGGACCGGAGGGGCGTGATGTAGAGCGCCTTGAACCCCGCGCCAGTGGTCTCGAGGAGCCGGTCGAAGACCGGGAGCATCGCGCTCTCGGTCTTCCCCGTGCCGGTCGGCGCCACCAGGATCAGGTTCTCTCCCGCGAGGAGCCGGGGGATGGCCTGCTCCTGGGCCTCTGAGAATCCGGTGAATCCGCGTTTCCGGACGACCTCCCGCACCCGCGGGTCGAGGAGGTCAGCGGTCGTCTGCGGGGCAGAGCGTGGCCGGGGAGCCGACGTACGTGCCATCTGCGAGGAACACCTCCGCATTCTTTTCGTCTATGCACCGGGAGAGGGGGCCGAGGCCGCTCTGCCGCAATCTCCCGACGTCGATCCCGCCGGCGAACTCGTTGAAGGCCGGGACGAAGAGGAGACGAGTGCGCTCCCCGGACGGTTCCTCGATGCCCGAGTAGAGGTAGGCTGGCCGGGCGCGTGCGGCGCACCCGACGGTGTCCACAAGCGAGACGACCGGGTGGTGATGGCCGATGACGATCAGGTGGCCGGGGAGTTCTGGGGCGGGGTGGGTGTGACCGTGGAGGTATCCGACGCCGTCGATGAGCGCGCCGTCGGCGGGCAGGAGTTCGCCGGGCTCGAGGAACCTCCCGATGCCCCCGTCGTGGTTCCCCGGGGCGACGGCGATCGGCACCCGGTCCCGGAACGACTGGAGGACGCCGGGGAGTTCCCGGTACTCCTGCCTGCTTGTGACCGGGACGTTGTGCTTGACGTCCCCGAGGAGGACGAAGAGGTCGGGCTGTGCCTCCTCGATGCAGGCGATCACCCGGTCGGCCCGGGCGGCGCTCCGGCTCGCGATGTGGACACCGTGACGTTCGAGGCCCGATTCGATGCCCATGTGCAGGTCGGCGATGACCAGCACCCGCTGGTCGCCCTCGACCAGGAGGGCAGGGCCGTTCTCGATGAAATGAAGGTGCATTATGTCTCAGATCAGTTTTATCATGCCCGATGCGGGCTGGTAACACTCCCCGGCGGCGAGGAGTTCTTCGAGCGCGGCGCGTGCTTCTCGGGCGGAGAAGCCTGAGCGCACCCCGGCGGCGACGGCGTCTTCAAGCCCAACGCCCCGGGCATCCCCCTCTCCCTCGAGGGCGGAGAGAAGGAGGTCGCGGGCGACGAGGGGCGCGACCTCGCCGACGGAGATCTCCGGGCGGATGGTTGCGAGCGCCGTGCGCACCATCGCGGCCATCCCGCGGATATCTTCGTCCGTGGTTCCGTAGAGGCGGCGGGCGGCCGCGGCCCGTTCGTCCCTGCCGTCGAGGAGCGCTTCGAGCCTATCGAGCGTCGCGCCGGCGGTCGAGAGCACCCAGAGATCGCGGGCGGTGCGGTTCACCACCGAGAGCGCCTCGGCCTCCACCGTCGCGCATGCTCGCTCACCGGTTCCGGTCAGCGTCGCCTGACCGGTGACGGCGACGAACGCTGGCGGTTCGATGTAGCCGAGCGTCTCGACTGCGTCCGGGCTCTGCCAGTCGACCGAGACCTGGAAGACGCCGGTCGGATCGGCAAGCCGGGCCTGCATGACATCGCCGCTCCCCCTCTTCTCGGTGAGGGCGCCGACGATGAAGAGGCGGCGGCACCAGGCGGCGCCGGGCGTCACCACGTACGAACTGTCCCGGCCGTCGCCGGAGTCCGCCGTCTGCCGCGCGGCGGAGAAGTCCTGCGCAAATACCCGTTCTACAGGTTCCATACATCCGTCCGTTCGAGGAAGGGGGTGAGGACGTACCGGTGCGGGAGAACCGGGCTGATCTCCACGCGAACCACCGGTAGTTCCACAGCGTTTCGGTACCTACCTGTTCGCCTCCAACCCTCTAAAAAGGATCACCGGAACGGATGACGATCCTTTTACGATGGACGAGCACCAACATCTATGCAAATGGACGGCAACCACACCATCTGGATAGAGAAGTATCGGCCCAAACGACTCGACGAGATGGTCGGGCAGAAGGAGATCGTGGTGCGCCTCCAGGCCTATGTGAAGACCAGAAACCTGCCGCACCTCCTTTTTACGGGCAGCGCGGGGATCGGCAAAACCACCGCCGCCGTGGCCCTCGCCCGGGAGTTCTTCGGCGACTCCTGGCAGATGAACTTCCGGGAGATGAACGCCTCCGACGAGCGGGGCATCGATGTCGTCCGAAACCAGATCAAGGAGTTCGCCCGGACGTCGCCGCTTGCCGGGGCGACGTTCAAGATCCTCTTCCTCGATGAGGCGGACGCGCTCACGACGGATGCGCAGGCGGCCCTCCGGCGGACGATGGAGACCTACGCCCGAACCTGCCGGTTCATCCTCTCGTGCAACTACTCCTCGAAGATCATCGACCCCATCCAGAGCCGGTCCGCGATCTACCGGTTCAGGCCGCTTGACCGGGAGGCGGTCATCGAGGAGACCCGGAGGATCGCCGCGGCCGAAGGCCTCACGGTCACACAGGGCGCGCTCGACGCCATCGTCTACGTCGCCTCAGGGGATATGAGGAAGGCGATCAACGCCCTGCAGGGCGCCGCGATCGTCCGGACGGATATCGACGAGGAGACGGTCTACGCGATCACCTCGACCGCCCGCCCGGATGAGATCGACGAACTCCTCGACCTCTCGATAGCGGGGAGGTTCGACGAGGCGGAGCGGGCGCTCTCCGACCTGACCCACGGCCGGGGCATCGCCCCGAACGAGCTGATCAACCAGTGTTACCGGGCGCTGGTCCAGCGCGATATCGACCGGACGCTCAAAGTGAAGCTGATCGACGCTCTCGGCGAGACCGACTTCCGCCTCTCGGAAGGAGCGAGCAGCGATATCCAGATGGAGGCGCTGCTCGCACGGTTCGTCCTCGCCACAGAGCAACACCGGTGAGGATTCTGTCTTGACTGAAGAGATAACCGTCGAGGTCACCGACAACGTCGGTGAGTGGACGAAGTTCCTGAAGAAGCAGTACCGGCGGGAACTTGCCGAACTCTCCCGCGAGTACCCGCACAACCATTCGCTCATCATCGATTACCGCAAGATCCTGAACAACAAACTGGCGTTCGAACTCCTGAGGAGTCCGGGAAAGGTTCTCGGGGATATCCGGGACGCGATCGTCCAGAACAAACTCCTCAAGCTGAAGGACGGTCAGGATCCCGACCTGCTCAACATCCGGTTCACGAACCTGCCGCAGAAGACCAACGTCCGCGACATCCGGGCAGACCAGATCAACACCTTCGTCGCCCTCGAGGGGATCCTCCGAAAGACAACGGAGGTCCGCCCCCGGATCGTCAGCGCGGTCTTCCGGTGCCGCACCTGCGGCAAGAACACCGACCCGGTTCCGCAGGGCTACGGGCGATTCGATGAGCCTGATTTCTGCCCGAATTGCGAGAGGAAGACCCGGCTCGATCTCGTCATGAACCGGTGCCGGTTCGTCGATGCCCAGAAGATCCGGATCCAGGAGTCGCCGGAAGGCCTCCGGGGCGGCGAGCAGCCACAGACACTCGATATCGACGTCACCGACGACCTGACCGGGACGGTATCGCCGGGCGACCGGGTGGTGTTAAACGGCATCCTCCGGTCGGTGCAGAGGATCAACTACGGCCAGAAGAGCACGCTCTTTGACATCTACCTGGAGTGCAACTCCATCGAGGTCGGCGAGAAGGAGTTCGAGGAGGTCTCGATCACCGATGAGGACGAGGCGAAGATCATGGCGCTCGCCCGCGACCCGATGATCTACAAGAAGATCGCTCGGTCTATAGCCCCGACGATCTTCGGCACGGATGATGTGAAGGAGGCGATCGCGCTTCAACTCTTCGGCGGTATCGCGAAGGAGATGCCGGACGGTTCCCGTCTCCGCGGCGACATCCATGTACTCCTGGTCGGCGATCCGGGTATAGCAAAGAGTCAGATCCTCCGATACGTCGTGAAACTCTCGCCTCGCGGGATCTACACGAGCGGCAAGTCATCGACGTCCGCCGGGCTGACGGCGACGGCGGTCAAGGACGAGTTCGGCGACGGGCGCTGGACGCTCGAGGCCGGTGCGCTGGTCCTTGCGGATATGGGGATCGCCGCCGTCGACGAGATGGACAAGATGGCAAAGGAGGATCGGAGCGCGCTGCACGAGGCGATGGAGCAGCAGTCGATCTCGGTCGCAAAAGCCGGCATCACCGCGACCCTGAAGTCCCGGTGCGCCCTCCTCGGCGCGGCTAACCCGAAACTCGGGCGGTTCGACCAGTTTGTCCCGATCGGCGAGCAGATCGATATGCCGCCCTCGCTCCTCTCGCGGTTCGACCTCATCTTCGTGATGACCGACCAGCCCGAGGCCGAGCGCGACGGGGCGATCGCGCAGCACATCATCAAGACGCACTCTGTCGGCGAACTGATCAAGCAGCACGCCTACACGCCGCTCCCCGACGTCGACGACAAGTACATCCAACAGGCGCTTGCGCCGGTCACCCCCGATATCGATCCGAAGCTTCTCCGAAAGTACATCGCCTATGCGAAACGGACGTGCTTCCCCATCCTCTCCGACGGGGCGAAGGAGGCGTTGATCGCCTACTACATGCGCCTCCGGAACCTCGCGGGCACGAACAAACCCGTCCCGGTCACCGCCCGCCAGCTCGAGGCGCAGGTCCGCCTTGCGGAGGCGAGTGCCCGGATGCGGCTCTCGAGCACCGTCGATACGGAGGATACCGACCGGATCCTGAAGATCGTGGACGCCTGTCTCCGGCAGGTCGCCTACGATGCGGAGAGCGGGAGTTTCGATATCGACAAGCTCGTGACCGGGGTCACGAAATCGCAGCGCGACATCATTCGGTCGGTGAAGGAGACGATCCGGAACGTCTCGGGCGACTCCGGCGGCCAGGCGAGGGTCGACGAGGTGATCGAGATCCTGGTGCAGCAGGGCTTCTCCCGCGACAAGATCGAGCACACCCTGGAGCAGCTCAAACGCGGCGGCGAGGTGCTCGAGCCCCGGCACGGGCTGGTGAAGCTGATCGGGTAGGGGATAGAACCAGATCCCCCCTTCGCAGCCTCGCGGTGCTCAAGCTCTGGTTCGGAGCCTGATGGCTTTCCAAACTCTGAACATTCCACAATCGCACCCGTCGCACTCTGCGTGATTCGACAGAGTGGGTAGTGATAGAGCCTCACGCGAAATGCGACGCTCCGGAGCGCGACTGCCGGGACGTGCGACGGTTCGCAGAACCGGAGCATGAGAAGGCCGAAGGCTTTCGAAGGCAGGAGCGTGAGCACTCAAAGAGTGCGAAGCCGCGAAGGAGTGTCGCAAGTCGCACAGTGAAGCCTGACGGCTTTTCAAACTTCCATTTTTGACCCATTGCGTGTTTTCCGCGACGTAAACCGCGCTGTCTGCCTCTCTTTGAGAATGGCCTCTCTGGTGTCCGCGCCCCCGGGGGCTGGATCAGACTCTTCATTTTCGCAATCAGCCGATGGACGGGTAGAGAGAAGGGACAGAAAACATAAATGCCCAGATGTCTAGGCTAGAGTGCGGATGCCCGGAACGCGCTCGCAAAACGGCGGAGGTTCACCCCCTCCCTCCACGGCCGGATGAACCCCCCACTGCTCTCAGGCGAAAGCGTGGTTCGCATTCCATGTGCTTAAGGTTGAACCTCGTTTGCCTCCGGGGAGGTTACAGGAGGAAAAATCACGTGAAGCCTCACTATATCATGGTAATACTCTCGTTTATTCTCCTCACCGCGGGGTGCATCGAGCCCGCGGCCTCCGATCCCGCAGAGGTTACACCGTCACCTATAACCGAACTTCCCCCCGATAATGCACCATCACTCCGTGATTCAGCCTTCATCAGGATCGAGGAATGGGAGGACCCCGCCGAATACACGGGTTTCTCCCCGCCGTCATACATCCCCGGGGAGTATACTCTCTACGGCCTCCTGATAGCCACTGTCTGGAACGAGTCCTACGGCCACTACACGACGATCGGCGAGACCCTGCGCTACGCACGCAACGACACAATGCAGAACGCATCGTGGACTACCGATATGACGCTGCTCGAAATCACCTGGAGCAGATACGGGTACAACCCCTACGCAACAGATCAGATCGTTAACAGAGAACCAAAACCCGTTGACATCAATGGGTATGGGGGGCGGATCTACGAAACCGAATCGGAACGGCTGATCGTCTGGACGACCGGAGACGCTACGTATCAGGTGCGTGGGTCGCTTGACCGCGACGAATTGGTCCGGGTAGCGCGGTCGATCGCCTGTTAATCGGCGGATATTACAGAGAGGAAACAAATCGCGCCGCCCGAACACCGGAGAAGAGGGTAACATGGAATGACCACAGAAACAGAGAAAAAGCCGGACAGGACCGCGGGCGCTCTGGGCGCACTCTTCGGCGTGTTCCTCTATTACCTCTGGATCGCCGTGCTCATGGCGATCCTCTTCACGTTCTTCGCGGAACCGAACGCCATGGGAGCATTCATAGTCAAATTCCCGCAGATGGTACAGGTCTGGCTCAACGCCGGAATGCTGCCGGTCTTCATCATCCTCGGCTACCACCTGTTTGCCCGCGATGCGATGCCTGAAGCGGAACGCCTTTTGGGCAGAGCGGGGCTTGCGGCCTCAGCCTCGGGGTTCCTCCTCTGGCTCGCGGTGCTGGCGGCTCTGGAGGTTTCCGGGGTTGCCGTGGCGTATCCCTATTACGTCGCCGGGGGCTACGCCGTCATGCTGATTCTCGGAGTGTTCTTCTGGAAAACCTGGAGCCGGGGAGTGTGAACCCGGCAACAGGAAGAAGCACTATCAATACCGAAAACGAAAGATGAATCAACAACCTTCGCCGGTGGAGAAGCCGGGCTAAAGTATATCGCCAAACGAGTTGAATATCACACTGATCGCCTCTACTCTGATTACATGCAGGAGAGATACGTGTCCATGAAAACCTTGAAAATCATCGTCGAGAAGCATCCCGACGGCTATGTCGCCTACCCCCTGGGTCTGAAGGGTGTCGTCGTTGCAGAGGGGGATACCTACGAAGAGGCGCTTGCCGAGGTGAAATCCGCCATACAGTTTCACATAGAGACCTTCGGGAACGATGCGTTCGAGAACAACGACATCATGGAGACCTTCGTCGCCGAAGTCGCTGTATAGATGAAGTTCCCGCACGATGCGCCCCAGCGGAAGGTGCTGAAAACGCTGGAGGCGCTCGGTTTTCAGATCGTCAGGACGGGCAACCATATCGCGCTTATCCGCAGCAATCCGGACGGCACAACGACGCCGCTCACGATGCCGAATCACCCCAAAATCAAAGGCCCGACCCTCCGAACCATCTGCACGCAGGCAGGTATCTCTCGAGAAGAGTTCTTGCGTGTTTATGAGCGCGTGTAAAACAGAACCCCTTCTTTCACCTCCGGGGCGCACCTTCTTACTCCCATACCCACAAACCTACTAACCATGATCACCGACCGCGAGAGAGCGGCGTTTGAGGCCGGCATCAAACTCGGCGCCCTCTACCACCAGTTCGTCGGGACGCCGATCGCCCGCGAGACCGCCGGCGCCGTCGAGACCGCCATCGAGCAGGCCGTCGGCCTCCAGCCCTACGTGACGGACATCACCGTCCGGCTGAACCGCGATATGATGGTCTCGAACCGGTTCGGCTACTCCGAACTTGCCGGGAAGATGTTCGATGCCGCGATCACGACCGAGGTCGGGTCGACCGTCTGCCGCGCCCGGCTGCACCTCGAGGACGACTACCCCATGATGGAGATCGTCGAGTTCCATGAAACTCCCCGCGATACCGATCACTGACGACCATATCCACATCGACCCGGCAAACGGCCGGGGCGTCGAGGCTGCGAAGGACTTTCGCCGCAGCGGGGGGACGCACATCTTCCTTGTCGCGAAACCCTCCTGGTCGCTTGGGGTCGAACCGTCCAGCGGCGAGGACTACCGGGAGGTCTTCGAGAGAACGCTCCGGGTAGCGGAGATGGTCCGGGAGACCGGGCTTGTCGTCTACCCTGTCCTCGGCGTCCACCCGGCGGAGATGAACCGCCTTGCGGCGCGGATGCCCCTTGATGCGGCCGCCGGCGTCATGATGGCCGGCCTCGACCTCGCCGCCCGCTACGTCGAGGACGGGGGGGCGGTGGCCCTCAAGAGCGGCCGGCCGCACTACGAGGTCGCGCCTGAGGTGCTCGCGGCCTCGAACGCCGTCCTCTACCACGCGCTCGAACTCGCCGCCGACTGCGGCTGCGCCGTCCAGCTCCACGCCGAGAGCGGGCCGTGCACCGACGTCGTCGATATGGCACGACGGGCGGGCATCCCGGTCGAGCGGGTTGTGAAGCACTTCGCGACACCCGACACCCCGCTCATGCCCTCATTCATCGCGCGGCACGAGGAGCTCCCCGCGCTCGCCCGGTCGGGCCGCCTGTTCACGATGGAGAGCGACTACATGGACGAAAATTCCCGGCCCGGCGCGGTCATCGGGCCGAAGTCGGTGCCGCGGTTCACGCGCCGGTACCTGGAAGAAGGGCTCATCACCGAAGAGGACGCCTGGCGCATCCATGTCGAGACACCCTCGCGCACTTACGGCGTGGATATCGCGCTTCCTTAACGGAACTGCGCACCTTTTTGACGGCTCGCGTCAAACGGTATGTGATGTACTTAAAAGTGCACCGCATACCGGGCGCCGGTGAGGTGGTGGCTGCCTGTGACGCTGAACTCATGGACGCCACCCTGATGCACGGCGACGTAGAGGTCTGTATCACCGGAGGATTTTACGGTACAGAACGTGCCGGCGAAGAAGACGTCCGGTGTGCTCTCGCGACCGCGGGGAATGTTAATGTCATCGGGAAGCGCGTCGTAGCCCTCGCCGTCGCCATGGGCCTCGTCGCCGAAGAGGACTGCATCATGATCGGCGACGTCCCGCATGCCCAGATATTCAGGATCTGAACCATGACCATCCAGACGAGCATCTGCCCCCGTTGCGGGCAGCCGAGCGAGGAAGGGCTCTGCCCGGAGTGCCGGGCCGCGGATGTGCGGCTGCTGGCCTGCGAGCCTTACGTGATCGCCATCTACTGTCCGGTCTGCGAATCGCAGAAACGCGGCAAGACCTGGTCGGATCTGCAGATGCCCCACGTTGACCTCGTCACCGAACTGGCAGTATCGGCGACGAGCATTCATCAGGACGCGAAGGATATCAGGATCAACGTCCGGGCTGAAGAGGTAACGCCGACCAGGACGGCCTGCACCGTCGATGTAGAAGCGGCTCTCTATGGCGTCCCGGTCAGGGGAACCTGCAGCACCGAGATCCGCTGGCAGAAGGAGTCCTGCGACCGGTGCAGCCGCATCTCCGGGGGTTACTACGCGGGGAACATCCAGGTGCGGGCGACCGACAGGAAGATCAACGCCTACGAGCGGGAGGTCGCTGTGAATATCGCGGAGCAGACCGAGGAGGCGCTCCAGCAGGGGGGCGACCGTTTCTCCTTCATATCGGATCTCGATGAGACGAAGGACGGCGTCGATATCACCGTCGGGACGCAGCACCTCGGCCAGGAGATATCGAGGGCGATCACGGGGGCGCTCGGCGGGCGGTTCACGACCCACCCGAAGCTGGTCGGCGAGAAAGACGGAAAGGCGCTCTACCGGATCACCTACTCCATCCGGCTGCCGTTCTACCAGAAGGGCGACGTGGTGGTCTCCCGCGGCAACTACTTCGAGGTGCGCGATATCGACGGGCAGCGCCTCCGGGTCTTCGATCTTGCGGCCGGCGTCGCCCGGACAATCACCGAGGACGAGGTCGAGCGCCTCCTCGGGAACGTCCGCGAGGCCGAGTCCGCGCTCGTCGTCTTCACGCAGCCGGGCATCGTGGGGCTGATGGACCCGAGGACTTACCAGACCCGGGAACTCAATACGGTCCCCTGGACGTTCCCGGTGGAAGGGGAGCCGATCCGGGTGCTCCGCGACGAGGAGCAGGACCGCCTGGTCATCGTCGGGTGAGTCCTGTCATGCGTGCGCGGAAGGTGCCGGCGGCCGTCCTCGCCGATATCGCGGACGCGGAGTGGGTGGAGACCTCCCGCCGGCCCTACGTCGAGGACGGCGTCGCCTGGGTTCCGGTCAGGGAGGGGTATCCTGCCGACGAAGACCTTCCGGAGCGGGAGGTGTACCGCGGCCGCGGCTACCACCTCATCGGCGACGTCGCGGTGCTCCACGGCGATGCGCCGACAAAGGAGGAACTCAGGGCGATCGTGGAGCACTGCCGTCCCCGGGGCGTCGTCCGGGTGAAGGGGTTTTTAAGCGAGATGCGCGTTCCGGAGACCGAGATCCTCTACGGGACCGCAGGAGTGGTGCGGCACCGTGAGCAGGGCTGCACGTTCTTCCTCGACCCGACAAAGGTGATGTTTGCTCAGGGAAACCGCGACGAGAAGGCGAGGATCGCCGCCCTCGTCCGGCCCGGCGAGCGGATCGCCGATATGTTCTCCGGGATCGGCTACTTCACCATACCGGCGGCCATGAGCGGTGGACGGGTTCACGCGATGGAGATCAACCCAATAGCCTTTGAATACCTGCAACGTAACATTATGGCAAACCATCTCGCGGAGAGGGTCGCGGGCGAACTCGGCGACTGCCGGAACCTCCTCTCCGGGGTCTACGACCGGGTCCTGATGGGGCATTTCGACGCCCCCTCGATGCTCGCCGACGCCCTCGCCCACGTCCGGGCGGGAAGCGTGCTCCACGTCCACAGCATCGGGGACGCGGGCGAGACGATCCGGGAACGGGTGGACGAGGCCGGCTTTTCGGCGGCAGTGACCTCTCGCCGGGTGAAGAAGTACGGCCCGCACGCGTGGCATATGGTGCAGGATGTGACGATATCGTGAAGACGCTTTCGGGAAAGACGGTGGTGCTTGCCGTGACGGGGAGCATCGCAGCCGTCGAGACAGTGAAACTCGCCCACGCCCTGCGCCGCCGGGGCGCGACGGTGCAGGCGGTGATGACGGGGGCGGCGGCCGGGATCGTCCACCCCGACGCCCTGACCTACGCAACGGGGCGGCCGGCGATCACGGCGATCACCGGTATGGTGGAGCACGTCCTCTACTGCGGGGAGGGCGGAGAGGCGGATCTCCTTCTCATTGCGCCCGCTACGGCGAACACCATCGGCAAGATCGCCTGCGGGATCGACGATACTCCGGTGACCACCTTCGCGACGACGGCGCTCGGCCGGGGGATGCCGGTGGTGGTCGTGCCGGCGATGCACGAGAGCATGTACCGCCACCCGGGGGTCGTGGAGAACCTGCGAAGGCTCCGCTCCTGGGAGATCGACGTCGTCGACCCCCGGGTCGAGGAAGGGAAGGCGAAGATCGCCGATACCGATACGATCGTTCTCCACGCCGAACGGGCGGTCTCGGGCCGGCCGCTCGTGGGGAGACAGGTGCTCGTCACCAGCGGGGCGTGCGCGGAGCCCCTCGACGACGTCCGGGTTCTCACCACCCGCTCGACCGGGCGGATGGGAAGAGCGCTCGCACTCGAGGCCTTCCGGCTCGGGGCGGATGTGACGGTGGTGCACATTGGGTCGATCCCCTGTGTGCGAAACATCCATGCAGCGACCGCCGGTGAGATGCGGGCTGCGGTCCTCTCGGTCTGTCGGGACGAGGGGATCGACATCTACGTCAGCACGGCCGCGATATCGGACTTTGCTCCCGAACGATACGAGGGGAAGATCCCGAGCGGTTCGCCCCGGACCGTCCGGCTCGAGCCCCTCCCGAAGGTGATCGACGAGGTGATGGCGGCATGCAGCCCCGTGACGGTGGCATTCAAACTGGGCTGGGACGAGGAGGAGAGGGCGAAGGCGATGCTTGAAGCGGGTGCGCGGATGGTCGTCGTGAACGCTCCCCCGGCGATGGGCGCGGCGGAAGGGTCGTTCCGTCTTATGACCACCAGTGGCGTCACCGACGTCTCCGGGAGCAAAGAGGAGGTCGCCAGAGCGATATGGTCAGGACTGCTGTAGCGTTCTCTCCCGGGCATATATCCGGCTACTTCAAGCGCGTCGAGGGGAGCGATCCTGCGACGATCGGGAGCGTCGGGGCCGGGGTGGTCATCAGCGAAGGGGTGCGCTCGACGGTCGAACCTGCCCGCGCAACAAGCGTCCGGGTGGTCCGCCAGGGTCACACGAGCGCCGGGTCGCCGCCGATCGAGTACGCCCTCGAACGTCTGGGAGTCACGGCGCGCGTCACGACGGAGTGTCGGCTCCCGATCGGCGCCGGGTTCGGCCTCTCGGCGGCGGCGTTGCTGGCGACGCTCACGGCCGTGAACCACCTCTTCGATCTCGGCCTCTCCACGGACGATGTGGCCGCCCGCGCCCACGAGGCCGAGGTCCTCCACCGCACCGGGCTCGGGGACGTCGCCGCAAGCCAGGCGGGCGGGGTCGTCTGCCGGACAGGGGCGGGGATCCACGCTGAGATCACCCGGTTCTACCCGGATGACACCCTCTATGCCGTGAGCCTCGGTCCGCTCCCGACCGCTTCCGTCCTCTCGTCTCCCGGGGCCATGGCGCGGATAGCCGCCGCGTACCCGGACCGCTGCCCCCGTGACCTCCCCGACTTCTGCCACCTCTCGCGGGGGTTCGCCGAGGAGAGCGGGCTCGTCGCGCCGGAGGTCCGGCGGGTGCTCGACGCCTGCGACGCCGAGAGGGTCCCGGCGAGCATGACGATGCTCGGAAACGGCGTCTTTGCCGCAGGAGGGGGGGCGGAACAGGTGCTCTCGGGGTTCGGGGAGGTCTACACCCTCCGCGTCGCCCGCCGCGGCGCATACCTGATCGAGGTGAGACCATGATTCCGAAAGACCATCCGCGCTACCGCTCCCTTGTCGCCCGCGAACGGCTCGCCCGGTGCGCACGCGAGGGCGTCGTCGCCCTGGAGGGGCTCGCCGCCCACGGGCGCGGAGAAGCGTTCGATTACCTGATCGGCGAGAAGACGACCGAGAGCGCCGCCCTCGCCGCCCGGACGGCCGCTGCGATGCTCCTCTCCGCCCGGCACGCGGTGATATCGGTGAACGGCAACACCGCGGCGCTTGCGGCGGCGGAGATCGCGGCGCTCCAGCGGGCGAGCGGCGCGGACGTCGAGGTGAACCTCTTCCACCGGACAGAGGAGCGGATCGAGCGGATCAATCGGCTCCTTACGGAGCACGGCGCCCGTGTCCTCACGGGCACGCCGGAACGGATCGTCCCGCTCTCCCACGACCGGGCGCTCTCGCTCCCGGAGGGTATCGGGGACGCCGACGTCGTCCTCGTGCCGCTCGAGGACGGGGACCGGTGCGCCGCGCTCCGCGAGATGGGGAAGGCGGTCATCACGATCGATCTGAACCCGCTCTCCCGGACCGCCCGCACGGCGACCCTGACGATCGTCGACGAGGTGACCCGCGCCCTCCCCGCGATCACCACGGCGTGTGCCTCCCTCGAGCCTGACGAGGCCGAGCGACTGGTCGCCTCACTGGACAATGCCTATCTCCTTCGGGCGGCAATAGATGAGATGAGAGAGAGACTGGCCCATGCTCTGGAGTGAGGTCTACCGCCCGGCGCGGTGCGACGATATCATCGGACAGGACGAGGTCGTTCGCCACATGACGGCGTTCGCGGATTCGGGGAGCGTGCCCCATCTGCTCATCTCCGGCCCGCACGGCACCGGGAAGACCGCGGCCGTCGAGTGCCTTGCGCGAAGGCTCTACGGCGAGAACTGGAAGGCGAACACGACCGTCTTCAGCGCGACCGACCTTCTCGGGAGAGGGAGGAGCGCGCTCGAGTCGGACGAGCGGTTCAGCATGGTCTACCGCAAGGACCGGAGCCTGATCGTCAACTTCAAACAGATCGTGAAGTGGTACGCCTCGATGCGCCCGCTCGACGCCGACTTCAAATTGATGGTCTTCGAGGACGCGCACGGCCTGACGTTCGAGGCACAGCAGGCCCTGCGCCGGACGATGGAGCGATACAGCGCCACCTGCCGGTTCATCTTCGTCACCGTCCGCCCCTCGACGATCATCCCGGCCATCGCGTCGCGCTGTCTGCCGCTCTTCTTCGCCCCGATAGAGAGAGCGCTCGTCCGGGCCCGGCTCGATGAGATCCTGGCCGCGGAAGGTGCCGCGGTTCCGGCCGACGACATCGACCTGATCGTGTATGCCGCGCAGGGAGACCTGCGGCGTGCGATCATGTACCTGCAGATCGCCGCGAGAGCGGAGAAGGAGTTCGACCTCGCGGAGATCTCGCGCTCCGAGACCGCGAACGTCGCTACGTCGGCGTTCGTCGCTCTCCGGGACGGCAACTTCGGCGCCGCCCGGCGGATCGCCGAGTCGCTGATGATCGAGTACGGGCTCTCGGCGCGGGAGGTCGTCGGCGAACTCCGGCAGGTGGTCAGGCGCGAGTACAACCATCCGGCCCTTGCCATCGCGCTCGCCGACGCGGATCTCCGGCTCACCCACAACGCAAACGATTTTGTGCAGGTCAATGCACTGCTTGCCCGGATCGCCCGGGAGGTGTTCAGTGAAGAAAGTACAGCAACATTATGACGAGGTCGCGGATATCTACGATAACCGCTACGACGGCAACCGCGGAAGGTATTATCACGGGCATATCTCTGACCACGTGATGCGGGAGATCCCGAAAGGCGGATTCCTTCTCGACCTCGGGTGCGGAACCGGGCTTTTTGTGCAGCGCTATGTTGAGGATGGCGGTCAGGCGGTCGGGCTCGATATCAGCCCGGGAATGGTCCGGCACGGGCGGCAGCGCTGTCCGGGGTCGGGGTTCTGCGTCGGGACGGCCGATGTCCTCCCGTTCAAGGACGCCACCTTTGACGCCCTTGCGAGCCTGCTTGCCTTCAGCTACGTCCCCGACCCGGAGGGGATGCTCCGGGAGTGCTTCCGGGTCTTAAAGCCCGGCGGCCGGATCGCTGTCTGCACCCTCTCGCGAACGGTCTTTACGAGCATCGTCCCCATCGCCTACCAGATGGGGGAGAAGGTCGGCCTGAAGAAGGTGGGTGTCGGGGACTTCGACGAGCACTACTACACCAACGCCGAGATCGCGGAGCTCTTCAAGGCGGCCGGGTTTGAGAGCGTCTCGGTCAGCCGGTGTTCGTTTGCGCACCTGAATCTCGCCGACCCGGTCTTTAACCTCGCGAGGAAGGTGGAGCCTTTCGTCGAGGAGAAACTGCCGTACCTGGCGTATAACGTCTGCGCAGGCGGGAAGAAGCCGGAGGATTAGTTTTTTTAGCGGGGTGCAGGGGTCACTGCTCTCACCCTCTCCGAACCACTCTACAATGGAGCCGACCGACCTCGCCCGTACCTGTCCAGATATTTTTCCTCACCCGTCATCCAGATAGCAGTGGATGCTCTGCCCGCCCCGCCCGACCTTTAGTCGGGGAATGTCCGTATGCCCTTCCTCTGTAGCCCCCACTCCGCCCCCTTCCGGGGGCAGGGGCAGTCATGGCGATATCCGGTGGAAAGCCGTATCCAGGGAAGCGAGAAGGGAAACCATCCTTCTCCAGCATCTCCCCATACAGTGGACTTTGGTGGCTATCGCCATTGGAGGAGGGGCTGACGGGGAGGGGGAACTCGTTTCCCCTCCCCTGTCTCTATCACATAAGAAAAGGTTTGCAGGAGGGGCGATAACCCTCTCTCCAGGACGAATGTCCTTCCACCGTTCGAGGCTACACCCTCTCCTCACGAAGACCGGAGCCGGGAGAGGATCCGCTCTTTCTTCGCCAGCGCCGCCTCCGCCGCCCGCTCGACCCCGGTCTTCATCTCATCAAAATCTCTCTTGTCCTCATCGACGACCTTCTTGACCGGGGTGTAGGCCGACTCCCTGAACCGGGGTGTGAAATCCCGGATCTCGCCGCCGACCGAGAGGACGGACTCGGGTTTTCCTTCCTCGACGTAGCCGATCTCTTTCATCGCGACGCCCGCGGACTCGACGACCCGCCGGATCTCGGGCGCAGCCTCGGGCGGCGCGACGACGAGAAGTGCGTCGAGCGATACACCGAGGTAGTCGATCTGGAGGGCGTCGAGCATTGAGAGAACTTTCGGCCGGACGAGGGTGCGGAGGTCGTCTTCGACGACGATGATCCGGCAGCCGGCGGTCTCGGCCATCTCGTAGGCGTCGCCCCGGAGCCCGCCGTTCGTGACGTCGGTCATGGCGTGGATGCTATTGAGGACGTCGCTTGCAAGCAGCGCCTCGCAGGCCTTGAGGAAGTGGAGGTTGATCGTCTCCTCGACGACCTCAGGGAACCCGGAGTAGATCGCGGCGGTGGCGATCGTCCCGCCGCCCGCCCCTTCGGTCATGAGAAGGACGTCGCCGGGGGCGATCTGCTTCCGGGCGGTGAGGTGGTTCGCGACGCCGACGGCGCCAACGCATCCGGTCAGCCGGGTCCCGAGCACCATGTCCCCCCCGATCCGGAGGGTCGAGCCGGTGACGAGCGGGACGCCCATCGCCTCGCCGACGGCGGAGACCCCCGCCGTGTAGTCGAATATCTTCGCGACGTCGCCGTCGTCGGCGACGTGGATATCGGAGAGGAGCGCGACGGGTTTTGCCCCCATGACGTAGACGTCGCGGAGCGTCGCCCGGGTGACGTGGAACCCGGCGAGGAAGGGAAAGTCGGAGAGGCGGGAGTGCATCCCGTCGACGGTGGTGATGATGTAGTCGCCTCCGGCACGGACGGCGCCGGCGTCGTCCATCTCGTCGACGCCGACCGCGGCGTCTGTCCGGCCGATGATCCGGGCGAGCTCCCGGTGGGCGAAGAAGTCGCCCGACCCTCGTGAACCGACGCCGAACTCGCCCATCGTCGAGCCCGAAGGCTCGAAGGTGAAGAGGTCGCCGGAGAGCCCGGTCGAGTTCTTCGCTTCGGCGAGGACTGCCCGGGCAAATGCCTCGGCGTAGGCGGGGGTCACGCGGTGGTGCTTGATCGAGAGGATATCCCGGGAGAGAAAGCGCACGATCTCGTCGTCAGGGGTGCCGGCGGCGAGGTGCCGGCGGCTGATCTCTTCTACGTCCATTGTAAGAGTGGTCGGTGCAGGACGAGATAAAGGGAATGGCGCACCAGAGGCAAAGATTCAAGCGGATACCGGGCGACATCTGAGGGATGACGGATGCGCAGATGATCGCCGCGTGTTCTATCGCCGGTTCCGACTCCGGGGGAGGGGCGGGCATCCAGGCGGACTTGAAGACGTTCACGGCACTCGGGGTCTTTGGGCTGACGGTCATTACGGCGGTGACCGCCCAGAACACCCGCGAGGTGCGGGGAACCTGGGTGCTCCCGCCGGACGCAGTCCGGGCGCAGATGGAGACGGTCGCCGACGGTTTCTCGATCGGAGCATGGAAGACCGGGATGCTCGCGAACGCCGAGAACGTCCGGGTCGTCGCAACGGCTCTCCCCGAGGATGCCGCGCTCGTGATCGACCCGGTGATGGTCTCGACGTCGGGCCACCGGCTGCTCGCGGAAGATGCCGTCAGGGATCTCGCGGAACTCCTCATCCCCCTGGCGGCGGTCGTCACCCCGAACATCCCTGAGGCAGAGGTGCTCGGCCGGATGCGTGTTTCGACCGTCGAGGAGATGGCCGAGGCCGGGCAACGGATCCTCGACCTCGGCGCCCGTGCCGTGGTGGTGAAGGGCGGCCATCTCGCCGGCGGTGCAGCGGTCGATATCCTGGTCGACCGAGACGGTGAGATACGGCTCTCCGGGGAGCGGTACCCCTACTCGGTGCACGGGTCGGGATGTTGCTTCTCGGCTGCGCTCGCTGCCTCTCTCGCCCGGGGAATGTCCGTAGAAGAGGGATTCCGCGCGGCACGAGCATTCATCGATACGGCCATCCGGGAAGCAGCGGGAGGAGCCGGGACGATCAGGATCGTCAACCCGGGGGGAACAGTCTTTCACGGGATATGAAAATTTAGTTCACCGTCGTTGGAAATAACCCTATTTTATTTCTCAAACCTCAAAAAACCTGCATTTAATCACCGGACAGGGGGCAGGCAAAACCCTCCTGGCCCGTCCATTACCCAGTAGAAACGAAAAAAAATCCACACAAGGTATAAAAGCAAATACGGAATTTTTATTAATAAAAACTTGTAACTACTGTATGAATGGACGAGATCGACGATGCGATCCTTCGGGAACTGCAGAAAGACGGGCGAATGTCTATGGCAGAACTTGGCTCAATGCTGGGTATCGCACCGTCGACGGTCTTTAAACGGATCGAGAAGTTGAAGAACGCCGGGATCCTTGAGCGGTTCACGATCGTCATCAACCAGAAGTGCTTCGAGCATACGCTGGTCGCTTTTCTGAACGTCCGGGTTCACCCCGAGGGGAAACCGGAGGTCGAAGAGTTCATGCGGGGTCTCCCGAGCATCCTTGAACTCTACGAGGTTCTTGAGCCGGGCGACTTCTTCGTCAAGGTCCGGGTGCAGAACATATCTGAGTTGAAACGGAACGTGCTCGTCCCCCTCTCCGGCCTTCCGGGAGTGAGGGATATCCAGACGATCATCTCGGTGAGGAAGGTCAAGGAACAGACATGAACGGAATGGAAGTTGAGACCATACAGCAGATGCTTGCGATCGTGACGCTTCTCCTCGGAGCGCTCCTGATCGGCATCATCTTCAATGCCTACCGTATCGTGAGGCAGCCTACCCTGCTCATCTTTATCTACGGGCTGTTTACGCTGGTCGTGGGGATCACGTTCGCCGATCTCGTGAGCGTCTTCACGCCCGATGACTTCACCATCGCCTGGTCGGCGATCTTCTCCCGCGTCATGGTGATCATCGGCCTCTGCGTGATGGCTTACGGCATCATGAGAGGGTAAGAGATGCGCACCGGTACTTCGTTTGCCCGGGACTGGCAGCTGATCAAGGTGGCGCGGTCGCTGAAGCGGCACGACGTCATCGGATCGCTCGTGCAGAAACTCCTTCTGGACGCTCCGCCCGGGCTCACGGAGCGGATAGCCGCCACCGCCAGGCGACTTGGTGAAGAGAGCGGGACGGAACTCCTCACCCATGCCGAGGAGCAGCTCGATCCCCCGACCCTGATGGAAGGGCTCCTCCTGACGTGGGGGATCCCCTGCGAGTCTGCGGACGCCGCCGATGGGGGCATATCTATCGCGATCGACGGCGCGGCAACGGCGGTCCGGGAGACCTTCGCGGATATCCGGGTGGCCGAGCCCTATCTTGAGGGCTACGCCCGGGCGCTCCAGCGCGACGCGGTGCTCGTGCACGGCGCAGGCGGCAGGATGACAATCCAGTTCCCGCCCCGGAAGAGATAGGCGGCGGCCCGCTCCGCGAGCGTTTACGGGCGCGGCCGCTTTTTTTTTTGGGAATATTTATCTCTCATACAACCGTTTTGCTTATTAAAAGCGTTTTGTCGCTAAAAGGAGATTGCATGAAGACAGATAAGATACGTACGTGCCAGAGCTGCGGGATGCCGATGAGCGCGGTTGAGCAGTTCGGGACGGAAGCGGACGGCGCACTCTCGAAGGACTACTGCACCTACTGCTACCAGGGCGGGGCGTTCACGGCGCCCGATATCACCATCGACGAGATGGCAAAGGTTGGCGGGGAGATGATGGCGCAGATGTACGCGATTCCTCCCGAGAAGGCGGTGGCGTTCACGAAGGAGCAGATATCGTGCCTGAAGCGGTGGTCGGGGAGGGAGATTCCCCTCTGCGAGAGCTGCGGGATGCCCCTTGCCCGCGACGAGGACGCCGGGACGGAGGCGGACGGGTCGCTCTCGGTGAGATACTGCACCTACTGTTACCGCGACGGGGGGTTCACGGAACCCGATCTGACGCGGGAGGGGGCGGTCGAGCAGTACGCGCCGGCGATGGCCGAGAACCTCGGGATGCCGCTTGAGAAGGCGAAGGAGATGGTCGGCCAGTACCTCTCGACGCTGCCGAGGTGGCAGGAGTAGGCAGGTCTCTCCCCACCGGATCCCGGGAGAACTCTTATATCCCCCGGTCCATAAGACCGATACAGGAGAGGGGCGGATTGAGTTTGTGTGCCGACCTGCTTGAGCGGCGGGAAGAGATCCTTGGAGTCGCAGCCGGACACGGCGCCCGCAGGGTCAGGGTCTTCGGGTCGGTGGCCCGGGACGAGGAGACCCCGGAGAGCGACCTCGATCTCCTCGTCGAGTTCGAGCCGGGGAGGAGTCTCCTCGACCACATCGCTCTTGCTCAGGACTAAAAAGACCTGCTCGGCCGCGAGGTCGACGTGGTGACCGAGGGAGGACTGCACTGGTACATCAGGGACCGCATCTCTCCGGATGCCGTGCCGCTGTGAAGGATGCCCGGCTTTATCTCATTCACATGCTTCGTCACCACTGACACCACCCATATCCAGGGCAAACGCGGCCGGATCGAGGAGATCCTGCCAATATCTTATCCGGTTCTCCAGGCTGGCTAATCAAATGAATTATGTAATCCTACGCAAATATGAACAGATAAGGAGATAGGAGGATTCATAAGAGCGACTCTTCCCCGTCATGCGATTCAACGATCATCTGCAGGGGATGATCTAAGGTTATGAGGCACTATAGATGAGTACGGAAGAACCGATATTCAATTTTGATGGACTGGTAGGGTCTATCCGCCACGTTCATGATGAACTGGTTACTCAGGCCAGTCGTGCGGTCAATATCAGCCTGACGCTCAGAAACTGGCTCATTGGTTGCTACATTGAGGAATACGAGCGTTTCGGCATTGATCGTGCAGACTATGGAGACAGGCTGATGGACAGGCTTGCAGAAATTCTGACGGCTCAGGAGATATCACGTTGCGACCGTCGGGAGTTGTACCGATATCGGCGGTTCTATCTCACCTATCCACAGATTGTGGGGGCGCTGCCTCCACAATTGACGCAGCTTCTGAATGCATCGGTTCGGCAGAGACTTTTCGCTGGATCGGGGATTGACTCCCAGGACAGCGGACATCTGAATGTGGAGTCAGTGACTCCACATTCCCGTAGTACAGGTAAGATATTGATCTCCAGACTCTCCTTTACCCATCTCGCGGAACTCATCAATCTGGAGGACGAAACCAGGCGCGCTTTTTACGAAGTCGAGTGCATCCGCGGTAATTGGTCGGTGCGCGAGTTGAAACGTCAGATCAACAGTTTATATTATGAACGTTCCGGGCTCTCGGCCGATAAAAAAAAACTTTCAGAACTGGCACAACAGAATGCAGAACAGGCCAAGCCTAATCTGGCTATCCGTGATCCCTACATCTTCGAATTTCTGGGACTCAAGCCGGAAGAAGTGATGAGCGAATCACATCTGGAAAGTCAACTCCTCAAGAGGTTGGAAGCATTTCTTCTCGAGTTAGGCCACGGATTCTGTTTCGAAGCCCGGCAGAAACGCATACTCATTGGTGACGAGCACTTTTTTGTGGACCTGGTTTTTTACCACCGTATTCTCAAATGCCATGTACTGGTAGAGATGAAACTGGATGGCTTCAGTCATGAAAACATTGGCCAACTTAACACCTATGTGAGCTGGTATAGAAAGAACGTGATGACTGAGGGAGATAACCCGCCGGTGGGCATTCTGCTCTGCACCCATAAAAATCAGGCGCTGGTGGAATACGCTCTGGCAGGCATGGACAACAATCTCTTCGTCTCCAGGTATCTGCTAAAACTGCCGGGAAAAGATGAAATGCAGGCTTTTATTGAAGAACAAATACGTTTGGGAGTTTGAGACGGAAATAAGAGGATAGCGGATGAAGTTCGGGATCGCTTTGTGCGTCCGGGGTGATCCGCTCATCTCCCATCATCGGGATGAGGAACATCCTCATCCACCACTATTTCGGGATCGACCGGGATGCAGTCTGGAACGTGGTCGAAGATGACCTGCTGGCGCTGAAGGGTCCTTGACCCGGGAGTAGCGGCCCCGGATTGCGGTCGAGGCGGGGCACCGGAGCAGCATCTACCGTTAGGAACGTGGACGACCCCGCCCCTCTGCCACTTCTACCGCCCCCGGAGACTGCGATGCCCACGTTCCCGGGAGACAGTACTTCACTCGTTTCGGCACCCGAGACTGAGCAGTGCAGCCTCGTACAATACGGAAACGAGGAGTTGACAGCACTCGGAAACCGGACTTCGCACCTGATGGTGCTCACGTTCCTGCCTTTCGGCCAGTCGCGCTTCGCGGCTTCGCGTTCTTCGCGTGAGACCGTATTGGTATCTTCGCCTATCAACTCACGCGAAGGCGCGAAGAACGCGAAGAGAAGTCGATGGATCGACCTCTTGAAGACTACCTCAGCCATTTTAGCGAAGTACTGGGAGAGGAGAATGCCCCGGTCGAAACCCTGGATATCCCTGGGGTGCCAGATGCGCACTTCCCGCCGATCTCCGTGATCCGGGAAGGGGTCTGCTTTCACCGACACCTATCCTGAGCGACCGGATGAGGGGATCCTCTCCGGGATCACCGTCCGCGAATCCGGGACGTTCCTCGGCGGTGAACGGGGTTCGGGAGCCGGGTACCGTTTCCCGTCTTACCGATCTCCATTCAACGCCCGCATGATCCACGGCACCGTCCCGCGCCACGGTGCGCAGACACCTCTCCCCATAGCGGCTGCGACTGCGCGTCGCCCCGGATCCGGCCCGCTCGAACCACCATACCACCCCACCCTGCCGCACCCGGGCGGCACACCGGAAGGGGGCCTTTTTTATATGTGCATACCGATGAATTCGTATTATCCACAAAACGGCATTCTGAGCCTGTTGGTTCTTTTCGGCAAACTATGTATTCTATGAAAGATTCTTTCATGCGACCGACGACAGGGACATAAAATCATTCTGGAAAGAATCACTCCAATATCTTTATATATCTTGCAAAATCAGTTTATTTTATCGACTGCCTGCCCCATCGGGGCGCGGAGTCTAGAGGTGTGTATGATGAACTTCAAGAATGAAGAAGCAGTATCGCCGGTCATCGGCGTTATTCTCATGGTCGCCATCACGGTGATCCTCGCTGCGGTTATTGCGGCGTTTGTGTTCGGAATGACGGACAATATCGCTCCCCAGAAAGAGGTTACTGTAACGGCAACGCAAGGTGTTGCTGCGGATAACACGCCGATTGTAACAGTGAAACTCTTTGGTGGAAAGGATGTGGGTCTCTTGACTGCCACTGCTCCTCAGTTTACTGTTCACATCAATAATGCAGAGGCGACCGCAGAAACTGATGGTACACTGGGTGGGGCGGTGGGTAGCTCCTCTTCGTATAAACTGGCTGCAGGACAACAAAACCAAGTTACCGTCGTGGCACACTTCACAGACGGTACTGATCAGGTTGTCCTTGATAAGGTCTTCACGGTTGCTGCTTAAGTGAGAACAAAATCTCTCACAATCTACTATCTTTTTGAAATATACACATGAATGAGACTCCCCGTTCTGCCGCTCACATCTATCTGTAACTCAGGTCCTCTTTATCAAATCAAGTCCTCGCTCCCCAGTTTATAACTCGTGTCCCTCAGAGCACATGGACCTACCGGATCTAACTGATTTCCTTGTCTCACTCAAGTATGGATTGCCGTGTGCCAGGTCCCTCATAGCAGGCGGTACAAACTCTGCTCCTTATTCGGTCACCACGTTGCCTCCCCATGACAATGCCTTCAAGACACCAGATCCCTACAAAAAGTGCTCAGGCCCGTCCTCTCCCTCTGAAAACAGTGAAATAAGGGACTCACTCGCGGGATAGAAGCAGAAGCATTAAACATAAGAGCGCTAGCATACAGTTCATGCGACACTGAGCCTCCACCCTCGGCTTGCTGATCCTCGCACGGCTTTCGGCCGGATGCACGAACGCCGCAAACCAGTTCGGCTTAACACTTCAAGAAGAAACACACTGACACCGACGGCCACCCCCAGATAGGGAATCGTCGTAATCGCATCAGACCCCCGGTACAGAGGGGCACGTACACAAAGGTGGAGGCTGCGACAATAAAAGCAAGACCATCGCCGCCTCCCGGCCGGTGAACCCCCTGTCGTCCCGTGCAAACGATCTCATCATCATGCCCTGCTCGTCCACGAAACAGTACTGCCTCCCGGCCCTCTTTTATCTCCTGAATTGACGGAGGATAATTTTGAACATACGGCACCTGATACAGCGAATACCCTATCCGACCCGGCTCGCGTTGAAAACACCCGGCACCAGGTTCTTGCGATCGAACCTCAAGATACCCCTGCATGGAGATGCGGGCCGTCGGCGGGCTCTTTGTAGCATTCTCGATTGCCATGATTCTCCTGGCCGCCAGGTGCATCTTGCAACCGCCGCCCGGCAACGATCAGACCGTCACAGATGCATGCCCCCGCTTTCCGCTTGAGATCGTGCTGCCGATCCATTATCAGGAAGCCCCGGTGAATGGGTCGGAGACGACAATCACCATGTTCACCTCAACCTGACAATTATCCCAGGGACGACGGCATCGGGCACCCCGGAGCGGGACAGGGAGATCAACATTACGAAGACCTGCATCCAATCACGGAACGTTGGCCCATTCGTTCCGCACGCCGGACACGATAGAACCAGCCGGGCAGGTCGGTGCATTTGGCGCTGCACCGCTTGTCCCGGACTGACAGGGGAACTGCCCTGGAAACGTGTCCGGAGGTAGCGAACGGGGAAAACGTGCATCATCGTACCTCCGGTGCTCACGCTCCAGACTCGAAACCCTGCGGGTCTCTCAAACTCCGGCCCCGCATCTAAGGGTGCTCCTGCTCCGTTGGAACGTCGCACCCTTCGGCCCGTCGTTCACCGCACTTCGCACCTTCGGTGCTCGAACTCCGCTCCGCTAGGAACGTCGTCACTCAAAAACCCTCCGGGTTTTCTCGAACTCCTGCCGCTCGCTACGCTCCCGCCAGTCGTTCATCTCACCCCCGCCCACCCGTTCAACTCCCGGACCATTCTTGCATAACACCCCTCGCAGACCCTCGCCCGCGCCTCCCGCGAGCGGTAGACCGCCTTCTTCTCCCCGCAGACGTCGCATCGGCTGAGTTCGACCTTCGTCCGGGCAAACGTCCGGTGGTCGAGGATCCCGGGGAGCGGCTCTTGCAGCACCGGCTCTCGCTTTGCACCGGTTTTCAGCATGTTGTAGCAGAGGATGTCACTCAAATGGCGATCAAATGACGTTCGATTGGTGTTTCCGCCCCCTGGCGGCGAATTCATGGGATCGATTCCAACATTCCGGATTTCGCACACACCCGCACACGCACCCACCCCGGAGCCGGTGTTGGGAACCGTATGCGTGTTTTGCTGTACTTTAGTACTGAGAGAAATGCGTCTCTCTATCTGTACGGGTACTGTCAGATCCGGCGCCTTCCCCGGCCGCTTGATTTTCGCGGCCGGTGCAGCAATTCTGCGGTAACCTGCTGTAATGCTGCAAGGGCCGGGACCGGCGGAGTGGTGGCGGTGCTGATGCGAATGCCAGGTGGATGATAATATCCATCATGAATATAGTTGGTATAAACTCGCTCAGAGAAAGCAGCGTAGCACTTCCCGCAAACTTACTCTCACACTATTCGTTCGTGATCGCAAGAATACAATTAAAGCCCCTCCTGCTCCCCCGGAAATGGCGAGGTAAGACGCTCATCCCCGGGGCAGAATAATAACTTTTAAAGTATGGAAGCGCCAGTATGCTATTCATGCGATACAAGGCCTCCCTCATCTGCCTACTGATCCTCGCACTGTTATCAGCCGGATGTACAACCGCCTCAGAACTGCCCGGTTCATCCCCTCAGGGGAAGGCCACGCCGACGCCGACGCCCGCCCAGTATGGGAGCGCCGTGATCTCATCGGACCCCTGGGGTGCCGACGTCTATCTGGACGGCGAATATAAGGGTACCGCACCCCTCACGCTGACGAGCGTTCCCGCAGGGAAACATAACCTCATCGTGACGATGCTCGGATATATGGATAGCAACTCCACGATCACGGTGACCGCAGATAAGGCTACGACCGTCAAAAAGACCCTTAAAAAAGGAAAACCCGACATCTATGTGAGCATCGACAGCACGAAGATGCTCCAGATGGGCAGCGACCCGACCATTGAGGTGGTCGGCATAGTGGAGAACAGAGGGGAGGAACCGGCATTCAACTTTAATCTGATCATCGAGATGACGCCGAAAGACTCGAAGCATAAAGAGTTCAAGGCGACCAAGACGATCTCGCTGGGTGTGCTAAACCCCGGCGCCCAGAAGCGTTACGTGGGGCATCTGGAGCTCAGAAGGGGTGTAGATTTCAAGGGAGCCATCAAGTGCGAATACAATCATGAAGGCAAACTCGTCACTGGATCAACAAAATCATTCTAATCTTTTTTTGATTCTTCTCCGCTCATCTATGTGGAGTGGTCTTCATCGTCATCCAGGTCATCGCCGGCCAGAGCCACGGCGGGCAGGTCACGTTCATCACGCACCTCACCTACCTCTTCCTCGCCGGGACCATGGTGCTCTATGCCGCCGTCATCGCCAAACGCGCCTCCCCCCGCCTTCTCGCCTATGCGGTCCCGGTAGTGATGTTCTTCCCCCTCGCCTGGGAGGTCATCGTCGACTTCCGGTTCGCCACGAGCTGCTGGGAGGGCTACCACTTCTGGATACCCGTGGTGCAGTATATCTGGTACATCCAGTATGCGATCTTCCCGCTCTGAGGGGCGGGAGGATATCACCTTGCCATCACCCTGCGGTGCAAACCGGTAACATCAATGCAATTCGGATCGAATCTAACTCCAATAGCAGCAAACAACCCTGCTGGCGTGAATCAGCGTTAGATTCATCTTCATTCCGGAGAAAATACTCAGAAACCAGGAGCACATAGAGGGGAGACGTGACAGTCAAAAAGATCGGAGCTCGCCGGGCCCATACAGGAGCATCTGCGATGAACTCCCCAGGAGCGGTGGCATGACCTTCATCCGCATCTTCATCAGCAGCGTACAGAAGGAGCTCGCAGAAGAACGGCGGGCACTCTTCGATTACATCAGGAAGGACCCCCTGCTACGCCGCTTTTACGATGTGTTCCTCTTCGAAGACCTGCCGGCTTCCGGTCGCCGGCCGGACGAGGCCTACCTTGCAGAGGTGGATCGCTGTGGCATCTACCTCTGCCTGCTTGGCAACGAGTATGGCCGTGCGGACACCGACGGTCGCTCACCCACCGAACGGGAGTTTGATCGTGCCACTGCCGGAGGCAAAGAACGCCTGGTCTTCGTCAAAGGCAACGATGACTCAGTGCGCGATCAAAAGGTGCTTGCTCTTCTCCGCAACATTGACGGCCAGCTCATCCGCCGCCGTTTCGGCAGTGTGCCGGAGTTGACTGCGGAGGTCTATGCCAGCCTTATCGAACACCTGGACCACACCGGCACACTGCGGACCCGCCCATTTGATGCCTCCACATGTGCCGATGCTGCGCTCGATGATATCTCGCAGGAGAAGGTCGGGGAGTTTCTCTCCCGCGCTCAGCAAAGCCGGGGATATGCCCTCAGCCCCAATACCGGGATACATAAGGCGCTGGCGCACCTTAACCTGCTTGATAGGGGTCTCCCCAACAACGCGGCTGTGCTCCTATTCGGTAAACAGCCTCAGCGTTTCCTCACCAGCTCCGAGGTCAAGTGCCTTCACTTCCACGGCACTGAGGTGAATAAACCCATTCCCTCCTACCAGATTTACAAGGGCACTATCTTTGAGCTGGTCGATCAATCGCTTGACTTCGTACTCTCCAAGATTGCCTGCTCTATCGGCACCCGGGCTGAGGGGCCTACGGCACCGGCGACATACGAGGTCCCTCCGGAGGCTGTGAGCGAGGCTATCGTCAATGCTGTTGCACACCGCGACTATGCTTCGAATGCCTCAGTTCAGGTCATGCTCTTTTCCGATCGGTTAGAGGTGTGGAATCCCGGCCAGCTGCCGCCCTCTCTTTCGCCCGAGGCGCTCCGTGCCCCGCATCCCTCTATCCCGCGCAACCCTCTCATTGCAGAGCCGCTCTTCCTGACTCGATATATTGAGAAAGCCGGCACCGGAACCCTCGATATGATCGAGCAGTGTACCCGGGCCGGCCTGCCGCCGCCGGAATTCCGGCAGAACGGCGGGCAGTTCGTTCAGGTTCTGTGGCGCCCAAAGCGAAACCGGATGATAGGTGCTCAAACAGGGGACCAGGTGGGGACCAAGTTGGGACTAAGTGAGGACCAAGTCGAAATGTTGCGCACCTGTGTGGCAGAGACGTCCATGTCTGAACTTATGGACATCGCAGGGAGAACAAACCGCACCAAGTTCAGGAACTCCGTGCTGAAGCCACTGATGCAGGCGGGGTTAATCGAGATGACCATCCCGGACAGACCCCGGAGCAGCAACCAGAAGTACCGAGTTACTGAGAGGGGCCGTACCCTGCTTGCCGGAAGGGATACGCCGTAACCACCCGGCAACAGGCGCCGGTGCGCTGTGAGGTCCCGGAGGCGATGATGACAGAGGCCGTCGCCAACGCGGTCATCTGTCGCAACTCTACGGGGAACGGCAGCTCCAGGTGATGCCCTTCTCTGACCGCGATCAGCCCCCGCGACGCACGGTTCCTCGCCTTCTTCGCCCTCGCCGCCGTCCTGGTGGTGCTCACCTACGCCCGGTCCCTTCCCGGGATGCCGGCAAGCCCCGGGATCATCCCCGACATGCGCTACCTCTCCCCGGCCTACCTTCCGATGCTCGTCATCGGGGTCTACGCCTTCAAGCACGCCGGTCTCGACGCCGACGGGGTGCGGGAATCCCTCAAAACCCTCTTCTGGCTCGCGGTCATCGATCTCCCGCTCATCTTCATCGTCCTCCAGGTCATCGCCGGCAACAACCCCGGCGGACAGGTCACGTTCATCACGACCCTCACCTGCATCTTCCTCGCCGGAACCGCGGCGCTCTACGCCGCCGTGCTTACGAAACGCGCCTCCCCCCGCCTTCTCGCATACGCGGTCCCGGTGCTGATGCTCTTCCCCCTCGCCTGGGAGGTCGTCGTCGACTTCCGATTCGCCACCAGCTGCTGGGAGGGCTACCACTTCTGGATACCCGTGGTGCAGTATATCTGGTACATCCAGTACGCGATCTTCCCGCTGTGAAGGGGGTGGGAGAGTTCCTTTTTGACCGGCCGGTGAAAGGAGGCGCAGGATGCCGCTCTAACGCACTAAAAACGCCGACGGTATTCTCCGGCAAGAGTCTCCAATGCTCCGCGGTCTCAGAGCCTGTGGTGCTCTCCTTCTCATCGTTGCAGTTATCTATTCTGTCGCCAGACGGCAGAAGGGCTATGCGTTATACGGAAATTCGCACTCCTTGCAGGAGAGGCAGAGGTGGCGCCTATCGTGCCGCCTGTATCGCGTTCTGAAAGCAAAGGATGAGAATACGGAAGACGAACCCGACGACGACGAAGAGATAGAGAGAGAAGAATAAAGGGTAAAGGGATTGTCGTTATCCCCCGCCGAGTGCCTTCACGATCACCGCCACCATCCCGCCTCCCAGCCTCTTCCCTCACCCGGTGAGCTCAACCTCGCCTGCAGCAAGGGGCCGGCAGCAGAGCCTGCCGCTGTGGACGTCCCTCATGACGACATCGATCTGCCACCGTAACGGCGTTCACCAACCTCATCCAGGCCGTCATCAACGACAACCCCTTCGGGTGCGTCGGGTATACGACCAAAGCCAGCGAGACCATCGCCCCGATCGTCCGGAACCGCGAGCACTACACCTTGATGAGTGAACTTCCTCAACGACGAGGGCAAGAAGGTCGGGACCGTCTCCCTGCAGTCCCCCTCGATCGCTGCGTATGAGGCGAACGCCGCGGAGGCCCTCGCCAACGCGACCTTCGCAACCGCGATGGGCGGAGTGGCCGAGCGCGACAACGCCCGCGAGTCCTACTACGCTCAGCTCAAGTGCCACGACCCGTCCAGTGACGACTACTACGTCACCTTCACCCGGAAGACCGTCCGGCTCTCGTCCTACCAGGACGACGCGATCAAAGGCAGGGTCGAGACCTGGGCCGACGCCGTCCCCGCGCTGGACTGAGAGGGCTTTTGCCCCCTCTCGATCTCAGCCCCGTGCGACCCTGGTGAACCCGGTCAGCATCATCATGCGATCACTCTGTCTCCGGCGTGTCTTTCGACCATTCGATCAGTCTTTTCTTGAGTTCCTCTTTTGAGGGAAGATAGACCTGATACCGGGAAGCGTAGACATTGGCGTCTTTCGGGAGAGTGAGCTCTACCAGTGCGTCGTTCTTGATTTTGCACAGGATGATCCCGACGGTCGGGTTTTCGTCATCGAGTTTGACTTCCCTGTCATAGTAGTTGACATACATTTGCATCTGGCCGAGGTCGCTGTGGGAAATCTTTCCAATTTTGAGGTCGATCAGGACGTAACACCGGAGGATACGATTGTAGAAGACGAGGTCTACGAAGTAGTGGTCGGCATCGAAGGTAAGCCGCTTCTGTCGCGCTTCGAAGAGGAACCCTTTGCCCAGCTCAAGGAGAAACGTCTCCAGTTTGTCGATGATGGCCGATTCGAGATCGATCTCTCTGTAGCTGACCTTCTCGTCAAGGCCGAGAAATTCAAGAACATATGGGTCTTTGAGCATATCCTGTGGCTTCTCAATGACGTGGCCGGTGCGGGCGAGGGCTCTCACACCGCTCCTGTCCCGGCTGAGCGCAAGCCGCTCATACAGGCCGGTGTTGAACTGCCGTTTGAGTTCCGAGAGCGACCAGCGGTTCTGTTGAGCCTCGATCTCGTAGAACCGGCGCTCTTCCCGGTGGCCGATGTTCATCAGGAAGACGTAGTGAGACCAGCTGAGAGCAACCCAGGGGGTGAATTGCGCAGACAGTGTTTGCGCAATTGGTTGCCCGGCAGAAACGGCCGTATCGGACCCGTCGGGCACTGTCTGAGGAGTCAACTCACGGTATTCAAGGTAAAATCGGCGCATATACTCAAGATTTCTTTTGGAAAACCCTCTCCCAAACTCTTCGGTCAGCTGGCGTGAAAGCTCCTGCATGGTCTGTTTCCCATACCCCGCCTTCGGCTTCCCTTGCTGCTCATGTTCGACGATCCGCCTGCCGATCTCGAAGTTGGTGACGACCTGTATCGAGTTGACGTTCTGTGCTACGGCCAGGCGGGCTTTCTGGACGATATCCCGGATCTCCCTGATGAGAGGAGAGATGACTATTTCCAGTTCTCTTCCGGCCGTTCTTCCTGCTGGCTTTTCCAATGTATCTCCTCCTCTATCCGTTCCCGTTCAAGACAGGCGGTTGAGGCTCCATCGGGGCCAGGCCCCGGGATTGTCTCGTTCGAGGTCCTCATCAGCGTATGCCGGGGGATCTTGCCCCGAACAGTTCCTCCCACTGGCATCGCCGGTCTCGCCCCATGAATAGGAGATCGGGAGGAGAACCGATAAACGTGGCGGTGAGATACCCTCTGTTCCCGATGACGGATGCGGTTATCCTGCCGTCACGGATCTTCTTGATCGTCCTCTCAAAGGACGCGCCGTAGGCAACGGTCACCATGATTCAAGATCACGAACAAAATCGGCATGGTCCTTCTTGACAAATTTGCCCTTTTTAAATTCCTGGAGCGCCCGCTCTGTCCTTTCTGCAAAGAGAATATCCTCTTTCAGCTCCGGCTCCAGTTCATCAAGCGGTTTTACGATAAAGCGGTCCCCCTCCCTGACGATGAGCAGTTGTGTACCCTCAGGAAACCCCCTTCGCATGAATGCCGGAATGACAATCTGCCCCTTTGAACTCAGTCTGGTGATACCGATATCCATAGATCCTAGTAAGATACATCTTACCCGATCCTGTATGAGGTTTTTCATGGCACCAGGCACACCCTTCAGGAACCCGTGAGCGGCCGCCCGCTCGCAGGGTTGGAGAAGCAGGCGTGTTCTCCCATCCCGGGACTGCCCGCCCCGAAGTCGGCGGTCATCACAAGTTCGCCCAAAACAGTTTGCGAATTTCCGGTTACCATATGGGGCTTCCGCCACCAGGACCATAGCCGGGGTCAGGACGCGGACCTTCGCCCGACAACGCCTTCCTCCTCACCCCAGCGGCCGGGTGCGCCCTCTCCTGCCTCGCGGTCATCGATCTTCCGCTCATCTTCATCGCCCTCCAGGTCATCGCCGGCCAGAACCTCGCCGGGCAGGTCACGTTCGTCACGACCCTCACCTACCTCTTCCTCGCCGGAACCGCGGTGCTCTATGTCGCCGTGCTTGCGAAACGCGCCTCCCCCCGCCTCCTCGCCTACGCCGTCCCGGTGCTGATGCTCTTCCCGCTTGCCTGGGAACTCGTCGTCGACTTCCGGTTCGCGACGGCCTGCTGGGAGGGGTATCACTTCTGGCTACCGGTGGTGCAGTACATCTGGTACATCCAGTACGCGATCTTCCCGCTCTGAAGGGCGGGAAGGTCTCCGCGCCGGACCCCCTCTTGCACACGGGCCCGGCCCGCCAGCGGTAAAGTCAGATTGATAACGTTCCAGAGCGAGGGAACAGGGTGTAGCGCAGAGACAGAACAGGCGGCAGCCCACGGGATGAAACATGCGCCAGCATCGATTCACACGGGGCGGCCGGCAACCCTTCTCCCTCCAGGGTGATACGAGCGGTTGCCGGGGAGCGATGCGCCGGCGCCATCCCGCCCTACCTGATACTGCGGGTCGCGGCCGGGCGGGACCGGAGCGGGAGCATGGCATGTTGCAGCATTACAGCAGATTTACAGCAGGATTTCAGCACTGAGTGCAACAGCCAATCGACCCAAAACGATGTTGAATTGGCCGATGTTTGTACAGATAGAGAGAGGCGTCTCCCTCTTAGTACTGAAGTACAGCAGAACATACCCACAGTCACCGATACCGGCTCCGTGGTGTGTGTGCATGTGTGTGTGTGAAACCCAGAATGCCGGAACCGATCCCCGGATACCAACATTACGGGGCGGAAACTTCAATAAAACATCATATAACCGCCCTTTGGGTGACATCGCCGGCTGTAAGGCGCTGAAAAGTGATGTGAGACGAGGGCCCATGATGCAAAAACCTCTATCGGGAACCCTCGACCACCGGGAGTTTCTCCGGGTTAAGAATCGGAATGACGGGAGCCCGGGAGAAAACACTCCGGGATCACCCCCCGGCCAACATACCCGATCGCCACGAGTTCGAGCAGGTGGAGGTCGAGCCCGGCCGGTGCGAGTGACCATGGGAAGGCGGTGTATCGGTTGCAGGAGGCGCAGGCGAAGGGTTGCGAAGGATGCTACGCCTGGTTGGTCCGGGAGTGGAACGCGATGGAGGAGTGCGACGAACTCGTGGCGTTGCAATCCTCCACGAACCAGAGTATCCCCTCAACACCGGATATCAGACACCCCGGGGACAGAGGATGTCCGGGAGGCTGGCATATCGTTGCTCCAGAACCTTTTTCACCCATTGGTTCAAATATGAACCATGTGGAACAGAATGTGTCCATTCAGATCGTTGCTCTCCTGCTCAGGAGCGACTCTCATCCCCGCAAACTTGCACAGGATCTGGGCCTCTCGCATACCACTGTGCTCCGGAAACTTAGGGGCCTATTAGATGGAAATATCGTCGACTTCAGGATGGAGGGGAAGAACAAGACCTATTTCCTGAAGAAAACCCTTGAAGCACGGGTGCACGTCTATGTGGCAGAATGGTACGCGCTCGAAAACCTGATACAGGAGGCCCCACATCTGCGATCCATCATCAAGGCGGTTCAGGAGCGAGAGGATTTCCCGCTCGCCGTAATCTTCGGCAGTTATGCGAAGGGGACCGCAGATAAAAAGAGCGATATCGATCTCTATATCGAGACGGAGGATAGGGAGACGAAACGGGAGCTGGAGCGGTGCCATTCAAAGCTCAGCGTGAAGATCGGGCTCTGGGACCCGGAGAATCTATTGATCCAGGAGATCGTAAAGAACCATGTCATCGTGAAAGGAGTCGAGCGATTTTATGAGAAAACAGGGTTTTTTGAATAAACTCCATCATGAGGGAAAGATCCAGATTGTTGAGCCCAGCGTTCAGGTCCAGGAGGCATACCGGAAAAAGTCGGAAAGTTACCTCGCCTCGGCAAAGATCCTGTTCGAGAACGGGCGGCTTGAGGAAACCGTATCGATGGCATACTATAGCATGTACTACATGGTGCTGGCCCTCCTCTTTGCGACGGGCATAAAATGCGAGAACCACTCCGGCGCAATAATCCTCCTTGAGAACCTGTATGGTATCGATAACACCCGGATTGCTGCCGCCAAACGAGAACGCATCGATAAACAGTACTACGTAGATTTCGCGATGAGGTTGTCCCAAAATCCCTTTGCCGGGAGGGGGACACCCCCTCCCGATCCCTCCCCCGAGTGGCGATACCCGATGGGAAGCCGTTTCACCCTCTTTGCCCAGGATAGAGAACAGAGGGGAGAAAC
>JAEWLJ010000021.1 GCA_023393455.1 Methanobacteriota archaeon | reverse complement strand
TTGCCCTGATCGCCGACTTCTTCTTCGGCAGAACCTCTTCTCTCTAAAGCGTTTACCTGGAGGAGTGGTTGATCCCTCTTTCTCCTCCGGGTTTTGCCACGGGTGCCGCCCCCAAACACCTGTACCGCTACGTGGTCATATTGATTTTGGGCAGGCTTTTTGACCTGATACGACGAGCATTCTCCATTGCCGCATCGTGCTGCACGGCCCAAACAGGACTCTTCTTGATGATCTCCGGCTCTTGCGGGGTTGGAGCGGCGGATACATCTAAATAGGTGTCGACCGATACTGGCGACCGAATGGCAGTAGCGCTCCCGAAAAATTTCAGCGAGGTCAGGCAGCACTTAGAGCAGCCGCTTATACGGAACTCGTTCTTCATCATGGTCTCGTCGTTCGTTGCAGCGGGGTTCGGGTTCTTCTTCTGGATGATCGCCGCCCGGTTCTACTCGCAGGCGGACGTGGGTATCGCAACCGCCCTGATGTCGTCGATGGGCCTCCTCATCCTCATCTCCCGTCTCGGTCTCGACCAGTCGGTGATCCGGTTCTTTCCGAGCCGCGACAAGAACCGGGTGCTCGGAACCGCCGTCCTCGTCCCGACGGCGATTGCGCTCGGCGCAGGGGTATTCTTCATCGCCGCGGTCGACGTCCTGGCCCCCGAACTCGCGATCGTCAGAACGATCGCGCCTCTCTACCTCGCCATCCTCGGGGCTTACTCCATCGTCTGGGTCTTTGAGGGTGCGCTCAATGCCCTGCGGAAGTCCGAATACTACTTCGCCCTGAACCTGCTCTACGGGACGCGGATCCTCTTCCTCGTCCCCCTGGTCTCCCTCGGCGCGATGGGCATCTTCGGCGCCTTCGGTCTTTCGTTCATCCTCGGTCTCGTCCTTGCTCTCGTCCTCCTTGCCCGGTGCTCCGTCCGGCCGACGCCGTGCGTCGACCGGCCCTTCCTGCGGGAGGCGTGGCAGTTCTCCGCCGGCGCGTACATCGCCGGGATCCTGATGTCCGCCCCGAACATGGTCATCCCGATCATGGTGCTCCATGTCCTCGGGGCGGAGAGCACCGCCAACTACTACATCACCTACGCGATCGTCTCGATCCTCTTCATGATCCCCTACGCGTTCACGACCTCGCTCTTCGTCGAGGGGAGCCACGGGGGAGAGATGAAGAAGAGCGTTCTCCGAACGCTCGCGAGCATGTTCGCCCTGCTCATACCCGCGATCATTGTTCTCTCCCTCTTCGGGGAGCCGATCCTCGGCCTGATCGGCAAGGACTACGTCGAAGGAATGGCCCTGCTCCGCGTACTTGCCATATCCGCTCTCTTCGTCTCCGTCTGCCAGACGTTCATATCCATCGCGAAGGTCAGGAACGATATCCGGAGCCTCGTCGTCCTCAGCGGCTTTGTCAGCATCGCCCTGCTCGGTCTTGGCTACGCCATGATGAACCGGTTCGGCCTCATCGGGATGGGGTACGCGTGGTTCGCCACCTACGCGGCGGGGACGCTCCTCGTCGGCCTTATCCTGAAGAAGAAAGGATGGCTGTAGTTTCGGGATGGGCCTTCACCGGTAGTAGACGACGGAACCGGCGTTGTCGTAGACCCGGTGGTGGCTTCGGACGAACCGGTCGGCGTCCGTGTACACCGCCGTGGTGACCGCGCCGTGCGTCTCGATCCTGATGCTCTCCCGCACGAGGTTGTAGGTGCCGAAGTAGAGGTAGGAGTTGGGCTCCAGCAGCGATGCATCCGCCGGGACGTACCGCTGGTAGCCCGGGTCGAACCCTAAGAGAAGCCACCAGCGCGTGCCGTCGACGTAGACCGGGCGCTCGTTCCCCTCCGCGAAGAGCCATGCCGCCCCCTGCACCTCTCTCGCGTTGAAGACCGGTTTGTCGCCGGTGGTGTCGAGCGCCATCGATGTCGGGTTGTCGTCCACGACCTGGTAGAGGAGCCCGCTGTTGAAGAGGAAGAAGACGACGAAGAATGCCGAGAGCGCCTGGTAGGCCGTCCCCATGAACGGGGCACCCCTGATCCCCCGTATCCAGTCGACCGCTCTCTCGTACAGCGCTATGCCGCCGATGATCGCGAACGGGGCGAGGAAGATCAGGGTGATGTGGTAGAGCCTGCTGGTGTTGAGCGAGCTTGCGAAGAACGGGACGACGATGCCGGCTATGTTGATGAGGAAGAAGACGAGCGAGACGGCGAGGTACTCCGGCTCGATCCGCCACCGCTCGCGCCTCGCGAGGGTTGCAAGCAGCCCGACGGCGATGAGACCCTGGGTGGCGACATGGACGACCTTCGCGAGGCCGTGCAGGGCCGTCGTCGACTGGCTGGTGAGAATATGCAGCCCCTGGGCGGTTTTCGGGCCGGCTGAGTCCATAAAGAGCGTGGTCCATATCTTGTCCCCGATGCCGGTGACGGTAGCGAGCGCCGTGCCTTCGGCGACCGTCGAGTACCAGAGGAAGGCAAGCGCGGCGAAGATGAGGATGTAGGGAAGGATGAGGGTTCTGATGGGCGTCGTTGCCGCCGGAGCGAGGGGGTCGGGCCTCAGGAGGCCCGCAACCCGGGCGAGTCTCTCCGGCAGCCAGGACTGCAGGCGCTCGGGAACGACGAGCAGCAGCCATGCCGGGACGAGCGAGAAGAGATAGATGTAGGAGAGGCCGTAGTGGGAGACGATCATGGCGAACGCGAAGGCGACCATCAGAAACGCCTGTCTGCCCCGGTCCATGCTCTTGTCGATCAATGCAAGGACGGTCAGCGCGAGGAAGAGCTCCGCGATCTGCTGGCGGGCAAGGGAGATCATCTCCGTGTAGAACGTAAAGAACGAGAAGAAGAAGAAGATCGAGAGAAACCCTATCCTCGCGTCCGTCTGTTTCTCGACCGCACGGTAGAGTGCGAGCGGCACGAGCGCGAAGAGAAGGGGATAGACGATCTTGAAGATCCAGACGGGGTCGAGATCGCATATGAGCGAGTAGATGGGGACGAGCGCAACGACGGAGAGCATCCCGTTCGTGTTATACGGGATGGTCATGTCCCAGATACCCGGTATTAGCACGCCGTTTACGAGGTTGAGCTCGTGGTGGATGTCGTAGCCCCAGACGTACCCCGATATCAGCGAGGTATGGTAGAGGAGCGCCAGTGCGATGGTGTAGACCCCGAGCCCGTAGCAGGATTTTGGGATGAAACGGTCGAACCCGACGGCGAGGCCGATGACGGCGATCAGGACGAGGAGGAGGAAGAGGAACGTGACCATGTGGTGGTTGTCGCGCAGGTATGTCCCGATGATCGCGAGGAACGGGAGCAGTATCAGGAACGGCACCGCCGGGGAGGAGGGGACGGCGAGCCTGGGGTTCTCAGTGGTACGCCCCTTATCCCTGGTGAGCGCAATATAGAGCAGAATCTGCACGACGGCGACGAGCGTGATGAGGAGGATCGAGAACGAAAATGGCCGGATATACCCGAGCAGCGGGTATACGATGTTGGCGGTAAGGCCGGTGAGCATGACGGTCACGAGGCTCAGCCCGACGGAGTAGAGCAGCGTCTCGATCGTGCCGAGATCGTGGAGCCTGAGCGCCTTCAGCACGAGGAGCCCGGGGAGGAGGGTAAGATACAGGAACGCCAGGGCTTCCCTGGCGATCGGTATGTAATATCCGACAAGATCGAGCGAGACCACCGCGAGGAAGGCGAACTGGAGCGCCTGGAATGTCCAGAAGAACGTTCTGTTATCCCAATCATTCATCCGGAACGGGTCTGGCAGGTGCATGGTATCCCTTGTTCTGGTCGTCTGTGTGCATGGACAGCGGGTTCTCTCCTTCGGCGGCGGTCGGTGGTATCGATGCACCTACTCCCTAGCCAACCTATTAATGTGTTGCGCCGGCCCCGGCCCTCTTCCCGGAGGTGGGTCGGGTCATCGCTCTTTCCCGGGGAGGGGAGCGGCGTCGGCGAACCCCTCCTCCGCGGGAACGCCTCTCCTCCCCCGGGCGGATGCCACCTCGCGGTAGACCGCAAGAAGCGACTCCACTATCGTCGACCAGGCCATGTCCGTCTTCAGTTTCGCATAACCCTGCTCCCCCATCCTGCGGCACCCATCGGGGTCCTTTAACAGGCGGACGATCGCGGCTGCCAGCGCTTCCGGGTCACGCGGCGGCACGACGTACCCGGTCACCCCGTCGTCGACGACCTCGGGCAGGCTCCCGACGTCCGTCACCACCACCGGCCGCCGGAACCCGTATGCGGTCGGTATGACGCCGCTCTGGGACGCTTCGAGATACGGGAGCGCCACGACGCTCGCCTGCAGAAAGAGCCGGGCGCCCTCTTCGTAGGGTATCCGGTAGTTGTAGACCTCGAAGGCGTCCCTGCCCGCCATCGCCTCCTGATATCTGCCGAACTCCTCGCCCGTTCCGGCGATGACGATCCGGGCGTCCGGGATCTCGTGGGTGATGAGCGGCTCCGCCCGGATCAGGCAGTCGAGCCCTTTGTAGCGGTGGATGCGTCCGAAGAAGAGGACCCGGCGGCCGTCGGGGCCGGGATCGTTCTCGGCGAACTTCACGAACGGCGCCACCTCGTGCTCGCCGATGGGGATGACGTTTACGCGCTCTCTCCTGACACGGTAGTCCTCTACCAGAGTCTCCCGGAGGGCCTTCCCGTGAACGAAGATCCGGTCAGGCATGCCCCTCGATACGAAGAGGGTGAGCCGGTAGAGGAGCGAGCCGATATCGAGGAGGCGGTCCTCGCCGGGGTGAGGTTCGATGTCGTGAAACGTCGCCACCAGTGGGTGCTTCCGCAGCATCGGGAGGAGCGGGCAGAGCATGGGGTTGTTCACCTGGAAGTGAACGACGTCGGGCGCGAAGTCGTCGATCGCAGCGACGATATCTCTGAGCATGGGGTAGCAGGACGGGCCGAATCTCCCGGCGTACCGGGAGTAGCCGAAGATGTGGACGTTCACCGCCGGATCGATGCTCGCCAGGTACTCCTCCGACTTATAGTCGGGGAGCAGCAGCAGCACCTCGGTATGCCGGGCAAGTTCGTTTGCCATCTGGATGGTGTAGTCGTAGAACCAGAAGGTCAGGCACGCCACTCGCATAGGGGCTCTCTCTATGGGGATGCTCTATATAGAGGTTGTGTCGCGAGGCGTTGTTTGGCAGATGAGCTCTTCTTATGTGTGCATAAGCCCGGTAAAACCCGCCCCCGGAGTCGTCTCCCACGGGGGGTATCCACATCGTCTTCCTGCTGCATCAGGTCGCCACGGTTCCCGATACGCGCAAGCGGTATGGAATCCTCGCCGTTTCGCGCCATCGCCTCGTAGCGAGGGCCGGGGAGTCCGTGCCATGCCGGCGCACGAAACCGAATTCCCATTCGTTCCGGATGAAAGCATTTCGGGGAATGTCACTTCTGCCGAATGGTGGCGGGAAGCGCGAGTATTTGTAATCTTTGGTTTTAATCAAACTGATTATATAATATCTTTTCGCAGGCAACAATCTCCGTTATGACGCAATGCCACCCGGATAGATAGTCTCTCTGCGGCTCATATTCTTTGTTAATCCCTCAAGTTAATTTTATTTTAACAATAAAATATTTATATGGCGATTGTAAGACGGTAGTGATACCTCACAGAGGCTGAATGGCATGACAGGTAGGCAAAATATACTAAGACTGGCTGCAGCACTCCTGGCGTGTTGCCTTATCCCGGCTTTCGCTCCGGTAAGTGCGGCCGAGTCCGCAAACCCGGCCACGCTCACCGTGGCTGCAAGTGATAGCACCGAACTGTCGAAGAACCAGGCAGACTATGTCTGTGACGGGGTCGATGACCACGTCGAGATCCAGGCAGCGCTTGCCGCACTGCCGGACGGCGGTACGGTCATCCTGACCGAGGGTACATTCAACTGTGCCGGTGTCATCGCGCCTCCGGCGGGCACGACGCTCTCCGGGCAGGGTCCCGATGCGACGAACCTTGTGTTCACCAGCGACGGACGTATCAGCGTTGACAAGGAGTACGTGACCCTGGACGGGTTCCACATCGAGGGCAGCGGCTACAGCAGCGGCGTCAAGTGGCTCGGCGTGATGACCGTCCGTGCAAGCCATGCGAAGATCCACAACATCACGGGCACCGCTGACGCAAGCATCCAGGCGGTCTTCCTCCTGATCCACGATCCGGCGGTCTATGCCCCGACCCTCGAAGATGTCGAGTTCATCAACTGCAAGGCTGTGGACACCGGCACCTACGGGTTCATCCACAATGCGTGGGGCTCGTCCAACAAGGTGATCAAGGACGTCCGCTACGAGAACTGCGCCGCGATCAACTGCGGGAGCACGGGTGTGTTCAACCCCTGGATCACCGGGTTCGACTTTGCGGAGTTAAACGACATGGACGGTCTCTACGTGAAGGACTGCTATGCGGAAGGCAACCTGGAGTCCGGGTTCCACTTCGAGTTCGACCCCACCGTGACGAACGCCGTCCTCGAGAACTGCACGAGCATCAACAACGGGCAGAAGCCCTACCCGACGGTGCCCTACAAGCAGAGCGATATGTCGACCCACTACTTCGGGTGCGGCTACTACGCCCCGAACGCCGACGTGACGTTCATCGACTGCACCGCGGAAGGCAACTCGCTGTATGGGTTCTACGCGACGAACGGCGGCAAGCTCTACGACTGTGTCGAGAAGGACACCGGCGCCGGGAAGACCGACTACACCAACCGTAAGCCGGCCGGCTACTACAGCATCCCGAGCCGCTCGGCCGACCCCGCGCTGGTGCTTGAGAACTGCACGAGCATCGACTCGCACGGCTACGGCCTCCAGGTCGACCTCGCGAGCAACATCGAGATCAGGAACTTCGAGCTCGTGAACCCGGCAGGGATCGACGGCAAGGGCGCAAGCCTCGGTGGCACGAACGGCCAGTTCGGCAACGCCGAAGTGGATATCCACGCCTCCGGAGACCAGGTCGAGACGCTCGTCTGGGCGAAGAACAACCAGAACGTCCAGTACACCGGAGAGGTAACCTCTGCCTCCGAGAAGGCGTTCCTGGTCGAGGGCGGAGAGAACGTCCAGACCGCGGGCATGAAGGTCACGTCTGCCGGCGAGTAAACCGGCCGACACCATCGGGCCTGGATAGGGCCCGACCCGATCTTTTTTGTTTTACAACATATCCGGAGCCTTCGGGGCTGTCTCTTTCGAGAGTCCCACCGGGATACTTCCGTCCGCGTTCCCGGAAGCCTTTTCGTAAAACGCCTCGATATCGCGGACAATTGCTTTCCAGTTATATTTGGTCCGGACGAGTTCTTTCGCCTGCTCCCCGAGTTTTGCCCGCAGCGCCTCGTCGGCAAGCAGACGCCCGATGACGTCGGCAAGCGCCTCCGGCGTATACTCCGTATTGAACCCGACTGTGTTGTCGATCCACCCGAGCAGATCCCCCTTGCCCGTCGTCACGATGGGTGTCCCGCAGAGGCACGACTCAAGGAACGTCATGGGAAACCCGGTGAAACTCGGTGTCACGAAGACGTCGGCGTCGGTGTACGCGGCCATCTTATCCTCCTTGCTCACGAACCCGGTGAAGATCACCTGGTCGTCAAGACCGAGCGACCTCACCCGCTGCCTGAACTCCTCGTTGTGGCCCATGTCCCCTCCCACCAGCACGAGGACCGCGTCGCCCTCCTCCCGTGCGACCACGGCAAACGAGCGGATCAGGAGATCGATCCCCTTCGTCGGGTCGAGTCTCCCGAGATAGAGCACGACCTTCGCGGCGGCGTCGATCCCCCATGCCGCACGGAAAGCGCCGCGAACCGGAAGGGAGGGGTACTCGGCGAGGTCGATGCCGTTCGGGACGATCGCGATCTTCTCGTCGGCAACACCGAGTTCCCGGTACCGCTCCGCCTCCGTCTCGTTGAGTGCGATAACCCCCGCGGCGCCGAGGATCACCTTCTCCGACCAGAACCGGTCGAAGAGTCGCTTCATCCGTGCAGAGCCCGTATCCTGCGGGAGCGCCCCGTGCGCCTGGAGGACGTAGGGCACGCCGTACTTCCTTGCGTAGTGCGAGGCGATGACGGTGAGCATGGTGCGGTGATCGTGAATGTGGACGAGATCGAACCCGTCAACCTCCCGTCTCGCGACCGCCGGCATGCGGTAGGGCATCACCGGCACGATCGTCCCGCGGGCGTATTTACGTAGGTTTTCAAAGTAATAGACGTCCATTCCGTCGACGGACGTGATGCGGTTCGTCGGCAGGTCACTCGGGTAGATGCTCCGGTTCGTCGTGTAGACGGTTATCTCGTGCCCGTTCTCGTGCAGCGCCCGGGAGATGTCGTATGCGACCCGGGCCACCCCGCCCGACTCCCAGAGCGGTTTGAAGAACGGGGTCACCTGTAATATCTTCATGCCATATCCTCCTATGTCTCCTGTCTCAGCCGTCTCCGGATCATGCCCGCATAGCAGTTCAGGCAGAACGGCGTCACCAGCCAGACCCCGCACTCGACAAGGGGCGCAAGTCCGTGCTGCCGGATCCGGTAGCGGTAACTCTCCAGGTTGTAGAGCAGGTAGTCCTCGCCGATCTCCTCAAACCACCACCGGCGGCTGACGCCCCCGTTACGCACCCTCGCGGAGCACTTCGCTATCCATCGCTCCACCCGTTCCCGGGTCCGCCCCTCCGCCACCTCAGGCTGGAAGTCGCCGTTGATGACGCAGGGGATGGTGGTGTAGTCGCGGATGCCGTGCCGGTCGAACTCCACCGAGAGGATCATGGTGCTGTTGACCTCCTCCTTGAAGAGCTCGGTGTCGAACTGGAAGTTCCCGAGGGAGTAGGCGATCAGGCCACCGTTGTACCGCTCCAGCCCCTGGATGGTATGCGAGTGGTGCCCGAGGATCAGGGTCGCCCCGCTGTCGATGAAGGCGTGAGCGAGCCCGACCTGGTCGGGCGAGGGGTAGTAGGTGTTCTCGATCCCCCAGTGCAGGGAGACGACGACGTGGTCGGTGCGTTCCTTCAGCGTCCTGATATCTTCGATGACGCTCTTCTTCTTCAGTTTGGCAACAGTGATCCCCGGCGGCGACCGGAACCTTCCGGTCGTGTAAGCGAGGAAACCGAACCGGATCCCGTTCCGCTCCACGATCAGCCCCGGGGGTTCCTCATCGCCTCTCCCTCCGCCGACGTAGGCGATGCGACGGGCTTCAAGCCCTTCGAGGGTATTCTCGAACCCCTCCCGGCCCATATCGAGCGTGTGGTTGTTCGCCACGCTGAGGATATCGAACCCGGCTTCTTTGAGGTACCCGCCCGCCTCCGGGGGGGTTGTGTTGACCCAGCGTTTCTTCCTCTCGGTCCCGCTCTCGGAGAGGACCGTCTCCAGGTTGCCGAAGAGCAGGTCCTTCTCTCCGAGTTCATGTTGAACCAGATCGAAAGGCCTCTTGTCGTTCTTCATCCAGAGCAGGACGTCTCCGACCGCTCGCAGCCGCACCGACGTCACACTTCTCCTCCTGCAGAGTCTCTGCCCGGGGCGGAGGATCCGGGCCCGCAACCGGTCTTCATAGTCGCTCCGACCCCCTCAATTCCATCGAGCCAGAGCGGTTGAACTCTGCCAGCGTCTCCGAGAGATACTGTCGTGTACGGGTAATCGCGAATACTGCCTTCCCTCCCCGGTACGTTGAGTCCCTGACAGGCGATGCGACAATATATATTTTACCCTGATCGTGACCATCGGTATGCATATCCTGACGCATACGGTATTCTGAGGCTCCCGGAATCCCGGCGGGGCATGGTGCGGCGCCGGTACCGGTGGAACCCGCGGTGCCGAAGCATTAACTGCTTGTGCGCCGAGTATGTACCTGGATCACCGGGCGGCAGATGATGAGAGTTACCCCCACTGATCGGTGATGAAGCAGGGGGCTGATGCCGCTGTACATCCGTCTTTTTGCCCGGTCATACCGACTGGGCTCCTGGTCAGGCTGATCCGGTTTTTACCCGGGTTCAAGCGGCAATGCCTGGCGGATGCTCCGCTTCTGCGTGTCGGCGGCTGACCGGACCATGGTGTACGAGAATATGCTTTTTCTAGACCCTGGCAGGAAAGCACGGGGACGATCGGATGGTATCTGCCTGACGATGTTTGATACACGCAAATAACATGGCTCTTATACGCTGTCCTGTTCTCTCCGTGAAGATCAACTCTGGTCCCGGGAGAGCGAGAAGGATGCTGCCTGGATACGGTGGGAGAAACCTCCTTCTATCACCGGTAGTGGCGGCTACAACCTGCCCGGCAGGCTCTCGGGCAGTTTTATGGCGAAGGCTCTCACCTACGCAGCCCCCGGGAGTTGATGGGATTCGTCGTCTCATCAAAATTTCAAGGAATTAACCCGTGACGGATCCTGGGCTGGCAGTACAATTCGCACTCCGAGGGAGCGCGCCATGAGTTCGGGAGTCCGTGAGACGACACCTACCCGGCAAAGGACATTCTTGTGACCGGTGAGGCCGTGTGCTGACTCTCAATGTCTCCTCTTCTTCTGCAGAATCATACTCCGCATACCGGAGCAAGAGCAGGCGGTAAAGTATCCGATATAGAAAACCAAAAAAATTAAGTGGTCTCCTGAACTTACCCCCCTTCTTAAATGGGGTGAATTTGTGCAGGATCGAAATGATCAGCGGGACGTCTGGGACGAGGAAATTACACGGCATTGCCACCACCCGCTCAGAGCGGTGATTGATGATGATGACCTGAGAAATGCGTATTTTGATGGCAGCCAGAAGCGCCTCGTTTCAAGTTGACCTCGTCGCCCTGCTCGGTATCGGCGCCGACGACGTCCTGTACCGGGGTGGTGATGGTGACGGGGTGGCCGGCCGCCACTCGAACAGGCCGGTCACCGCCCCTCGGTCCCGATGAGAACCTTCTGCATCGGGGAGAGCCTTCCCACGCCCTGCTCGATCTCCCGTATCTTCTCGACGATGCTGTCTGCTGTCAGGGGTTCCATATCCTTGGGTAGCGTTGTACATGGGGACTACAAAATGGTGGTGCCGGGAGATCTGCCCTTCTCCAGGAGACTCACGGCGAAAAGAGCGCCGAGAGGAGTTCCGGGGCCTCTATGAGCCCAAACGACCCTTTCGGCGCCTCGCGCTCGGAGAACGCGGAGACATCATCCCTCCCCTTCCCGAGCACCGCGAACGGCACCGGCTCCGCGGTGTGGGTCTTGATTCGTATCGGCGTCGGGTGGTCAGGGAGGACCGCGACGGTCGTCTCCGGGCGGTCGAGGACGATCCCGATCGCCTCGTCGAGCCGCTCGATCGCCCGCACCTTCTCCTCCACGCTCCCCATGTGTCCGGCCTCGTCGGGGGCCTCGACATGCATGTAGACGAAGTCGAGACGATCGAGGGCTTCCACCGCGTACCGGGCTTTCGCCTCGTAGTCGGTGTCGATGAACCCGGTGGCGCCGGGGACCTGGATCACTTCCATTCCGGCGAGGCGGGCGATGCCGGATAGAAGGTCCACCGCGGAGATCACGCCGCCGGCAAGGCCGTACTTCTCGCGGAAGGGCGCAAAGGACGGCTTCTTCCCGCCGCTCCACGGCCAGATGTCGGTTGCAGCGGTCTTTCCCTCATCGAGGCGGCGCCGGTTCACGGGGTGGTCAACAAAGACCTCCCGTGCCCGCTCCATGCAGTCGAGGAGGAGTTCGGCGTCGTCTCCGCGCGGGAGGTATCCAGCCACCGGCTGACCGACGATGTCATGGGGCGGGGTGGTGACGGCGCCGCGCGCCCGGGAAACGACCATCAGGTTCCGGTAGCTGACCCCCGGGTGAACCTGGACGCTGCCGAGCCGGGCGTCAAGGTCGCGGAGGAGCTCGGCGCCTTCGGCGCTCGATATGTGCCCGGCGTTGAAGTCCTCCATCACGCCGTCGCGGATCGCGACCAGGTTGCACCGGTAGGCCATCTCGCCGTCCCGGAGGGAGACCCCCATGCTGGCCGCCTCGAGCGGCCCCCTCCCGGTATAGGAGGTCCGGGGGTCATAGCCAAGGATGGAGAGGTTCGCGACGTCGCTCCCCGGCTCGAATCCATCCGGCACTGTCCGTAGCATCCCGCACCGTCCCTCGCGGGCGATCCTGTCCATATTCGGTATCTCTGCGTACTCGAGAGGCGTCCTGCCCCCCAGTTCGGCAAGCGGCTCGTCCGCCATGCCGTCCCCGAGAATGATGATGTACTTCATGCGAACCCTGTAAAGTGATCCGGGGCGACGTCACCCGAGCATGGCGCGGACCGCTGTCCGGACGCTCTCCTCTGATGTGGTCGGGCACCGCCACCCAAGGCCCTTGAGTTTCTCGACCGAGAGCTGCATCCTCGGCACGTCGCCGACCCAGCCGCGCGCTCCGCCGGTGAACCGGTAGCGGACGCCGGAGAGACCCATCTCTTCCGTGATGATATCCGCGATCTTAACGACGTCTATCCAGTCTTCGGAGCCGATGTTGAAGGTGTTCACCGGGCCGTGCGAGTGCTCGATCCCGAACTGCACGGCACGGACGCACTCCCTGACCTCCAGGTAAGACTTTGTCTGCCGCCCATCGCCGAGGACCTCGAGTTCCCGGGGGTTCTCGCGGAGTTTCCGGATGAAGTCGGTGATGACCCCGTGCCCGCTCCGCTCACCGATGATGTTTGCGAACCGGTAGACCCACGACGTCATCTCGAATGAGTGGGAATACGAAGATATGAGCGCCTCGCAGGCGAGTTTCGTCGCACCGTAGACGGATATCGGCTCGAGCGGGGTGTAGGTCTCCGGCGTGGGGATGACGGCGGCATCGCCGTAGACGGTCGAGGTCGAGGTGAAAACCAGTTCCGGCACTCCGTGCGCCCGCATCGCCTCGAGCACCCGGTGCGTCGCGACGATGTTGTTCCTTATCTGGGAATCCGGTGTCACGGCGCTCTGCCGGACGTCGGGGTCTGCGGCGAGATGATAGACCCGGTCTGCGCCGGAAAACCGCTCCTGCCACCCGTCGTCGAGCAGGTTTTGCCTGACAAGGGTGACCCGCCCCGTTGCCGCGTGGTGTGCAAGGTTCCTCTCGGTGCCCGCACTGCAGTCATCGATGACCAGCACGTCGTCTCCCGCCGCGATCAGCGCGTCGACGACGTGCGAACCGATGAAACCGGCACCGCCCGTTACGATACAGAACATCATAGATTAGTATCCCTCCGACGCTATAGGGTTACTGGATAGGCGACGCTCCCGGTGTCCTCTGGACAGGGGAGCAGTGAGATGATCTCTCACCACTCCGCGGCCCACTTCTCTGTGGCGGTCTCCTGCGGCAGAAGGAAAAGTTAATACCTGCATGGGGGCCATTTTAGAGATCGGCACCCGGGATTGAGCCTTATTCGTCATGGGTGCTATTGACGGAGATCGATCAAGGAGCAGTCGAAGTGAGGGTGGTATGCATCTGTGATAGGGCCGGCCGGCCCACGGCTGGCATCAACGTTCAGGCGTCCTCCAGGCACCGCGATGAAGTACGCGGGGGAGCCGGGCAATGAGTTCGCGTCCGGATCTCCGGGAATACGCCGGGATCTATCTGCGCGGTCTCGTGATGGGGGCCTGCGACATCATCCCCGGCGTCTCGGGGGGAACGATCGCCCTCATCACCGGGATCTATGAACGGTTGATCGGAGCCATCGGCAGCATCGATCCGGCCTCGATAAAGCATCTCATCCGGGGCGATTTTGCGTCGCTTCGGGGGGACATCGAGAAGATCGATATTCCGTTCCTCTTCGTCCTTCTCGCCGGTATCGGCACCGCGTTCCTCCTGATGTCCGGGGTGATCCTCACCCTCCTCACCGACCACACGGTCGCGACCTATTCCTTCTTCCTCGGTCTCATCATTGCTTCTGCGGTCGCTATATTTCTTGAGATCCGTTCCCCGAACGTGGTCACCGTCGCCTACCTCGCCGTCGGGGCCGTCGGCGGCTACCTCATCGGGAGCCTCGGGCAGTTCGATCTCGGTCATTCCCTCCCGATCATCTTCCTCACCGGGATGGTGGCACTCTGCGCCATGATCCTTCCCGGGATATCGGGAGCCTACATAACCCTCGTCCTCAACCAGTACGAGTTCATGCTCGCGGCACTCCGGGCCTTCTCCCTTCCCGAGATCGTCGCCTACATCGCCGGCGGGGTTACGGGAATTCTCCTCTTCACGAAGGCTCTCAAGTACCTCCTCGCGACCCACCACGCGGCGATGCTTGCCCTGCTCACCGGCCTGATGCTCGGCTCGTCGAGGACACTCTGGGAGACGGGGTCCGCGGCCGGGGATATGGTCGCAGGCGGCTGGGTCTTCTTCCTCATCGGCCTCGCCGTCGTTGGCGCGTTCGAGTACGTGAAGAGGCGTTACCTGGTCGGCACGGCCTGATCCTCACCTTGTTTCAGGGGGCGATCCGAAACCTTACTTCCACCTGGAAGGCAACGAGGTACCTATCATGTTCATCGGCATCGACCACGGCACCACCGCGATGCGCTTCTCCACCGGAGAGGAGGAGTTCAAGATCTCCCGCGAAGAGGCCAGGCAGTTCTCGGCCGGCGATCTAACTCGCCTTTCTCCGCTCGATGAGATCGAGGGTATCGCCGTCTGCTACTCGATGGGCGATGGTATCCCGGCCATCACCGATATCAGGGAGGTCCGGGACCGCGGCGTCGTCTCCCGGGAGGGTGCCGGCAAGCACATTGGCGGCGGCACCCGGGTCTACGACGAGATCCGGGCAAGCGGTCTTCCCGCCGTCGTCATCCCCGGGCTGCACCGTGGATCCCCGACCGATCCGCGGTTCAAGGCCTACTCCCACCAGGCGAGCCCCGAGAAGATCGGGATCCTGTATGAGATCTCACGCGACCTCGGGGACGACGTCGTGGTCTGCGACGCGAGTTCGAACACCGTCACCCTTCTCGTGACCGCTGGAAGGATCACCGGCGCGTTCGATGCCTGCGTCTTTGCGCCCGGCACCCAGCACGGTGCTCTCGACGTGGACGCCATCCGCCGGATCGACCGGGGCGAGTCGACGGCGAACGACGCTTTTCTTCACGCAGGCGTGGACCATACTATCTCCCCCGATCTCAGGGTGGAGACGATGGCTATGTTTGCCGCGATGGAGTGCGCCTCGATGCTTCTCCTCAACCCCGGCGCGAACGTTGCCCTCGCCGGCTCCATGGCGCCTGCCATCGCGCCGCGGGTGAAGGAACTCCTCTCCTGTGACGTCACCATCTACGACGAGTGGTGTGCGGCCCGGGGGCTTGCCCGGATCGCCCGCGATGTCTTCACCGGAGCAACCGATATCCTCGGGCTCGCGGTTGAGCGGTAACCCGCTCCGGGATGGCAGAGACAGAACCTCCTGTTTCCTACTCTTTTAAGTGACGTGAGATAATATACAGGACTGAAGAGTGGAGAAGCCGGAACCATGCAGCCAGAATGCCCCAGTATCGCCGAACTCATGCTCCTGATGACGTCGCGCCTCGAAGAGACGGCGCGCACGGTGGATCAGGTAAATGCCGGCCGATTTCTCGAAGAACTCCTCAGTGCAAAGCGAATCTATCTCGCCGGGGCCGGACGCTCCGGCCTTGTCGCACGGGCGTTTGCCCAGCGGCTGATGCATCTCGGGTTCGAGAGTTACGTCATCGGCGAGACGATCACGCCCGCATTCGGCCCGGAAGACGTTCTCGTTGCGTTCTCGGGTTCGGGAGAGACCCGGTCGGTCGTGGATGCGTGCGAGACCGCCCGGGAGATCGGGGGGAAGATCTGTCTCGTCACCTCGACTGCCGACTCGCGTATCGGCCGCATGGCCAATTGCATCGTCGAGATCGGGAACAACCGGTTGAAAGATGCGGATATCCCACAGGACTTCGAGATCCGTCAGCTCACCGGGCAGTACCGATCGGTCTCTGGGTCGTTCGCCCCGCTCGGGACACTCTTCGAGACCGTAGCGCTGGTTTTTTCGGACGCGATCGTCTCGGCCCTTATGGAAGTGCGGCACTGCACCGCCGAGGATCTCAGGAGTCGTCTCGCGAATGTCCAGTGAGCGAGAGTCTCCGACTTTCCTCTCCTCATGGGACCGGCAAAAATTATCACCTCTCGCGGGGCAACAGATGTTGCGGCCCGCCCTGTTGAGTGCCGGGTATTTATATTATTAATCGTTAAGATTTAAAGGGGGTTTTTGTTTGAGAGAGTTACGCATTCACGGCAGGGGTGGTCAGGGTTCCGTGACCGCCGCCGAACTCATTGCTTACGCTGCATTCGAGGGAGGTGTCTTTTCCCAGGCATTCCCGGCCTTCGGCGTGGAGCGTCGGGGTGCCCCGGTTCAGGCGTTCGTCCGGTTCAGTGATGAGAAGATCCGGCTGCGCAGCCAGGTGTACGAGCCGGACTACATCATCGTACAGGACCCGACCCTGATCGGGGATGTGGACGTCTTCAACGGCATGACTGCAGGCGGCATCGCCATCGTCAACACCGAGAAGCCCGACTTCGATGCCCGGGTCCCGGAGGGCGTGAAGATCTACGCCGTCGATGCGACTACCATCGCGCTCGAAGAGCTGGGCTTGCCCATCACCAATACAACCCTGATGGGCGCGTTCGCCGCAGCCACCGGCGAGATCAAACTTGATGCGCTCGAACATGCACTGCGCTCCCGGTTCTCCGGGAGCATGGCGGATAAGAACGTCAAGGCAGCAGAGCGCGCATACAATCTGGTCGGGGGTGGCGCGTAATGGCACTGCGAATCGGCTGCGTCGCGCCGCCGGGGAGAGCGCTTGACAATAAGACGGGCGCCTGGCGGGTCTTCAAACCAGTCTTTGACCCCGAGACGTGCTCAAAGTGCGGCATGTGCGCCACGGTCTGTCCGGAAGGGTGCGTCCGCGAGACCGAAGAGGGCACGTTCGAGCCCGACCTCGACTACTGCAAGGGCTGCGGGATCTGCGAGGAAGTCTGCCCGAAGAAATCGATCCGGATGGAGAAGGAGGAGAAATAATGCTGGAGTTTATGGAAGGGTCGCATGCGGTTGCCGAGATCGTAAAGCGCTGCCGTCCGCAGGTGATCTCAGCCTATCCGATCACGCCGCAGACTCACATCGTCGAGGACCTCGCCCAGATGGTGGCGAATTGCGAGATCGATGCCGAATATATCACGGTCGAGAGCGAGTTCTCGGCCCTCTCCGCCTGCCTCGGCGCGAGCGCGGCGGGTTCCCGGGTCTACTCGGCAACGACATCCCAGGGGCTTGCCCTGATGTTCGAGGTCTGCTTCAACGCGGCCGGGATGCGCCAGCCGATCGTGATGACGATCGCGAACCGCTCCCTCGGCGCGCCGCTCTCGATCTGGAACGACCAGCAGGACTCGATATCGCTGCGTGACTCCGGGTGGCTGCAGTTCTACGCACAGGACAACCAGGAGACCGCCGATCTCCACATGATCGCCTATAAGGTCTGTGAAGACCACGACGTCCTCCTCCCGGCATTCGTCTGTTTCGACGGGTTCATCCTCTCGCACACCTACGAGCCGGTCTCCCTCCCGACGCAGGAGGAGGTGGACGCCTATCTGCCGGCCTTTAATCCCTACCAGCGGCTGGACGCGGCAAACCCGTTGAGTTTCGGGATGTATGCGACGCCCGAGTACTACACCGAGTTCCGTTATGAGATCAACCAGGCGCAGTATCGCGCCAAAGATGCGTTCGTCAGGGCCGGGCGCGAGTTCAGCGAGCAGTTCGGCAGGGACTACTCCGCTCCCGCAGAGGAGTATCGCCTCGAGGACGCCGATACCGCGCTTGTCGCGATGGGCTCCATCTCCGGCACCGCAAAGGACGCCATCGACGAGATGCGCGCGGCCGGACGGAAGGTGGGGCTCTTGAACATCCGGATGTTCCGGCCCTTCCCCACTCAGGAGATTGCAGATGCCTTGAAGGGCGTCTCGACGGTGGCAGTGCTCGACAAGAACATATCGCTCGGCAGCGGTGGGGCGGTCGGCACCGAGGTGAAGGCGGCGCTCCAGGGTTCCGGCATATCCGTGTATGACTACATCATCGCCCTCGGCGGGCGCGATGTTCGGAAGCGTGACATCGCCGCGGTCGTCGACCTCGCCGAGAAGGGAGAAGGAGACATGTTTTATGGACTACGGACGGAGGTGCTCTAGATGGCTGAAGCAGGACAGGGTTGCGTAGAGCAGGGATGCGAACTCTTCTCGGCCGGGCACCGGGCGTGCGGAGGGTGCGGCCCGGCGCTTGCGGCCCGGCTCCTCCTCAAGGCGACCGGAGAGAACGTCATCATCGCCGCCGCCACGGGATGCATGGAGGTCTTCTCCACGCCCTACCCGGAGACCGCGTGGGGGGTCCCCTGGATCCACTCGCTCTTCGAGAACTGTGCGGCGGTTGCATCAGGCATCGAAGCATCACTGAAGCGGCAGGGACGGACCGAGAAGGTCGTCTGTATCGGTGGAGACGGGTCAACGCTCGATATCGGGATGCTCTGCATCAGCGGCGCCTTCGAGCGGGGCCACGACATCACCTACATCTGCTACGACAACGAGGCCTACATGAACACGGGCATCCAGCGGTCGGGGGCGACACCCTACGGCGCGAGCACCACCACGAGCCCTGCCGGGGCGTGCTCGCTCGGCAACCCTCGCCCGAAGAAGGACATGCCCGCGATCCTTGCGGCTCACGGTGCGCCCTACGTCGCAACCGCCTCGATCGCCTACCCGAACGACTTCGTAAAGAAGGTCGAACGGGCGATCAACACCCCCGGCCCCTGCTATATCCAGGTGCACACCCCCTGCTGCACGGGATGGGGCTTTGAGTCCGGCGAGACGCTTAACATGGCCAAACTCGCCATCGAGACCGGTCTCTGGGTGAACTACGAGATGGTCGACGGCCGGGTCGAGAAGGCGAAGAAGGTGATGCGCAAGCCCGTCGAGGAGTATCTCTCCAAACAGAAGCGCTACCGACACCTCTTCAAGCCTGCCCGCCGGGACGACGTGATCGCGCAGATCCAGGGGATCGCCGACGCAAACGCTGAGCGGTTCGGGATCGACATCAAGCGAAAAGAATCGTCAGAATAAAGTACAATCCGAAGAGCACCATGGCGAGTCCGCTCGCCTGCACCACTTTTTTGTAATGGGAGCCGAGAACGTTCGCTCCGCGTGAGACTGCAACGGCGAGGAGCCCGAGAAAGACGATGTCCGCGCCGATATGCCCGACGTAGAACTCGACGAACGCCGGGTGGAGCGCGAGGAATCCGACGCCGAACGTGAGCCACCAGACCCACCAGTAGGGGTTGCCGAGGGTGCATGCGAGCCCGAGGGCAACCGGCGCCCGGGTCTCCTCCTTCACGGCGACGTTCTCTCCCGCACGGAGGAGTTGCATGGTGCCTAACGCGATCAGGATGCCCGAGCCGAGAAGGGCGACGAGGTTAATGTGTGGGATGTCGCGCACGCCGAAGGCTATGGCCGCAACCATGGCGGCCTCGGGGATGCCGTGCCCCGCGATCAGCCCTGCGACGAACCGCCCGGGCGGCCGCGCCCCGAGGCCGAGGACCGAAGCGGTCATGGGGCCGGGCGAGGCGGCCCCGGAGAACCCGATCAGGAACGATGCGGCGACGATCTCGATCATCCGCCCCGTCTCCGCGAGATGAGGATGGGGAGGATCAGGACGAGCGCGACCGCGAGCCATACGGTGCCGAAGGTGGTGAGGAGGATCACCTGCTCCGGTGTGTAGAAGCGGGCCTCGACGACTGCAATCCGGTCCCAGGCGATCTCCGTGGTGCCGTTCGGTCCGGCGGAGATCTCGGCGCCGGGGCTGACCATGCCGATGAGCGGGTTTCTGACGTCGAAGCCCGCGGGCAGGTCGACGGTCACGGCATACGGCGTGTCGAAGGCCACGACAAGGTGGTTATCCCTCACGGGAGCCCGGTAGGTGACCGTGTAGTTCCCCTCCGGGAAGGTGATGACGCCCCTCCCCTCTTCCCGGTGCTCGACCGGGCCTGCGGACCCGAGCACCTCGAGGTCCTCGACCTGGAGCGGGACCCGTTCCCCGAGCATTCCCGGCGTCCACAGGGTGTGCTCGCTCCCCGTGACCGTGATCGAGGCCTCGTAGGCGGTGCCGTCGGGGAGCACCCGGACGACGGCCTCCTGTGCCGCCGCCGGGGCGGCGATCAGGATCAGCGCAAGGCAGAGAGCAGCGAGGGCAGGTCCGCGTCGATCTCTATGGGGGGCTCGCATTGTCGCACCACAGTTTCGGGATCTTTCAAGAGATGACCGGTCACCACGCAGACGATCCGCTCATCCTTATCGATCAGGCCGAGTTCGGCAAGTTTCCGTATTCCGGCGACCGAGGCTGCCGAGGCGGGCTCGACCCCGATACCCTCCTTGCGCGCGAGGTCACGCTGCATAGAAAGGATCTCCTCGTCGGTCACGGATGCCGCCGTCCCGCCGGTCGCCCGGATGGCGACGAGCGCCTTCTCTGCGTTCACCGGGGCGCCGATCCGTATCGCGGTCGCGATGGTCTCGGGCGCGGCCTCCGGGGCCAGCACCTCGAGGTTCTGCTCTATCGCCTTCACCAACGGCTGGGAGCCGGCGGCCTGGATGCCGGTCATCATCGGCAGCCGGTCGATGAACCCGAGAGATTCGAGTTCCCGGAGCCCTTTGTAGACCGCGGAGATGTTGCCCGCGTTTCCGACGGGAAGGACTATCCGATCGGGCACCTCTCCGCCGAGCTGGTCGATCGCCTCGAACCCGATCGTCTTCTGCCCTTCCAGCCGGTAGGGGTTGACCGAGTTCAGGAGATAGAGACCGTGGCTGATGCAGAGTTCGTGTACCATCTCGAGCGCCCGGTCGAAGTTACCGCGGATGGAGATGACCCGGGCGCCGTGCATCAGCGCCTGGGCGACCTTCCCTAGGGCAACCTTCCCCGCGGGCAGGAGAACGACGCAGGGGACGCCGGCCTTCGCCGCGTAGGCCGCGAGGCTTGCGGAGGTGTTCCCGGTGCTTGCGCAGGCGACGCTCGTCATCCCGAGTTCGCAGGCCATGCTGACACCCACGGTCATGCCGCGGTCCTTGAACGAACCGGTCGGATTCATCCCCTCGTGTTTTGCGTAGAGTTCAGAGAGACCCAGTTCTTTGCCGATCTTCTTTAAGTGGTAAAGCGGGGTGCCTCCTTCCTGGAGGGAGACCGGTTCGCCCTGAACCGGGAGGAGTTCGCGGTAGCGCCAGACCGAGAGGGGGCGCCGGTTCCATTCGTTTTGTGAGACGTCGATGCCGTCCATGTCGTATTCGACGGTCAGCAGGTGTCCGCAGCGGTTGCACGTATAGATGATCTGGTCCGGTGAGTAGGTTGCACCACAATGAACGCAGACAAGACGGTACATAGAAAATCGTTGATCGCGCGGATACGTATAGATATGCTCTATCGGTTCGAGAGAAGGTTCGTCTCACCACCGCCGCTCGGGCCGGACGCGGGAGACGAGCATGAAGAGGAGCCACAGGGCGGGAACGGCGATGAGCGCGAGGCATCCGAGTTCCCGGACCGGCATGGTGGTCACGAACGGCGCGACGGCGAACCCTGCCGCTGCTATGATGAGCGCGATGGTGAAGGCTGCAGGACGCACCTCAAGGAGTCCTTCGGCCCGGACACGGCCGGCCACTCGCCGCCTGGAGAAGGGGTAGAGCCAGGCGACCCCGGCCGGGGTGCAGGTGTCCTCGATGAGGTGGAGGATGCACCCTGCAAAGAACGCGCACCCGAAAACCGGGAGGAGCGCGAGGGAACCCCCGAGCCAGGCGAGGATGAGGGCCAGGTATCCTGAGAGAACGAGGGATGTCAGCGCGACGCCCGAGAACGAGTGGAGCAGCCCGCGGTGCCTGTGCCGGTAACTCTTCCGGAGGAGGAGCATGAAGACGAGGGAGAGCGGGTAGTAGATGAGGTACCTGATGGTATAGCCAAAGACCGGGAGCACCACGGCAAAACCGTTTACGACCTGCCCCCTCTTTCCTTTCGCGCCGGCAATTCTGCCGTTGAATATCGCTGCATCGACGGCGTCTGCGTCCGGGGCAAGCGATCCTACGAAGACGCCGAAGAAGATGACGGCGATCGCGGCCGGGTCGATGAGGGTGGCCCCGGGAGCGAGGAGGAGCGCTGTCGTGGCGAGACTGAGCGATACATGCTGGTTACCCCGCATCGGAAATCTCTAAAATTTAGAGAGCAGCCGGGGATAAAGGTCACTTCTGCGGTCTGAAAGTGAAGGGATGCTGGACCGGGCATCATAAACCGCCGCAGGATCGACCTCTACGGTGAGGGCCTCTTCTCCGGCCTCGCACCGGCCGATGACGGTGCCGTCCGGATCGGCGGCAAGCGATCCCCCGCACCAGGGCGCGCCCGGCCGGCCGGCCGTGTTGATCCCGGCCACGTAGTAGCGGTTCTCGAGAGCCCGTGCCCTGATCAGGGTCTCCCAGTGAGAGAGCCGGGTGCAGGGCCATGCCGCCGGGACCAGCATGCACTCCGCGCCGGCGAGAGCGTAGATGCGGAAGAGTTCCGGGAACCGCAGATCGTAGCAGACGGCAATCCCGAACTTCGTCCCGTCGACGCTGAACGTGGCGATCTGATCGCCTGCGGTGTAGTGCCGGTCCTCCCCGTCGGGGGAGAAGAGATGGATCTTCGCGTAGGTAGCGAGGAACTTCCCGTCTTCACCGAGCACCACGACGGTGTTTTTCGGACGTCCCTCTCGCCCCGCTTCGACGATCGATCCGGCGACCGCGATATCGTTCTTCTCTGCTATCCGTGAAAACGCAGCCGTGAGCGGGCCGTTCAGGGGCTCGCCGGAGCCTGAGGGGACTTTTGGGATCCATCCGGCCACGAACTGCTCGGGAAAACAGATGAGGGATGCTCCCGCAGCTCTCGCCTCCCCGGCCATCCGGTCGGCCACCTCAAGCCTCTCAAAAGGGCGGCCACGACCGCCCGCAACCTGAGCAAGCGTTATCTTCGTCATTCTTGAGACGGGTTGATCTCCCGGCCCTTGTCGGAGAATATGAGCATGGCGGCACCGATGACGATGAGAACGGCGAGCGTCACCATGACGTACGGGGCGAACGGGATAACGACAGCGAACATCTGCGCCGCGATCAGGATCCCGCCTGCAATGATGCAGGTGCTGATCAGGGCGGCTCCGGGAAGTGTAAGATCATGGGTCATGCAGTACCTCCGGTGAGTATGGGGAAGGCGGTTTTGATGCCGATGAGGATGAACTGGACTGCGATTGCGACGAGGAGCATCCCCATCAGCCGGTTGGCGGCGCGGTACTCGCGCTGGCCGATGCGCCGGACGATGACGTCGGCATTCTGCATCATGTAGTAGGTGAGCCCGATGGCCGTAATGGCCGCGAGCGGCACGATGGCGAGTGCGGCGAAGTCCATGCCCATCGCATCGTTTGTGGCCATCGCCTCGTTCATCAGCACGATCACAGAGGTGATGGCGCCGGGCCCTGCTATCATCGGGATTGCGAGCGGCATGACGGCAATGTCGTCCGCGTCCTGCCCTTCATACTTCTCGGTAGCCGTCATCTTCGTCCGGGAAGTCTTGGCGTAGATCATGTCCATGCCTATGCCGAAGAGGAGGACGCCGCCTGCGATGCGGAACGCCTCGATGGAGATGCCGAAGAGTTGCAGGATCCAGCCGCCTGCAAAGGTGAAGAGCAGCAGGGAGACCAGGGCGAAGCGGGTTGCGTCGCGGGCGACCTTGAGCTTGGCTGCCGGGTCCATCGTGCCGGTGAGGGAGACGAAGATCAGGGTGGCTGCGAGCGGGTTCACTACGATGAGGATCGAAGAGAAGCTCAGCAACGCAAAACTCAGGAGATCCACCATTTACGGTCTGATATTCGGGAGGTTCGATATTAGCACTTGTGGTTTGGGGGGGGGAAGGCCTATTCGTTGCTTCCAAAACTCCCTTTTGTGAAGGATTTTTCCGGCGAAGGGGGGCGGTGGTGCGGGGTTATTCCTGTGCGGGGTCTTCGCTGGCGACCGAGACTTGTGGTCGTCATGTCGCAAATGCAAGTGGGCATGAAGAGGAGGGATACAAGAACAGTCACAACGTGGAAAAAGCCTGGTGCCGTGGACCGTGGGGGCTGCGTACCTGACGATTTTCTTTGGTTGCATCTGGCACGGATTTCAAGGGGATATCGCCATTGGGGGTGGCGGCTCGCGGGGAGGGGGGAGCATCCCCCTCACCTGTCTCCCCTTCTAAAACCATACCTGTAACCCCACCCTGCCCGCCCTTCGGCCTCCTCCCCCGCCCCTGAGGGGCGGGGGCAGTGCGTGGCGATATCCCCACGGTCCACTGCACCAGGCTTTTCTCGTATTGACCGCGTTGCCGCAACTCACCCCAAAACTCTTCCCTATATAGTGATTATCAGTGCAAATCCCTTTGTTTCATACACAACTCCAGTAACCCCGCGCTGCGCAGCCGAAGGTCTGCACTACATCCTGCGCTTCGCGAGGAAGCAAAATCCCCGCGCACCGCTCCGCAACAAAACATTCAAGAAAAAGAATCGGTTCCGCCGGAACCCGGCGGTTTCGCCGTTCACTCGTAGAGAACGGGCTCGTCGATCCGGGAGTAACCAGCCAGTTCGCCCGGTGCGAAGTGGATGCCGAGTTCGCGGGCGGCGCTCTCGGGGGAGTCGGATGCGTGGATCACGTTCCGCCCGATATCGAGCGCGAAGTCGCCACGGATAGAGCCCGGTGCAGCCTCTGCGGGGTTGGTGGCGCCGACCATCATGCGGACGATCGCGGCGGCACCCTTCCCCTCCCAGGCCATCAGGAAGCAGGGTCCGTTCATGATGTAGGCCTTAAGGCCGGGGAAGAAGGGCTTCTCCTTGTGTTCACGGTACTGCTCGATGACCCGCTCCTCGGGGAGGATCTCGAGTTTCGCCCCGACGAGTTTGAGGCCCCTCGCCTCGAAACGGGAGACGATCTCCCCGACGAGTCCGCGCTGGACGCCGTCGGGCTTGACCATCACAAAGGTGCGATCCATCGGGATCACTCTTTGCCGCGGGCCTTGCGTCCCGCTGCGGTCCACTCGACGCGGCGCGGCACTCGGCCGAGCCGGTAGTTGTTCTGGCACTTGGTGCTGCAGAAGTAGTAGATGGTCCCGTCTTTCTTGACGAACATCTTACCGGTTCCGGGCTCCAGAGCCTCTCCACAGAAAGTACAGACGTACTTGTCGACCATGGTTACCGCCTCGAGAGTTTCTTCGCCTCACGCTCGGTCTCGAGCAGCGAAAGGATGTCTCCTTCCCTGATCGGGCCCACCGTGTTGCGGGTGATGATCCGCCCCTTGTTCGGGCCGTCGAGAACCCGGCACTTTACCTGCTGGGCTTCGCCATGCATCCCGGTCATGCCGATGATCTCGATAACTTCTGCGGGCGTTCCGTCGTTTGCCATAATTTACCCCTCACGCTCTCAGTGCAGCAATCTGCTTCGCGATCTCATCGACGAGGTCCTTTGCCTTGCCGGACTTGACGATCGCGGCGGCTGCCGAGCCGACCTCGAGGCCGCTTGCAGAGCCGATGTCGTTCTGCTTGCTGATATAGACGAACGGGATCTGCTTCTCCTCGCAGAGCGGCGGCAGATGCATCACAATTTCTTCTGGCTCAACGTCTGAACCGATGAGAACCAACTGGGCAATGTTGCGCTCAACTGCTTTTGTTGCCTCGTTCGACCCCTTCTTCACCTTGCCGGTATCTCTTGCGATCTCAAGGGCTTCAAGGGCCTTATTCTGGATCTCTTCGGGAATCTCGAATTTTACGTATGCCTTTGCCATAACTCACCTCTTTCGGGGGCAGCCCTCTGCTGCTCCGTCATCATTCATCAGTAGCGTAGCTGATCGAATGCGCTCTATTAGGTCAATAGGAGGAGGGATAAATGTTTGTCATTTTCCCTCCGGGGAGGGAGTAGAGTTCCGCAGTTTTCGCGCCGGCCCGCATGGACGTAGCCGCACGTGGATCACGAGGGGATCCGGTAGATCTGGACCCCATCTCTGTCATAAATGAGTTCGAGCGCATCTGTGGGGATCGAGACGGTGTAGCGTTCGCGCTCTGCCGCACCCACGTAGAGCAGGGTGGCGTTGTACGCCCGCGCAAGGTCGACGGTCCGTGTGGGCTGCTCGTATATCGCCCGCACATCGGCGCTCCGCTCACCGGTACGGCCTTCGTCGGCCCGCCACATGTACTCGTGGAAGGGCATCCCAATGATGGTCGGGATACCGGTGAATGAGGAGACCCTTGAATAGTAGGTGTAGTCGCCGCCCTCCGCCTCGACGATGACGTGGTCGCCGGGGAGATCCCGGAGGAACGCGATCGCTACTGCATCGGAGGGGTGCGAACCTTCGAGGTATGCTGCTCCGTCGAGGGTATGGCTCCCGTAGCCGAAATCGACGTTGATCGCGAAGGGCGCGACGAGGAGGAGCGCGGCGGCCAGGACCGGGAGCGCCTTCTCCATCCGGGCGGAGATGTGCCGGTCGATCCCGGCGTCCCGGAGCCATTCCCCGAGGACAGCGAGGCTTGCCGTCCCCATCAGGAACCACGCGGGAAGATAGAACTTGAAGACCGTGTTCATCCGGAAGTAGGTCTCTCCCATGTTGTCCACGAGATAGATGAGTTCGGTGACGAGGATGATCGCGAGCCCGAGGATGGCGAGCGTGTCTGTGGCCGAGAACCGGCGGCGGGCGAGAAGGTAGACCAGCGGGACGGCGGCGATGGCCGCGGCCGGGTAGCCGGCGAGCACGAACGGCACCGCGGCGAGGAGGAGGTAGGGGCGCTTCCTGATATCGGGAAGGCAGTAAACGATCAGCACCGCGAGGAAGAACCCGTGGACCAGGAGAAACTCCGCCGGTGCGGAGGGCGTGGGAACAATTGCGACTCCCGCGACGCCGGGGCTGTTGAGCTGCAGGTAGAACGGAAGATACGCCAGGATCGCAAGCGGCGGCACCGTTGCAAGCACCATCCAGGATTTCAGGCCGTCCAGCCGGAGTTCTCTGTAGCGCCACCATACGAGGAGGCCGAAGACCAGCGTGACCGGGGCGTAGACCAGCACGTCCCAGGAGTTGAACCCGGGCATCGACCCGAGGGAGAGAGCGGCAAGTCCGCAGAGGATTGCCCTCCCCCGCATGGAGAGTTCTCCCCACCGCAGGTAAGCGAAGACCAGGAGAAAGAGCAGGAACCCCTGGTTGAAGAAACTCATGACGTGCGGGTGCACGTCGCCCCAGAGCATCGAGAAGATGGGGTACTCGTTGATAGTGTTTGTGATTGTCCTGGTGCTTCCCCAGAGGACGTCGAACCAGGCGTCCCCGATGAGGATGTGATAGAAGGCTGAAGGGTTCGGGAGGAAGAGCGCAACCACCGGGAGCCACCGGTGACGGTCGAGGAGGAGGTGTCCGAGGGCGTAGAGCGAGACGACGGAGAGGCCGAGCACCGTCGGGAGGATGAGGTTGAACGTGACCGTCGAAGGCACGCCGGATACAAGCCCGAGCGCCCCGCCCGTCCAGTAGCCGAGGTAGTAATAGACGTCCAGCGTCCCCCCCGCGTACCAGGGGTCAAGCGGCGGGATGGTGGGCACCCGCATGATCGAGGCGAGGATGGCGTGGTCCATGAACTTCTCGGCGTAGGAGATGGTTGGGTTGATCCAGCGCACCTCGAGCATGAAGAGGAAGGGGAGCAGGAAGGCGAGGTCCCAGGTGAGCGCCGACCGCAGCCGCTCCCTCGTGAAGAACTGTCGTGACCCTGCATACGCTACTCCGGCCACGAACGGGAGAAGGGCGAGGACGATCGGGAGACCCGAAAGCCCCAGGTACCACGTGCCGAGCGTGAAGAGGAGGACCGATGCCGGGTATGCGGCGGCCGCCGCGAGGCTGCCGAGGGTGCGGTCGAGCGCCGGCCAGACGGCGAGATGGAGCACCTTGACGACCACGAGCCAGAGCAGCACGGGGACGGCGAACTCAATCGCCAAATGTCTCCTCCTTCTCGATCTCCCTGGAAAAAGCCTTCTTTAAGAGGTCCATCGACCAGTCTCCGAAGTAATAGATCGACCCGATGCCCCCGATGAGGGTGACCAGGTTCTTGATCAGGTGGTCGACGACCGCGATCAACGTCGCCGTGGCCGCGGGCGTTCCTGCGAGCCCGAAGGTCAGCGCGAGCGCGAGTTCGTAGGTCCCCACCCCTCCCGGGGTGACCGGCACTGCCTTGACGAGGTTGCCGATGACGATCGCGAGGATGACGATGCCGAAGGGTACCGAGACCTGGAACATCAGGACGACCGCGTAGCAGACCAGCACGTCGACGAGCCATATGAGGAGCGATGAGCCGCTGAGCGTAACGAGAGCCCGGGGATTGAGGGAGGCCCGCTTCACTTCGTCGAGCATCCTCTGGATGGTAACGACGATCTGGTTCTTGGACTTCATCCTGCCCGACCAGAGAAGCACGGCGAAGAAGATGCCTCCTGCGGCGAGGGGGACGATGATGACCGTGACGAACCAGTCAGGAACATCGAGAACGGCGAGGACGAACGGGAGCGCGACGGCGCCGAGGACTGCAATCATGAGGATATCGAAGACACGCTCGACGACGAGGGACGAGAACCCCTGTGAGTAGGTGGCGTCGTCCTCGTGCTTGAGGATGAGCATCCGCACAAGGTCGCCGAGACGTGCGGGAACGATGAGGTTGGCCGTCTGGGAGATGAAGATGCAGGCGGTCGAGAACCAGAGGCTCTTCCTGACGTCGAGTCCCTGCAGGATGAACTGGTAGCGATACCCTCGCAGAACCCAGGCCGTGACGCAGATCCCGACGGCGGCAAAGAGAAAGGGTACCACGGCGTGTTCGAGCGTCAGCAGGAGGTCGTCCCATACGCGATAGAGCATGTAGGCGACGATCCCGACCGCGATCAGGGTGGGGATGACGACAGCGCTAACTTTTTTCCACATGGAGTCGCCACCAGAGACGCACAATCGCCGATCCCATCTCTACGACATCTTTTCTACGCACTGTCGTCCCCTCTCCCTGCCGCCACTGCACGGGAAACTCCTGTACCCGGTATCCGTTCTTCTGTGCCCGCACCAGGACCTCGGTGTCCCAGAACCAGTGGCCCGCGGTCACCGATGGGAGCAGGGGGAGAAGACGGTTGCGCCGGAACGCCTTGAACCCGCACTGGTGGTCGTGGAGCGAACTCCCGAGGATCGTCCGGACGAGCATATTGTAGCCGCGGCTTGCGATCTCTCTCCCACCGCTCCGGTTGATAAGGCTTTCGGGGAGAAGACGGGAGCCGGTTGCGATATCGTAGCCGTCGCGGATGGCGCCGATCAGTTCTGCGAGGTGTCTCATGTCGGTGGCGAGGTCGACGTCGTAGTAGCAGACGACCGATCCCGAGGCTGCGGTAAACGCGCGGTTGAGCGCCCGTCCCCGTCCGAGCCGCTCGTCGGAGTGGAACAGGCGGACACGAGAATCGTTTCCCTCACACTCCCTGACGAATTCCGTGCTCCCGTCGGTGCTCCCGTCCTCGGCGACGATCAACTCGAACCCTTCTGGGGCGATCGCCTCGAGCGTCTCGAGCGACCGCGGTATGGCGGTCCTGAGTGCCGCAAGATCGTTATAGACCGGAAGGACGGCGCTCACCTCGATCTCACGCATCCGGGTACCTCGCGAGAACCCTCTTCGCCACTTCCTGCCCGGCGACGACCGAACCATTCATGCTCCGCTCGGGATAGTTCGGGGGGCTGAACATCCCGGCGAGGAAGAGTCCATGCTCTTCGTAGTCGGGCAGGCGCTCCCGGAGCCCTGTCGTGTAGACCGGGCCGGCATACGGGTCGACCGCAAGCCGGTGCCAGTGCACCTCCTCCTCACCGACAGAGAATCGGCGGCAGAAGTCGGCAAGCATCGACTGCTCGAATCCCTCCGGGAGCCTGCCCGCGAAGTAGGATGCAAGGTAGACGATATGCTCGCCGTACCACTCGAGCGGGGCGAAGTTGGTGTGCGAGACCACCGCACCATACGGAGCCGCATCCTTCATGTTCAGCCAGTATATCCCATCGGTCACGTCCCGGTCGAGCGCGAGGGTCATGCAGGCGGCGCCCTGGTAAGGTATCCGGGCGATATCGAGACCGGCAAGTTCGGCGGTCACCTGTGGGGGGAGCGTCGATACGACAGCATCGTATGGTCTCCCGTTGACGACCCAGCTGCTCCCCTCCTGCCGGATCTCCTCGACGGGAGTGTCCGGCACGATCGAGGCCCCCCGTCGCACCGCCTCTTCCTCGAGACGTGCTATAAAGTGCCGGAATCCCCCTTTCAGGTATCCCAGGTGCTCGCCCCCGGCACCCCGGTCGGATCGGATGGCGATGCGGGATATGAGCCAGGCAGCGGAGACTTCGTCACGGCGCTCCCCGAACTTGCTCTTCAAGAGCGGCTCGAAGAACGAGGCATAGAGACCTGGGCCGAGGTTGTCGAGGATGAAGTCCTTTGCGGTGATCTCGTCGAGCGCTGCCACGTCGAGCCGTCGGGAGCGCAGGGTCAGCAGGCCGAGACGGGCCTTATCGAGGAACGTGAGATGGGGATAGCGCAGGATCTCGGTCAGGGTGGTGAGTGGATGGATGACTCCATCGACGTAGTAGCCGGTGGATCCTCGAAGCCACACCAGCTGATCGGCCACCTGCAGCGTATCGAAGAGGTCGAGCAGGGCGACATCGCCGGCAAAACAATGATGGTAATACTCCTCGATCCAGTAGTCGCCGATCCGGTATGAACCGAGGCAGCCACCCGGAACAGGCCTTCGCTCAAAGAGATCTACCTGGTGTGTCCCGGCGAGTTCGAGAGCCGAGACCAGACCGGAGAGCCCTCCCCCCACAACGCAGATCTTCATCCTTCACCCCTATGTTATGAAAATTATAAGAATCCTGGGTTATAATGTATGCATGGTCTTTATAGTTAAGCGTGGATATAATTAATTAGTCATTATGAGGGTGTGAAGCTGAATGAGGGTCTTCTTCATAGGATTCGGTCAGGCTGGGGGCAAAATTGTCGATATGTTCATTGAACAGGACAAACGGATGCAGGCCCAGAATTTCAGAGGGATCGCTGTAAATACGGCGCGTACCGATCTGATGGGACTGAAGAACATCGAACTTAAAGATCGGCTCCTGATCGGCCAGACCGTGGTGAAAGGGCATGGTGTCGGGACCGACAACGTAACCGGTGCGCGGGTGACCGCCGATGAGATCGATGCCATCATCAACGCCATCGATTCGAGGGGGACGCACGATGTCGATGCTTTCGTCATCATCGCCGGCCTCGGCGGCGGAACCGGATCCGGGGGTTCGCCGGTACTCGCCCGCCACTTGAAGCGCATCTACCGGGAACCGGTCTACGCGATCGGCATCCTGCCCGCCCCCGAAGAAGGCCGACTCTACTCCTACAACGCAGCGCGTTCCCTGAGCACCCTGGTGAACGAGGCGGATAATACCTTCATCTTCGACAACAGTGCCTGGAAGAATGAAGGAGAGAGCGTCAAGGACGCCTACAACCGGCTGAACGACGAGATTGTCCGCCGGTTCGGCGTGCTCTTCCGTGCAGGCGAGGTCGGCAAGGCCGGTATCGGCGAGATGGTCGTGGACTCGAGCGAGGTCATCAACACTCTCCGGGGTGGCGGCATCAGCTCTGTTGGATACGCCATCAGCGAGAAGATCAGCCCCCGTACGAAGCAGAGCCAGGGGCTCCTCTCCGGTCTGGTGCGCAAGAAGGAGAAGACCGAGGAGGTCCTGACCGGGGAGGACAAGTCTGCGAAGATCATCGCTCTCGTCAGGCGTGCCATGCTCGGGCGCCTCACCCTGCCGTGCGACTACTCGACGGCCGAGCGCGGTCTCGTCCTTCTCGCGGGCCCGCCGGATGAGATGGACCGGAAGGGCGTCGAGAAGTCGAAGAGCTGGGTGGAGGAGAACATCGCCGGCGTCGAGGTGCGTGGCGGGGATTACCCGGTGCAGAGCGACTACATCGCCGCGGTGGTGGTTCTTGCGACGATCGGGAACGCTCCCCGGATCACCGAACTCCTCGAGATTGCAAAGGCGACGAAGGAAGATGTCCTCAAGTCCAAGGAAAAACGCTCGACCATGTTCGATGACGGCATAGAACCGCTGTTCGAGTGAGGAGACGTTATGAAGGCAAACATCAGCAGATGGTTCATTCTCCTGCTGGCACTGGTCTGTGTCGCGCAGGCGGTATCGGCGTTCGACGTCACCAAGGAAGAGATAAAACCGGAGAGCGACATTCTCGAACCCGGTCAGAACGTGAACGCGCATTATGTGATCTCTTATAAGATGATCTCCACTGGCAAAAATTACATGGACGATGAAAGATTTGAGTTCAGTACCGGGTTGCAGAAACCTGCATGGGATTTCAAGATCCGACGTGAGGGCTATCCAGATACAGTCTTCCCCACAAGAGGGGGTCCCTATCAGACCCTGTTAGAGTTCGATGTGGGTTACAGTGGCGAAGTCCAGCTCGACGTTCAACTGCGCGGTACCGTGCCCACAACTTCAACCGGGAAGTTAGAGGTGGTCAAGATTGAGCATTTCAGGGACAAGACTGTGGAAGATGAATACCGCATGACCCGCGACGTCGTGAGTTCGGCCCAGATCGTGGGTTCCCTTGCCGCCCAGCAGCAGCGCCTCAAAGACCTGAAGGCCGATCTCGATGAGAAATCGGCACAGGGCGTGGATGTCGCCGCCGCCCAGGCCGAGTACAACGCTGCGAGCCAGGCGCTCACCAGCGCTGCATCGGCAGGCCCGTCGCAGGCTGCGAGCTACATCGCCACCGCGAAGAAAGATATAGATGAGGGGATTGCGCTCCTCGATAAGGCATGGGCCGAGAAAGCGGTCGCCGACACCGGCGCTGCGATCGAGTCTCTCGACGGGATGATCACCTACTTCGTCGAGAACCGCTCCATGAGTGCCGACCCGCAGGTGGTCGCCATCATGACCAAGCGCGAGAGCGCCGTCCAGTTCTACTCCCAGTCACAGGACAACCTGAACGGCAAGAACTACCCGCTGGCGCGCTCGAAGGCAACTGACGGTCTGAATAAGGCGAACGAGGCTCTGGGTGATGCAAATGCGCTCCGGGAGAAGATCGGTGACGGGTTCAACATCGGCGGCAACCTCCTCCTCTACATCGGCATCGGGGTCGTCATCGTCCTTATCATCGTCGGTGTCGTGATGTACCGGAAGAAGACCGGCTGGGACGAACTCGGATAACCCTGACACCCTCCCTCTTTTCGCACCCCCGGTCTCCCGATTTTTACCCGATTCATCTGAACGATGCCTGCATAATCTGATTGACTCCTGGCGCGCGGTTGATTGTTGCCGGGGAGGCTGTCCCCAAATGCCTCTGCCGGGAGGGTGCAGCCATTCGGAAATCGAAGATTTTCTCAATTCCCCTCCGGTCACATCTCTCTGGCCTCCGCTCGAAATTCTTCGAATTTTGCCGGACTGAGGGGTGTGTTGATGTCTGGAGTTTGAGCACCGTCTGGTACGAGGTGCGACTGTCAGAACCACGGGAGTTAGAGAAGGCCGAAGGCCTTCACTGTGTGGCGAACAGAGTTATCAAAATAGGAAAATATCACAGTGCAGTGGACCGTGGGGGAATCGCCATTGGGGGAGGGGCTGACGGGGAGGGGAGCGAAGCGAGCTTGAGCACCGTTGGGTGCGAGGGGGTATGCTCCCCTCCCCTGTCTCTACTCTGTAAGGCTATGCCTGTGACCCCCACCCTGCCCGGCCTCCGGCCTCCTCCCCCGCCCCAAAGGGGCGGGGGCAGTCATGGCGATATCCCATCGGAACCCGTGTTGGAATGCAATCAATGACTCTCCTGAGAAGGTTTCAACAGCCTCAGGTTTCACAAGTTCCTGCTTTCATACGGATGGCGGCAAAGTCTCACGCGAACCGCGAATAAGGAGAGTACCAGCAGGATGGGCACATCTGGTGATGGAGGCTTGCACCATCAGTGATGACGGTGCAATCTCCCGGGCTGCGAATGGCCTCGTGAATGTCAGGCAATCGTCCCTGCGGGAACCCTTGAGAAGACCTCGATGTTTCTGCTCCCTGTCTTCCCGTCCCGCAGGAAGTAATACTCGAGCAGCCTGTCTTTGTTCTCCTCGTAGGAGAACCAGTAGTTCAACCGGTAGGTCTCCTTCACGTAGCCTTCGAGGGTCGGGTAGGTATCGGCGTCGTGGGCGATCACGAGGTCGAAGTCTCCCCCGTATATCGTGGATTCGCTCACCTTCTGGCTGTAATAGGCAAGCTTCGAGGCGTTCTCACCCCGGTAATACCACGGTAGCGGCCAGTAGTTGTCGGTCGCGATCGCCACCTTATCCGCGGCATCGATCTTTGCGAAGACCTCCCGCAGATCTTCGGAGTTCTGCACCTGCACGATGGGTTCATTGATGTCTGCGGGGGTGAACGCCACATGAAACATCATGACGATCAGGAAGATGCTTGCCGCGACAGCGATGACCGCCTTCTTCGTCGTCATCATATAGACCGAGACGAAGATCATCGGCAGGAGCTGGTGGAGGATCAGCCAGGGCACCTTCTCGCCGATGTAGGCGTAGATCGCCATCGAGAGGAGCATCCAGAAGATGGCGAACCGTGCGAACTCTTTCTGGCGATCGATCTGCTGGACCTCTCCCTCACCTGAGAGGATCTCGCGGAGCCGGTCCTTCCATCCCTGCCGGGCAGGAGGAGTTGTAACCGCTGGAGGCTCTTCGTCTCCTTCTTCAGTCCCGTCTGTCGCGTTGGGGTTCTCTCTCTGTCCTCCCCTCTTCTCTCTCCACCGGGAGACGGCACCGGGGATGTCGATGAACTGCAAGAACCCGACGATAGCGAGGATCAGGATCGGCAACTCATAGAGGATGAAGAGCAGGATGTAGAAATACGGTGGCCCTCCGAGGCGCTGCATCTGGTGCATCGATGTCCAGTGCTCGATGGCCCGGAGCCACCAGGTCGTGATCAACTCCGGGTGGGCGCCGAACGACGAGTAGAAGGCCGCCATGATCCCGAACGCAACAAGGGCGCCGAGCGCGAGATCCCGGATCCAGTGGGCCGGGAGCCGGACCTTCTTGGCCCAGACCGCGTAAAGGAGGTACGCCCCGAAGATCAGGACGATGATCGGCATATTCTCCTTTGCGGAGACTCCGAGGCCGATCGCTGCCCCTGCAATGAGGGCGTACCGCATCTGATGTCGTTCGAAGTAGTAGAGGAGGGCAACCAGGAGTACCATCGTGAAAAAGGCGATGAAGATATCGTTCCTGAGAAACCGTGAAAAGTAGACCATGTTCGGCGACACAGCGAGGAAGAGCGCCGCTACCAGGGTCTGTTTCTTGCCGAGATAACCAAGTTTATAGATCGGGTAGAGCAGCGGGACGAGCAGGGTCCCGAGCAACGCCGGGAAGAGCCTGCCCACGAGATCGGAATCCCCGAGGAGCGAGAAGACCCCGGCCGTCGTGTAGTAGAGGAACGGCCCATGGTACATGGGGTCGTAGAGGTAGATCCCTTCCGTCAGGATCCTATAGGAGAACCACGCGTGGATAGCCTCGTCGTGGTGAAAGAGTTTCAGGTCAAGGGTGTAAAAACGAAGAATAATTGTGACCAGAAGTATGAGGAGGAAAAGCCCCTCGAGTGAGAGTAGTCGTTCACGGACTCCTGCCGCGAACACGGCGGCCTTCACGCCGCACCCACCTCAGCTCTCCAGCACAATCTCAATGCCGATGTCTTTTGGAACCTGAATGCGCATCAACTGGCGCAGCGCGCGCTCGTCGGCATCAATGTCGATGAGCCTCTTGTGCACCCGCATCTGCCAGCGGTCCCAGGTTGCGGTACCTTCGCCGTCAGGGCTCTTCCTGGTGGGGACCACGAGTTTCTTCGTGGGCAGCGGGATAGGACCTGCCAGATTGACGCCGGTACGCTCCGCTATCTCTTTGATCCTGTCACAGACCATCTCGATTTTTTCGAAATCAGTTCCGGAAAGACGTATTCTGGCCTTCTGCATGTTAACCACCAAAAAATAATCGGTATCTTCCTATCTCATCTGCTTGGGTGTGATGTCTATGCACACGCCTGCCGCAATGGTGGATCCCATATCACGGACAGCGAACCGGCCGAGCTGCGGGATCTCCTTGACCTTCTCGATGACCATAGACTGGGTTGGCTTGATCTTGACGATCGCGGCATCGCCGGTCTTGAGGAACGTGGGGTTCTCTTCCTTGACCTGACCGGTGCGGGGGTCGAGTTTCTTCTGGAGTTCGATGAAGGTGCACGCGACCTGAGCGGTGTGGCAGTGGAAGACCGGGGTGTAGCCGACAGTCAGGGCGCTGGGGTGGTGAAGCACGACGACCTGCGCGATGAACTCATCTGCAACGGTCGGCGGGACGTCGGCGGGACCGCAGACGTCACCGCGGCGGATGTCGCCCTTGCCGATACCGCGGACGTTGAACCCGACGTTGTCGCCGGGGAGTGCCTGCGGGATCTCTTCGTGGTGCATCTCGATGGACTTGATCTCACCCTCTTTGTTCGAGGGCATGAAGTTGACCTTCATTCCCTTCTTTATGATACCGGTCTCGACACGGCCGACGGGGACGGTTCCGATACCGGAGATGGAGTAGACGTCCTGGATAGGGAGACGCATGGGGAGGGTTGTGGGCTTCTCGGGCTCACTGAGCGCGTTGAGTGCATCGAGCACTGCGGGTCCCTTGTACCAGGGGGTGTTTGCGCTGGGCTTCGCGATGTTGTCGCCGACGAACGAGCTCATCGGGATGAAACTGATGGCGTCGGGCTTGTAGCCGACCATCTTGAGCAGCTGGGAGAGCTGTTCCTTGACCTCGTTGAAGCGCTTCTCGTCGTACTTGACGACGTCCATCTTGTTGACGCCGATGATCAGCTGGTTGATGCCGAGCGTACGGGAGAGGAAGACGTGCTCCTTGGTCTGCTCCATCACGCCGTCAGGTGCGGCGACGACGAGCAGTGCGGCGTCTGCCTGGGACGCGCCCGTGATCATATTCTTGACGAAGTCACGGTGCCCGGGGCAGTCCACGACGGTGAAGTAGTACTTGTCGGTATCGAACCGCTTGTGGGCGATATCGATGGTGATACCACGTTCACGCTCTTCCTTGAGGCTGTCCATTACCCAGGCGAACTCAAACGAGCCCTTACCCTTGGATTCGGCCTCCTTCCTGAACCCCTCGATGATGTGGGGCGCTACGGCTCCCGTCTCAAAGAGTAACCGACCGACGGTGGTAGACTTCCCGTGGTCGATGTGTCCGATTACTGCTAAATTCATGTGGGGCTTTTCAACTGCCATAGATAGTATCCTCCACTCAAATAGGTCTGTCAGCTCGAACAGCCTGCTTATGCGAGTAACTTATACGTATGACGTTCTCCATATAAAGTATTTCTATGCGCATCAACAGCGCGCACGCTTCAAAAAACCCCGGTAATCGACAGAATCTTATTCTCGTGAAATCTACGTTCTTCGTACCATGAAGATACTTGAGTTTCACCGTGACGATGGAAGTGACCGGGTGAAGGTAGCATGCGCAGATCGCGAGGTCTCGGTCCACTCCCAATGTGGCTACTGCCGGCACTGTGCGGGTGTCCGGGTGGGCAAACGGGCGATCGCGACGCCGCAGCGCCAGGCATTCTCCGGCCTTTTGCAGGGTGGAAATCCGGACGAGAACCTGCTCAACGCAGCCATGATGTTCAACACCCTTGTCCGGGACGGCACCGCCATCGAGTGCGACGACGATGCAGGCGAAGGGTTCGCCTCAATGTACCGCCGGTAGACCCCGGTGCCGGTTCTTCACCGGGACGGCTTTGCCCTGCGGCCGTCTCCGGCGCCAGCGCGCCGGGCGATTCCCTTCACTGCTTTGCTTTCGGGCCGTTCGGCCCGAACTCTTTTTGGATCTCTTCCGCGAACCTGTCGTACCCGATCTCGTCCATCTGGTCGGTGAGGGGCCGGCCGCTCCAGGCGTTGCGGTAGATCCAGTAGACGATGCGGTCAACGACCTCGACGACCTCATCTTCGGTCTCGACGGTGACGAGTTCCTTTCCTGCGGCGGGAGAAGTTCCGCGCCGGCCGCCGATCGCGATCTGGTAGTGGGCGTAATCGGATTTCAGGAGGTGGAAGGGGCAGGAGTGGACGCAAACGCCGCACTGGACGCATTTGCTCTCGTCGAGAACCGATGTGCCGTTCTTCAGTGTTATGGCGCACTGCTTGCAGTATTCCGCGCAGGTGCCACACCCCGTACAGAGCCCCGGAGTGCGCAGCGGTCGGATCCTGCCGATGATCCCGATGTCGTTTAAGAGCGGGCTGTTGCACATATAGGTGCAGCCGGATATGGCGATACGAAGCCGTATCGGGAGTTCTTTCCCGAAGACCCGCTCATCGATCTTCCGGGCGAGGTCGATCGTCTCGCAGTTGGCGTACTTGCACCGTTCCGTGCCCGGACAGGCCATGATGTTGACGACTTCGTTCTGTTCCGCCCCGATCGGCGTCCCGTTCTTCTCGAGGGCTTTCGCGATCTTTCCAAAATTATCGGGGTTCACGTGCGGGATCTCCACCGTCTGGCGCATGGTGAGGTGGAGCGAGCCGTCACCGTACTTTTCGCTGATCTTTGCGAGGTGTTTGGTCTGTGCCGCAGAGAGTACTCCTGCCGGAATTCGCAGCCGTACCGTCGCATAGTCTGCGTTCCGCTCGGTGATGATCCCTCCCCGGGTGTGGAGGTTATGATCCTGTATCATTCTACAGTAGTAGCGGGGGCCGGGATAAAAAAGGTGATTACAGGAGGGCGAGGAGGAGGATGATCCCTGCTCTGACGATCTCGTTCGTCGCGCCAACTACGTCGCCGTTGACGCCGCCGAAGAGGCGCCGGGAGAGGGCGAGCATCAGCGCGGCGATGATCGCCGTGGCCGCGAGCGCGAGCGCGATGTGCATCTTCGGTACCGGCAGCAGGAAGAGCGGCAGCGCGAGCAGCGAGGCCGGGAGAAGGAACCACGGTTTTGCAAACCCATGAAGGTAAGAGTGGATCCCTTCCCGGAACGGCGCGCCGAGCGTGGTGAGCCAGGACATCGCGACCTTTGCCGAGACCTCGGCGATGAGGATCGTCGCCGGGAGGTGCGCGGCGGTCTGGAGCCCGGCGAACGCTAGAAGCGTGACGACGATCCCCGCCGCGACCGCCCCTGCGCCGGTCGTCCGGTCGGTCATGGCCGCGACCCGCTTCTCCCGGCTCCCGTGGGCCATAAGCCCGTCGCCGAAGTCCAGCAGGCCGTCGAAGTGGTTGCACCCGGAGAGGAGGAGCACCGTCGCGAGAGCGACGGCCGCACCCACTACGGGGGATGCTATCCAGCAGGTGATGCTGGCCGCTATCCCGCCGATGACATATCCGGCGAGTGGATAGAGGTAGGAACGGCGGGCAAAGTGTTCGAACTCGACAGGTCTCCCGAGGGGGAGGGAGGTGCAGAACTGCAGGAGAGCGAGGACGGACTTCACACCGATCCCATCGACTCGCTGTAGAGGCGCGACGTGCAGCCCGCGATCAGCCCGGCGACGGCGTCGTCGAGGAACGGCCCGAGTTTGCCCAGGATCCCCGGTTTCTTCTGGTCGTACCGGGTGAACTCAAACCGCGCATAGGTCCCACCGATCACCTCGGCGATGGCCATCCCGATGATCTCGTCGGAGAGGAGGAAGACCGGATCGTCGGCGATCTCGGAGTCTCTTCGCTTTACGTAGAGTTCGTCCTCGAGCAGGAGGGCGCCGAGGAGGAGCGATGAAATGTTTGGGTCCTCCAGTGCCTTCCCGATCTTTGCGTCAAGCCTGCGCGCGGCCTCATCCGCACCTATTCCGTGGGGAACGTAGAGTTCCATCGCGGCAGCGACGATATCCCCCCTTTCGATGCCCTTCTCTTCCAGTCTGCGCTCTATCTCGAACATTATTCATGTATTAGGGTAGGGGGGTATTTTGGGGTTTTGGAATTAACGACGCTTCACCACGCCCGGCCACTGGGCGCCCCCTGCCTCCCGCATCCTCCGACGGCAATCTCTTCTATCCCGCGGCGCCTACCCTGTAGTAATGTCTCACCCCTTCCTCTCAGAAGACCTGCGGATAAGGCCTGAGCACCCGATGCTGGCGCTCATCCTCGGCAACACGATGCTCTCCACCGTCCCCGGCGTGTCGGGCGCAGGGCCTACCCCTGAAAAGACCCTGCTCACCCCGAACCTGGACGCGGAGCTCGTCACGACCGGCGCGATCACGAGTGTCGCGGCCCGGCCGAACACCCCCACGGGGTGCCCGACGCCGGCGAGCATCACCCGGTCGATGGTGGAACTGACCGGGCTATGCCCCGTCATCATCAACGCGGGGCTCGCCCATACCCCCACCGTCCCCTGCCTTGACGTCTACGGGAGCCCCGGCGGCGATCCGAGAACGGAGGACGCGGTGCCGGAGGCGGCTGCCCTCTTCGAGCGTGGGGAGATGGTCGGCAGGCTCCTTTCACAGTACAGTGACTTTTTGATGCTCGGGGAGTGCGTCCCCGGCGGCACCACCACCGCCCTCTGCGTTCTGCGGGCGTTCGGATACGACGCCTCGGTCAGTAGCGCGTTCGCGAAGAACCCCCTCGGCCTGAAAGACACCATCTGCCGGGAAGCGCTTGCCCGGATCGACGCGACGGGTGCGCGCGAACCTCTTGAGATCCTGCGTGCTGCGGGTGACCCCATGATGCCGGTCGCTGCAGGGATCGCGAGCACCTATACCGGCGACATCCTCTTTGCGGGCGGAACCCAGATGCTCTCCGTTGCGGCCGTCCTGAAAGCACTCGGTAAAAGGGTGCCGCACCTCGCGACGACGGTCTACGTCAGGGACGATCCCACGGCAGGATTCGTCCGGTCGGTCGCCGATGTCGGCACCACCGCGTACTATGTCGACCCAAACTTTGGCGAGCTCGGTCACGTCGGGCTCGCTCGCTACTGCATCGGCGAGGTCAAGGAGGGAATGGGCGCCGGAGGGGCCCTGACGCTCGCCTACCTCATGGGCCATGAGCCTGACGAGATCTCTCGGAAAGTCTTCGATTTCGTCAGGGAGTACTCCTGAGGGAAGGACTATTACCTTTTTACATCCATCTATAAGCAATGCTTCCACTCTATGTGGTCAACAATCACGGACAGTTCAATCACCTGATCCTCCGGACGCTCCGTGACATGGAGATCGAAGCCAGGATGATACCGAATGAGACGCCGCCGGCCGAGGTTGACCGGGGCTGCCGGGGGATCATCATCGGCGGCGGCCCGACCCTTGCGCGTGCCGGCGTCGCATCTGCCTACCTGGATCTCGGTCTTCCTGTCCTCGGCATCTGCCTTGGGTTGCACATCATGGCGACGGCCCGCGGCGGTGCGATCCGCCGGGGTGCGAGCGGCGGATTCGGTGCGGTCGAGGTCGAGATCCTCGAGCAAAACCCCCTCTTCCAGGGTTACCCCGACCGGATGCAGGTGTGGGCATCGCACGCGGACGAGGTCTCGGTTGTGCCGGAAGGGTTTGTCCGGCTCGCAGAATCGTCCATCTGCAGCGTGGAAGCGATCGCATCCCCCAATGAACACCTCTACGGCATCCAGTGGCACCCGGAGGTCAGCCATACCGTCAACGGGCGGCTTCTCTTTGAGAATTTTGACAGGATATGCTCGGAATAGATGACATTTCGGCTCAACTCGAGTCGATTGGATTTCGCTGCCAGGAGTGCGGCGGCTGCTGCCGGCGGGTCGCGGAGGACTCGAACCTCGTGCTGGTGAGCCCTGCCGAGGTCCGGGCAATCATGGCGGCGACCGGCATGGCCTGGAACGAGGTTGCCGATCCCTACCCCGACTTCATCGGTGCCGATGGCGGCGGAGAGTACACCCTCGCATGGTGCCTCAGGCGAACGGCCGATGCCTGTTTCTTCCTCCGGGACGGGCGGTGCTCAATCTATCCTCACCGTCCCTGGATCTGCCGCACCTATCCGTTCATGCTGGTGGATGACGATCTCGTGGCATCGGAGTGCCCCGGCCTTGGTGCGCCGCTCTCCCCCTGCGATGCGCGCGATGCGGCGGCCGACCTCTGCAGGCGGCAGGCCGCCGAGGCGATGGAAGAGGCCGGTATCCGCGCCGTCTTCCCGGGAGCGCTGGTGCCGCCGGGAGAGCGCGCCGTGATCGATAGCGAGGGCGTGAAGGTGCTCCATGACTGAGATCCGTCTCGTCGGGACGGCCCACGTCTCGCAGAAGAGCATCGAGGAGGTTCGTTCCGCCATCGAGGAGTTCCAGCCCGATATCGTCGGGGTCGAGCTCGACCGGGGGCGGCTGATATCGCTCACAGAGGAGACGGCCGAACCTTCGGTGACGGAGATCCTGAAAGGCGGGAACTTCGGCCAACTCCTCGTTCAGTGGGTGCTCACCTACATCCAGCAGCGGATCGGCGCAGAGGTCGGTGTGAAGCCCGGTGCCGAGATGCTTGTTGCCATCGAGGAGGCCGAAGCGCACCAGAAGCCCGTGGCGCTCATCGACCGGGATATCCGGATCACGCTTGCCCGGTTCTGGGGTAAGATGGGCATCTGGGAGAAGATCAAGCTCATCGGCGCCCTGATCTACTCGCTTGTGAGTGTAGAGGGTGAGAAGATCGATGTCGACGAGTTCACGAACCAGGATGTCGTGAGCGCCGCGATGGAGGAGTTCCGAAAGTTCTCCCCCCGGGGCGCGCAGGCCCTGATCGATGAACGGGATGCATATCTCGCTCACCAGGTTCTGATGCTCGCCGGTCGGTATGAGCGGGTGCTTGCCGTTGTTGGGGCCGGGCATATCCGGGGGGTGCAACGCTACCTGGACGCGCCCGAGACTCTGCCGCCGCTCGCGACCCTGACCGCCGGGGTGAAGAAGGGCCTGCCGTGGGCGAAGATTCTCGGGGCCGCCGTTACCCTCCTCTTCCTCCTCCTGATCGCCGCGATAGCCTTCTCGGGAGTGGGGCTCGACGTCCTGCTGGCCGCTCTCGTCTACTGGATCGTGATCAACGGCGTCCTGAGCGCCGTATTCACGCTTGCAGCCGGCGGGCACCCTCTCTCGGCCGCAACGGCGTTTGCCGTCTCCTGGATGACGTCGCTCAACCCGCTGCTTGCGGCGGGATGGTTCGCCGCCGCCGTCGAGGCAAAGATACGGAAGCCCACCGCCGGAGAACTTCGTCAGATCATCGCGGCGGAGACCTTCTCGGAGATGCGGAAGATCCCTCTCTTCCGGGTGGTGCTGGTCGCTGCTCTTGCCAATGTCGGGTGCACGATTGGGGTCATTGCCTACTTCCTCTTCATCTTTCCCGTTCTCGGGATCGATCCGACGGTGGTCATCACCGACGGTTCCTCGAATATGCTGCAGATGATACAGGGCCTCTTCTAGGGCCGCTCCCCCGATGAGGCATCCCTATCTCCTTTTCCCCAAGGTATTTAGGCCAGGAGTGCCCACCATCGTTGCATGAGTCCGATTGGTGGAACGGTTAACCTCGGTGTCACTGTCATACGGAGCAGGCACAGCGTGCGGAAGTACAAGGACACTCCCATCGAGGAGAAGACCATCAAGGATGCACTGGACTGCGCGCGCCTTGCTCCGACCGCGCGAAACGAGCAGCCCTGGCTCTTCGGGACGATCCAGAACCGCGAGACGCTTCAGGCGATCGCCGACCTCGCCGATAACGGCAAGTTCATCGCCGATGCACCCATCTGCTTCGCCGTCTTCGGGAAGCGGGACGCGAAGTACTACCTCGAAGACTGCTGTGCGGCGACGATGCAGCTCATCCTCGCGCTCCAGGCCTGGGGCGTCGGGTCCTGCTGGGTCGCGGGGGAGAAGAAGGATTACGCCGAAGATGTCCGGAAACTTCTCAATGTTCCGGGGGAGTACGCGCTCGTATCGCTCGTGCCCGCAGGATACCCCGAGGAGCTCCAGATAAAAACGAAGAAGGCCATCGACGAGGTCGCGTTCTTCGAGCGCTACGAGGAAGAGGAGTAAGGGGGCACGATCCGGACGCTTTTTTTACCCCGCGATATCTCACACGTTGCTTTCGAGCGTCGTTCTGCTCTGCCGTGTGGCGGGGGTGGGGATGCTCGCTGTCCCCGGTTTCAATCTTGAGTACGTCCCGGGGATCGCCTCCATCATTCCCGGGTGGGGGCGTCGCCGGTCTCTGGTGGGGACAGACCGGGATTCGCGCTCCACTCCCGCCCGCCTCGTCTGGAGACCGGAGAGGGGGTAACCGGACGCCTCGCGGTAGAGGATCTTCGCGAGTTCCCTCCTGGTCTTCGCCGACCGCATGCGGGCTCAGCACATCACGCGGATGTGATCTGTAACTCTGGGTGCATCAGTTCTTCCGTCACGCACAAAAAGGGAAGATTTATATCAATAAGAAGGAAACTTCCTTCCGATGAATGGTGAGAACATGTTATGGGTGAGCCGGGGGGTCGGGGTATGATTGACTCCGGCGCTACGGCGTTTATCCTGGTCTGCACGGCACTGGTCATGCTGATGACCCCGGGCGTCGGGCTCTTCTACGGCGGGCTCGTGCGCCGGAAGAACTTCATCTCGATGATCGCGCTCTCGTTCATTGCGTTCGCGCTCGTCAGCATTCAGTGGGTCGTCTACGGCTACAGCCTCTCCTTCGGTGCCGATATCAACGGACTGATCGGGAGCCTGGAGTACGCCTTCCTGCAGGGCGTCGGGATGGGCGGCGACGGCATCCCCGATCTGCTCTTTGTGGCCTTCCAGATGGTCTTTGCGGGGCTCACGCTGGCAATCGTGACGTCCGGGGTTGCGGAACGGATAAAGATCAGTTCCTTCGTCGTCTTCGGCTTGCTCTGGACGACGCTGGTCTACGATCCGCTTGCCCACTGGGCGTGGGGTGGCGGATGGGCGGCCCAGTTCGGCGCGCTCGACTTTGCCGGCGGCACGGTCGTCCACATCAGTTCCGGCTTCTCTGCTCTGGCACTGGCGCTCGTCATCGGGAAGCGTCTCGGGTTCGGCGGTCACGGGATGGAGCCGAATAACATCCCGATGGTCCTCCTCGGCGGGGCGCTTCTCTGGTTCGGGTGGTTTGGGTTCAACGCCGGAAGCGCTCTCGCCGCGGACGGCCTTGCGGCGAACGCGTTCATCGCGACGAACATCGCCGCCGCTGCCGGGGCGCTCGCCTGGCTCTGTGCCGCCTGGGTTCGCGGCCGGCCCGGATCGGTCGGGATCATCAGCGGGGCGATTGCCGGGCTCGTCGCCATCACTCCGGCGGCCGGGTTCGTCACGCCTATGGCCGCGATTCCCATCGGGGCCGCTGCCGGTCTGGTCTGCTACGGCGCGCTGCTCTTCCGGGTCCGTGAGGGATTCGACGAGAGCCTGGATGCGTGGGCGATCCACGGTATGGGCGGGATCTTCGGTGCTCTCGCGACCGGAGTCTTTGCGGTCGCGGCTATCGGGGGCGTGGACGGTCTGCTCTACGGGAACCCAGGCCAGCTTCTCATCCAGATCGTGGACGTGGCCGTCGTCGTGGCCTACTCGTTCGGCGTGACCTACATCATCGCAAAGGTCATCGATGCAGCGATGGGGCTCCGGGTCACCGAGGAGGAGGAGTATGTCGGACTGGACATCGCCCAGCACGGCGAGTCCGTGCGGGTGTGAGGTGGTACGGATGAAGATGGTTACCGCAGTCATCAGGCCCGAGATGTTCGACGCCGTGAGGGCGGCGCTCGAGGCAGGCGGCATCTATGGGATGACCGTGAGCGAGGTGATAGGGCGGGGGGCGCAGAAGGGTATCGCCCTCAAGTTCAGGGGGAAGGTCATGCCGGTCGAACTCATCCCGAAGGTGAAGATCGAGATGGTCGTCAGGGATGCCGATGTCGAGAAGATTATCGGCATCATCCGGGCGAACGGCCGTACAGGCAAGCCCGGCGACGGCAGGATCTTCGTCCGGCCGGTCGCGAGCCTCTGCCGGGGGCGGGCGGCTCA
>JAEWLJ010000029.1 GCA_023393455.1 Methanobacteriota archaeon | reverse complement strand
GATCACATCGGGGTCGACCGATATGCGGCTTTGTTGGGGGGAGGTATTTCTGAACAATCTCCCAGAGATCATCGTCAATTTCCCGGAATGCCATGATCCCCGGTTTTATCCGAGGGGCCTTATAATTTTAGGATCACCTCTATGAAAACAGTTGGTATGGATGAACAAACGGATCAAGCAGTATCAGCCATTGCAGAAATCGCCTTAAATAATGAGGCAATGACATCAGACTTAATTCAGGGTTTCCGGGAAAAGGAGGGGATTACTGACGATGTCATATTCCAAAATTTCATTGAGGAATACAAAAAGAAGTTGGTCCAGCTAAAGGAAGGTAACGCTGGACATTAATTTGAGCGATTGTAAGAGCAAGTCTTACAATCAATTTTGGGCACAGTCTTTTTAGGACTCTCTGTGCACCATGGAGTTATTATTAATCAAAGCATCTTCCTTCCTAACACTCACCAGATCCGCTGTTTTGTCCCTTTCCACTTATTTGACTTCCTCGGGGAGGCCAAACACGTCTGAGGTGTTACCATAGTATGGGTTTACATCGAGGTAGAAGCCCTGCGTCTGTAAGAAATGATCCTTGGTGATATTGAATATCCATCGTCTTGTACCTGTCCTTTCATCGACGTTCACGAATGCAGGCGTAAGGAAGGGTTCGAGAACGGGATAAGGTATTGCAAAGAAGTCCATTTTTTTCGCATCCGAACCCCGAATGATGAGGCTGAAATTTTTATTAAATGGGGTAATGTAATCCTTAATTAACTTGTTTTCGTAGAAATTGAACCAATATCTGCCACTTTGTGGTTCGGCCTTTGTAATATAATTACGTCTCCGCAGTTGTTTGAGATATCTACTGATGATATTGTAATCGCTCTTGTCGGAGGATGATTTATCCTTGAAGTAAGATCCAACCATCTTCACACCTCTGCGTGTTCGGGAATAGGCAGATATTTTTCGGAAGTATCTGGCACCCATTCTTCGCCGTTCCCGAGGATAACAAGGTTCGGAGTTCCACATATAAGGCTATCAATTCTCCATGTTCGAAGCTTGTGCCATATAGCATCGGTGATTGCGGTAACTTGGGAGATGTCATGTTCTGTAGTTTTCTCCCGGTATTCCTCGCCATGCGGCGCGGGTACTCGATAGGTTAGGGCCACTGTAGATTTTGTGCTACACTCTTCTTCCCATGTAGTAGGATCAAATACTCCGAGTATTTCCGGCTTTTCTGTTGTAGAATCCATGTATATTAACGTCAGTAATCCGTAGTATCTGTCCCACAGGGAGTCGACTTGCTCCTGTTCATCGCTAAAGTAATCAAGTCCAATCATACTGAGAGCGTCCACCAGATAGTAGCCCATTATTGGATCTTCATTCGGGGCAACAACTATCCCACAGCGGTTCTCAGTGAGGTAACCCCTGACTTCAGTACGGTTGATCAAGCCGGGCCTCTTTTTAGGCCGGCTGGGGTCTTTTTCGGCGATGAGACTATCTAAATCGGGGTAGAGTGGGAAACTCCATTTTACAGGGGTTTTTTCGGGCATTTTGCACACCGTGTTGTTTTATTGCAGTATAGCACTACTGCACAAACGCAGGATGGTGCATAATTCTATTTATATGTTTCTGTTGCCCTTTGTCATATGCCCCACACACGGGATGGATGTCAGGTGATTCAATAATGCAGCCCTTGCTGGGAATCAAGTGCCGTATTCACCCGCTCAGGAGCATCTGCGATGCATCTGGGAGCCGTGGCCTGTTCTGTTTTCTCAGTATCCAATCTCTACCAAAATCCCTCAACCTCACCCTGTATTGTGAGCCATCCTCAAATTTGCTGGCAACAAAACATCTTCACCACTTCAGGCAATCCCCCGCGAGGTGTTTCGCCAATCGATATGTTCCAGTCGCCTCTTTTTATATGTCGAGTCTGCTGAGATCTATCATATGAGTGGCAAGATATTCCTCCTCAAAGACGGTAAGGAATTACTGGAGATGGTCGAAACCCCGTATGACTCTGAAGACCTCCTTCAGCAGCTCCTCAAGAACCATCCTGCGCTTCTTGCCGGCGACCAGATCGATCCGACCGAGCCGAGGAGGTGGCTGTTGATCACCCGTGAAATGGGTGTTCCTGATAGGGATGACGGTACCGGACGGTGGGCGCTCGACCATTTGTTCATTGATCAGGATGGAATTCCCACCCTCGTCGAGGTGAAGCGGAGCTGTGACACCCGAACTCGCCGTGAGGTGGTTGCCCAGATGCTGGACTATGCAGCGAACTCAGTGCAGTACTGGAATATCGGAGATATCATCAGATCCTTTACTCAAACTTGTGGAGAGAAAGGAGTTGACCCTGAAGAGGAACTTGCAGCCTTCTTACCTGGCTCTATCGATCCCGAGGACTATTGGGATATAGCGCTGGCGAACCTTCGGCAGGGGAAGATCCGACTCCTCTTTGTCGCTGATATTATCCCCCCTGAATTGAAGAGGATTATCGAGTTCCTGAATGAGCAGATGAATCCCGCGGAGGTGCTCGGGGTGGAGGTTAAGCAGTATACGGGCCGAAAGGAAAAAACCCTTGTTTCCAGGGTCGTTGGCCAGACGATGAGGGCGATCGACACCAAGAAGGCTCGGTCTGGAAAACCACGGCAATGGGATCGGGAGTCGTTACTTCTGCAGATGCAGGAGAGGGCAGGAGATGAATCTGTACGTATTGTAGATCATGTCCTTGAATGGGCGGAGACGCACAATTTCTCATTGAAATACGGAAAGGGTGCGCACGAGGGGTCAGTAACGATTGGACTCGACCTGCCCGGCGGGAATTACTGCAGGATTATCACAATGAATGGAGGAGGCAGCATCGCTCCTAACTTTGATATGCTATTGCGTTTTCCTCCATTTGATCAGAGGGAGATGCGCCTAAAGATGCTTAATAAATTGGGCCGCGAAAGCAATATCCGGTTTGATCCGAATAAAGTCGATACCTGGTCAAACCGACCTCTCTCTCCGCTCGCAGATGAGAACCACTTCCATGCGTTTTGCAAGACACTTGAGTGGGTGAGAGGTGAGCTGGAAGAGCATCACCGACTTGCAGGAGCGCAATCGGGATAAAATCTTCTTTGCAAGGGCATCCAATACCTTTTTCGAGGGCATAACTGTTGTCTGGAGAAGTACCTTAATATCTCCGCATTTCGGCCCCCTACTAGGAGCCACCTCTAAAGCCCCATGCCCGCCCTTATTGATAAACATCTATCAACCTCTCCCTCCATATTCGCTATGGAGAGACTCGATGCCCGCGATACGAATAGGCGAAGGGAGCGAACTGGCCCAGCAGCCGGAACCCTTCAGGAACGAGTACGAACTGCAGGAGATCCTCGCCGAGCACCCGGTCCTCCTCGTCGACCGTGATGACTCCGCGCTCGTCGCGATCAGCCGGGAGTTCCCGCTTGTGAGCGGGTTTGTCGATCTCTTCCTCATCGACAGCAACGGGCTGCCGGTCATCGTCGGGGTGAACCTGGCCCGGAACGAAGAGTCGCGGCGCGAGATCATCGGTCGGTTATGCGACTACCTCTCGGCGATGCAGAACCTCACGCCTGACGAGGTGAACGCGAGGTCGGGAGGCCTGCTCGAAGAGACATTCCAATCCATGGGCGGTGCCGAGGGGGAAGAGAACCCCGAGGACCGGCTCGCCCAGGTGAAGGATAATTTTGCCTCGCATCTGAGGGCCGGGCAGATCCGGGGTATCATCGTCCTCGACGCTGCCCCGGACGACCTCATCCGGGAGTTCAGCTACCTCAACGAACACAGCGACCTTGACCTCCGGCTGCTGGTGGTCGAGCGCTACCGGCTCGGCAGGAACGAGTACTTCTACCACTCCCGCTTCCTGGTCTCGGGAGAGGTGGATCCGGAGATAAAGGGGCAGAGGTTACGGCTCCGGTTGGTCGCCGAGAAGTTCTCAAAGATGAAGTTGCCCGTATTCTCGACGCATGCGACCGGGGAGGACGTCCGCGTTTACCGGGATGGATGGCCGGGCGAAGTGCACTACGAGTTCGGCGACTGGGGGGACTCCATCAGCATCGGGATACAGGTCAACCATAGACGGTATCCGAAGGTTGCCGGCTTCCTGCCCGAACTCCGCGAGCACCTCTCCGCCGTCATCTCGAAGACGCAGCGGGTCGATCTCGCCACCGACCCGTCCGGGTGGACAAGGCTCCAGTTCTTCTTCGGGGAAGAGATCGACCCGTACTGGGTCGCACAATCGATGGTGCGTCTCTGCAAGACCGAGAGAGACGTCTCCACCCTGCTGCAGGAGGGGAGTGGCTAGAGGTCGAGATACCCCCTGACGCGGGCCCCGGCTTCTGGGACGTCGTCCAGGCCCGGATCGACCTTGCGGACATTGAGACGGTCAACGGTGCAGATCGCAGGCCTCCCGGGAGGATCGAGACCGAGACGGTCGCGAGTAACCGAAAATGCCGCCCATCGGGCCGTGGTCATGTTTTCACGGGGAGAGATTGCCCGCTCTCGTTATAGGCATATCACCCGGCTTTGAATAAAATTCACTTTTTAACCGGTTGTAAATCAATAATCTTCAGCAATTGGGCGCTAAGCATACGAAATGTTTTTTATACTTCCCACCCCTTCCTCAATGGGTACAACAGTGCATACCATCACCAACCCCGATCACATCCTCTACGTCGACGACGAGGAGGCGCTGCTCGATATCGGCCGTCTTTTCCTTGAACGGGCGGGCGGCATCACCGTCGACGCCACCACAAGCCCCATCGAGGCGCTTCGCATGATCCTCTCCGGCCGGTATGCCGCGATCGTCTCGGACTACCAGATGCCGGATATGGACGGGATCGCTCTCTTGAAGCGGGTCCGGGAGGCGGGATCCCGGGTGCCCTTCATCATCTTCACCGGCAGGGGGCGCGAAGAGGTGGCGATCGAGGCGCTGAACAACGGTGCCGACTTCTATCTCCAGAAGGGCGGCGACCCGAAGGCGCAGTTCGCCGAACTGGCGAACGCCGTCCGGCAGCTGGCCGGGAGGCAAAGGGCGGAGGCCGCGGTCCACAAGACCGAAGAAATGCTTTATATGGCGCAGAGCCTTGCGCACCTCGGCAGCTGGGAGTTCGACCACGAGACCGGCCGGCTGACCTGGTCGGACGAGTCCTACCGCATCTTCGGCCTCGACCCCGGTGAACCGCCGACCTATGAGGGGTTCCTTGCGGCGGTCCACCCTGACGATCGAGCGCCGGTCGATACCGCGTATCGCAGTTCAATCGCAGACGGAAAGGACGGCTATGAGATCGAGCACCGGATCCTTCGCGGCGATGCCCGGGAGATCCGATACCTTGACGAGCGGTGCGAGCACTATCGGAACGGAGCCGGGGAGGTCGTCCGCTCCGTCGGAATGGTGCACGACATCACGGAGCGCAAACTCGGCGAGATCGAACGGGTGCAGAGGCACGAAGAACTCCTGGCGGCATATGAGCAGCTCGCCGCCGCCGAGGAGGAACTCCGGTCGAGTTTCGACGACCTTGCCGGGAACCAGCAACGACTCTTAGAGAGCAAACGCAGGCTTGCCGACATCATCGACTTCCTTCCGGATGCGACCTTCGTCATCGATACCAGCGGCCACGTGATCGCCTGGAACCGTGCAATCGAGGAGATGACTGGTGTTCCGAAAGCCGGGATGCTCGGCAGGGGCGATTACGCGTATGCAGTTCCGCTCTACGACGAGGCACGCCCGATCCTGATCGACTACGTTCTCCGGTCCGGCGAAGAGTTGAGCGGCCCTTACCACGCCATGGTGAGGGAGGGAGAGATCCTCGAAGGCGAGGTGTTCTTCACCCGTCCTGACGGGCAGGGCGTCGCCCTCATGGTCAGGGCCTCGCCGCTCTATGACCCGGAGGGCAGGCGCGTCGGTGCAATCGAGACGATACGGGATATCACCCGGCAGAAGCAGGTGGATGTAGAACTCCTGCAGAGGCACGAGGAACTCCAGGCGGCATATGAACAGCTCGCCGCCGCCGAGGAGGAACTTCGGTCGAGTTTCGACGACCTTGCCGAGAGCCAGCACCAGCTCCAGGCAAGCGAAGAGCGTTACCGGCGGATCTCCGAGAGCACCTCCGACGTCGTCTACTCCTGCGTCATCGAGGATTCCGGTGATTGCACCATCGACTGGATTGCCGGTGCGGTGCATGAGATCACCGGATATACCGCCGACGAGATCCTCGCGATGGAGTGCTGGAATGCCATCGTCCACCCGGACGACATGCTCGTCTTTGAGCGCGAGATTCTCCGGCTCCTACCGGGGAAGTCGACGCTCTTTGATCTCCGGATCGTCCGCCGGGATGATTCGGTCCGATGGCTCCGCGTCGCGGCCGACTGTACCGATACCGGGAACGGCGGCATGCGGTTGTATGGCGGGTGGCAGGACATCACGGATCAAAAGGAAGCCGAGGAGGCGTTGCGGGAGACTGCTGAGAAGATGGGGAGCCTCTTTCGTGCCGCCCCCACCGGCATCGGGATGGCTGTGGACGGCGTCTTAACGGAGGTCAACGAACGACTCTGCGATATCGCTGGCTACACTCACGACGAACTCGTCGGCCAGCCCGCTCAACTCTTCTTCCTGAGTGAGGCGGGATACGAGTCTGTCCTGCAGGAGATGCACACACAGATCCGGGATACCGGGACGTGTACGCTTGAGATCCGTTCCCGGCGTAAAGATGGCACGGTCATCGAAGTGCTGCTCTCCGGCGCGCCTTTCGACCCTGTGGATCTCTCCCGGGGCCTGACGTTCACCGTTCAGGATATCAGCGAGCGCAAAGCGATGGAGCGGGAGATCGAGTATCATGCCGGGGAGCTTGCCCGGCAGACGAACAGCCTTGTGGTCGTGAACCGGAAACTCAACCTGATGAGCAGTATCACCCGGCACGATATCCTGAACCAGCTGATGATCCTCCTCGGGAACCTCTCGTTTGCCGAGGAGGCCGTGCAGGAGCCTGAGGTCTCGAAGTACCTCACCCGGGTGCAGGGCGCCGCCGACCGGATACGCCGCCAGATCGAGTTCACCCGGGACTACACCGATCTCGGCGTCAGATCACCGGAATGGCAGCGGGTCGACGACGCGATCCGGCCAGAGGTGCTTCAAGGGTTGCCGGTCGAGAACGAGGCCGGGGACCTGGTCGTCTACGCGGACCCGATGCTTGCAACGGTCTTCTCCAACCTGATGGACAACACGGTCCGGCACGGTGAGGCGGCGACCCGGGTCCGTGTCTGGTATCAGCCGGAGGAGACGGGCGACCTCACCCTCGTCTGGGAGGACGACGGTGTCGGTATCCCTGCCGGAGAGAAGGCCCGGATATTCAACCGGGGCGTCGGGAAGAACACGGGGCTCGGCCTCTTCCTGATCCGGGAGATCCTCGCTATCACCGGGATTGGCATCACCGAGACGGGAGAGCCCGGGAAGGGGGCACGGTTCGAGATGCTCGTGCCCCCCGGAGCATACCGGGTTATCGAGTGATCCCGGGGTGCCGGCGGTCGGGAGCTTTGTGGGCGAGCCTCTCCGGCTGATTCAGGTTGCTTTCTTCAGCGTAAAGCGGAACGCTGCTCCTTCCTCCTGGTGCCCGGGCACTCGATCCTCGACCTGGATCCTCCCGCCGTACCTCTCCACCAGCGTCTGGACGATGAAGAGGCCGAGCCCCTGGCCCTGCCCCGTTGCCATGCCCCGTTCGAACCGGGTAAAGAGTCTCCCTTTCACCTCGTCCGGCACGCCGGAGCCGGTATCCTCGACCGAGACCAGCACTTCGCCGTCCTGCTCCTCGACCCGGATCTCGATCACGACACCGGGACCGCCGAACTTGACGGCGTTGCCGATGAGGTTTGAGAAGACGTCAGAGAGGAGAATGTCCGCCAGCACCCTGGTGCGGGCACCCCGGTAGCGAATTGCTGCATTGGGAAAGTTCTCTATCTCTTCTCGTATGACCGCATCGAGGTCTACCGACAACAGGTTACCGGGCTCTTCCGACGCCCGCCGGATGGTGGCGACGTTCATGAGAATCTCGCTGCTCCGATCGATGCTGGCGTGCAATTTCTCGGCATAGGTCTTCATCTCGCCTTCCGCAAGATTCATCAGGAGATCGGCGTACATGCTCGATACGTTATTTGCGTTCCGCACATCATGGGTCATGATATCGAGGTACATATTCGCCTCGTCGCGTGCCGCCTCGACCTCTCTGTTTGCCCGGATGAGGTCTTCAGTCTGTCGTTCCAGCGCTTCTTTTGCCTGCTTCCGCTCCGTGATATCCCGGGCGGTGGAGAGGATTGCCGGCCTCCCCTGGTAGGTGATGAGACGTGCCGAGATCTCGACAGGGATGCGCCTCCCCCCACGGGTGATGTCGGCGGTCTCAAAGACCATGTGGCCCTGCTGTACAAGTCCCTGTATTCGTTCGGGCATAAGGGCGGCAAACTCCGGCGACACAATCTCGGCGATGGTCATCTCCAGCAGTTCTTCCCGGGAATAGCCGAAGCGCTCTACTGCCACCCTGTTCACATCGAGAAGGTTCCCCTCGAGGTCGTGGATGAGAATGGGGTCGCCTGCGCTGTCAAAGAGGGTGCGGTACTTCTCTTCACTCTCTCGCAGGGCTTCTTCTGCCCGGCATCGTTCGGTGACGTCTCGTAGCGAGATGAGGATTGACGGAGCACCGTTATAGAGGATGGATCTCCCGATACTCTCGACCCACCGCTCCTCCCGCATCACGGTGAGGATCTGGTAGCGTGCAACAAACCTATCGATCCCTTTTGCGACCTGCTCGAAGTCTTTGAGTGCATTAGCCTTTGATACGGGGGCAATGAACTCCATGACGTTTCTTCGCCCGATCGCCCCCTCAAGATCCTCGATCTCCACGAGCCGGGCTGCGGTCTGGTTCGCGAAGAGGATCTTCCCCTCTGGATCAAGGATGAGCGTGCCGTCAAGGGAGTGTTCGACAAGAGCCCGGAACTTCTCCTCGCTCTCGGCGAGCGCCTCCTCGGCGCACTTGCGCTCGGTGATATCGACGAAGATGAGTGCGCACCGGCCTATCCCGGGCATCGGACCAGTGTAGACGCCGTACCACCGGTCCCGGACCGGGTTGTAACCCTCGAACCGCGCCGGCCTCCCGGTGTCGAGACTTTCCGCGCAGCGCTCGGCCCAGACTCTCCCGATTCCAGGGGCGACCTCGGTGATACGCCGCCCGACGACCTGATCGCGCTTCGAGCCCATGATGCTCTCGTAGGCGAGGTCGACGTCGAGAACGACGAAGTCGACGGGTTCTCCTGTGTCCCCCAGGACCGCCTCGAGGACCGCAACCCCCGCTCCCATCGTCTCGAAGACCTGCCGGTACTTCTCCTCATTCTCCCGCAGGTTCTCTTCCGGCCCGTATCCGGTCGGTGATATCGCTCGCGAGAGCGGCCACCCTGTTGCTCCCCGCCTCACCGAAGGGGAAGGCATAGACCTCGTACCACCGGTCCGTGAGGAACTTCGCGGACTGGACGAAGCGCCTGGGCACGCCGGTCTTTGCGACGGCACCGTAGATCTCGAACCAGTGCTCTTCATGATCCGGCACATATTCCCGCATCCTCTTTCCTGCCAGATCGCTCATCCCGGTCAGCATCTCGAACGCCCGGTTCGTCTCGATGAAGAGGTAATCGGCCGGTCTGCCGTCGGCATCAAAGATCATCTCGATGATCGCAAACCCCGCGTCGAGAGAATCGAAGATGGTCCGGTACTTCTCGGCGCACTTCTGCAGTTCCTGTTTTGCACGCGCTTCACCGGTGATCTCCCGGACCCGGACGATCCCCATGCCCCGGAGCGTCCCGTCCTCGATCCGATCGCCGGAGACGAGGAGTTCACGCTCCCGGCCCCCCGGGGTGCGGACGGTGCAGGTGAATTCGGCAGTCTCGCCTCGGTCCTGGAGCGATGCCGTTATCTTCGCCGCCATCCCTTCCTCCGCGATGCACCCCGAGAGATACCGGCGCATGAAGAGGTCGAGCTCGATCCCGGGGAGGGCGTCCCGGTCGAGACCGAAGAGAGACGCGAGCGGAAGGTTGACCGCGACCACCCTGTTGCTCCGGTCGAGGAGGAGCACCCCCTCGTCGAGCGCGTCGAGAACGGCCAGCGCGGATCGCAGTTCCAGTGGGAGCGGGGAGGGGATTCTCATCGAGTGCAACCACTCCTCTGAGAGGACGCGGGATGTTATAAATTGGAGTGCATGCCTGCATAGGCCGGGCACACCCTCATCGTTTCTTGAACGGATCTCCGGGCGCCATAGGTTTACCGGTCTACGCAGGCATGAACGGTAGATTCACGCTACCGGGGCCGTTCGGTGGACACGCCCCGAGAACCGGTGTGCTTCTCGTCTGCATCGCCTCGCCCCGGGAGCTCCGATCCCTACATTCATCAGTTTTCGGTTCAAATCTCTATTATGAGTCTATCTCACGTCCCCTTCCTCACCGCTCTCTTCATCCTCGCTCTGGTCGCTACCTGCGGCTGCATGGGCCAGGAGACCGTGCTCTCCGGAGATGATGCGGCGGAGGTGCTCGCCTACGCGGACCCGATCGCCGATAACCTCCTGGAGGGTTTCAACGAAGGCAACTACACGAAATACTCCCGTGACTTCGGCCCGGAGATGAAGCAGGGCCTCGACGAGACCGCGTTCGAGCAGAACCGCGAGTTCGTCACGTCCCGGATCGGGCTCTATGAGTCCCGGAGCGATCCCGTCGTCACGGAGACCGGCGAGTTCGTTGCCGTGGTCTACCGGGCATCCTTCGAGCGGGAGGACGGCGTCGCTCTCCGGTTCGTCTTCAAGAAGGGCGACGAGTCCCACCAGCTCCACGGGCTCTGGTTCAATTCGCCGAAACTCCGCAGTTGAGGCACCTCATCCAGCAGAACCGCCGGGGCCGTACGCCTATGCCGCCTTCTTGAGCGCCAGCCGGAACGCCGCGCTTCACCGCGTTCCCGATGAGGTTGTTGAAGACCACGGAGAGCAGGCCGTCCGCCGCCGTCTCGCCGGGTTTGTACCGGGGCTTTCGCGATCACCCGACCGGCGGACGGTCTCTCAGGCGTCGGCCCCCGCTCCCTCGCCTTCAGCGCGTCGTCGGTATGGCTCACCCGCGCTCCCTGGTTCGTCGTCAGGTATTCCTGTCCCGGGTCTGCCTGGAACTCGTCGAGCTGCTCCTGCTTGCTCTTCTCGTCTATCGAAGCGTCAGAGGTTGCGACTCCGGTTGATCGACGAGGCGTTCTCGAAGATGAAGGCGCCCCTATTCTCGACCCATGTGACCGGGAGTGAGAACGTCAGCGTATACCGCGAGGGATGGCCAGAGGCGGTGCACTACGAGTTCAGCGACTGGAAGGACTCGATCAGTATCGAGGTGCAGGTCAGAGACAGGGAATACCCGAAGGTTGCGGACTTCCTGCCCCGGCTCCGCGATTCCCTTCTCACCGTCATCCCAAAGACGCAACGGGTCGAACTGGTCACCGATTCATCCGGGTGGACAAGGCTCCAGTTCTTCTTCGGGGAGGAGATCGACCCTTACTGGATCGCACAATCGATGGTGCGTCTCTGCAAGACCGAGAAAGATATCTCCACCCTGCTGCAGGAAGGGAGTGGTTGACACTCCCCCCGGCGTATCTCCCTTCTTCGCCGTCCTGCTCACCGCGACCTGCCGGGCTGAGTTCGAGCGGGAGGGCGGGGCGGCCTTGCAACGATCCGATCAGGCGGGCACCTGCTCCTTCTTCTCCCGGTCCCAGTGGCGGTGCTGTCCGATGGCCGTCTTGAACTGGTCGGCAAACGAGTTCACGTTCCCCTGGCTCCCGCAGGTCACGACCCCCATCTCGGAGATGGCCTCTCCCCCGGCGCCGGCATCAGCGAAGGCGACGCCCTTGATATCCGATGCCTTCAGGAGGTTGATCCCCTCTCCAACCGCCCCGATCGGCTTACAGTGCTTGAAGGCCTCGTTGACGAAGTGGATCGCGAAACCCTGGTTCTTCAGGGTCTCCGCGTGCTCCCCCCCCGGGATGTAGACGGCGTCGTAGACGACGGAGGTGGTGGTGACGTAACTCTTGTCGACCTCCATCTCCCTGCCGTCGGCGGATCTGACCTTACCGAAGAACTGCGAGATGATCTGCGGGTGAGCCCCGCCATCTTTCAGCGCCTGTGAGACCTGCATCACCTCGTCGTGGTTATAGCCCTCCATAACAAGGATCGCAACCTTCCTGCTCTTGATGGTGTCTTTGACGGTCGTCTCCTGGCTGAGGTTCGGGGACTTCTTCGTCCCGGAGGACCCGCCTTTCTCGCTCGGGGGCGGCACCCCGATCCCTTCCGCAATCCGTATCGCGAGGTCGCCGTCGACGTTGTTGATGAGGTCCACCACCCTTTTGCGGACCCCGAGGTCCGAGACCTTTCCGAGCTCGAAGTGGAAGGCCTTGACGATATGCTCCTTCTCCGCATCGGACATGCTGTTCCAGAAGAGCTTCGCCTGGCTGAAGTGGTCGTTGAACTTCTCGCTCCGGGCGCGGATCTTCCTCGCGTCGATCTTCTCCTGGTAGTGGGCGTAGCCGCCCTCCTCTACCCGGGCCGGCCGGGGCTTGTTCTCGCCGAGCGAGTTCGGGAAGTAACTCACGACACCCTTATCGATCGTCATCCGGTGGTAGCCTTCCCGCTGGTTGTTCGCGACCGGCGCGACCGCCCGGTTGATCGGGATCTCCTGGAAGTTCGGGCCGCCGAGGCGTATCAGCTGGGTATCCAGGTACGAGAAGAGCCGGCCCTGCAGGAGCGGGTCGTTTGAGAAGTCTATCCCCGGCACGATGTTTGCCGGGCAGAACGCGACCTGCTCGGTCTCCGCGAAGAAGTTGTCCGGGTTTCTGTTCAGGGTCATCTTCCCGACCCACCGGATCGGCACATCCTCTTCTGGCCAGATCTTCGTCGCGTCCAGGATATCGAAATCGAAGTTGTGTTCGTCCGCTTCTTCGATCATCTGCACCCCGAACTCGTACTCGGGGAAGTCACCCATCTCGATCGCCTCCCAGAGGTCGCGGCGGTTGAAGTCCGGGTCCTTCCCGGCAATCTTCTGCGTCTCGTCCCAGACGAGCGAGTGGACGCCGAGCAGCGGCCGCCAGTGGAACTTGACGAACCGCGTCTTTCCTTCGGCGTTGATGAACCGGAAGGTGTTGACCCCGAATCCCTGCATCATCCGGTAACTCCGCGGGAGCGCACGGTCCGAGAGGACCCACATGATCATGTGCGTGATCTCGGGCAGGTTCCCGACAAAGTCCCAGAAGGTGTCGTGGGCGGCGGAGGCCTGCGGCATCTGGTGGTGCTGCTCCGGCTTGATGGAGTGTACGAGGTCGGGGAACTTGATGGCATCCACGATGAAGAAGATCGGCATGTTGTTGCCGACGATGTCATAGTTCCCCTCTTCCGTGTAGAACTTCGTCGCGAACCCCCTGACGTCCCTGACCGTGTCGGCAGAGCCCCGGAACCCCACGACGGTCGAGAACCGGACGAAGACCGGCGTCAACTTCTGAGGGTCCTGGAGGAACGCCGCTCGCGTATACTCGGCCATCGACTCGTAGACCTGGAAATACCCGTGCGCACCCGAACCCCGGGCGTGGACGATCCGCTCGGGGATCCGCTCATGGTCGAAATGCGTCAGTTTCTCGCGGAAATGAAAATCCTCAAGGAGCGTCGGCCCCCGTTCCCCCGCCTTCAGCGCGTCGTCGGTATGGCTCACTCGAAGCCCCTGGTTCGTCGTCAGGTACTCCTGTCCCGGGTCTGCCCGGAACTCGTCGAGCTGCTCCTGCTTGCTCTTCTCGTCTACCTTTCTTCTCGCATCCATACGTCTTCACCTACAACCCTCTTGCTCCGGCCAGGCGCACGCAACCAATGCCCAGGCGGGCGTGCCCCCACATCCGGGGCAGCCATCATAAAAGTAACTGTGCGCCGGAGATGGACGTACAGGGAGGTTGCACCGTCATACGAGAGCGGGTTCGCTTCGCCGGAACGGTTAACTCTCCCGCCGGTCGTCGTGGGCAGGACGTATGGGAAAGACCCCGCGCGACGGCATCTGGCCGAGCAGGCTCTCGCGAAGACTGACTGCCGGGGACGCGGTCTTCATCGGGCTCGGGTCGATGATCGGGGCCGGGATCTTCACGGCGCTTGCACCGGCGGCGGCCGCGGCCGGGGCCGGGCTGCTCTTTGGCCTCGCGATTGCGGCCGCTGTCGCGTACTGCAACGCCAGTTCCTCTGCACAGCTCGCCCGCCTCTACCCGGCGTCAGGCGGCACCTACGTATACGCGAGGGAACGGTTGGGCGAGTTCTGGGCCTGGGTTGCCGGCTGGGGTTTCGTGGTCGGCAAACTCGCCAGTTGCTCTGCGGTCGCGCTCACCTTCGGCTACTACCTCGCCCCGGAGTATGCCCGGCTCCTTGCCGCGGGGGCGGTGATCGCGTTCACGATGCTGAACTACCACGGGATCGAGAAGACCGCCCGTGTGACGAAGGCCCTCGTCGCGGCGGTCCTGCTCTCCCTCATCCTGATCGTCGCTCTCCTCTTCGTCGGCGCCCCCGACCCCGATAACCTCCGCCCGCTCCTCGGGCCGAGCGGCATCTACGGGGTTCTGCAGTCGGCGGGGATCTGGTTCTTCGCGTTTGCAGGGTATTCGAGGATCGCGACCCTGGGCGAAGAGGTCGAAGACCCGGAGACGGCCATTCCCCGGGCTATCGTGCTCGGTCTTTTCATCACGTTCTTCGTCTACGCCGCCGTCGTCGTCTCGGCGCTCCTCCTCGTCGGGCCTGATCCGCTCGCGGAGTCCGACGCACCGTTGGTGACGGCACTCGTCGGGGCGGGATTCGGGGAGTGGCAGTGGATCGTCAGGATCGGTTCGACGTTTGCGACACTCGGGGTGCTGCTCTCCCTGATGGCGGGTATCAGCCGGATGCTCTTTGCCATGGCGGCGGACCGTCGAATGCCTTCCTACCTCGCCCGGGTCCACCCGGTGCACCGGGTCCCGCACCTCGCCGAAGTGACGGTCGGCGTAATCCTGGTTGCGGTGGTGCTTCTCGCGGACCTTCGTGCGGCGATAGGGTTCAGTTCGTTTACCGTGCTGCTCTATTACGCGGTCACGAACATCTCCGCGTATACCCTGACGGGGCAGGAGAGGCTGCACGGGAGATACATCGCGGTCCTGGGTCTTCTGGGCTGCCTCGTGCTTGCTTTCACGCTGCCGGCCGTTGCCGTCGCGCTTGGGAGCGCGATCATGCTGGCGGGGATACCGATCTTTCTCGCAGGGCGGCGGCGCGGTTCGTGACAGGGCCGCCAGCCCCGGATCGGGTCGTCGCCGAATCGGTCTGTCTGGTGGTCTGCGGGGCCCTTTCGAGGTCATCGGGCGAAGTCCGCGGACGCACCGTGTCTCGTGTCGCAGCGGTCGACTCAAGAACCGGGTTCCCGGTTATCCCCGCACGGAATGGTTGTCGGAGCCCTACGCCTCGATGAGGAATTCATGAAGACCTCAACTTTTATGCCGCCATGCGACCACTACCCGGCCGAAAGGAGGAAGAGATCATGAAAGGCCTGGCAATGTTAAAGATCGGCGAGATCGGGTGGATAGAAAAGGACAGACCCGCTTGCGGTCCGAGAGACGCCATCGTCAAACCGCTGGCGCTCGCGCCATGTACGTCTGATGTCCACACCGTCTGGGAAGGAGCAATCGGGGATCGGCACAACCTCATCCTGGGGCACGAGGCGCTCGGGATCGTGGATGAAGTGGGAAGCGAGGTCAAAGACTTCAAGCCCGGCGACCGGGTCATCGTCCCGGCCATCACCCCCGACTGGGAGACGGAAGCCGCACAGCGCGGGTTCCCGTCGCAGACCGGCGGTCCTCTCGGGGGCTGGAAGTTCTCGAACTTCAAGGACGGCGTCTTTGGGGAGTTCTTCCACGTCAACCTGGCAGACTACAACCTCGCGCACCTGCCCAAAGGGATGTCCCTTGAGGGCGGGGTCATGCTCCCGGATATGCTCAGCACCGGGTTCATGGGGGCTGAAAACGCCAACATCCAGATCGGGTCTACGGTGGCGGTCCTGGGGATCGGGCCGGTCGGACTGTGCGGCGTCGCCGGCGCACGACTGCGGGGCGCCGGGAGGATATTCGCCGTCGGAACCCGGCCTGCTTCCGTCAGGGTTGCGAAAGAGTACGGTGCGACAGACATCATCAGTTACAAGGACGGGAACACAGCCGACCAGATCCTTGACAAAACCGGCGGGGTTGGCGTCGACGCCGTGATCATCGCCGGCGGTGGCCCTGATATCATGATGGACGCGATCAACGTGGCGAAGCCCGGATCGGTGATCTCAAACATCAACTACTTCGGTTCGGGCCTGGGGGACCAGGACATCATACCCCTTCCCCGCGTGGGCTGGGGGTTCGGGATGGCGGACAAGAACATCATGACCGGACTCTGCCCCGGCGGGAGGGTGCGAATGGAGCGGCTGGCCGAAGTGGTGATGCACGGGCGTATGGACCCCGCGCTCATGGCGACGCATGTCTTCAAGGGCTTCGATAAACTCGAGGAGGCTCTCCTCCTGATGAAGGATAAGCCGAAGGATCTGATCAAACCGGTCGTCATCGTGGAGCAGTAAAGGGGCGGGGTATCCTGTGCTATGGGTACCGGCCCCCCCGTTCTCATGGTGGTCCGGGTGGTCGAGATGGGGGAAGCGCCGAGAAAAACGATCTGTTCCCCCGGATATGGCTTTCTATCGGCTATCGCAATGACTGCCCCCACCCCTGCAGGAAGGGGAGGAGGCCGAAGGCGCAGAGCAAGGGCGAGTGAACCCCCTACTCCCCCGAAACCTTCGCAATCACGCTATCCAGGTGCTGGCGGTAGAGGTTCTGCGGGTCGAGTTCCCCGAGCCCTTCCGGCGTCCTGACGACCACCCTGTCGATGCCGGCATTCACCAGCATCTTCGAGCACATCAGGCAGGGCGGGTCGTAAGACGGTGCTCCCGTCAGGCGCTCGAACCCGGCCAGATACATCGTGCAGCCGACCGCGGCCCGGCCTGCCTGCAGGAGCGCGTTCATCTCCGCGTGCACCGATCGGCAGAACTCGTAGCGCTCGCCTGAGGGGATGTTGTACTGCTTCCTTATGCAGGTGTTCAGCTCGTCGCAGTGGGCCTCACCGCGCGGAGCCCCGTTGTGCCCGGTAGAGACGATCTCCCCTGCCGGGTTCACCACGACTGCCCCGTAACACCGCCGGATACAGGTCGATCGCCGGGCGGTCTCGACCGCGATGGCCATATACCACTCCGTCCGCGAGGCCCGGGGCGGTACGGGAGGTCGATCCGTCATGACCGCCCCTCCTCTGGCCGCCTGCGCCCGCTCAGGTTGTTGCTCATGATAGATCTTCTGCCGTGCGGGTTAAAAAGAGGCGTTCTTCTGCTCGTGGGGCGGTGCCCGGACCTCCCCGCTCTCCGGCTTCTCGAAGCAGAAGAAGCGATGCCTGCACCAGACGAGATCCCGGTCGGACAGGGCCTGCATCAGCCCTGTTGTCAGCCCCTCGGCCGCAAGGCTCACGGAGACGACTGACGGGGCCAGGCGCGAGAGCGAGTCAGGGAGGTTTCGGCGCCGTGCGGCGTCGCGAAACGCGACGAACGGCCAGTAGAGGGGCGACGCGTTCGAGACCGTGCTCTTCTTCAGTACCATGCCGCACCCCTCGAAGAGCGACCGGTAGTCTCCCCCTCTCCGGTACACCGCCGCCCCGCTGAACTCCCCCTCGTGCTCCTTGAACTCCGGCTCTCTCCTCGCGAGCATCTCGATGAACGTAACGTGCCCCCCCGGTCGGGTCACGCGGCAGAGTTCGCTGATGGTGCGGGCGAGTTCGTCGTCGTCGATGATGTAGCGCAGGGCCCAGACGGCGTTGACGAGATCGAACGTGTTGTCCTCAAAGGCGAGCGGCAGTCCGTCGATGACTGCATGTTCGGCGTTACGGATGCCCGCCTCATCCGCCGCCTGCCGTGCCGTCCCCACCATCTTCGGCGAGATGTCCACACCGACGACGTGCCTCACCTGCCGGGCGAACCAGAGCGTCCACCGGCCGACGCCGCACCCGTAATCGAGCACCGTGAAGTGTGGTTCCAGTCTGACTGCCTTTGAGACGAGACGTTTCTGGCTGCCGTCGATATATATGTTGTTCAGGTCGTTGGTGCCAATCACCGCCCTGAGCGGGTGCTGGGGGTGTTGTCCGGCCATCTCATCCCAGGTCTCGCGTTGATCGTGCGTATCCTCACCCCATTCGGTTCTGGAGTGAGGTCCCGGCGAGTATTTAGCATTTTCCACGGTATGGTGCGCGGGAATGAGGCTCGTTGAGAATCAGTAAACCCCCCCGCCGGTCACGAGGATGCCCCGTACCGGGTAGGTGCCATTGCATGGGCCCGTGAACTCGCGGCGCACCTGCTCGTGGTATGAGTTAAACTGCCAGCCCATGACCCACCATTCGTTTCTCCCCTGAAGGTCGGCCGAGAAGGTGAGAACGTTCTCGTCGGCGGCCTCGAACGAGAGGATGAACGGCACCTCGACGAAGTAGCCGGACGACCCCGGGCTCACGTAGTAATCGTCGACGGGCCCGCTGGAACCGGTGAGGTTGCCGACGATCCGGTAGGGTGCAAACAGGGGCTCGGTCCCCACCGGCGTTCTGGTATCTATCTCTGTGGAGCTGGTGCCGGACGCACGAAGTTCCATCTCTACGAGTAGTGGCGTCTCTTCTGAATACCGGTCGGAGTAAACATGGGTCGGCGTCGGGAGTTCCGACTCGCTCTGCCCCGGTACGATTGGAATCGGCGTGATGCGGCTTTTGTAGATGGGATCGATACGATCGGCAGAGATATTGAGCATAGGGACTCCGTCGACGTTCTCGATCTTCACCGATACATCGCTTTCGACGTTGCGAAGACTCGCCTGGGAGAGATTGATTGGGGTGACGTTCGTTCCTGTCGCCGGATCGTAACGGGACGGAAGAGGGATGAGGAGAACCGCGTCTTCGATCGGCCCCGACGTCGAGACCTTCAACTCGTAGTGATACGTCGACCTGAAACTCTCGGACGCGGACTGGCCGAGATTTGCCGCGATCAGCACGACAATTATGAACAGAACCGCCGCGAGGATGCCCGCCGCGATGAGCAGGTTCCTGAGCGTCTTAGCGTGGTTCCCCATCGATCAGATCAGGGAGTTGGCGACATTAAAGGTATCCATTTCCCGGCGCCCGTCTCTCCATCCCGGCCAGCTGGTCCCTCCCGGGCCCGGGCAGACGAGCCGGGGTCAAAATCTTTATACTATGGCCGGTCCCGGGACCCCGCAGAGGAGGAAGTATTGCATGCCTTACATCACCGTTGGTAAAGAAAACTCAGGCCCCATCGACCTCTATTACGAAGACCACGGCATGGGTAAGCCGGTCGTCCTGATCCACGGCTGGCCGCTCTCGAGCAAGTCCTGGGAGAAGCAGGTGCCGGTGCTGATCGACGCGGGCTACCGCGTCGTCGCCTACGACCGCAGGGGGTTTGGCAACTCCGCCAAACCGACCGTCGGCTACGACTACGATACCCTGGCCGGAGACCTGCACAGGCTCATGACGGAACTTGACCTCGCCGGGGCCACGCTCGTCGGGTTCTCGATGGGCGGCGGCGAGGTCGCCCGTTACCTCGGCACCTACGGGAGCGACCGCGTGGAGAAGGCCGTCTTCATATCCGCGATCCCCCCGTTCCTGCTCAAAACCGCTGACAACCCCGAGGGCGTCGAGGGTAGCGTCTTTGACGGCCTCATGGAGAGCATCGCCACCGACCGCCCGGCATTCCTCACCGGGTTCTTCCAGAACTTCTACAACGCCGATATCTTCGGCGGCGACCGCGTCAGCGACGAGGTCCTCCGCCTCAGCTGGAACGTCGCGGCCACTGCCTCCCCGCGGGGCACGCTCGACTGCGTCCCGGCGTGGCTGACCGACTTCCGGGGCGACCTTGCGAGCATCGACGTGCCGGTTCTCGTCATCCACGGCGACGCCGACCGGATTGTGCCCTTCCCCGCCTCGGGAAAGCGCATCCCCGATATGGTCGAGAGGAGCCGTCTCGTGGTGATCGATGGCGGGCCGCACGGGATCACCTGGACCCACGCCGGGGAGGTCAACCGCGAGTTGCTGGGCTTCCTCAAAGAGCAGGTCGAGCCGATGCAGCCGGTTGCCGGGCTCTCCTGAACGTGAAGGAGCCGCCTCTCAGTACACCGGGATAAGCCCGGCGTTCGCCCCGGTGATGCGCCGGCCGCCCCCGCGGGAGACCACGAAGGTGTTCTCGATCCCGACCATCCCGACACCCGCGATCCCCTTCTTGGGCTCGAGGGCAAAGACCATCCCCTCTTCGAGTGGCTCGTCGAAACCCCGGGCGATCGCGGGCGCTTCGTCTACGACAAGACCGATGCCGTGACCCAGGAACTGCACCCGCCGCTCCCCGAACCCCATGAAGTTCTCGAGGAACGCCGGCTCAAGGCCGCCGAGTATCGTCTCGTAGATCTCTGCCGGGACCATCCCCGGCCGCAGCATCGCGGCCGTTCGGTCCTGGATATCCACGCACCAGTGATGCGCCTCGATCGCCTCTTCGGGGAGCGGTCGCCCGAACATATACGTCACCGTCTTGTCGGTGTGGTAGCCCTGCACCCCGCACCCGCAGTCGACGAAGACTAAATCTCCCGATCTAAGCTTCCGGTCATGGCTGCCGAGGACCGGGGCGCCGGGGGCCGCTCCGCGGCACCCGCCCGGCCCGTCAAAACCCGTTGGGTAGAGGGAGTTCTCCCCGAAACCGAGCTGCCCGAGCACCATCTCCGTCCCGAACATCCCGAACCGGGTTATCCCGTGATGCCCCTCCCGGACCATGCGGGAGAAGACCTCGCCGCCGAGTTCGGCCTCGCTCATCCCCTCCCGGAGCATCCCCGGGACGCAGTCTTCGAGCACATGAGAGTGAATCCTCCCCGCCCGCTCCATGATCTCGAGTTCGTAGGCGCTCTTCTTCGATCTGACCTTTGCCGCCTGTGCGTCGAGCGGCTTTACCTCGCAGAAGGGGAAGTACTTCCGGAAGCGTTCGAGCAGCGCGAGGGGGACCGCCTCCGCTTCAACGTGGACCGTCTCCGGGCATGCTCCCATCCCGGCCGCGGCGTCCCGGTAACTCTTCATCGGCCGGATGTCGGGGAAGAACGACTCGTCGAGCGCCCTCTCGTAACTCCGGCGGACCCAGAGGACGGCCTCGTCGCTACGAGGGACCAGGAGGACTGCGTCCTGCATCGTCCCGGTGAAGTAGAACTCGTTCACCCTCCCGAAGATAGCGGCTGCCTCCCACGACGGGTTCTCCGCATCCATGCGAAGCCGGAACCGCTCCATGCGGTCGCGGAGTTCGGAGGCGGGGGTTCTCTGGTCCATACGCATGATTGGGCGGCGATGGTATTTAGGCTCTGGCGGGGTTTCCGGCGACAGTCGGAGTTCCGACCGCATGGGTTATAGAGCCGCATGGCGCACTACTCTCATGGACACCCCCTTCGTCTTCACCCTGCACGAGAACCTGCCCCGCCAGGGGCCGGGGAGCAACGCCTGCACGAGAAAGGCCTTCTCGATGCTCGCCGATCTCCCGGCCCGGCCGGAGATCCTGGACATCGGGTGCGGGGCCGGGATGCAGACAGTTGAACTGGCCCGGACCTGCCCCGGATGCCGGATAACCGCCACCGATATCTACCAGCCGTTCCTTGACGACCTCGCCCGACGGTCGGCGGCGGCCGGGGTGAGGGACCGGATCATCACCTTCCGGGCCTCGATGGACGACCTGCCGTTCCCTGACGGCTCCTTCGACGTCCTCTGGGCCGAAGGCTCGATCTTTATCGTGGGATTCCGAGAGGGGCTTGTCTCGTGGCGGCGCCTCCTCCGTCCCGACGGCTACCTCTGCCTCAGTGAGGCCGCCTGGTTCACCGATACCCCCTCGCCGGAGGCGGCGACGTTCTGGAACGAGTGCTACCCGGCGATAACAACGGTCGCGGTAAACCGCGCTATCGCCGAAGATGCCGGCTACGAGGTCGTCGCGACCTTTCCGCTGCCTGCGTCCGCATGGTGGGATTATTATCTGCAGGTCCTCAAGCGGATAGAAGACCTGCGGCCGAACATCGCTGGCAATCCCGATGCAGAGGCGCAGATTGAGTTTGCCGAGCGCGAGATCGCCATCTACCGGGAGCATGCCGACGAGTACGGCTACGAGTTCTTCATCCTGCGGAAGGGGGCTTAGGGGGGCCGTCACCTTCCCTTTGTCTTCCCGATATCCCTCTGCATTTTGCCGATCGCTTTCCAGCGTTTCCTCTCGAGCCGGACCAGCCCGATCTCGGCTTTATCCCGTTCGAACGCGAGTTCCTGCACGAGCCTCTGAAAACTCTCCAGCCGTGCCGCAGGGAGGGTTCCGGCCGCGACGGCTGCCTGCACCGCACAGCCCGGCTCTTCCTCGTGCCGGCCTCTGGGTGGTCGAGGAGCACGACGAAGTCCCCGACGGCGGGAAAGCGGCCGAGCCCTTCTTCAAGGTGACCACGAGGATGTAGCCGGTCAGCCTTTCCAGTCCACCGGGGCCGGACCAGAGAGACTACCGAGATCGCTCCCGCATACGTGACGAGGAAGACGAGGGCCGGGCCGCCCGCAACAACCGGCTTTCACTCTCAAGACTCCGGTGCTACCCCTGCACCGGCCTCCCCTACCGCGTTGCCATCGTCTGGAGGATCGCCATGATCCCCGGCTTTGTCTTCCGTCCGAACGGCGATCCGAACCCGCCCATCTCGTCATCACCTGAGCCGAACATCTCGTCGTTCAACCGTTCGGTGATCTCGTCGAATATCCTCTTATACGCAACGCAGTGGGGATCGACCCCCTGGATCTCGCCGTTAGTGGGCGCAATCGCGTTGTAGGGGCACCCGCCGCGGCAGTATCTGATGTGGGAGCACTCCTTGCAGGCGCCGTCGACGTAGTCCTTGAACGCGTGCATGAGTTTCCAGGCGTCCGATTGGGCGAGGTCTTCGACTGTCGGACGGTCGTAGACGTTCCCCATCGAGTAATCCGGCATCCCGACAAACCGGTAGCAGGGGTAGATGCTCCCGTCCGGCCCGAAGGCAAGGGTGCTTCCCATGCAGTCCACGAACGTGCAGACGGTGCCGTGCCGGACGAAGACGCCCTTGCAGAGGTCGTTGATGTTCATGATCTCGATCTGCCTGAGGTTCTCCAGGTTGGTGTCGAGGAGGTAGACCAGCAGTTCCCCGTACTCCTCCGGTTCGAGCGCCCACTCCTTCGGGTCGTCACTCCGAAGCGACGGCAGTGCAGGGTGGAGTTTGAGGGGGAAGCCGCTCTTGAGGAAGAACTCGACGATCTCCTCCTTCTTCCGGACCGACTTGTTGGTGAACGTGCAGATGAACCGGACATCGAGCCCGTTCGCCCGTGCAATCTCATACCCCCGCATCGTCTTTGCAAAGTAGCCCGTTCCGCGCTGCACGTCGGTGATCTCCTCGGGGCCGTCGATGCTCGAGCCGATGGGGATACGGTATTCCGCGAGGATCTTCGCCAGTTCCGGGGTGAGCAGCCAGAGGTTGCTCTGCAGGGCGAACGTCGGTTCAAGGTGGGCGAGTTCCTCCGAGAGGATGGGGAGGGCCTGCCGGTAGAACTCCGCTCCGGCAAGGAGAGGCTCTCCCCCGTGGAAGGTGATCGTGACCTGGTCGGACCGGTAGTCCTTGAGCCACGCTGCGATCTCCCTGACGGTCTCGATGCTCATCCTCGGCGATCTCTCATCGGAACTCCAGCAGTAGTGGCATTTGGAGGGGCAACCGAGGGTCGGGATGATCATGACGTGGAACGGGCTCTTCATCGTACCGAGATTCTCTTTGAAGAGGTTAAAACCTATTCATCCGGATACCCGCAGAACGGGTGGGCATCCCGTGCCTGCACACGGGACACTCGAGGTCTGCCGGATCTCCGCCACCAGCCGGTATCCTCCGGTTCCGGCCGCAGAACGGGGAGGCAGGAGTGGGCAGCTCGCTTAGCATCCCCGGAACAATTTTCTATCCCTTCTTCATATCGGTATACGAGGAAGGAGAATGGACTTTTCCGAGTGCGTGAAATTTGCGAACGCCAACCCCGTGACCTACATCGCGACGATGGACGGCGACCAGCCCCGGGTCCGGGCATTTGCCATGTGGTTTGCCGATGCCACCGGGTTCTACTACCACACCGGGACGCCGAAGGCCGTCTGGCGGCAACTTGCAGCGAACCCGAAGGTCGAGCTCTGCTTCTACGAGCCCGGCGATGAAGGAAGGATGATGCGAGTCGCAGGTGCGGTCGAGTTCCTCGACGACGCGGCCTTAAGAGAGCGGCTTGTCGGGGACCGACCGTGGCTCCTCCAGATCGGTCTCTCCGGCCCCGCCGACGCGAAACTTGCCGTCTTCCGCGTGGCCCACGGCGAGGCGTACTTCTGGACGATGGAGAACAACATGCAGGAAGCGGAGGCGCCGCGGGTCAGGTTCTGATCCCCGCCATCTTTCACCAATCTTTCTTCATCGCCTCGGTCTTCAGGTCTTTCGGCATCAGTTCGATCGCGTAGCGGAGCGCCGTCCGGGGCATGACCCTCTTGTTTGCCATGACGTAGCGGAATACGTCGTCCGTGTGCTTCCGACTCGCCTCTTTGAGAAGCCACCCGTAGCCCTTCTGCACCAGGTCGTCCGTGTCAGTCAGGAGAAGATCCGCAATCTCGAGGGCCTCGTCGAGGAACTCCCCGCGCTTCGCCGGCACGATCAGCGAGACCGCCGCCGCCCGCCTCATCCAGCGGTTCTCCGACTGCGTCCAGCGTTTCAGTTCCTCGATATGCTCCGGGTACCGGACGACGAAGTCCCCGACGGCATGGTTGCAGAGGCCGTCGCAGGTGGCCCAGTTGGTGATGTAGGTCTCTATCCAGTGCCGGAAGACGGCGATGTCGCCGGATTCGTAGCGGCCGTCGAGCAGCTGTGCCCACTGGGAGACCACGAACGCCTCTTCCATCATCCCCGACGAATAGAGTTCTTCGCAGAGGGAGAAGATCTCATGTCTGTCGCGGGCTTTGACCTCCTTCCAGTACTTCTTTGCAATCGAGATCGCGGTTGCGGTCTTCATCCCGTAGCACCGGACCTCCTCCTTGAAGAACCGCTGGCCTTTCTCCCGGATCTCCGGGTCCGCGTGCGCCGCGAACTCCTGCCGTATCGCCTCGATGACCGTATCCATATGCAGGTGTACGAGGGAAGGGGGATAAACAATACGGTACGCGTATCCATCCGCCGCTCCATCCGTGCGCGGAGCATGCTCGATGGCGGCATGCAATCCCTGGTCGGACTCTGATCCAGCGGTCTTGCGGAAGAATAAAAATGCGGGGTTTATCGGAAGATCACGGCTGTCGGCCGGGGGGTGCGCTCTCTCGCACCTGTTCGAGCACCGTCCGGCGGGGATAGAACCCGAACTTCCGGTAGAACGGGAAGGCCTCCTCGTTTCCTTCCGCGACCGCCACCCGGTTCTCGATCGAGCCGTTCTCGTCCAGCCACGCGAGCGCCTGGATCATGAGGGCCGTCCCGATACCCTGCGAGCGGTAGGTCTCGTCGACGTAGAGGGACTCGATCTCCCCGGTATGCTCTGCCGAGAGCGAGGTTACGCAGTAAGCGATGCATCGGCCACGGTCGGAGGCGAGGTCGATCCGGAGGTCTCCCGCCTCTGCGCACCGGACAAAGTACGCCTTGCGGTCGTCGAAGGTCGTCTGCTCGAAGAAGGCACGGAACGTCCGCGCACGGATGCGGTGGTGCTCGCAGATCCGGTTCCAGAGCGGGCGGATAACCTCGATGCCGGCGATGTCCGTGGTATGGTACTCGATGGGGAGCGCCGTTACGGTCATGTCTCCCCCCTCCCCGCCTTCGCCGGACGTCCCCGCCTGTAGGGCGCAGTTTCGGCAGGACAGTGGGAGATTCCAGGGTTCTTAATGGAGATCATGGTCGCACTGTTGAGAGCAGTGTTGCCGGTATACGCATATCTTCGTGCCGGTGCATCCGGCATCAACGGTGTTCCCTCTTCCCGAGATACCGCTCGATGTGCGTTTTCCTGATCCCCAGCGCGAGCAGGCGCAAAACGGCCTCCTCCCGCCCGAGCGTTGCAATCTCCCGCTTCGCCCTCCGCAGTGCCTCGACCTCCTCGCGGTAGGGAAGCGGTCCCCGCCCGATCGTGAGATCCCGGAGGAGTGCCGGGTCGCATTCCGTCGCGGTGATCTCCTCTCCGGGTCGCATAACAATCCGGCACGGTCCGGCAACGTACTCGATCCTTCCTGGCTCGATCACTGCATATGAGGCCGGGGAGCAGTCGAGGGCGAGATATGCCTTCCCGGCGACTACGGACGCCATCATCCCGTAGTGGCCGGTGAGGATGCACGCCGCCCGGAGGTCGAAGAGCCAGACCCGGTTCGCGAGAGGGGCGTGGGCGACAACGATATCGACCGGCCCTTCGGCTGAACCGGCCATCCTCTTCTCCTTCCCGGTGGGGACGCCGAGGAAGCGGATGCCGGCGACGGTCTCCGCCTTCCCCGAGATCTCGTGGATGTAAGGGCTCGCTTCCGCCGCCTCCCGGACGCGGGCGTAGGTGCCCATCTTATCGTCGTTGTTCCCTTCGACGATGACGCAATGCCTTCCCGCCGATGCAATCTCGTGGAGGAGGTCGAGGAAGAGTTCCGTCTCATCGAGCCCTGAGCGGGAGCACCGGTCGTAGGCACCGTCGCCGGCGAAGACGACGATCTCCGGGTCAATCCTCGCGATCAGGCAGAGGAACGAGTCCCGGTCGACCTTCCGGCCACCGGGCGCACCCCGCTCCTTCGTTCCCCACGAAAGATCGCTGAACGCGAGTACCCTTGCTCGCGGCATGACCCGGGATTACTCACCGGGGATGATAGGTCTCCCGGTCGGGCAGGGAGAGCGAACTCCTGATACTGAGACGTTTGTCCGAGATCCGGTCCGCTTTCTACGAACCATCACAACGTTGAAGTCGAGGGCGACGAGAAAGTAGGAGGATGCAGCGTACGGAAAACGGTTATGGGACGGCCTGCCTCCGAAACGCCGGAGCACCGGGAGGGCCGGTCCTGGTCTCGTGGAACGTCACCCTCCGCTGTCCGCTGAAGTGCGCCCACTGCTACGCGGACGCCGGCGTTGACGAAGCGAAAGGAGTCCTCTCGACCGCCGAAGCGTTCTCGGTCATCGACCAGCTCGCGAGCGCCGGAAAGCCGATCGTCGTCCTCTCCGGGGGAGAACCCCTGATGCGGGATGACATCTTCGATATCGCCCGCTACGGGACCGAACGGGGGCTCGTGATGGCGATGGGCACGAGCGGGTATCTCCTCGATGAAGCGACGGCAGAGCGGCTCGCCGCGGCGGGCGTCCGGTCGGTGGCGGTCAGCCTCGACTCCGCCGACCCGGATACCCACGACGCGTTCCGCGGCGTCCCTGGCGTATGGGAACGGGCGGTCGCGGCGATCAAGCACTGCCGCGACGCGGGGCTCGGCGTCCGGATCAACATGACGGTCATGCGCCCCGTCCTCGCGGACGTCGAGGAGGTCATCGCTCTCGGCGAATCCCTCGGCGTCCGCGACTACCAGGTCTTCTTCCCCGTGGAGACCGGGAGGGGACGCGAACCCGGCCAGGGCAATCCCCGCGAGTACGAGGACCTGATCCGGGCGGTCCTCCTCCGGTACCGGGAGAGCGGTCTCCGGATCCGGCCGACATGCGCCCCCCAGTTTCGCCGGATCGCCGACGAGGCCGGGATCGAGAACCCCGGGTGGAGCCGGGGCTGCATGGCCGCCATCAGTTACTGCCGGATCTACGCGACCGGGGAGGTGACGCCCTGCCCCTACCTGCCGGTGAGCGCGGGCAACCTCCGCACCACGCCATTTTCTGAGATATGGAATAATTCTGAGCTCTTTCTCGCCCTCCGCGACCCGGACCGGCTCACCGGGAAGTGCGGCCGGTGCGGCTACAAGGGAGCCTGTGGCGGGTGCCGGGCGCGGGCCTGCCGCGGCGCCGATACCGTCCCTGCCCGGTGGTGCGACGGCCTCATGCGGCCTGACGACCCCTGCGGGGAGGTCACCCGCGAAGACCCGTGGTGCCCCTACGAGCCCGGGGGTATCGACCGGGCCGACCTCGCGATCCTCGACGCCCTCCAGGACGACCTTCCCCTGGTCTCCCGCCCGTGGGCCGCTATCGCGGCGAGAGTCGGGCTTGCGGAGGACGAGGTCGTCGCGAGGATGCGGCGGCTGCAGACCTCGAGCGTCCTGCGCAACGTCTCGCCGGTCTTTGAATCGCGGAGGTTCGGGCTTGCCGCCGCGACCCTGATCGCCCTCCGCGTCCCGGAGGACCGGGTGCGCGAGGTGGCGGAGATCGTCAGCACCTACCCGGAGGTCTCGCACAACTTCCGGCGTGACCATGCCTACACCCTCTGGTTCACCCTCGCCGCCCCGACAGAGGAGCGGCTCTCCGCGGTGCTCGCGGAGATCCTCTCCCGGACCGGCATCCCGGAGGCGGACGCGCTCGACCTTTCCACCGTCCGCGCCTATAAGATCGACGTGCGGTTCCCGCTCTCGGAGGAGGATTCGTATGGATCCGACTGATCTCGCCCTTCTCGCAGAACTGGAGAAGGGGATCCCCATGGTCACTGAGCCGTTTGCCGAGATCGGGCGACGGCTCGGCATCCCTGAGGAGGAGGTGCTCCGCCGGGCGCAGCGCCTCCGCGAGGAGGGGACGATCCGGAAGATCCGGGCCCGGATCAACCAGCGGCTCCTCGGGATCACGGCAAACGCCCTCGTCGCCTGGCACCCGCCCGCGGGGTGGGGAGAGGAGGAGTTCACCCGGTTCTCGTCCGCTCCCGGGATCTCCCACTGCTACCTGCGCCGCCCGGTGCCGGGGAGGTGGGAGTATACCCTGTATACCGTGCACCACGGCAGGAGCCGGGAGGCGGTGCTCGCTGCGGTCGAGGAGATGGCCCGGGTGACGGGGTGCAGCGATAATATCGTGCTCTTCAGCACCGAGGAGTACAAGAGGGTGCCGAACGTGCGCATCAACGAGAACGGAAGCGATCTACCATGAACAGGATTACACAGTGCATGCATGGACGGGGAACGGTCAGCGGCGTTATGCGCCACCGAGAGAGGCCTCTTACCGAGGTGCCGGGGAAGTACCTCGCGTTCGTGCAGGACTACCGGCCGGTCGTCTTCTGGAACCTCACCGACCGGTGCAACCTCGGCTGTGCCCACTGCTACAGCCGGTCCGGGCCGGGCTCGCGGACGGACGAGGAACTCTCGACAAAAGAAGCCCTCGCGCTCATCGATGACCTCGCCGTAGCGGGCATCCCACTCATCCTCTTCTCCGGCGGCGAACCCCTCCTCCGCGAGGACCTGCCGGAGCTCGCGCGTGCAGCGGCGGAGAGCGGGATCAAGACCGCGCTCAGCACGAACGGCACCCTGATCACCCCTGATGCCGCCCGGACGATCAAGGACTCAGGGATAGGCTACGCCGGGATATCGCTCGACGGTGCATCCCCGGAGACCCACGACGCGTTCCGGGGGAGTGAGGGTGCGTTTGCGAGGGCTGTCGAGGGGTTTGCCCGGTGCCGGGAGGCTGGCATCCGGACCGGCCTCCGGGTCACCCTGACGAGGGAGAACATGGGGGAACTCGATGCCCTGGTCGACCTTGCGGGAACGCTCGGCGCCTCGCGGTTCTGCCTCTACTGGCTTGTGCCGAGCGGGCGGGGGAGCGAGGCCTACGACCGGCTCCAGGTGGGGCCAGAGGAGGTCGACGAGGCGCTCACCCTCCTCTACCGGAGGGCGCTGGAGACCGATCCCGGCGCCATGGAGTTCCTGACCGTCGATGCCCCGCAGGACTGCATCCACCTCCTCCGTGCCATGGAACGGGACGGGTCGCCCGATCTGGCCGGGGCCGAGGCGCTCGTCCGGTCCCTGAACGGCGGATGCAGCGCGGGCAAGCGGGTGGCAAACATCGACCCGAAGGGGAACGTCTACCCCTGCCAGTTCGCCCGGTCGCCCGAGTTCCTCGTTGGGAACGTCCGGGACCGGCCGTTCTCGCGCCTCTGGCAGGATGCGGAGAATCCCGTTCTCTCCCGGTTCAGGGCGACACCGCGGGACCTCTTGGGGAAGTGCGGGCGGTGCGGCTACCGGGACCTCTGCGGCGGCGGCTGCCGGGTGCGGGCGTATGCGGCAGGCGGGGACTTCTCTGCAGACGACCCGTTCTGTTTCGTCGAGGAGTAAAAAAGAGAGGTTTTGCCGCTACGTTACGTTCGTGAGGGGGATGCCGAGCGCGTCCGCGACACCCTTCCCGTAGGCCGGGTCGGCCTTTAAACAGTTCTCGATGTGCCGGACCTTGATGAAGTCGGGCGCATCCCCCATCGCCCGCGCGGTATTCTCGAAGAGGACCTGCTGCTGTTCTGGGCTCATCAGGCGGAAGAGTTTGCCCGGCTGGGTGTAGTAGTCGTCGTCGTCCTCGCGGAAGTTCCAGGCCCCCGCCGCACCGGAGAGTTCCAGGAACGGATCCTTATACTCGAGCTGCTCCTGCCACTCGCCGAAACTGTTCGGCTCGTAGCCGACGGCGGAACCGGCGTTGCCGTCCACCCGCATCTGGCCGTCGCGGTGAGAGGGGTTCGCGTAGCATCTCGGCCGGTTGACCGGGATCTGGTGGTGGTTGACCCCCAGGCGGTAGCGCTGCGCGTCCCCGTATGCAAAGAGGCGCCCCTGCAGCATCCTGTCGGGTGAGAAACTGATCCCCGGCACCACGGCGGCGGGGTTGAACGCCGCCTGCTCCACATCCTGGAAGTAGTTCTCGGGGTTCCTGTTCAGTTCGAGCACGCCCACCTCGATCAGGGGGAACTCCCCCTTGTACCAGACCTTGGTGAGGTCGAAGGGGTTGTAGGGCATCTTCTTCGCCTGCTCCTCGGTCATCACCTGGATGTACATCGTCCAGCGGGGGTAGTCGCCCCGCTCGATGCTCTCGAAGAGGTCGCGCTGGTGGCTCTCGCGATCTTTCGCGACGATCGCCTCGGCCTCCTCGTCGGTCAGGTTCTTGATGCCCTGCTGGGTGTGGAGGTGGAACTTGACCCAGACGCGCTCGTCTCGCGCGTTGATCATGCTGTAGGCGTGGCTGCCAAAGCCGTGCATGTGGCGGTAGGAGAAGGGGATCCCGCGGTCGCTCATGGTGATCGTCACCTGGTGGAGCGATTCGGGAAGGGATGTCCAGAAGTCCCAGTTGTTCTTTGCGGACCGCATGTTCGTCTTCGGGTCGCGCTTGACGGCGCGGTTGAGGTCAGGAAACTTGTGGGGGTCGCGTATGAAGAAGACGGGCGTGTTGTTTCCGACCAGGTCCCAGTTCCCTTCTTCGGTGTAGAACTTCATGGCAAAGCCGCGGATGTCGCGTTCCGCGTCGGCCGCACCGCGTTCGCCCGCGACGGTCGAGAAGCGGACGAAGGCCTCGGTCTTCTTGCCCACTTCCGAGAAGATCTTCGCTTTCGTGTACCGGGTGATGTCGTGGGTGACGGTGAACGTGCCGAACGCCCCCGACCCCTTGGCATGCATCCGCCGTTCCGGGATAACCTCCCGGTTGAAGTGGGCGAGTTTCTCCTGGTACCAGACGTCCTGCATCAGCATGGGGCCGCGGGGACCCGCGGTCATGGCGTTCTGGTTGTCTGGCACGGGTGCGCCGGCAGCAGTGGTCAGTTTCTTCTTGTTCTCCATCGGTTACGCCTCATTTCTCTGTAGTTTACGGGTAGAACGGGGTGTGGATAATTGGTTTGTTGTAGACTTGCCCCGGTCAGATTTAACCCTGTCGGGCCGGTCTGCACAACCCGATGCCGGGAGGGCGGGCTGCGGGACGTTGCGCGCCTCACGGGAGGTATTCGTCCACGTACTCGAGGAACCGCTCCACGGTCGCCGTCGGGTATGGCCCTTCCTCGTAGGCCGCCGCGAGGGTCAGGCGGTCGCGGAAGGTGGAGGCGATCATCAAGAATCCGTACGGCCAGCATACGCAGGGGAGGTACTGGATCTCCCGGAGTTCGAGCATCGAACCGTCCTTCCCCGGGACCGGGAGATAGTCGCCGGCATCGAAGATGCCGAGGTTCGAGAAGACCGGGTTTTTATGGGCGGACGCCTCATACCGCTCGATCATCTGATCAAAGAACGTCCGCACCGCCGGCATCCCGCCGGCCATGATCTCTTCGTAAAAGAGGATGGTCGCGAGGCCGAGGCTCCCTGATTTTTTGCGGGCCGTTATCGACGTCACCTGGCCGATGATATCCGGGAGCCGTGCCCCTTCCCCGGCGGAGAGGGTGGCCTCATAGGCGACGGAGAGGTTTGTGAGCAGGGCGTCGTCGTAGAGGCCGGGATACTTCCTCCGCAGATCGGCCGAGGTCAGGATCGACCGGGGCGCTCCCCGGTCGGAGGGGTCGTCCCGGATCTTCGCAAGGGCGAGGAAGAACGCAGCGATCAGGACGTCGTTCACCGTAGCGCCGTGCTCTCTCCCGAACGCCTTTATCCGGGCGAGCCGTTCCGGGGCGAGCGTCCGGCGGGCGATATGGGGCGTCCCCCTCCCGGTCCGCTCGACCGGAAAGCGCCACCGGTCGACGAACGGCTCCTCCTCCGCGAGCGCCTGCCGCCGCTCCTCCTCGGAGTAGAGCGCAAGGACTCTCTTCGTGCTCCGCTCATAAGGAGCGCGGGCCGGCGGTCGGAACTCGGGGTCATCCACGATTCCCCGGTAGACGGCAAAGATCTCTCGGGCGAGGGTGAGGGCGCCGGCTACGTCGCAGAAGCCATGGTGGCAGGTGACGGCCACGACGTCCCCCGCCGCTCTCCGGTAGAGGTTGACCCGCACCTGCGGGCCGGAACGGACGTCGAGCGGCGGGGGTGGCGTCGTGAGAGGCTCGTCGGCGCCGCCCCGGGTGAGGACGAACGCTCTTTCCCATCCACTCTCCGGGATCTCCTCCCAGACCGGCCGGTCGTCAACTTCTGCGTAGCGGGACCTGATGTAGGGGTCGGAGGCGACCACCCTCATCGTCGCCTCCCGCAGGGCCCCGGCGTCGACTTCGCCGTCGAGGCTGAAGACGACGTGCATAGAGGGGTCGTAGACCCGCTCGAAGTAGACGTTGAAGACATCGAACGCGGGTGCGGGATAGCGGGCCGGCGGGGGTGACATTACTGTAACCATCGTTTTGTTCGGGGATAACTGCTTTCGTGCGATACCTTGTTAAGAAACGGTGCCAAGGATACTGAACGGAAACCGTTACGGGGATGTCTGCCATGAAGCGAAAGATCATCGATATCGACGAGGAGAAATGCACCGGGTGCGGGCTCTGCATACCGGACTGCCCGGAAGGAGCGCTCCAGATAATCGACGGAAAGGCACGGCTCGTGAGCGACCTCTTCTGTGATGGGCTCGGCGCCTGCATAGGGACATGCCCGGAAGGGGCGATCTGCGTCGTCGAGCGGGAGGCCGGACCCTATAGCGAGGAGGCGGTGATGGAGAAGATTGTCCCGCAGGGGATGGGTGTCGTCAAGGCACACCTGGAGCATCTCCTCGGCCACGGGGAGGAGGCCCTCTACCACCGGGCGCTCGAGTACCTGAACGCCCACGAGATCCCGGTTCCCCCGCATGAGACTCCCGCCGCCCCCGCAGCATGCCCGGGCACCGTGGCAAGGAGCCTTCAGCGGGAAGAGGCCGGAAGTGCGGGACAGGCCGCACGGATCGAGTCGGAACTCCGGCAGTGGCCGGTCCAGCTGACGCTCGTCAACCCCGCTGCCTCCTACTTCGACGATGCGGATCTCCTCGTCTCCGGCGACTGTGTCCCCTTCGCCTACCCCGAGTTTCACCGGGACTTCCTGCAGGGGAAGATCCTGCTCATCTTCTGCCCGAAACTGGATGCGGATACCGAGGGATACATCACGAAACTCGCCGATATCTTCTCGCGGCACACGGTCCGGTCGATCACCGTCCTGCACATGGAGGTGCCCTGCTGCAGCGGGGTGCGCTACATCGTGGACGAGGCCCTGAAACGCGCAAAGATTGAGATCCCGGTGGCCGAGAAGACGATAACGCTGCAGGGCGAGGCGGTGGAAGGGAGCATCGTCCGGCGCCGGGGCCCCGGCACGGGTCACCGCCGCGAGATGTAACGGCTCCCTTTGAGGTAGAACCGGAGCGGGAGGTCTGCCGCCTTCGTGATCCCGATCCGGGTCGTCTGCACGATCTCCCCGCCCGCTCCCTCTGCCCGGCGGCCGGGGAGGCTCTCGGGCGACCAGATCTCGAGGGGCCCCCCGGAGAGGGATCTCCCGTCGAGATCCATCGTGATGTTGAGCGCCTGCGTCAGTTTGCCCGGCCCGCTCGCGAGCGCGAACGGGTCGTCCGTCCCCCGCCGCGCCTGCATGAGACCGATCCCGCCGGCCGGTTCAAGCGCCCGGACGAGAACCGCCTCTCCCGTCCCCTCGGGGCCGGTCACGACGTTGAAGCAGGTGTGCAGGCCGTAGATCCGGTAGACGTAGGCATGGCCCGCCGGCCCGAACATCGCCTGGTTCCGCGGCGTCTCTCCCCGGTACGAGTGGGCTGCCGGGTCGTCCCGGAGGTAGGCTTCGACCTCGACGATCCACCCCATCGTCGCTGCCTCTTCCCGGTGCACGAGCAGGCACCCCAGCAGGTCTTTTGCAACGGTCACGGTATCGCGTTCGTAAAATGATGGGGGAAGGATCATGCGTGTTCTCCGGTCGTATCCTGAAAGATCGCCTCTGTCTGCCCATCAAGGTTCCGGGCGAAGGCGAGGCGGCACCGAAGTCCCTTACCACCCGCTCTCCCCGACCATGGGAACTCCGGGACCTGACCGCTGAATATCGTTCCGGCTGCATAGGTCGCTCGAATTGCCCGGCGCAGCCGCCACAGGTTTTATTCGGAGTTCAAGAGACCTGAAACGGGCTAATGTTTAATAGTAGTGGCGGCATAATGGAATATTGTTATCACCCACAACAAAAACAAACCTGCTTATATGGAGGTTCTGAATATGAAGAAAGGATTTGCAACCGATATCGAGACTGAAACCGTAAAGAACACTGAATTCCGCAGAGTTCTCTACACGAGCAAATTCAGCCAGCTCGTGCTGATGAGCCTGAAGCCCGGCGAGGAGATCGGCGAGGAGGTTCACGACGACGTCGACCAGTTCTTCCGGTTCGAAGAAGGGGAGGGGAAGGTCGTCATCGACAACACCGAGTACAAGGTGAAGGACGGCAGCGCCGTGGTCGTGCCGAACAGTGCCAAGCACAACGTGATCAACACCTCAAAGACCGCCGACCTCAAGTTATACACGATCTACTCGCCGCCGGAGCACCGTGATGCGGTCGTGCACAAGACCCGCGAAGCGGCCATGGCGGACGACGAGCACTTCGACGGGAAGACGACCGAGTGATCCTTTCCGGATCACTCTAAAATCAGATCACTTTTTTTTGTAGTTACGGTAAGTGCCGGGCCGTTCTCAGTCCCGCTCGATCTCGCCGCCTGCCCCCCTGATCGTCGTCTCGATCCGTTCCAGCAGATCGGGGTCGTGGATGGCGAAGTCGAGCATCGGAAATCCCGCCACGAGGGGGATGGGTTTGAATATCGCGAGCGGCGCTGTTCCGTCTTTCTTTGGGCTTTCGCCCGGGGCGATGATGGAGGTCGTCCCATCCGCCCAGACGGCGAGGTTCCCATAACCCTGTGCGTCCCAGATCGCTTTGATGATTGCATGTGTATGTAGCATGCTCACTCCTCAGAAGAGGAGGGTGCGAGGAGGGTATCAACCTTCCCCATGCCGGTTTACCTCGCCGGTGGTGCGTCGGGTTCCCGCGTCTCCGCCGGGAGAGCCGGCTCTCCTGTAAAGAGGTGGTCGACGCCGAGGATCGTGTTCACCCAGGCCCAGTCGTCGCTCGATTGAGCGACCATAAGGACGATGAGGGTGAGCGGGACGGCGAAGATCATCCCGGCAACACCGAGCGCCCATCCCCAGAAGATGACCGAGAGGACGACCACGAGGGCGGGGATCTCGAAGCGCCTCGATGCAAAGTGCGCGAAGATTGGGTTCTCCACGAGCGCGTTCAGGATCGCGACGACCACAATCACCGCGATCGCGCCCCATATCCCGAACTGGAGCCAGGCAAAGAAGATCGCCGGGAGCGCCGCGATGACGAGCCCGATGTAGGGGATATACGAGAGCAGGAACGTCATCACCCCCCAGAGGACGGCCGCGTGCACCCCCATGACCCAGAGGAACGTACCGAAGAGGAAGCCGTGGATGAGGTTTACCTCGGTCCTGACGATGACGAAGTTGGCCAGGAATTTGCTCATGCGGGAGAACGACTCGGCGGCCTCGTCGTTCTTCATCACTTTCCTCACCCGTTCGGGCATCCGCGGCGCTTCAAAGAGCATGAAGATCGTCGTCACCGCTATGAAGAAGAGGTAGAGGAGAAGATCAGCGATACTGATGGCTGACGAAGAGATAAATCCCATGAATCCCTGCAGGTTTATCGAAGAAGGTGAGAGCGAACCCGTTTCAATCCCATATCTGTCCAGGAGGGTGAGGATCTCCGACAGTCTGGCGGTCAGTTCCTGCTGGTAGAGAGGAAGATCTGCGACCAGCGTCTCGAACGAGAAGAAGACGAGATAGCAGATCAGCAGGACGGCAAAGCAGGCGACGGCGGCGACCACGCCGACGGCGACGCTTTCAGGGAGTCCCCTCGCTCGAAGGGCTTTCGTTGGGGGATATATGATCATGGCGAGGATCGCCGATACGGCGATGATGGTGACGAGGTATCCGAGCGCCTCGATCCCGATGATGAGGAACACCAGTGCCGTCAACAGGAGTATGGTACTCACGCGCCTTGGGAAAATCGGGGTTTCTGTCATCCTGACTGAGAGTTCTAACGGATACTATATCAACCCCGCGATACGTGGCGGAACCGACGAGACCGAGAGATCTGTTCGGCGCGCCCGCCCCCCTCGCTCCGGTCTCGACGGGCTTTGGGGTTCTGCCGGGTGCCGATGATCGCGAAACGATCGGCGCCGGGTCGGTATCCGTCCGAGGGACTACCCGATCGAAAGAGTGGGCGGGCAATTTTTAAGCACAGCGCGCGCGAATAATACCTGTAAATGCTCCTCACCCTCGAACTCGTATTTATCGGGATAGCGGTGCTCTTCCTGATAAGCATCATCGCAAATAAGTTCTCGGAGAGGCTCGGCGTTCCTGCGCTCCTCATCTTCCTCATCGTCGGGATGCTCGCAGGCTCGGAGGGGCCGGGCGGTATCCCGTTCGACGACCCCACGCTTGCGCAGCTCATCGGGATTATAGCACTTGCATATATCCTCTTCTCGGGCGGTCTTGATACCCGGTGGGAAGAGATCCAGCCCATTCTCTGGCAGGGGATCGCCCTCTCGACGATCGGCGTCGTCCTGACCGCAGTCCTGCTCGGCGCGTTCGCCGTCCTGGTCCTCGGATTCTCTCCGTTAACAGGCCTACTCCTTGGCGCGGTCGTCTCGTCCACCGATGCGGCGGCAGTCTTCTCGATCCTCCGAACGGCACGGGCCCGCCTGAAGGGAAACCTGCGACCGTTCCTCGAGTTCGAGTCGGGGAGCAACGACCCCATGGCGGTCCTGCTCACCACCGGCATCATCGGCCTGATCCTTACCCCGGGTTCGTCGATCTTCAGTCTCGTCCCGACGTTCGCGCAGCAGATGGCGGTCGGCGGCCTCATGGGTTACGCGCTCGGCAAGTTCACGGTCTGGTTCATCAACCGTATCAAACTGGAGACCGAGGGGCTGTACCCGGTGCTCACCCTCGCGATGGTGCTGCTGGTCTACGGGCTGACCACCGTCATCGGCGGAAACGGGTTCATCGCTGTCTACCTCGCCGGTCTTATCATTGGTAACAGCGTCATCGTCCACAAAAAGAGTCTGATCAGGTTTTACGACGGAATTGCGTGGTTGATGCAGATCGTGATGTTCCTTGCGCTCGGGCTGCTCGTCTTCCCCTCGCAGCTTGCATCGGCGTTCGTCCCCGGCCTTCTCGCCGCCCTCTTCCTGATATTCATCGCGCGGCCGATTGCCGTCCTGCTCACGTTGCTCCCCTGGAAGATGCCGATGAACGAGAAGGCCCTGGTCTCGTGGGTGGGGCTCCGGGGGGCCGTCCCGATCATCCTCGCGACCTACCCCCTCGTCGCAGGGGTGCCGGACGCAGCCGTTATCTTTAATATCGTCTTCTTCATCGTCATCTTCTCGGCGCTCGTGCACGGGACATCGATCCCCTCAGTCGCCCGCTGGCTCGGTCTCGCCGGCCCGCTCGAGGAGACGGGCCAACTCTCCCGTGAGTTCGATGTGAACCCCGACACCCCGAGCGAACTGCTCGAACTGGTCATCCCCCCGGACGCCTCGGCGGTGGGCAAGCAGGTCGTCGACCTCGGGTTGCCGACGGGCACACTCATCATCCTGATGCAGAAGGGAGACGAACGCTTCGTCCCGGTCGGCAGCACGGTCATCGGGGCCAAAGATACGCTCCTCCTCCTGACGACGGACGAGATGACGGAGTCCGTCCGTGCCAGGCTGCTCACACCAAAAGAGGAGAAAGAGACACCGCAATCAACAGCCCTCACGGTGCAGGACTGCCCGGAGGGTACGGCTGGACCCCTCACCGTAGAGGAGCCCCCGGAAGAGATGACCGAATCACTCTACGAACAGGAATCACCCGAAGATAATACCGAGAGCGACCCGTCATCGCCACGGTGAGGCCGGGCGAACCGCCCGGGCCGCACTCCCGTCACCGGGTCGGAGGATTACCCTGATCCGGGATCAGCCCCCGCTCACGCAGCACTTTCTGCTCGTCTCCGGTGATGTACCCAAATATCCGGGGTTTCTCCTCGATTATCTGAACAAAGTAGATGTTGTCGAAATCGATCCGCTCATCACTCCCATCCAGTTTCGTGTACACCGAGACCCAGTGCACCTTCACCATCAGGTGACAGTCGTCGAGATCGGTGACCTCAAGCGACGAGACGTTCATGGATTTTGTCCCGATGCTCCTGTAGAACGCGAAACCTGCCGGGATTTGAGCGCGGAACTGCTCGTCGTTCTTTCCACAGAAAACACCGTGCGGGTTCGCCCCGACGAAGCAGTCGGCAAACGCTCCTGCCGTAGCCTCAACGTCGATCTCCGGCGGATCGGCGAGAGCGTTGTTGAATTCCCTGGAGTATACGGCAAAGAAGTCTTCCATCATCCTCAACGGGGTATGGGCGTCCATAGTTCCGTTGAGTAGATCCAGAGACAATACCTTTCCGGTTCACCGCCGGACCGCTACACCATCTCGTTGCGCCGGAGGAACTCCCGGATCTTCCGGCTCTCTGGGCAGCACGGTCATCGGGGCCAAAGATACGCTCCTCCTCCTGACGACGGACGAGATGACGGGGTCCGTCCGTGCCAGACTGCTCGGGAGGGATGAGCTGCGGGACGTCGCCGTATCGCCGCATCTCGCGGACAACTGCTCCTGCACGGGAATCATCGGGAAAGACCGCGACCAGGCCGGTCCAGAACAACCTGTTGCGTTTACGGGTTCGGTCATCCTCTCCGGGGACGACTGCACCGCGACCGTATCGGGCATGGCCTGGAACTTCGGTGACGGGACAACCGGCAGCGGCCAGGACGTCACCCACGATTACGCGGCGGAAGGGACCTATACGGTCACGCTGGTCGTGACGCTCGATGACGGGAACTCCTGCCGGGCGACGACCCAGGCCTTTGTGATCTTCTGATACGTCTGCAAAAAAGCGGCGGGGGAAATAACCCCGCCCATCTCTTCTTCTCGGAATGTGCAGGGCGCGGTTCACGCCCCGGCGGCCGCGGCCTCGGAATCCCTCGGCCCCTGTGTCTCACTCCTTCGGCCGCAACGGGCAGCACCTGTTGCCGCAGACCGGGCAGACGCGGCGGTTGATCAGAAAGACGCCCGTGCCGGCAAGCACCCAGAAGAGCGCAAGGAGCGGAACCTGCGAGAGCAGCCAGTACTGGGGAATCGCGGCGATAAGGAGGAGTGCAGCCACGACCACAGCGATCTCGACGGCCGTATACTTCCCCTGCCGGGCCGGAAGGAGGGCAGCGAGCCTGCCGGGAAGGATGTGGAGACATTTCTCCCCCCGGAGCGGGCATTTCGTGCAGAAGACTGCGATGACCATCCCGATGAGGAGGGCGGCGACGGCGAGGTATACCAGGGCATACAGCGTAACGGAAAGGCCTATTGCGACCGTTCCCGTTATGACCGCCCCGGTAAGCAGCGTGAGGGAAAAGACGCCGACAGCGACTGTGTTCATGCACAAAGTGTCGCGGTAGCGGGTGATTTAGTTATCCCCACGGGCGACACCCCTCTGGTCACGGCCGGGGTCTCGCTCCCGCGTTGCCGGTTTGAGCGTGAACCTGAATGCCGCCCCGTCCTCCGGGCGCCCCGGCACGCGGTCCTCGATCCAGATCCTCCCCCCGTAGCGCCCGATGAGCGTCCTGCAGATGAAGAGCCCGAGCCCGTCGCCCCTCCCCCGGGCTTTACCGCGCTCGAACCGCTGGAAGAGTTTTCCCTTCACGTCGTCGGGCACGCCGGGCCCGTTGTCTTCCACTGAGACCAGCACCTCCCCGTCCAGTTCCTCCGCCCGGACGACGATCTCCACCTCCGGCCCGCCGAACTTGACGCTGTTGCCGATGAGGTTCATGAAGATCGTGGCGAGGAGATTGTCCGCCAGGACCTCGAGCGGTGGAACCACCTGGCGTATCGATGCTCCCCGGAAGTTTCTGGCCTCCTCGCGGACGACCGCGCTGAGGTCGACCGGTGAAAACTCTGCCGAATCGGTGTGAATGCGCCTGATCGTCGAGACGTTCATGAGGATCTCGGTGCTCCGCGCTATGCTGTCGTGGAGTTTTCGGGCGTAGGCCCTTTCGGTGCCGTCGAGGAGATCGATCATGAGGTCGACGTAGATGCTCGAGACGTTGTTTGCATTCCTGATGTCGTGGGTGATGATGTCGAGGTAGAGGTTCGCCTCCCGGTGCGCCTCCTCCAGACTGGCGAGCAGCCTGTTTCGCTCTTCTTCGGCATGGTTCCGGTCGGTGACGTCGCGTGCGCTGACGATGAACGCCCAGGCGCCCCCTTCCCGGATCAGGCTCGTGCCCGTAACGTCGAGGAAAATCCATCGGCCGGTAGCATCCCTGACCCGGACCTCGAACGTGAGGCTCGTAGATGGCCGGGCCCTGGTTCTCACGGCTTCTATGGCCTTTGGGACGTCTTCGGGGTGTATGAGGTCGAGCACGTCCGTGCCGATGAGGTTGTCGGGCTCGTAGCCCCCGATCTGCCTCACCGAAGGACTCGCGTAAGTGATGTGTCTCTGCATATCGAGGAGAAGGATGATATCGGATGCGTTCTCGATGAGAGAGCGGAAGTGCTCCTCGCTCTCCTCGAGGACCCGGTTGAGACGCGCCAGTTCTTCGGTCTTCTCCTGCAACTGCTCGGTGGTGCACTGCAGTTCTTCGTTCTGGACCGCCATCTCTTCGGCCGAATGCTGCAGCTGTTCCAGGAGTTTCTGCCTCTGTGCTTCAACCCGCTTCAGTTCTGTTATCTCCGTTCCGACGGCGATGGCTCCGGTGACGTCGCCCTGCAGATTCCTGAGGGGGGTCTTGGTCGAGTAGTAGATCCGGTTCCCGATCTCTTCCTCGAAGGTCTCGGTGATCCCGGTCTCCATAACGCGCTGCTCATTGGCTACGACGGGTCCGCCGACCTCCGGGCCGAGGAGTTCGGCCTTCGACTTCCCGAGCACTTCGGGGTGCGATCTGCCGAGTGTCCGAAGCACAGCGGGGTTGCACATCACGAGACGGCTCCGTCGGTCGGTGACGTAGATGGGTGCTGGCGTATGCTCGCAGATGGTGCTAAGGATGGCGTTGGCCTTCGCGAGTTCGTCCGTACGCTCGACCACACGCTCCTCAAGCGTCTCGTTTAACCTCCATAACGCCTCCTCGGCCCGCTTGCGCTTGGTGATGTCGATACCGACCTCGAGGATGTTGGATGATCCGTCCGCATCGGTGAAGGGGAAGTCGAAGATATCGTAATCGTGGTTGTCCGGCCCGGTCCACTCCCAGCGATGCGGCGCTCCCGTCTTCATGACGTTGTAGGACTCGCAGTTCTCGCAGGGCTCCGATCGCGAGAAGAGGTAATCGTAGCAGCGTCGCCCGTCGGAAGCGCCGAACCGCTCCCGGAAGAAGCGGTTTGCGAAGGGCACGCGATAGTCAGGCGAAAGCAGTATCACGTATACCGGCAGCATCTCGAGGACGTCGTAGAGCCGTTTTTGCTCGGCCTTCACCGCCTCCTCGGCCCGGAGGTCGGCAATCTCGGCCTGCAGGGCTTCGTTCGCCTCCTGGAGTTCTAAGGTGCGCTCCCGCACACGCATCTCCAGTTCGTCGTGCGCCCTCTTGAGCGCCTCTTCGGCCTGTTTGCGCTCGGTGATGTCCTGACCCTGGGCGATGACCGAGGAGACCGTCTTTCGGCCGTCTTCATAAACGGCGGCGGAATTCCAGAGAACCGTCCTGATCCTGCCGCCCGCCGTGAGTATCGGGATCTCGACGGTCTCCCACCGCTCCCCGGCCGTCGTCTCCCGGATGAGACCCATCAGTTCCTCACGCCGGGTTTCGGGGAAGAGGATCTCCGGCGACCGGCCGAGAACCTCGCTCGCGGCCCGCCCCGTCAGCCGCTCGAAGGCGCTGTTGAACCTGGTGATCCTGAGGTCCGCGTCCCAGACGATGATGGGGGCGTTGGCGTATCTGATCAGGTTCTCCAGGTACTGGGTCGTTTCAGATCCCTTCTCGGGTGTTTCGTGATCGTGTATCAGGATTCGTTCCTCCTTCATAAGGCACGCCGTCGAGCGAACCGATCGCGTGGGGGGTTATCACCGGCGGCTTGGAGCAGATTGCCCTCTCGATCGCTCCCGGCACCGGGCTTTATTGTGGGCTCCTCCGGCGACATTCCGGGTAGAGCGCTTGAATGGAATCGGACCCCTATCCGTGAAGTGGTTTTAGGATACATCTGCAATTAACGTTTGGTATCGAGTTCCCGCAAAGCCGCAAGAAGGACGAACTACATTCCTTTTGGTCTCCTGACGTTCTCCATCAGTTCCTGTATCCTCGTAAACTGCCGGCAGGAACCGTCGGACCGGGAGCAGGCGCCCTGAGGGTTGTGCGTGAATAACAGTGAATGAGAGGGAGCATTTTTCGAGAAAATGGCGTCGGATACGGCGATAAATCTGCTATGCTTTTCTACCCGGGTTGCCTTTTTTCTTTATGGGTAAACATACCGGTACGACTCATCTTCTTCAACATTGTCTCTGTCTCTTCGCCGTGCTTCTGATGGTCGCGAATGCAGCGGCATGCACCGTCTTTGCGATAACGCCCGGTGCTTCCGAAGACGGGTCGATGTATGTCGGGCATACGAACGACGGCGTCGGGAAAGACTGGAGGAACGTCGACGACATAAGTCTGTCTTTCGTCCCCGCGGCCGATCATGCGCCCGGAGAGAAGAGAGCGGTCTTCTTCGATCCCGACAGCGGTTCTGATGCGGCGGGAGGCGCGAGCGGCGGCGATTCGCGCCTGGTTCTCGGGTATATCGACCAGGTGCCGCATACCTACGCCTACTACACCGGGTCGTACGGCATGATGAACGAACACCAACTCCTCTCTGCCGAGTGCACCGACTACGCGAAGGTCGAGCTCGGTGCAGCCGGAGGTAAGCGGATCTTCTACTCCTCGGAGCTCTCGAACGTGGCGCTCGAGCGGTGCACGGAGGCGCGGGAGGCGGTCGAGGTGGTCGGCGGCCTGATCGAGACCTACGGCTACTACGGGACCGGCGAGACGCTCATCTTCGCCGATCCACAGGAGGCGTGGGTCATCGAGATCTGTTCGAGCCTCGATGAGGCGGACGGCGGGGGCCTCTGGGTCGCACAGAAGATCCCTGACGGAGAGGTCTTCGTCGCGGCAAACGAGTTCAGGATCCGCGAGGTCGCTCCCGGAAACCCCGACCAGATCTACTCGAAGGTTCTCTTCACGAAACTCGAAGAAGCGGGCGTATGGTCTCCCGCGGACGGCACCCTCGACTGGCTCGAGACCGTCAGTTACGGCGAGTACTCGCACCCCTACTACTCGCTGATGCGGGTCTGGCGCATCCAGGACCTGCTCGCCCCGTCGCTCAACCTGAGCCCATACGTCGAGGACTCGTACACGAAGGCGTACCCGTTCACCGTCAAACCCGACGAGAAGGTCAACCTGACCGGGGCGTTCTCGCTCTTCCGGGACCACTACGAGGGAACCGGGTTCGACCTCTCTACCGGCGGAGCCGCAGGACCGTTCGGGAACCCGTACCGCTACCTGGGGCCCGCCGACGCCCACACGAACTTCCAGAACGGGTCTTATATGGAGGTCCGTGCCGGGGCGAACCCGCGGCCGGTCTCGGCGGTCTTCTGCAGTTACAGTTACGTCGCTCAGGCACGTTCCTCCCTCCCCGACCCGGTGGGAGGCGTGCTCTGGTTCGGTCCCGCGGTCGCGTACGAGACTGTCTATGCGCCGATCTATGCGGGCGCGACGAACGTATCCGCCGCGTACGCGACCGGCGACCGGTTTGAATACGATCCAGACGCCGCCTACTGGACGTTTGATTTTGTAACGAACTGGGCCATGCTCCGCTACGACGCGATGATCGGCACCATCACCGCGAAGCAGGGCGAGCTCGAGGCCGAGTCTATCGCACTCGTGCAGGAGACCGATGGAAAGGCGGTCGAACTCATCGCCGCCGGCGACGATGAAGGGGCGGCACGCCTCCTCACGGGCTTCACGGTCAGGCGGGGTGACGAGATCGTCGACGAATGGCACGATCTGTCGGGCACGCTGATCGTTACGTACTCGAACGGCCTCATAACCGACCCGGCGACGGAGGCTGTCGAGGAGCCCGGGTACCCGGCATGGTGGCTGAACGAGACCGGGTACCAGTACGGGCCGCGGGTCTACGAACTCGACGAACTCCGCACCGCCGACGGGCTGAACTATACCGGGAGCACTGTCCGGGTCCCGAAGAACGCGACGTTTGCGGATATCCGGGAACTCATCTGATCACTTTTTTCCGGTCGGGCGACACCGTTATATGATGTGAGCAGGATCCGGAGGCACCCTTCAAAGGGGGGAAACCTATGAGAAGTATGATCCTGCTTGCAGCGGTCGTATCCCTGCTCCTCCTCGTCGGCTCCGCCGGTGCCGTCGACGTCGGGACTGCCGGGATGCGGAACGGAACGACGGTGAACATCCAGAGCGGCGGCCAGAGTTATCCGGCCTACATCACGACCCCCGAGGACGGCGGGCCGTCCCCGGCCGTGGTGCTGATCCACTCCTTCAACGGCCTGGAGGAGGGCTACCTGGTCATGGCCGACCGCCTGGCGACGGAGGGGTTCGTCGTCATCGCCCCCGAGTGGCAGACCTACGAAGAGTCGCCACAGGACAACGTGACGGAGGGGCTGATCCGGGATACGGTCGCGTACCTCGGAACCCGGCCCGAGGTGAACGCGAGCAGCATCGGCCTGACGGGGTTCTGCGCCGGCGGGCGCTACACGATGCTCTTCCTGCCGCAGATCGAGGAGTTCAGTGCGGGTGTCGCCTGGTACGGCTTCCCCTACTCCGGCGGGCAGGCGAACGGGACTCCCCCGGCAGACCTGGTCGGCAACATCACCGACCCGATGTTGATCATCCACGGCACGGCGGACGAGGCGAGCCCGGTAGCCGATATCTACCGGTATGCGACCGATCTCGACGCGGCCGGGAAGTACTTCGAGCTCAAGGTCTACCAGGGCGAGCCGCACGGGTTCATGATCGGCGAGGACGGGGAGCTCGTGGAGACGCCTCTCACGGAGAGCGCGTATTCGGAGATGGCGGGGTTCTTCAACCGGACGCTCGGTTGAATCCCCCACCAGCTCATTTTTGGGGCGAATGGAGGTTATTGCTCCGGTCTATCTTCTTCATCACCTTCCCCCAGGAGCCGGTCGTGAGGAAACTCTCTTCCATGAAGCCGACCACCTTCGTAAACTTCTTCATAGGGAATGCCATCGTCAGGGTATCCAGCGGGACGCAGGGCCGTGCTGAGGGGTCGAAGATCCCGAGGACCGCTCTTGGGTTCTCGCTCTGCTGCTCGAGCCAGGGGAAGGAGAAGACCGAGCTGCACCCGGCGCCGAACGGGGTCACGACGCCGTACGGGTCGGCCCGGTCGAAGTTTGCGAGCGTAAAGAGACCGGAGAGCACCTCGGGCCGCGCGAAGAAGATGACAGCGTCCGGGTTGTCGGCATCCGTGAGGTGATCCCAGCGCTTGAAGACGATGCTCCTTCCTTCCGTCGGTATCCGTGCGGTCCCCCGATCGAGTTCGTCGACGATCTCCGGGGTCTGCTTGTAGCGCTCCCCCTCCATCTCGCCGGGTTTTCCCGTGGAGAGGAAGTAGCGGAAGTCAGGGAACCGTTCGGCATCGTAGCCGAGGTAGAACCTCCCCCCGCGGCACCCGATCGAGTCCTCGGAGAAGACGAGGCTTTTGCCGTTTCGTACCTTTACAAGGTCGCAGACGAAGCACCTCCAGCCCTTCGGGGCGGGGGCCTTCTCCACTCCGGTGGTCGCGCCCCCGACCTCGAAGGCGATCGGGAGTTCCGCCCCGGGGAAGTACTTCTCGTGAAGCCGCGTGTAGGCGTCGCGCAGTGCTGTATCCATATGGGTTTGTCCGGGGGAGCGGGGATTAATTTTCTGATCCGTGCCGCTTCAGGTTTTCCTCATCGTGTTCCAGCGCATGAGCCTGAGGACATACTCCGACACGCTCCCGATGAGCCGGGCTCCGACGGTCTCGTACTCCTTCGCGACCTCCGCGAGGTGCTCCGGGATGGGGAGGTGCTGCGGGCATACCTTCACACACTTGCCGCAGTTCCTGCAGAGCGACGCATACGCCGGTTCCGCTCCGTCCATCTTTCCCCCGATACGAAGTTGATACATCACCTTCGACTGGAGCGTTCCCCCATCGGTGTTGTAGGCCTCGAAGCATCCGGGGATGTTTACGCCCGCCGGGCAGGGCATGCAGTACCGGCACCCGGTGCAGCCCACCCTGTTCAGGCTGCGGTATGCCTCCGCCGCCCTGCCGACGATCTCGAGTTCCTTTTCCGTGAGAGAATTCGGGCGGGCTTCGCCGGCGATCCGGATGTTCTCCTCGATATGCTGCTCGTCGTTCATCCCCGAGAGGACCACCGTGACCTCCGGGTGATTCCAGACCCACCGGAGCCCCCACTCGGCCGGAGTCCTCTTCACGTCGGCCTCGTCCCAGACGGCCTGCACCTCTGCCGGCGGATCTCTCGCAAGGTAGCCGCCCCGGAGCGGCTCCATGATGACGACACCGAGCCCAATTGATGCCGCATATATGAGTCCCTCGGTCCCTGCCTGGTTCGTCTCGTCCAGGTAGTTGTACTGGATCTGGCAAAAGTCCCAGTCGTAGTCGTCGACGATCTCCTTGAAGGCCTCGACGCCGCAGTGGGACGAGAAGCCCGCGTTCACGATCCGGCCGTCCGCTTTTGCCGCATCGAGGAACTCAGCGACCCCGAGATCCTTCATCTTCCTCCAGCCTTCACCGCTTGAGAGGCTGTGGATAAGGTAGTAGTCGATATGGTCCGTCTTTAAGGTCCTGAGCTGGAGATCGAGCATCCTGTCCATATCCTCGCGGGACGTAACGAGCATATGCGGCAGTTTCGTCGCCAGCTTGACTCTCTCCCGGTAGCCGTCGGCGAGCGCGCGGCCGAGCACCTGCTCGCTTCCCGGGTATAGCAGCGCGGTATCGAGGTAGTTCACCCCGTGGTCGACGGCGTACCGGATCTGCCGTATCGCCCGTTCTTCATCGATGCCCATACCCTTCGTCGGCAGCCTCATGCAGCCGAAGCCCAGTACCGAGAGTTCGTCCCCGGTCTTCTCCATCTTCCGATACAGCATGGTCAATTCCTCCTCTCCCGCACTCTCCGTCATTCTCCCGTCAACCCCCTCCATATGATCTCGAACGAAGCGTCGATCAACCGGTCTGCATCGAGGTTACCGCCTGAATTGATGATCGACTTGATGACGGCGTCGATCGGAGAGGATATGACGGAGAAGGCTACTCACTTCTCGTTCCTCTCCCCGGTCATACGGGTCCATTTCTCAGAGTGATCACTCACTCTAAAGATCGTCATGCGGTTAAGATTTGCGTTTTGTGCGGCTGTATACGCGATGCAACGCCTCTCCTCAGGTGGGGATAGGTTTGGGTGAAGTACAGGTATCCCCCGGCACGCGGAGGAGCTCAGCGGTGAGCTCGATGAGGGACAAACCGAATTGTTTATTATGTCAACCTCCATATGTTGACGCATGCCCCTATCCCTGGACGACAGGCAGTTTGCGTTCTGGCGCCTCCGCCGCACCGGCCTCCCGAATGTCCAGATCGCGGACCGCTTCAAGATATCCCGCCAGGCGGTCTCGAAGGCGCTGCTTGCCATGAACAGGAAGGTCGAGGAGACGCTCATCGAGATGGCGCAGGCGAACCAGATCGAGGCCGAGCGCCTGAACGCGGGAGTTGGCGTCCTCTTCGGGCGCTCGGTCCCCTTCGACGCGGCGGCCATCGTCTTCGTCTCGGCAGACCACGGGGTGCAGGTCTGGTACGAGCACGAGGGCGACTGCGGCGCGTGCCCCCGGTACACCCGGTGTATCGAGCTCCTCTGGGGCTACGCGGACGAGCTGGGGATCGCGCTTGAAAAGACCGACGATCCGACCCGCCTGGCCGACGAACTCTTTGCGAAACTCCGGGAGATGGTATGATGCCTCTTATGGAGACGATCCGGGCGTACCTGGGCTGGTGCCCCATGATGGGGTCGATGCGGGTGAGTCCAGCAGTGCATCCGGCGACGGCCGTAGCGGCGGGCGGGCGGGACTGCGTCCCCCGGACCGAGCCCGGGTGGTGGAAGCGTTACCACAATCAGTTGCTGATAACGGCGATAGCCTTCTCGGCGGCGGCAGCGGCGCTCTTTACCCTGGTCGAGGATGCTTCAGGGCACCTTGCCATGTGGACGGGTCTTGCCGTCGGGGTAGGGGCGCTCCTCGGCTCTCTACTCAGTTACCGCTCCAGGTATGCGCGGGTTGCCGCCGGCGAGTTCGTCAGGGACAACATGACCCGGAGACAGCGCATCGTCCGGTCTCTGAGTCTGCCGGTGGCCTCCGTTCTCCTCGCCGCCGTTATGGCGTATTTTGTTCTGGGCGGGATGTTCGACCGGATTCTCGGACTCATGCTGGGCATGTGTCTCATCTGCTGGACCTGGTACGGCCTCACGATCCTCTGGGAGCGCCGGCACAAGGCGATCATGATCGCGGAGTGGGGGTCGGTGTATACCGTGGATACGGCAACAGAGGGTGAACGCGTATGATGAAGTTCGCTGAAGCGATACGGAGGTGGATGGGCTGGTGCCCGAATGCGGCAGCTGCCGGCACCGTCCGGCGCCGGTACGCCGCGCCGGAGGGCGAGGTCGGTATGGCGACAGGAGGCGGCCGGGAGGTGGTGGAGGGTGCGCTGGTGGACTACGGCCCAATCGGCACCCCGGGGAGGCTCTTCCTGCTGCTGCTTGCCGGCGCCTCTCTCATCGGGATCCTCCTTGTTACGGCTCCGGCAGCCCTCGTTACGGTTCCGACATTCATTATCCCTCCTGCAGGGAGGCTGTTCCTGCCGGCGATCGTTCTGGGCTACGCCGCCCTGGAGTTATACGGGGCCATACGAAGAGCCTGCATCGAGGTCGCTCGCGACGCCGTCGTCATCCAGCGGCCGCTCTTTTCGCCTATCGTCATTCCAAAGGATGCCATCGTGAAGGCGGAGGTGAAGGAGAACCGACCTCCCCTCTCACCCTGGCTTCTCACGGCAGCGTTCACGGCGCTTTTCATATCGGCGGCCGGCAGTATATACGCTGGATTTTCAGATCCATCTTCCATGCGGTTCATCTTCGGGCTTGCCGCCGCGATCTTCTTTCCGGTGCTCTTCTACCGCACCTACGTGCGGACCCGCTACCTGCAGGTCCTGGTGATAACGACCACGAAGAAGAGGATTGCTGTGATCTACACGGACGATCCCAAACGGATAGCCCGAGTGCTGGGGGTAGCCAGATGACGTTCTTCATGGAATATCTCAGGAAGAAGCTCGGTTGGTGCCCGAACGCGGCAGCTGCCGGAGCCTGCCGGCGGCGGTATGCCGCGCCGGACGATGAGATTGGGCTCGGGACGGCGGCAGACGGCAGCCGGGAGGTGGTGGAGGGCGTCTTCGTGGAGTACACCAGTCCCCGCGTCTTTGTGCTGATGCCGTTCGCCGTCCTCGTTTTCCTCTTCCTCTTCGTGATATCTGTCCTGATCCCCTCCCTGTGGCCCGCTCTCACCTTTACCTATCTGGCCGTCTCACTTCTGGCGTGGGTTGCATGGCGCATCTACTCCGATCCGTACCAGACCGAGATCGAATTCTCCGGGAACTCCGTCACCATCCAGAGATCGCATACCCGACCCCTCGTCTTCGGAAAGGATACGATCAGGTCGGTCGAGGTGAAACAGCCCTACCTGCCCATACCCCGGTGGGCATCCGCGCTCCTCCTGATTCTCATGGTTGCAGCGATATTCTTTGCCACCATAGGGAACGGATTGATGCGCTACCCGGGCGGCCCGATCGTCGACCCCGATCTGGGCTTTCTGGTTCTCCTGGCGGTCGGCTGGATGGTGTTCATGCTGGAGTTGCTCTATCGTGGCCTGGTCAGTCTGCGGTATCCCGGTCACGTCAGGGTGAGGCTGGAGCCCGCCGGGTTCCTCAACATCTACGCGGACGACCCGGAGAGGGTTGCCGCGCTGCTCGACAGCCCGCGGTGACGGAGCATACCTTTTGAGGTGAACCGTCCAACATATGGAGCGACATCCGATGAAACTCCTGTACCCCAATCTCCACCCGAAGGAGCAGCCGGCATGACCGATAACACTCACTCCTCTCCCCCGCCGCTCGTCGAGTTCCAGAACGTCAGCGTCGTCCGGGACGGCCACAGGCTCCTTGACTCCGTCTCGCTCACCATCCGCGAAGGGGAGCATATCGCCATCCTCGGCCCGAACGGGGCCGGGAAATCGTCGCTCATCCGGGCGATCACTCGCGAGTACTACCCCTCCGCCGGGGGGACCGACACCGTCTTCCGGTTCCGGGGGCAGGACACGTGGGACGCCTTCGACCTTCGGTCGCACCTCGGGGTAGTCTCCGGCGACCTCCAGCATACCTTCACCCGCGGCATATCGGGCCGCGAGGTCGTCCTCTCGGGGTTCTTCTCGAGCATCGGGCTCTTCCTCTCCCATGAGGTGACGGACGCGATGGAGCAGAAGACCGATGAGATCCTCGAGTTCCTCGGCGCCACCCACCTTGCCGACCGCCCGATGACGGAGCTCTCCTCGGGCGAGGGGCGCAGGCTTCTGATCGGGCGGGCGCTCGTCCACGACCCGGGCACCCTCCTCCTCGACGAGCCCACGAACAGCCTCGATCTCTCCGCTCTCCACACCTTTCGGGCGACCCTCCGAAAGATCGCGCAGTCCGGGACCGGGATCAGCCTCGTGACCCATAGTCTCCCCGATATCATCCCGGAGATCTCCCGGGTCATCCTGATGCGGGACGGCGCCGTCCGGAAAGACGGCCCGAAGGCCGAAGTCCTGACCAGTGAAGCCATCGGCGACCTCTTCCGCGTCCCGGTCCGCGTCCGCGAGGAGGACGGCTACTACTATGCGACGGGCTACTGAACGGCCCCCCGAACCCCGCCATTCCTCCGATCAACACAACGCTTAAGTCCGGTGACGATCTCTCTCGCCGTCCATACCCCGGCACCTCAGTGCAGGAGACGGGGAACCTGAGAGAGGAGAGATGAAATGGTCGAGATTGGCTATAAACTCTTCACCGAATCGCACAGTGCGCCCGAACTGGTGAAGAACGCAAGACTCGCCGAGGACGCCGGGTTCTCACTTCTGAGTATCAGCGATCACTACCTCCCGTGGATATCGAACCACGGGCACGCCGGATTTGCGTGGAGCACCATCGGCGCGATATCCCAGGCAACTTCGCGGGTCAAGGTCTCCACCGGCGTGACCTGCCCGCTGATACGCTACCACCCGGCGATCGTCGCACAGGCCGCGGCAACCGCGGCAAACCTGATGCCCGGGAGGTTCGAGCTCGGGCTCGGGACGGGCGAGAGTCTGAACGAGCATATCATCAGTGGGGTCTTTCCGACATCCGAGCCGGTGCGGCTCGATATGCTCCACGAGGCGGTGAAGATCATCCGGCTGCTCTGGAAGGGCGGTATGCAGGACTACTCCGGCATGTACTACACCCTCGACAACGCACGGATCTACGAACTGCCGAGCGAGCTCCCCCAGATCCGCATCTCGGCGGAAGGCCCGATGGCGGCGGAGGTGGCCGGCGAGATCGGCGATGCGCTCATCCACTTCGAGCAGAAGCCCGAGGAGGTCATCGAGACGTTCCGCGCTTCAGGCGGCGAGGGTAAATCGTGCATGATCGAGACCGTGGTCTGCTATGGTAAGAGCGAAGAGGAGGCGAAGCGGACGGCCTACGAGTGGTTCCCCATGGCCGCGAACAAGGGGGAACTGAACTGGATAGTCCCCACCCCGGCGCACTTTGAGCAACTGCAGCAGATGGTGACGCCGGAGGATGTTGCAAAGAACGTCCTCTGCGGACCCGATCCGCAGAAGATCATAGAGAAGGTGGGCAAATTCGTCGATATGGGCTACGACAGCGTGGTTATCCACCAGGTGGGCCCGGAACAGCAGGAGTTCATCAACCTCGTGCACGACGTCATCCTGCCGGAGTTCGGGATCAAGCCTCCGCGGCCTGAGTCCGGAGGGAGGATGGTTCCCGGCCCCGCGCGATAAGAGCCGGGAAGAGATGCTCCGTGTGGGCGCCGGGTGCCAACACTCCCGGGGGGAGAGATGACAGAGAATGCAAACGTCGTAACCGTCCGCGACCTCATGACGGAGTTTGCCGGCCTGACCGGGCTTGACCCACCTCATGACCGCCCGCGGCGCTACCTCTGGACGGACGCCTACGCGGTCTGTAACTACCTCGAACTCTTCCGCCGGACGGGAGACGCGGCCTATCGCGACCTTGCCCTCCGCCTCGTTGACCAGGTGCACCACACCCTCGGCCGGCACCGCGAGGACGATCCGCGGACCGGCTGGATCAGCGGTCTTTCCGGGGCGGAGGGGGAGGCGCACCCGACCCGGGGCGGTCTCCGGATCGGAAAACCGCTTCCCGAGCGAAGGCCCGACGACCCGTTCGACGAGCAGCTCGAGTGGGACCGCGACGGACAGTACTACCACTATCTCACGAAGTGGATGCACGCGCTCAACCGGGTGAGCCGGGTCACCGGGGATCCGGTCTACACCCGGTGGGCGGCGGAACTTGCAAAGGCTGCCCATGCCGCGTTCACCTACACCCTCCCCTCCGGCGGCAAGAGGATGTACTGGAAGATGAGCATCGACCTCTCCCGGCCGCTTGTCCCCGCCATGGGCCAGCACGACCCGCTCGACGGGTTCGTCACCTACCGCGAGCTCCAGGCGGCGGCCGGGGGGATTGATCTCGCGCCCGAACTCGCCGATATGGCCGGCATCTGCCGGGGTGGGAGCCTGGCCACGGACGACCCGCTCGGCATCGGCGGCCTCCTCTTCGATGCCTGGCGGATCTCGCAACTCGCGGGCCGGGAAGGATTTGCATACGGTGATCTGCTGGCGTCAATCCTCGATGCGGCCCTCTCCGGCCTCACACGCTTTTCCCGGGGCGGGACGCTCCGCTACCCCGCTGACTACCGCCTCGCCTTCCGGGAGCTCGGACTCTCGATCGGCCTGTCGGTGGTCGAGGCTCTCCTGGAGCGGGTCAGGGATAACCCGGTCATCTTCGGGCGGGATGGAGACGCGCAGCAGCGAACCGAGGCCCTCGTGGAGTACGTGCCGCTCGCCGATGCTATCGAGCGCTTCTGGCTGGAGGGTACGAACCGGGAGGCCGGCACCTGGACCGGGAACCTCGAGATCAACATGGTGATGCTCGCCACCAGCCTCGTTCCCGGGGAGTTCCTGGCGGTCTAACGCGGGTGGATACGATCCCCTCCAGACAAGACCTCCTGGCGCCCCCGGGGGCGCGTCCGGCCTATACGCATACTTATTTAGGAAGGAACGATCAGTTCTGATTCGGAGGAGGAATGTTGCTATGGCATCTAAACTGATGGACTACTTCAACAAACAGCCGAGGCTCGGCGTGCTCAGCACCGCGAACAAAGAAGGCAAGACCAATGCGGCGGTCTTCGGGTCGCCGATGATGGCCGACGAGAAGACCGTTGTCATGGGGATCGGGAATAACCGCACGCTCGCCTACCTGAGGGAGAATCCCAATGCCGTCTACACGATCATGGAGTTGGGAGCGACGCTTGCGGACTGGAAGGGACTCCGGGTCTACCTGAAGATGAAGGAGTACGCGACCTCCGGAGAGGTTCTGGAGACCTACAAGAAACAGATCGCCGCGGCCGCGGGTGAGGATGCGGCGGCGATGATCCATGCCTCGGTGACGTTTGAGGTCGGCGAAGTGCGGCCCCTCATCGATATGGGCCAGGGCTGGGAGAACTCCATCTAACCTTTTTTCCTTCGATCCTGGCGCTCCGGCCCCCTTATTACCCATCGCCATGGTTGTTCTTCCAGAACGGCAGGGACGGCATGCTGCGATGAGAGCCTGCCGTGCCGTCATGGGGCGCGCACCGAGAGATGCCAGGACCGGGAGTGATCTGCGATCGAATCCCCGGGCCCCTCTCTGGGTGAATGCCGTCCGCAAGCATGATTATGCATCTCATCCTCTGGGGCCCGGCAGCTGGACGGTGCCCGAAAACGCCCCCTGCTCCCCCTCACCCCTCTCTTCGGCAGCAGTGCAGCAGTCCGGCCAGCGCTTTGCCATCCTGAACGGTGTACGATCTTATAGAGCCAGATGATGCGCTTAAAAAAGAACTCATCGCTCCAACTGAGTGCCGGATAACCGGTATGCCTGCAGACCGCGCAATGATCCGGTATCCCATCTCACTCCGGCTACCTTTATTGAATCTGCGGGAAATGCGGTTTTTTTGGCAACACGGCAACATTTAAGGATCATGGAGGATAGTTACCAACTGGAGGCCGTCCTGAAACACCCTGTCGGGCGAGGTATCTCTCTTCCCGACATTCCAACTCGAAACCCCGGGGGTTTCTTGAATCCTTGCCGTCTGATAGCCGCGAATCGCATGCATCCCGAACTCGATAGACGGCTGCCATCCCGGCGGACGCCGGCTGGTCTGCGTGGTAAGTAAAGTGGAGTAGACGAACAAAATTCTGCCGGGCGGGCGCACGGGCTGGACCCCACGCCCCGGCAACGGCAGGAACGGTCAGCATCTTCGCTCGAACCCGGCCGCCGGGGAAACGTCATGGGATGACAGGGCGGGAATTGTGCTTGTAGGTGCTGGATCGTGAGATTGCACGTCCGAAGAGGATGTGCAGCTGAAACGAGGAGAGTATCACCATGATGAAAGGATGGGAATTTACCTACACCCATAAACCGCTGAGACTGATTGAAAAACCCGATCCGGTCGCGAAACCCGGTTACGTAGCCCTCGATGTGAAGGCCTGCGGGCTCTGCCACTCGGACGTCGGCGCACTGGAGGATGAGAAGTGGCTGGCGCTGATGAAGTATCCGCTCATCATCGGACACGAATACGCCGGCGTCATCACCGAGGTCGGTGAAGGCGTCACCGGATACAACGTGGGAGATCGAGTCGGCGTCTGCCCCATGCCCACCAAAGACGGGTACGGCGGGGGATACGGCCGGGACGGCGGATACGCCACGAAATCGACCGCTCCGGCGGAGATGCTGGTCCCGGTTCCCGATAACGTCTCATTTACCTATGCTGCGGCCGCTACGGATGCGGGGATGACCTCCCACCATGCGGTGGCCGTGGCGGGGGGTGCCGGGCCCGGCATCAACATGGGCATCATCGGCATCGGTGGCCTGGGCCAGATCGGCACCCGGGTCGCCGTCCTCAAGGGCGCCAATGTATACGCGGCTTCCAGGAACCCCGCAGCACGGGAAGAAGCCATGAAACTCGGATGCAAGGCCGCATATCCGACGATCAGCGAGGTCGCCGAGCACCATGATCTGGATGTCATCGTCGATTTTGCCGGGGCCGGCAAGACAACTGCGGACGCCCTGGAAGCGGTCGGGGTCAATGGCCGTGTGGTCCTGGTCGGCATGGCAAAACTGGAGACCACCCTCAACACGATGCCCCTGATCACGAAAGAAGTCACCATAGTCGGCAGCCAGGGCGGCAACGTCGACGATATCGCCAGCGTCTACAAGATGATGGCATCAGGCGACCTCAAGCCGGACGTCACCGAGATCGGGTTCGATGATATCCCCGCAGGTCTCGAACGACTCAAAGAGGGCGGTGTAAGAGGCAGACTGGTCGCTGTCATGGATAAATGAGGTCTACACCGCATCGAGCCCTTCGCGAACTGCGTCCGCGTCACTCATTCGGGTAGCCTTCAACGTTCTACCTTTTTTGGTGGGAGATATGGGACTTCCGACCAGTACGCCCCACCTATTCCGAGAGGAACGGAAATATCCGCAATAAGTCCTCGTTGAGCGGTTTCTTCTTCTGCCAGGTCTCTTCAAGCGGGGTGCATCGAAGGTCGCCGCCTACCTCTCCCACCATGCATTCGCGCTGCCCCTCGAGCAGCGCCTCGACGGCGGCGACACCGAGGAGGCTCCCGAGCACCCGGTCGCGCAGCGTCGGTGGCCCGCCCCGCTGGAGGTGCCCGAGGACGACGACACGGGGGTCGATGCTGAGTTGCTCCCCGATCTCCCGGGCGATCTCAAACGAGATGCCCGGCGTCTTCCCCTCCGCCACCACCACGATCGCGCTCTTCTTCCCGGTGGTGAACCCCGCCCGTATGCGGTCGCTGATCCGGGCGAGCGAGACCTCTTCTTCCGGGATGACCAGTTCCTCGGCGCCGCCGGCGATACCGCTCTCGAGCGCCAGGAACCCGGCCGTCCGCCCCATCACCTCGATGAAGAAGAGTCGTTCGTGAGAGCGGGCGGTGTCGCGGATCCGGTCGATCGCCTCGACCCCGCAGTTTGCGGCCGTATCGAACCCGATGCAGTAGTCTGTCCCGTAGACGTCGTTGTCGATGCTCCCCGGCACCCCCACGAGTGCCGCGGTATCCGCATCGGCGGCGAGCTGGCTTGCGCCATGAAACGTCCCCTCACCCCCTATGAGGACCACGCCGTCAAGCCCCAGCCGTTCGATAACCTCCGCTGCTTTGAGCCGCCCTTCCCGGGTGTAAAAGTCCGGGCTCCGCGAGGTCTCGAGGATGGTGCCGCCCAGGTGGATGGTGTTCCGGATCGCCCTCCGGTCGAGCGGCATCGCGTCGGCGGCGATGAGCCCGGTGTATCCCCGGCGTATCCCGACGACGGCAAGGTCGTTCGCGAGCGCGGTCCGTACCGCCGCACGGATACAGGCGTTCATCCCGGGAGCGTCGCCCCCGCTCGTCAGGATGCCTATCCGCTTCACGGCTCCTCCGCATCGTCGAGCACCTCAACGCCCGGGAGCGGCTTTCCCGCGAGCATGGCAAGGGCTGCACCGCCGCCCGTCGAGACATGGGTCATCTCGTCGGCAAGCCCGAACCGCTGTACCGCATCCGTGGTCGACCCCCCGCCGATGACTGTGGTGCCGTCGAGGTTGGCAAGGGTCGCGGCGATCCGGCGCGTCCCTTCTGCAAACTCCGGGATCTCAAAGACCCCCATCGGGCCGTTCCAGGCGACGGTTCGCACCGCCCGAAGTTCCCGGGAGAACTCGTCGACGGCCGCAGGCCCGATGTCGGCGATGATCTGGCCGTCCGGGATCTCCGTCGCGGGCACAACCCGGGTCGGAGCGCCCGCTTCAAGCCTCCCCGCGACGATGACGTCCGAGGGCAGGAGGAGGCGGACGCCGCGTCTTACTACGCTCTCCTCGACCCTCCTGACGTCGTCCATGCGGTCGGTCTCGACGTGCGACGCACCGGTCCGGTAGCCCCGGCTCGCAAAGAATGTCGCCGCCATCCCTCCTCCGATGAGAAGGAGGTCCACCCGGGAGATGACGTTATCGAGTAGTTCCAGTTTGTCGCTCACCTTGGCACCACCGATCACTACGGCAAACGGTCTTTCAGGGTTCTGCAGGATGCGCGTAAACGCGTTGACCTCTCTCTCCAGGAGGAGCCCGGCCACCGCCGGCAGGTAGTTCGGGACGCCCACGATAGAGGCATGGGCCCGGTGGGATGCCCCGAAGGCATCGTTGACGTAGACCTCGGCGAGACCGGCGAGTCCCTCCGCAAACGCAGGATCGTCCTTCTTCTCTTCCGGGTGGAACCGGAGGTTCTCGAGGAGGACGATATCCCCGTCGTTCATCCCCGCGACCGCGCTCTCCACCTCCGGCCCGATGCAGTCCTGGAGCGCGGCGACCGGCCGGTCGAGGAGGAGAGAGAGCCGGTTCGCCACAAGGGCGAGCCGTAACCGATCAACGATCTCACCTTTCGGCCGGTCAAGGTGGGAGCAGAGGATCACCCGTGCCCCCTGCTCGCAGAGATAGCGTATTGTCGGCAGGCTGGCTCGAATACGGGTATCGTCGGCGATCGCCCCTTCCTCATCGAGCGGCACGTTGAAATCGGCACGGAGGAGCACCCTTTTGCCCTGCACGTCGATATCCCGGACTGTCTTCTTCCGTCTTGGTATCACGTTCTGCATACCGGCATACCCCCGGAGCAGCGGAGAACGACAGGGTTTCCTTGCCGCGTGTGCGAGCGACCGTGCCCCCCCTCTCCGGCTCCTTCCTCTCTTTCAACCGTTCCCCGCCGGATTACGGTGTCGCAGTGCATGCCTGCCCTCGCATATATACTGTTCGTAGCGGCACCCGGGGTGCGGGTTCGGAGTGCGCTGCCCGGGAGACCTCGCGGCAAAGGCGGCGAGGCCGTCGTCCCGGGCTGCACCCACCTCAAAATAGTCGCCGGTCCCGGTTCCCGGACGGGGCCGGCGGTGGTCGAATTTCGGTTCTCTTCAGCGGGTTCACCGCTCCATGCGGCGCTCCCAGTAAGGCGTGTAGCCGTAGTGGCTGTACATCCCGGTGAGCCACCCGCGTTCAGCGGTCGTCGGCCAGTTGCCCTTGTCGAAGCCCGGTGCGTTCTCCAGCCGCTCTTTCGGGATATCAAGGACAAAGGTGTCGTCGGTCGCGTTGTACCGCAGGGCCTCCCAGGGGACGGCGAAGAGTTTGTCGCCGAACCCCAGGACTCCCCCAAACGAGAGGACGGCATAGGCGACACACCCTTCTTTCGTATCGATCACGACGTCCTTGATCGTCCCGAGATCTTCACCCCGCGGGTTCCTGACCGAATAATCCGCAATATCCTTTCCCCGGATAATACTCCGCGTCTGCATCTCTGTGGCAGTTCCCCTCATGTAGATCACGTCTCTATGATCGTGGAACGTCCTGTCCCACGGTAAGTGGGTGAATACAGGCCGGGGATATTTAATCCTTATTGAAATATTCTTGTGGTGAGATATTCCTCGCCCCGGGAGCAGTCCTCTCACCGGCAACGGCAGGTCGTCACCTTAATCGCGTGTCAAGAGAGATAGGTGGATACATGCCGTGCCGGCAGAACCGCCGGGAATCATGGTGAGCGCACCCCGCACGGCCGGAACACCACAGAGATGAAGGTATACTGGCGCCAGATCTCCCAGGCGAGCAACTCCTTTGCCGCGCTTGCCGCAGCGTGCGAGGTATACGGATACAATATCGAGACGGCGGACGGGCCGCGCCCCGACGTCACCCTCTACAGCCTGAACTCGATCAATGAGCGCCTCTACCGCGACGAGATCGCGGGAGCCGACAGCGTGACGATCGTCGGCGGCCCCCACGCCTCCGCCTGTTACCAGGAGGTGGCGGGGTACGCCGACTACGTCGTCGTCGGGGAGGGGGAGTTCACCCTCCCGGCCCTTCTTGCCGCCATCGAGGGGGGGAGGGCGCCCCCTCCCGGGGTCGCGACCGCCGCAGGCTACACGCCCGCCCGCCACACCGTCCTCCTCGACGGCTACCCCCCCTTCTCGCAGGTCAAGGGGTTCATCGAGATCACCCGGGGATGCCCGTTCTCCTGCGGCTACTGTCAGACGCCGCGCCTCTTCGGGCGGTGCATGCGCCACCGCTCCATCGACGAGATCGCCCGGTACGCCGCGCGGTTCCGCGATATCCGGTTCGTCACCCCGAACGCGTTCGCCTACGGCTCGGACGGCGTTCATCTCCGGCTCGACAAAGTCGAGCGGCTCCTCCGGCGCCTCGACGGCCAGGTCTACTTCGGCACCTTCCCCGGCGAGGTGCGCCCGGAGTGCGTCTCGCAGCAGTCCGTCGAACTCGTCCTCGATACCTGCACCAACACCCGCCTGCACTTCGGGGCGCAGTCGGGGAGCGATCGTGTCCTGCGCCACCTGCACCGCGGGCATACCGTCGGGGACGTCGTCAGGGCAGTCGACCTCTGCCGGGAGAACGGTCTCGTCCCGGTCGTTGACTTCATACTCGGGCTGCCGTTCGAGAGCGACGACGACCAGCGCGCGACGCTCGACCTCGTGAAGATGGTTGCCCGGGAAGGAAAGGCGCACATCCATTACCTTATGCCGCTTCCCGGGACTCCTCTTCAGAACGCCCGCCCCCGGCCGCTCCTTCCCGAGACGGAGAAGGTCCTCGGGAAACTGGCGCTCGGCGGCAGAATAACGGGCTCGTGGATGGATCCTGAGATAAGGTTTTTTAGACGCACTCCTCACCTATAGGCATGACGGATGTGCTACTCCTAGCAGATCTGCACGGTAACTACGGAAAGCTTGACGCTTTCCTCAGCTACGACTACGATGCAGTCATCATTGCAGGCGACATCACCAATTTCGGTCCACTTGAGCCTGTAGATTCGGTACTCTCCAACTTCGAGGTACCGTGTTTCGCAATCCCCGGCAACTGTGATCCCCGCGAGATCATCGATGTGCTCGAGCGCTCGGATGCGGTCTGCCTGCACAATTCGTGGATCGCGCTTGGAAAGATCACACTCGCAGGTCTTGGCGGTTCAAACAAGACCCCGTTCGATACACCGTTCGAGCTGACGGAGGAAGAGATCGATAAAGAACTCACCCGGATCACCACTCACATGGACAAAAATGTCCACAACGTCCTGCTCTGCCACGCCCCGCCGTATGAGGCGCTGGACACCGTCGAGGATAACCACGTCGGCAGCCAGAGCATCCGCAAGCACATGACCCAGTTCGATCTGGTCTGCTGTGCTCACATCCACGAGGCACGGGGCGTCACCGAGGTCGACGGCGTCAAGATCGTCAACCCCGGCCCCGCTTCAGAAGGCTACGGCGCCATCATCCGTTTCGGAAAGGAGCCCAAAGATATCGATATCGACCTTATTGCTGTTTAAAGAGCAGCATCTCCAGATATGAGGTGTAGATCGGTGGACCGTCTACACCCAATTCTTTTGCAATTGCCCCGATCCGGTCGGCGGCATCCTCTTTGTTCTCTTCAGTCAGGATCTCGATCTCGGTGAACGTCCCGAGCCCCTCAACGTCGTCGAGCGTGACCGTCACGTCCCCTATCTCGTAGAACTCCCGGACCTTCGAGACCGTGGCGGTCCGCCGGAAACCGAGGCGGGAGAGGATCTCCTCGAGTGTCTCGCCGTCGGCGACCGTGAGGTTGAACTCCTCGCGGGCCTTCGCGCTCCCGACCCGGATCTTCGGGCCCTTGTAGGTCATGGCAACCCCGGTGTCGTCGTACCTGATCCTTAGTGCCTCGTCCGTCTCCCCGAAATCGCGGTGCGGGGTGTTGTAGTAGACGTCGCGTTCCAGTTGTCTTCTTCCCATCCGTACTCCCATCCGGCCGAGCCCGACCCTGATGCTTTCTGGGTCTTCGACCGCGAATTTTGCTTCTATCTCGAGCATGTCGTCAGATCGTCTCCCGGGAGCGATGATAAACCCTTACTCTCCGGCCGTGAGCGGGCCGGAGGCCTTCTGCAGGATGAGGTCTCTCTGCCGCTCTGCGGCGGCGAGGAGCGCGTCGTCCCCGAGACGCTCCGCGGAGACGACCGCCCGCTCAGTGAGGAACAGGGCGGTGTCGTGGTCGTCGCGGTGGTGGAACCGGAGCCCGATCTCCAGGTTCAGGTCGGCGGCCTTCCCGTACTCGTGCGCGTCAAAGAGGTGGCCGGCAAGCGAGAGGAGGACGTGCAGCCTCCCCGCGAGGCGATGTATGGAGCGCTCGAAGCAGTCTGCTGCGCGGGCGTTGAGCGCAACCCTCCTATCTTCAGCGAGGCCGCGCCTGCAGTGCTCCTGCAGGAGGGGGTGCGCAAAGGCATATTCGCCGCCGGGGAGCCTGCGGAAGATGCCGCTCTCCAGCAGCCGGTCGGTCGCCGGCGTCACGTCCGCCTCTGAAAGACCGAGGAGGCAGGCCATGACCGGCACGGGGAACGGTGGGTTTAAGACGCAGAGGTCCTCCGTCCACGCCCTCACAGGCCCGGGGAGCATGGCGAAGGCAAGCCCCCCCGGATCGCCCGCCTCGGCGCAGACTTCCGCGATATTCTCCCGGGATGGCGCAAGCCCCCGGCTATACAGGGCGTTGAAGCATGCCATAAGGCCGAACGGGCCGCTTGAGACCTCTTCGAGGAGGGCGGCGGCTGCATCGTCGATGGCGAGACCGAACCGTTTCTCCCCGAGTTCATGGATCTCGTGCCTCCGCATCCCGGAGAGCTGCACTTCCACGATACCGAGTTCCCGGATCTCCTCCTGCATCGCCGCATACCCGGAACCAGCGCCATCTTCCGTCCGACAGGTGAAGGCGAAGAGGATGCCGGGCGGGAGGTCGCGTATGGTGTCCCGGAGGAGGCGCCGGTCATGGGTCGAGGCGAGGTGGACGTCGTCTACGAGGACCGCCGCGACACGGCCGGTCATGCTCATCTCCCTCCCGAGTTCCCCGAGCAGCTCCTCGAACGCCTGGTACACGTGGTCGTATCCTACCTCGGGCGACCGGGCAAAGACACCGACGATCTTCTCGCCGTCCTTCGGGAGCAGGCCGATCGGCTCGACCGGAGCGGCGTATTTCTCGAAGACGTCATCGGCGTACCGGGCAGCCTCTCTCATGCTCTCGGCATCAAGGACACTTCCGGATGCCGAGGATCGCCGTAGATCGTTCAACAACTCCCGGAATGCAGAGAAGATCATCCCCGGGAGGTCGAAGACCTCTGCCCTGAGGGCAGGGGACTGCCGTCCGCCGGGGCGTGCCCGCACCTCGTATTCGAGCCGGTTCAGGAATGAACTCTTCCCGATGCCCGGCGGGCCGGAGATCATCATCGCCTGCCCGTGCTCTCCTGCCCGCGAGAGAACGGCCGGGAGCTTTTCAAGTTCCTCCCGCCTGCCGCAGAACTCCTCTGGAGGCGAGGGGGCGTACGAGACCCCGGCGGCCTGCTGCTGCATCTCGTCCATGATCCTCGGGGGGTGTTCCGGTAGACAGTATAAATACCATTCCATCCAAATAAATTGGAACAACAAGACGCAGGCATGCGGCGGACCGGTGCGGAAGGTGTTCCGGGCTCGCAGTGCATCTGCTATTCAAGGTGAATGGAATGGCACTTCAGGAAGGAGATTTTATCAGGCTCAGGTACACCGGCCGCGCCGGTGAGAATATCTTCGATACCACAGACGAGGAGAACGCAAAGGAAGAGGGGATCTACAACCCGCAGGCGGAGTACGGTCCCGTCACCGTCCGCCTGGGGGGCCACCATGTCATCCTCGGTCTTGAGGACGAGTTGATCGGCAAAGAGGTCGGCGCCGAGGGCGAGGTCGAGATCCCGCCAGAGAAGGCGTTCGGGGCGCACGAGGATGACGCCGTAAAGTCCGTCCCGGTCTCGCAGTTCCGCGAGAAGCCCCAGAGGGGGACGCGGATCGAGGCCGAGGGCCGCGAGGGCGTCGTCGTCGACGTCATCGGGCGGCGCGCAGTCGTCGACTTCAACCACCCGCTTGCCGGCCAGACCCTGAACTACTCCTACGCGATCCTCGAGAAGGTCGAGGAGCCGGTGGAGCAGATCAAGGGCCTCATCAAGCTCTTCTCGGGCAGAACCGACATCGGGATCACCATCGCCGACGGCACGGCCGAACTGGAGCTCCCCCCCGCGATTACGTACGACCGGCGCTGGATGGTCTGGCGGGGCACCCTTATCCGCGAGATCTTCGAGAACTACGCCGATATCAACGATGTCGTCATGAAGGAGACGATCTCCCGCCCGAAGATGCCGGAGGCGGCGCCTGAGATCGTTGAGGCCGAAGAGCCCGCCGCGACTGAAGAGACGAAAGAGTCTGAGGAGTAATTCTCCTCTGCTCTTGTGATTTTGCTTTTTTAGAAGATTTTTCTACGCCTGTAGATGCTCCCTGAGTGCGAGGTGTCATGGGCTGTCGGGCACCCCTGTCTGGGATGCTTGTTTATGACCGACGGCAGCATGAAATGAGTTCTCAGATCTGCGTTTCACGCTTGTAGCACTCGCCAGGGGTTTGAGCACCTGGAAGCGAGGGTAAAACCCCGTACACTGGACCGTGGGGGTATCGCCCTAAGGGGGGTGGGGACAGGGGAGGGGGGATGCTCCCCCTCTCCCCGCGAGCCGCCTCCCCCAATGGCGATATCCACTGGGAATCCGTTTCCGGGAATGTGCGACAGCAGGAACTACGACTGTCTTCAGGTCCCCGAGTGCAACGATTATTTTGTCGCCGATCCTCTTGACCCCGGATACCCGCTCCGCGCCAGATCAAGAGCCAGTCCCAACCGCCCGTACCCTTCTTTAGGTACCGGGCCGAATGTATTCTGAATCAATGGCGACACTACAGGGAATGAGCGGGGTCGATCTTCGGGCGCTGGTAGCGGAGGCTGCCGATCGCCTCCCGCTCTGGGTCGGCAAGATCTACCAGTTCGACGCGAAGACCCTCGGCATCAGGCTGAACGGCGAAGACCGGGCAAAATACTTACTTCTCGTCGAGACGGGGCGGCGCGCCCATTTCACCGCGGAGTTTCCCGTCCCCCCGAAGAACCCGCCGAGTTTTGCGATGCTGCTCAGGAAGCACCTCGAAGGCGGGAAGGTGCTCGACATCCGCCAGTTCGGGCTTGAGCGCACGATAAGCCTCGATATCGGGAAACGGGACACGACCTATCACCTCATCTTCGAGCTCTTCGACGAGGGGAACGCCGTCCTCTGCGGCGAAGACTACACGATCATAAAACCCCTCTGGCACCACCGGTTCAAGACCCGGGAGGTCGTTCCGGGTGCGGTCTACGCCTTCGAGGGGTCCGACTGCCTGTCTCAATCACCGGGGGCGTTCCAGGCGATGCTTGTAGACTCCGACCGAGACATCGTCCGGACGCTCGCCGTTGGGTGCATGCTCGGCGGCGCGTATGCCGAAGAGGTCTGCCGGGTGGCGGGCGTCGAGAAGAGCGCCGTCGCCGCGGAAGTGGACGCGGAGGCTGTCCGGGGAGCGTTCGAACGGCTGATGGCCGATGTCGGGGGACACCGTGAGCCGGTGATAACGGCGTCCGGGTGCTGGCCGGTGGTGCTTGCCGGTGAAGAGGTTCGCGAGCGGTTTTCGACCTTCAGCGAGGCGCTGGATGCGTTCTACCCGAAGACGGCGGGTGGGAAGCAGGAGACCGCGGCCGAGAAACCCCGCCTCTCCCAGGCGGAGGTGATCCGCCGGCGGCAGGCGGAAGCGATCAAAGGGTTCGAGAAGAAGATCGAGCGTAATCAGCGGTTCGTGGAGGTTATCTACGAGAACTACACGGCCGTTGCCGGGATCATAGCGACGCTCGACGACGCGAGCAAGAACCGATCGTGGCAGGAGATCGAGCAGATCCTCAAATCGAACGCCGATAACCCCGCTGTAAAGATGGTCCGTGCGATCCATCCCGCCGAGGCGGCGGTGGATCTCGATCTCTCGGGGGAGCGGGTGAAGATCCACATCCACGAGACGATCGAGCAGAACCTTGGCCGCTACTACGACCAGATCAAGAAGTTCAAGAAGAAGAAGGCGGGCGCTCTCGTGGCCATGGAGCGCACAGTTCCCGAGAAACCCCGGACGAAACGGAACCTCGCCCTCTTGAAGAAACGGTGGTATCACCGCTTCCGCTGGTTCACCACCTCCGACGGCGTCCTCGTCATCGGTGGACGGGACGCCTCCCAGAACGAGGAACTCGTCAAGAAGTACATGGAAGGGGGAGACCTCTTCGTCCACGCCGACGTCCACGGTGGGAGCGTCGTCATCGTGAAGGGCACGACCGAACACCTCGACGAGGCCGTGCAGTTCGCTGCCTCCTACTCCAACGCCTGGAAGGTTGGGCACTTCACGGCCGACGTCTACGCCGCCCGGCCCGATCAGGTGAGCAAGACGGCCGAGTCGGGCGAGTACGTGGCCCGGGGAGCCTTCATCGTCCGCGGGGAGCGCCAATACTTCAGGAACGTCTCACTCGGGGCGGCCATCGGCCTTGCGATGGCGCCCGAGGTCGCCGTCATCGGCGGCCCGCCTGGTGCCGTCACACAGCGGGCGAAGGTATGGGTAGAACTCCGTCCCGGGCAGTTCGAACCGAACGACACCGCAAAGAAGGTGGTCCGGGCACTCAGGGAGAAACTCTCGGAGGACGAGTGGAAAGGGCTCAAAAACGCCCTGAACACCGAAGCGGTCGCCGCATTCGTCCCGCCGGGAGGCTCCGATATCGTGGAACCATGAAGGCCGAAGTCCGGGAGATGAAGGGACAGTTCGGCGAGATACGTCTCTTTGCCGAGACGCTCGACGACCTCTGGCACCTCTCTCACCTGGTCGGGCCGCGGGATCTCGTCTTTGCGACGACGTTTAGGAGCGTGGAGGCGGCGACCGACAAACTCCGGCCGGAGAAGGTCGAGAAGCGGCCGGTGCGGCTCGGAATCCGGGTCGAGAAGGTGGAGTTCCACCAGCATACGAACCGTCTCCGGATCGCCGGTGTCATCGAGAGCGGGGTGGACCTCGCCGCGCACCATACCCTAAACGTCGATGCCGGGTTCGAGATCTCGGTCATCAAACGCTGGCGGTCCGTCGATTGCGAACGGCTCCGGCGTGCGGTCGATGCCTCTGTATACGGCGTGGTTCACGTCGTGAGCGTCGAAGAAGGGGAGGCGCAGGTCTACCGGCTGCGCCAGTTCGGCCCGGAGTGGGTGACGACCGTCACGGCCGGGAGCAGCAAGGGTGCCGAGACCGGCACCCGGTCGGCGCTCTTCGAGAGGACGCTTGATACTGTCTCCACGGTCACCGGCCCTCTCGTCGTCGCGGGCCCGGGGTTCGTGAAGGACGAGTTTGCGGATTACGTGAAGGCCCACGCCCCCGACCTCGCCGGGCGGATGGTCGCCGTCGAGACCCGGCGGATCGGGCGGGGCGCCGTGCAGGAGGTGATCGGGCAGGGGATCCTTGACCGGCTGCTCGGCGACCTGCACCTTGCCCGGGAGGTCGGGCTGATGGACGAGGTCCTGCTCCGGATCGCGACCGAGGGCGCCGTTGCCTACGGCATCGATGAAGTCCAGAGAGCGGTTGCCTATGGAGCGGCGGAGACGGTGCTGGTCGCCGACACCCTGCTCCGCGACGATGAGGCTACGGGCGTCATCGAGCAGGCCGAGCGCGTCAACGCAACGGTCGTGGTGCTGAGCACCGAGTTCGAGCCCGGGGAGCGCCTTGATGCCATCGGCGGCATCGCGGCGCTCCTGCGGTATAAGATCGAGTGATGCCTGAAGAATCTTCATTCCGGGAGTTTGAGCACCGTTAGTGCGACTTACGTGACAAAGTGGCCTCAATCAAGGGCAACGTTCCATACCGTGGACCGGGGGATATCGCTACGTGGGGGAGGCGGCTCGCGGGGAGGGGGGAGCATCCTCATCCTCTGTCTCTACCGCATAATGGGTGCCTGTAACCCCCACCCCACCCGGTCTTCGGCCTCCTCCCCCGCCCAAGGGCGGGGGCAGTGCGTGGCGATATCCACCGGAAATCTGTATCCGGGGATGCGCAACAGCAGGGGCATAGAAGCTCTTCGATCTTCGAAAAGGGAGCGGATAAAGCGCGATGTTTGAGCGTAACCGACTCCGAGCCTCCAACCGCCAGAGCGTCCCTTCTGCATGCCCCTGCTCTTCCTGATGCGTACCCCACGTGAAGAACAATCACAAACCATTCCGCTCCCTCGCCCCTCCGGTAACCATCGAGCAGAGGTACCTACCCTTTATTACCGGAGAACGCTCTATAATGTAGTAATTCCGCCAATCCCGGGAAGTGGCCTGAAGCCGGTTTGCTCCCGGCGGGCCGCCGCCCCGAGGGGCTTTCCCTTTCAGGAATGGCGCAACACTGGTGTCACGATGAGCGAGAATGCGGTAGCAGCAGAGTCTGAAAAGACACGGCCACGGACACGTGCCGAGAAACGGGCTGAGCACAGGGATCGGATAACGCGGACGCTTGTAGCCTGCTTCATGGGCATTCTGGCCGGGGGACTCTCGTTCTACCTCTCCGGCACACCCAACCCGACAAGCGGCCTTCAGGAAAACGCCATCATCGGGATCCTTCTTCTCATGGCGGGCGTCGTCTTCCAGAAACACCTGTTCATGCTCATCCGGATCGACTACATGGCGCTGACCGGAAAAGACTGGTTCTACCAGAGTTTCATGACGTTCGCGCTCTGGCTCATGACCTGGACGATCCTCCTGACCACCACCGTCCTGTGATCCCCCATGCGTATCGCTGTTGTACACCGTGACCGGTGTCACCCTGTAAAGTGCGGCACCGAGTGCATCCTCTACTGCCCCCGCGTCCGGACCGGCGACGAGACCGTCGTCATCGGCGAAGACCAGAAAGCCGTCATATCCGAAGAACTCTGTGTCGGGTGCGGTATCTGCGTGAAGAAGTGCCCCTTCCAGGCGCTCGACATCATCAACCTCCCCGAAGAACTCGACCAGCCGATCCATCGCTACGGCCAGAACGGTTTTGTCCTCTACGGCCTCCCGATCCCTGTCGAGGGGAAGGTCACGGGCCTCCTCGGGCCGAACGGCATCGGGAAGAGCACGTCGGTGAAGATCCTCTCGGGCGCCCTCGTCCCGAACCTGGGAAGAACCGACGCCCCGGTCGCCTGGAAAGAAGTCCTCGACCTCTACCAGGGAACCGAACTCTTTGACTACCTCCAGGTGCTCTCGCAGAAGAACGTGAAGGTCGCTGTAAAACCGCAGTACATCGACCAGATCCCGAAGGTCTTCTCCGGGTCGGTGCGCGAGCTCCTTGCGACGACCGACGAGCGCGGGAAGCTCGACTACTACATCGACCGGCTCTCGCTTCGCGCCGTCATCGACCAGCCGATCAAGACCCTCTCCGGCGGCGAACTCCAGAGGGTGGCGCTCGTCGCTTGCCTTGCGCGTGATGCCGACTTCTACTTCTTCGACGAGATCACGCCCTACCTCGACGTCTACCAGCGGATGGCCGCCGCAAACCTGATCCGGGAACTCGCCCTGGAGCGGCCGGTCGTGATCGTCGAGCACGATCTTGCCATCCTCGACATGCTTGCCGATACCGTGCATATCGCCTACGGTGAACCGGCGGTCTTCGGCGTCATCACCCACCCGAAGGGTGTCCGGGTGGGGATCAACCAGTACCTGGAGGGGTTCCTCCCGGAGGAGAACGTCAGGTTCAGGACGTACGCGGTGACGTTCGATGCCCGGGCGCATGCCGCCGACTCGGACCGGGAAGTGCTGTTCGAGTTCCCGGCGATGACGAAACGGTTCTCGCAGTTCTCGCTCACCGTCGATGGCGGGGAGATCCGGAGCGGCGAGGTCCTCGGGGTGCTCGGGGCGAACGGTATCGGGAAGAGTACGTTCGCCCAGCTCCTCGCCGGGGTACTCGAGCCCGATACCGGGGCGATGGACACCCGGGTGCGGATCTCCTACAAGCCCCAGTACCTCAAAGGCGACACGGAGGCGACCGTCGAGGAGCTCCTCCGGCAGACGACGACCAAGTTCGACACGTCGTACTACCAGCACGAGATCTTAGAACCCCTCTCGCTCTCGGAGCACCTTCAGACGCCAGTGAACACGCTCTCGGGCGGTGAACTCCAGCGTGTGGCGATCGCGATCTGCCTCTCGCGCGACGCCGACCTCTACATACTGGACGAGCCGAGCGCCCACCTCGACGTGGAGCAGCGGGTCAAGATATCAAGGATGATCCGGAAGCACGCCGAAGGGCGGGGCGCGAGCACGCTCGTGATCGACCATGATATCTACGTCATCGACATGATCAGCGACCGTATCCTGGTCTTCGAGGGCGAACCCGGCATCAACGGCAAAGCAGCCGGGCCGTTCTCGATGGCGCCGGGGATGAACCGGTTCCTCGAGGCGCTCGGGATCACCTTCCGGCGCGACAAGAGCGGAAGGCCGCGGATCAACAAGCCCGGCTCGTTCCTGGACCGGGAACAGATCGCCGCCGGGGAATACTACTATACTGAGATCTCGAAGTAGAGAGCGGGCGGGAAGTTTTTTTTCTTTCCGGCTCTGAAACCCTGTTCCGATCTTCATCCATTCCCTGATGAGGGTGGTGCCATACCTGGCCTGTCCCTGGGACAACCTTTTTCCTTGGACATGTCCTCATGCAGTGGACCGTGGGAATATCGCCATTGGGGGAGGCGGCTCGCGGGGAGAGGGCGTGCCCCCTCCCCTGACCCCACCCCCCTACGGCGATGTCCACTGGAAATCCGTGCCCGGGAGCGTTGATGAACTGAACTCAGTTTTTCAAAAAATGCTCGCAGACACAGGGGACAGCGATATCAAGAAATCCGGCGATCCCTCCTCCGTTCCCCGCACTCAAGCCCCGCTCACCCGGGTATCGCCGCGCCGAACAACCCCTCGAAAAATGCCCGGATTCCCTCAAACAGCCCGCCAGCCTCTTCCGGTGTCACCATCGGCGCCGGGGTCGGGGGCAGGGGCGTCTCGGTCATCACCGGTGTCGGCACCGGAGCGGCGGAGAGGCTGAGGGCGGCGTGGCCCGTCATCGGCGGGATATAGCCCACGCTTCCGGAGACGACGAACCAGCACCGGCCGTAGGCATCGACGAAGAGCTTCTTGATGAAGTTCGAGCGGATACCGTCTCTGGACGTGATATGCAGGGCGACGCCGGATCCGTTCCATCCGTATATTCCGTTATCGGATGCGATGTAGAGTATTCCTCCGGGAGTCGCTGCGACGTCGTTGATCGTGACCGGGAACGTGCTCAGGTCAACGGCATCGAGGACCGGGGTAACCCCCACATCAGGGGTGTAATGGAGAACCGTTGTGCGGTTGAAGAGGTACACCCCCCCGAACGGATCGACCCGCACCTCGGAGACCCGGCGGAGGGTGTCGTTGCCGCAGGTGACCTGCTCGAAACGGGCGTCACCCGTCCGGTCCCTGAGCACCCGGATACCGTCGCTCTCCGACCCGATGACGAGCGCATCGCTCGCGGCATCGACCGCCATGCTCACGACGGTATAACTCCCGAGGCCTTCGGGCCCGGCAGGCTTGTACCACGTCCACTCGCCATCCTGGTAGCGGTGGAGGCCCGCCCGCCCGGTGGCAACCCACACCTCGTCCCCCCACCGTGCGATGCAGTTGATGTTGAGGTTCTTGAGGAACTGCAGGTCCTGGATGGCACGGTATCCCGCCCCGTCGCCGATCTGCAGTCCGTTCGGATACCCGAGCCAGAGGTGCCCCTCCGCATCGAGCGCGACCGCGGTGACCATGGTATCGAGAGGCGCGAGCATCCCATAGGGTGTCTCTTCTGGGTGCCGTGCGTTGACTGAATACCAGGTGCCGTTCTCCGTGTACACGGAGATACCGCCATCGGTCGCAAAGATGACGTCTCCATACCGGCCGTTCATTGCATCCTTTACCCCGGCTGACGCGATGCCTGAGTTATAATCGGGCACTTCGACATACAGTGCTGATGCAAAAGGGATGAAGAGGGCTGCCGCGGCTAAAATGAGTGTCAGAGCGCGATGCATGTCCCGTCCGCCCTCTTGACAATAAGACGCCCCTTCCCCTCCGGCCAGTAGTATACGGACCGCCCGACCTTGCCGCCGGTCTCCTCATGCTCGATCCTGATGCCCTGCTCCTGGAGCAGTTCCTTCACCGCAACGGCGTTTCGCTCGCCGATGTTCAGGGAGTTGGCCGAAAACTCAAACATACTTGCACCTCCGACAACGATTGCGGTGAGCGAGGATTTTGTGCTCCCGGCTCTCCCCATCTCTCCGAGGAGAGCATCTATGGCTGTATCTGCGAACTTACCGGGGCGATCCACCTCTCCCCGGCTTTCGGGGAGCATGATGTGGGCGAGTCCCGCAAGGGACCTCCGCTGGTCGTGCAGGATGAGCGCGATACAGGACCCGAGCCCAATCGTTCCCATCGGGCACTTCCCGACCCGGAGTTCGCCGAGGCCCAGGATTATCGCTGTTTCTTCACCGAAGAAATTGTTCTCCATGGTATCCCGGAGGCAGGTTACGAGAGCGGTTCCATCATCCGTTCCAGCATGAGGAACAGCTGCTGCGTAAGTTCGGTGTTCGGAAGCATGTAGATGCTCCCATAAACCGGCGGCGCCTCGCTCGTGAGTTCGGTGTTGAAGATCAGGACGTCGTTCACGTCACCGGCCACCTGCGCGACGACCGACTCGAAGGCGGCATGCGCCATATCGATGGCCAGCGCCGGGGGAGACGGCAGCATGACGATACCCAGCAGTTCGGCCGTCGCATCGAGAAATGCCGATATCATGATGTTCCCGATCTCGATCGCAGCGCTCTGGTCCATCTCGTTGATCTCGCGATCGAGATCGGCATCGACGGTGCCGAGCATCTGGTTCGTCAGCTGGATGACGGTCTCCCGGGGCATGCTGACGACGACATACCCGCCGTCCGCGACCTCCCCCTGAATCTGGAAGACGACCATGGCGGTTATCTCATTGCTGATGTATTTGTGGAGATCGGCGATGTCTATGGCCTGCACCTCCGGCACCGTCATCTCGATCGGGCTCATCAGCATCTGCGATAGCGACGTTGCCGCGTGTGCGGCACCGATATTCCCAAACTCTGCCAGCGCGTCCTTCTGAAACGGATCCAGTTCCATGAACTATCTCTCCTAAATCATCGTATTTACATCTAGTACAGGCACGACATCACCGTCTCCGGGGATGGTGATCCCGCTGATTCCGCGGCAGTTGCCTGCAATGTTGGAGAGCGGTTTCACCACCACTTCCTGCTGACCGTCGACGGTATCAACGACGATGCAGCATCTCTTGCCGTCGCTCTGCAGCACGACCAGCGTGTTGCTCTTCTCTGCCCGACCGTACATATCCTCAAGGCGATGCATGGGAAGGGTCTGGTCCCGGAGCAGGATCGCCTCGGTGTTGCCGATCCGGTGAATCGCCTCCGGTCTCGTCTGCGCCACCTCGACGACGTTGCTGATCGGGATGGCGCACCGCATCCCGTTGATGTGCACCATCATGACATCGATGATCGCCATCGTCGGGGGGAGGACCAGCTCGAACTTCGTTCCCCTGCCGACCTCGGTCTCGACCTTGATCGTTCCTTTGAGCGATTCGATCGTCTTCTTGACCACATCGAGCCCGACGCCCCTGCCGCTGATGTCGGTGATCGTCTCGGCCGTGCTGAACCCGGGCTCGAAGAGCAGGCCGACAAGTTCGTCTTTCGTTGCGGTCGCCGCCGTCTCAGGCGTCATGAGGCCTTTCTCGACCCCTTTCTTCCTGAGTTTCTCGTGATCGATGCCGGCACCGTCGTCCTCGATCTCGATGACAACGTTGTCTTTGTCCCGCCGCGCCGACAGCCGTAGCGATCCTTTCGGGGGTTTACCGCCGGCTTTGCGGATCTCCGGCGTCTCGATGCCGTGGTTCACCCCGTTCCGGATGAGGTGCAGGAGCGGGTCGGAGAGCCCGTCCATCATGCTCCGATCGAGTTCGGTCTCGCCGCCTTCGATGGTGAGCTCGACCTCTTTCCCGTCGTGGTTTGCAACGTCCCGCACGACGCGGGGAAGGCGGTTGAAGATACGCTCGAGCGGCATCATCCGGATCCCCATCATGAGGTTCTGGAGGTCGGAGACCGAGCGGCCGACCATGGAGAGCGCCTCATCGAACTCCTTGATGCCGTGCTTCTTCGCGATCTGTTCGAGCCGTCCTCGATTGATGACGAGATCCTCCACCAGGTTCATCATCCGGTCGAGTCGCTGGATATCAACGCGGATGTTCTTGATCTCCCGGCTCTTCTCGATCTTCGCTGCTCGCTGCACCTGCGGCGGATCGCTCGCCGCCGGGGGGATCACAGGTGGGGGAGCCATCGGCGACGCCCCTGTGGAGAGGGCAAGGAGCGAGAGTTCCGTGCCGGAAGCGGTCGTCCTGAGCGCATCCTCCCCCGCCTCGCTCTCGATAAGAACCTCGAACGGCCCGTCGAACTTCCCGTCCTCGAGGAGGTCCCGTGCAGGGGTCGTCGCGAGGATCGTCCCGAGTTCTTCCAGATTCTGCAGGAGCAGCATCGCCCGGACGTCTTTCATCGTGCTGGACGGGTCGACGGCAACCGTTAGTGTATACAACGGACGATCATCGGCGTCTTCCGCCGGTTCGGGAGGGAGCTCCATCAGGGGTGCCGCACAGGGAGATGGCCCCTGCTCATCTTCCTCTTCGGCGAACGCCTGGAGTTCCTGAACCAGAGTTGCGGACTGCTCGTCGGACGGTGCTCCCCCCGACTCGATAGCATCCAGCATCTCCTCAATCGTGTCGGTGCAGGTGAGCAGGAGATCGGTGAGTGACACGGTCACCTCGCGCCGCCCGCTGCGGATGAGAGAAAATACGTCTTCCATCGAGTGGCAGAGATGCTCCATCGCATCAAAGCCCATCGATGCAGACATGCCCTTGAGCGTATGTGCGGATCGGAAGATCTCGTCGATGGCGCTCTGGTGATCGTCCCCGGTCTCGAGAGCAAGAAGATTGTTCACGATGTTCTCGTGGTTCTCTCGCGATTCCGCAACGAACAGTTTCCGGTATCCCTCTTCATCAAACATGATTCACCTCGAGTTGTTTGACTGCTCTCGTAATCTCGCGCACGAGACCCTTGAGCGGGACCACCTTATCGACACAGTCCCTGGAGAGGGCGGAGCGCGCCATCCCGTATACGAGGCAGTCCTCTTCGGCGCATACCATCGTCCTGCCGCCTGCCGTCTTCACCGCGAGCATCCCCTCGCCGCCGTCGTTCCCCATCCCCGAGAGGATCACGGAGACGGTGCGCGGGCCGAATACGTGTGCTCCAGAAGCGAAGGTCTTGTCGACGGCAGGCCGGACCGCGTGCAGGCGGGGAGCGGTCGAGTGGATGATTCGCCCGTGGTTTTTTCCGCTCTTTGCTGCGACTCCCGAGATGATGGTGTGGAACCCGGCCTTTGAGATCAGGACCGTTCCGGTCTGCAGGCTGTCTCCGTTCTCGGTCTCTTTCACGGGGAGAGCAGAGACCCTGTTCAGGCGTTCGGCGAGCGATGCGGTGAACCCCTCGGGCATGTGCTGGGTGACGACGACCGCGGCAGGCAGGTCCGGCGGAAGCGCGGAGAGGAGCGTATCGAGCATCGGCGGACCCCCGGCAGAAGAGCCTATCACAACGACCGCATCCGCCTCATTCCGGCTGGTTGCAGCAGGTCTTATGATCGTGGGGAGCGCGACAAGGTTTCTGATCTTCTGGATGAGTTCGCTCTCGATGCCCCTGACGTTCGGAACATCCCTCGGTTTGAGCATGAAATCGTCCGCCCCGAGCCGTAACGCCTGGTGGGTCATATCGGCCTGGCGGGACGTCAGGGTGCTCAGGACGATCACTTTCGGTTTCGGGCGCACCTCCGAGAGCGCTTCAAGCGTCTCGAGGCCGTTCATCCGGGGCATCTCGATGTCGAGCGTGATGACGTCGGGTTTCAGATCGGATATCTTCTCGAGGGCATCGATGCCATTGACCGCCGTTCCGACTACTTCGATATCGGGGGCGTCTTTGAGCAGATCCCGGAGTATCGTGCGGATAAAGAGCGAATCGTCGACGATCAGAACCCGTATCATGGTTACGCACTGAGGACGTTCTTGACTTCTTCGAGGACTTTCGGAGCCTGGAACGGTTTGACGATGTAGCCTCTCGCACCGCTCTTGACGGCGAGTTTGACCATCTGCTCCTGGCCGACCGCCGTGCACATGATGACTTTTGCTGCCGGATCGGCCGCTTTGATGGCCTTGAGCGCTTCGATCCCGTTCATCTTCGGCATGACCACGTCCATCGTGACGAGGTCCGGCTTGAGCTCCTGATACCTGGCGAGGGCCTCCGCGCCGTCAGCTGCCTCACCGACGATGTCATGCCCGCCGGAGAAGAGGATGTTCTTCAGCAGCGTTCGCATAAACATTGTATCATCGACGATTAGGATTTTCCCCATCAAACACCACTCGTTGAATATTTGATAAAAAAGTTATATATATCTTCTCATTTTGAAGAAATAAGGTTTTTAATCTAATGGAGATTTTACAGACTCTGAGATGTATCTTACCCCTTTTGGGGTCAGCTGCACTTCTTTCCTGACGTAGAGCACTTCAGCGAGGCCCGAGCCGAGAAGGTTCTCGTAGGTGGCCTCGAGTTCTTTGTGCGAGAGTTTCAGCATGTTCTCGATGGCACTCGAGTCCATCCCGCTATAGACCAGCATCGCCACCTGCCCGGTCAGGGGATCGATCTCCTCGCGGGTTTCGGTATCGTGTGTCGCCTCTTTGAGGAAGTTGTAGAGAACCTGGAGCGTCGTCAGCGGGCAGAGAACGAAACTCGTCACGAGTTCATTCTCGATGAGATGGTCGATCTTCACGACCTCGAGATTCTTCTCCTGGATCTCCCGGGACGTAAGTTCGATACCGGTCACCTCGTCGAGGGGGATGCAGACCTGCTTCTCCTGGCTGACGAACCAGATGCCGGTCTTCATGACGGCGATCGCGCCCTTCTCCCACTGGGCGTTCTGGACGAGTACCCCCCCACGGATTGCGGGCGACATGAAGAACGCGTTCATCCGGTAGGCACTGGCCTGGGTGATGATGAACTTCTTTAAGACCACGAGAACCTTCTCGACCGACGCGATACGGTAGACGGCCTCTCCATTCGCCCCGGCGGTGATGATAACCTGATTCTTCTTCTCCTCGAGGTCGATCACGGATTTGTAAGGAACCTCGTGCTTAAGCGGAACATCGATGCGGAAACGGTCCTCAGCGATACCCATCGTCGTCGGAACCCACTTGCCTTCGTGCTCGATCTTTACCGGAACCGATTTCATTTTTTTTCTCCTTTGCTTCCCCTGTATTGTGTCCTGCGTGGCACCATCACTGCGATTTCATTGTTGCGAGGATATCCTCGAGCTCCCCTGCAAGTTCTTCTGCATGGAACTTCTCCCCTTTCAGTTCGCGGACCAGGCTGATATCCTCCACAAATTTCTTCTTCTTGGTGTCGGCTTTGAGTGCGGTGATCAGGTCGTCCTCGACCGCGCCGCCTGCCGCAAAGGAGACCATGTCGAAGTTTTCTTTTGGCTCCTCCTCGAAGACCTCTTCTTCCGGGACAGGCTCCTCTTCGATCTCCTCCTCCTCTTCTTCGCCCCCGATCTCGATCTCATCGAGATCCAGTTCGTCGAGCGCGGAGAGTTCCTCGGTCAGCGCGCTCATATCCGGCATAGCGGCGTCTCCAGGCAGTTCCGGGACGTCCATTGCTACTGACGGGAGGGCGGCGGGCTCATCGGCACCCCCGGCAAGATCGATCTCGGCCGTGAGGTCGAACCCATCGATTTCGTCCTGGTGCGACTTGAGGATGTCCGATATGGCATCGGCATCCTCCGCCGAGAGAAGGGAGATCTGGTCGGGGTCAAAGACCGTCCCCGGACCGGACGCTTCACCGTCGAGATCCAGCCCCTCCAGCGAGTCGATGTCGAGGTCTGCAAGCGAAGCAAGGGGATCGACAGAATTCCCGCCGGCCTTCGGGGGGGCCGGGGTCATGGGCTGATCGGGGACCGCACCCTCGACCGCCTGGTCGAGCATGGCATCGATCTTCTCAATATTGCTCTTCTTCTCCCCTTCAGGAGCGCGGGCGTGCGCGATCGCTTCCGTGATCGATGCCTTGAAAGTCCTGAGCATACCCCGGAGAGCGATCCCGGAGGACGGGCGGCTCGAGGTGGGGGATGGGTCTTCTGCCGGTGCGTCCGGTTCTGCCGTCGCCGGGGCGTCAGATTGCTTCTTCTTCTCTCCACGCTCCCGGAACGCGGCACGCAGGCTCGACGGTTTCAGTTCGGCAAGGTCGAGCGCCCCGGTGACGACGAGCGCGAGAAACCCTGCGAGCACGGTGCCTGCGATGATGATCTCGGTGGTGGCGTCGAATATGACGAATACGGAGCCGGTACTGACGGTGATCAGGAACAGAAGCGGACGACGTAGGTTCTCTCTCACTTTCACACCCCCGTGAATGTCGGAATGACAAAGAGTGCGCTCACGACGATCGGTGCAACGATGTAGATGATACCCGTTACCACGCAGAGCAGGCTTGTGAAGAAGTAGTAGAGGTATCGGTCGCCGCCCATGACAATCTTTCCTGCCAGTACATTTGCAATGGTCAGCAATAAGAGGATCGTTACCACGTAGGTTCGCATTGTGTCTTCGGGAAAGTTGGCGAAGATGTTCAACGATGATCCCATGCTGCTGCCGATAGAGGCCGACCCTCCCGAGAGCGCGGCTGAGGTCTCTGTGAAGTGGTTCATCACCTCCGTCACGGCGCGGGACATCGCGAGGAGGATCTCGAAGAGGAAGACGAAGATGGCGATCATCGCTCCGTGCATCGGCACGAGCAGGACGACGAACCCTTTCACCATCATGTCGCGTTTCCTCCTGAGCAGCACCTGTTCGAGCATCGACGAACTGACGATCTTTCCGATCGCGTCCGGCGACCCGCCGAGAGCCACCGCGTCACGAAAGATGTTCATGTACTTGTAGATCAGGTAACTGCCGGTCTCTCCGATGAACTTCTTCCAGCTCAGGGCTTCATCGAGCCCGAGGTTCAGTTTCGTCGAGACCGAGTTGATGAACGGTTCGAGGTGGAAGAGCGACTTCCTGTCGACCTCCTTGAGCGCGTCGCCGGTGGTGATGCCCTTGCCGCCCATGATCGACCCGAGGCCCCGGATGAACGTGGAGAAGTCGTTGTCCCGGTTGACGACGTTTGCGTCGTCGATGTAGCCGATGATCCCGAGCGGCATCAGGAGCAGGCCGACAAGCAGGAAGATGATGCCCGCGTTCACGCCGACGAGGATGAGCATCAGTGTAATTGCAACGGTTATCGGCAGGGTAAGGCGTTCCAGCCGCCGGATGAAGGCCTGCTCTCGCGAGCAGATATCAACAAGACCGTGCGTGCGGGGGTCGTCGGGGACAGCCCGATACATGATCGTGAGGCCGAAGACCGAGATGGCGAGGATGATGTAGTAGGATGAACGCAGCGTCGCTTCAATCCCGTCGGGTGCATAGATGGCGACCGAGATCATCATGATGATCGCGACGAGCGATCCGGAGAGGAGCATCGCGATGTAGGCATCGCCCCATTTCTTCAGGAGTTCGATCCCCTGCTCGAACGAGTTGCGATAGATGCTCCTGATACTCGAGAGTTCTGTCCCGATGAAGTCGTCGTCCGGAACGCCGGAGTCGATGGAGTTGGCGTAGCGGTTGAGCATGCTCTTGAGGGTTGCATTCTTGCAGCGCTCGGCGATCGCCCGGAGGGCGCTGGAATAATTCTGGCCCCATTTGGCGACCAGACGCTGCACTTTTGCTATGTAGCGCGACGGGATGTACTCGAACCGCTCGGAGGTGTACTGGAAGATCTCGGGCCGGGTCACGGACGATGTGGTGATCGCGGCCATGTAAGTGTACATGAGGAGCAAGTCCTGCTCCATCTTCTTGTTATCGAGGATGGTGGAACGGAGATCCCCGAGAGTTTCAATCTGCTCCTCGAACGGGATCTTTCCCTGGTTTGCCGCTCGCAGCCGTTCGGTCACATCCTCAAACACCATCACACCTCGATGTTGAGCAGACCCTGCTTCTTGATCTTCGTGGTCATGTGGAAGAGGTCCCAGAACTGGGTGTACCCGGCCTTGTGGAGCCGCTCAAGGATTTTCGCTCGTTTGTCGACCTCGTCGTAGATGTCAGCCCGCCGGTTCTCCGGGATGCCGAGCATCGTTGCGATCTTGTTCTCAAGCAGGTAACTGCTCCCTCTCCCGGTGAAGGTGAAGGAGTCGGTGGCGGGGTCCCAGACGAACGCCGCCATGAAGGAGAACCCCTGGGTCTCGGGGTCGTAGCCCACGAGTTCGTTGACGCTGAGCATCCGCCGCACGGTTCCACCCTGGGGGAGTTTCACGGCGCTCTGGATGATGACCAGGTTTAAGTTGTCGACGTAGGTCTTCGGGATGTTGATCGGGTCGCCGCAGAGACGCTGGATCAGTTTCTCGACCGATGCTGCGTGGAAGGTGCTCATCACCGGGTGACCGGTCTGCATCGCGGAGAATGCGACGGAGCCTTCCACACCACGGATCTCACCGACCAGGATCTGGTTCGGGCGCTGACGCAGAGCCGCTTTGAGGAGATCGAACATCGTGATCTCCGAGCCTTCTCCTTCGCCCTTCCCCTTGGCTTTCGCGACCTCGCGTGTCCAGTTCCGGTGGGGGACGGTCAGTTCCGGGGTATCCTCGATGGTGACGATCTTGTTCTCGGGCGGGAGGAAGGTCGTAAGAGCGTTCAGGGTGGTCGTCTTGCCGCTCGCCGTCTCGCCGGAGACGAACATCGACATCCCGTACTCGAGGCAGATCCAGAGGTAGGCGGCCATCATGTAGTTGCACGCCCCGCTCTCGATGACCTGCAGGATGCTCAGGGGCACCTCGTTCACCTTACGGATGGTGAAGTTGCTTCCATGTTTGCTGATCTCGGTCCCGTAGACGATGTTGATACGCGAACCGTCGGGGAGGGTCGAGTCGACGATGGGGTTTCTGTAGGTCAGCGGCCGCTTGATCCGCTCGGCGAGTTTGATGACGAAGGCATCGAGTTCCTTTGAGTCCTGGAACCCGACGACCGATTTCAAGCCCTTGAAGATCTTGTGCTCGATGAAGATCGGCCCGACGCCGTCGCAGGTGATATCCTCGATATACTGGTCGGAGAGGAACGGTTTGAGCGTCCCCATCTCGATCTTATCGCGGACGATCATGTACTCGAGCGCCCTGTACTCCTGTTGTGTGAGGATGATCCGCCCGTCGGCGAGTTGGGGGTGCTCTGACACCTGCGGTTTTGCCGATGCACCGATCTCCGAGGTGAGGAAGGTCTTTATCCGGGCCACGAGATCTTTTGGCGTCCCGCCGGCAAGCAGCGACTCGTCGATCTCCTCGTCCGGCCGCTTCACGTAGACGAGTTGCTGGATGAAGCCTTTCAGCACCCCGATCCGTGCCTGTTCGGTCACCGGTTCCTCGTCGAGGGCGTCGATCATATCGATCAGCCTCTCCTCGATCACCGGGAGGATCTCTTTGACGGAGTGGAGAAACGACGGTTCGATCGGGATGTACCAGTTCCGGACGTCGTTTGGGTCGGGGAAGATGTGGATGAACGTCGTCTCGTTCACCGGGTAGATGATGTTCGGGTTCTCCATCGATTTCAGGTCCTTCTTCAGTTCCGAGAGGAAGAGCGGGATGCCGACGGTGTTGACCGGCAGGATGTGGAGGTACTCGAGGAGGTGAGGGCTTGCCTTGACGTAGTCGCGCGCGTTTGCCGGGAGCATCCGGTAGAGCGCGCAGGACTCCACGTTGTTGTAGCAGTCGTTTCCCTCGTCGATGAACTCGGGCTCGAAGGGGAGGGTCACCGTTGCCTCCAGTGCCGATCCCATTGCTCTCACACCTTCGCGACCGTTACGGGGATGATCTTGATGCCGTACCCGGGGTGAACCTCGAAACTGATGATGTTCCCTGTGGTCTTTCGTGCGCCGCGGACCTTGACGACCTCGAGCATCATGACGTACTTGCCCCCGACGAGCGCCTTCTTCATGAAGAGGTGAGCGTCGCAGATCGACCGGATGCGAACGAGGGAGTCCTCCACGAAGGCGTAGGTGTGCAGGGTCACGAGGATGGTCTTGCCGTGGTCGACGAGGTTCTTGCAGTTGGTGAAGAACGTGAGGACGGTGTCCTGCTTGGCGTACTCGGTGAAGAGGGTGAGCGAGTCGATGACGATCACCTGCGCCTTGCTCTGCTCCATGTAGGCGATCATTCGTTCGAGCGTCCCCTGCATCTTCTCCTTCGTCCACTCGAACCCGACGACGTGCATGGGGAAGACCCGGAGGTAGCCCCAGGCGAAGTAGTCGGAGATGTCGAGACTCATCGACTCCATCTGGGTGAGGAAACTCTTGCTCGTGTTCTCGGTCGAGAAGAGGTCGACGTTGAACCCCTGCTTTAAGGCGCCCCAGATGATCTGCTGGGTGAGCACGCTCTTTCCGGTGTCGTTCTCGCCCTCGATTAGGTTGAGCGACCCGAGCGGGAGGCCGTCGGCGAGTTTTTTGTCGAGTTCGGTGTTCCCGGTCGAGAGGATGGTCTTGTCGGGTGTGTCGAGAATGCTTTCGTTTGCGTCGCTCAGAGCCATGTTATTCTCCTGTGGTTGGTATGTACGCTGAACTGGAGACCCCGTTCGGGGTGACGATCTGGACCCACGTGGGGGCGGCGCCCTCCGTGCAGGTGACGGAGAGGTTGAGGGTCTCGCCGGGGTCGAGTTGGCCCGGATGGACGCCGTCGGGGTCTATGTATTTCTTGCTCCAGCGGTAAGTCTCAGTGTCGTTGCCGTGGGGGATGTAGACCGGCTCGCCCCCGCTCAGGAGGTAGACGTCGATGGCCGTGGTGTCGACGACCGGTTCGCTCCCGGTGTTCTTCACCTCGACGTAGAGGGTCTGGCCATGCAGGTTCGTGTTCTGGATCGCGATCGCCGTCCGCATCCGGACCTCCTGGGAGGCGGCGAGGTTGCCCTGCGCTTCGACCATCACCTCCGTGGTGGCGAGGGTGCCGCCGATCAGGACGTAGGCGGTGGCGACCAGGAGGAGGATGCCGACTCCGGATGCGATGAGGGGTCCCGCGCTCATGGTGGACCACTCGCGGTGAAGGTGGTCGACCGGGTGAGGCCGGAGGGGAGGACGAACTGGAAGTAGACGATCTTCTCTTCGCCAGGGATCTTCGAGGTCTGTGCCTCGACGTAGAGGGTCTCGCCGGGGTCCCAGTAGTTGTTTTTCGTGTCTTCGAGGATCTCGTATCTCCAGGTGTCCTTATCGAGCGTCGTCGCTCGCGTCAACCGTGTGAAGTTTCCCTGGGCCCCGAGGAAGACGTCGGCTCTCTGGATACTGTTATCAGGGATCCTGCCGGTGCCGATGTTCTTCAGCCAGATCTTTGCGGTGTCCCCGCTCGCATACGTCGTGACGATCTTCACGTCGGTGCTCAACCGTTCGTCCACGCTGTGGGAGGACGACGAGATCGTGCTTGACAGGGTGTAGATGACGGGAAATACTGCGTTAATGAGAACGCCGGCCGATATAATGGCGGCGATAAGGAACATCGCTGTGGTGAAGGTTTCGCTCGACATCCATCATATCCTGTCCGGTATTAGATCCTGTCCAGCAACTCGATCCAGGTATCGCCGGCGTTCCGCCCTTTTGAAGACATCTTCTCAGCGTCGGGCGCTTCCGCATCCCGGCGGGAGAGCATCAGCACCTCGATCATGTCGCGGTCGAGCGTCGCGTCGTCGGGGTCGAGGATGCGGTTTAAGACGTAGAGTTCGGAGACGAACTCGTTCGGGCCGATATCCCTGACCTCCGCCCGGGTCTCGGGGGCCATCCGCATGATCTCTCCTATCTGGTCGGAGACATCTTCGGAGATGTAGTCCATCGACCGGTAGGCGTCGATCATGATCGTCATGTGCTCGTGCCCGTATTTCCTGCACCCCTGGTGCACCCACTCAAAGAGCCGATGCACCTTCTGGAGTTTGAGTTTACCCGTGGGTTTCGCCTGCGGCAGAGCGGCAGTGCGGGCTTCCGGGAAGCCGGCCGACCCCAGGTCGGTCGGGAAGAGTTCGCCGTCGTCAAGCCCCTCTATTGCGGTGGTCTCCGGATCGCCGAGACCGGCGGGCATAGCGTCCAGTTTGGACATCTCGTCGTCCGTCTCCTCGTCGACCGGGGCGGTATCCTGCGGCCTGAACCTGGCTCCCGAGTAGGCCAGGGTGCCGCTGGTGAACGGGTTGTCCAGTTCGTTCATCCGCTCCCGGAGGTCGATGAGCAGCCGTTTGATCGACGTCTTGACGAAGTCCAGTTCCTTCTCGAGCGTGTCGAGACGGGCCTCCGGGTCTTCCGAGGACGCACCGGAGAGTATTTTATCGATTTGAGCCTGGTCTACCCCCACCATAATATTGAATTATATCATTGTCATAGTTAATAAAAGTTGCTTGTGTTGATATTCGATTTACGGTCGCCTTAACGTCTTCTGGACGTTGTCAAGGGCCTGTTCGGGGTATATGTCTTCGATATTGCCGGGGACTGCCGAACGGTATGGTTCCCTGAGGGGCAGGGGTGAGGTGAGGTACGGGGTTTGGGTAGTGCAATCGGGTGTTGGCCGGTGATAGGAGCGATTCTCCTGGAAATGTTACGCTCGGCACCCCTGTTTCCCCGCGGTGATGCCGGAACCGCGCAGATAGGATGGTCGGCCCCGGGGATGAAGGATCTCGTTGCATTTTTCCCCGCGAATCGACGGTGTCAGACCTGAGCACATACTCTACCCGATGGGGTCCGCGCTCACACAGGCGAGGAAGGTCTTTGCGGGTTCGATGATGACTCTCCTCGATCGTGCCATCGGCGACCCGGACGATGCCCGGAACACGCCACCGGAGCCATTCCGCGAGGTGGCACTCGCGGTTTCCCGAGGGGGTGCTGTTCGACCCCGGATTGCGGGAGGCCGGACACCATATCGGTGTCTGGAACCATTCCGTGCCCGTACCGGGTGTGGTATGTCGGAGTGACTTTAGTGAGTTTTTCACCCTTTCATTGGGGGTTCTGGCGCCTGAGATCAGATCGCCCGCCTGCCCACACCAGAATTTCGCGTGAAGCAAGGGTGCGTAAATGCTAAGAGGGTCGCTCACGTTGTTGCGGAAGACATGGTATGAGATTCATTAATTTAGATGACGGCGAGCTCTAGCCGTGTGCCAGTTGCTGCCGGAGCACCCGTTCAGCGTATCCGGTGACCCTGTGTTCTCTGGCAGAACTTTAGTGGGGCATGTCGACCGGTCGATACAGACACGGTTTGCCTGCAAGTTGCCTTTGTATTGTTCAGGTTTTCAGGATGCCAGTTCGATAAGTCCCGGCTGACGGGAATGCGATTATTGGATGGCCCGGTGTCTGAATCCTGTCAACTTACAGGGCATTATGGGGAGCAGGTTACCTGTCTCTGAAATGCAACGGTAATCCTGCCGGTTGAATCGGTTGCGAGTTGCTCGACGCTAAAAAAAAGTTAGGGGAGTAAGTTAACCGGCTCGATGGCGGGCGGGACCGTCTTCTTGATCGGGTAGACTGCACCGGCGGCCGGTTGCAGGTTCACCGAAAATGCCTGGTTTACTCCCGGGTTCAGGATGGACACTTCGAGCTCGAACTGCTCACCCGGCTCAAGAAGGTAGTTTTCCTCACCGGGGTCCTCGCCGGCGTTGTAGAAGTTCGTAACCGTCCAGCAGGGATCATCTGTGGTGCCATCTTCATCAAAGGGTATTACTTCGTGGTTAGTTTCATCCACATATGTGACGACCATCTGTTTTACATCGATGGCCGTTCCGCCGGCAGTGTTCGCAACAACGAACCTGATCTTGCCTAAGGTTGATGGAGAGGCATTGTCCTGCAGTCCGTAGACGTAGCCGACGATCTCCATGCTGGAGCTGGCCTGGCTTACACCTGTGTGGACGACTTCCTGGCTCTTCTGTGTCGTGAAGAAGCCGGCGCCGAGCACGACGTACGAGAAGACCGCGGCCACGACGATGAACGCGATCAGGACGATTGCGGCCTCAAGCCCGGTGAATGCATTATCATTGAATTGTCTCTTCATTTTCATCACCCTCCTCAGTAGACCTCGTAGTAATGACCACCCTCAAGGCTCGGGGGGGCGTTCCGCTCGAGCGGGTAGGCCGCACCCTGGTCGGGCCGGATCTCGACGATGAACTTGTTGTTCGGACCGATATCAACATTGGTCGGGGTGACGGTCACCTTTACGAACTCGAACTTCTCGAGGAGATTGTTGGCTCCCGATTTTACATCGGCACCGTTTTTATACCACTCCATGGTTACGCCTCCAGACGTAAAGGTCTGCTGCTTCTGACTGGTCGAGACAACATACGTCACCTTGTTCATGTCGATCGGCGACCCACCGGCCGCCAGCTGGAGATAGAAGGTGATAGTGTTTACGGTAGAGTCCGCAGCAGCCTTTATGACCACAGGTCCCGACACTTCCATGTTCGAGCTCGCCTGTGCCACACCCGTGTGGACGACTTCCTGGCTCTTCTGTGTCGTGAAGAAACCGGCGCCGAGCACCACGTACGAGAAGACTGCGGCAACGACGATGAAGGCGATCAGGACGATCGCGGCCTCAAGGCCGGTGAATGCGTCTTCGTTTTTCATTATCTTGCTCATGTAACGTTTCCTCCTGTTACCGGAGTCCGAATGAGCCTATCATCCGGATCAATTCGGTTCTGTTGAGTATATGCAAAAACCAGTATAAAAAGTTACTCAAAACAGGGGGGGTATTTTACGAGGTAATTTCGATAACGATTACGTGTAAAATCCCTTTTATCGCTCCTCATCGGTCTGAGGCAAGTATTTGTAGCCGGAAGTGCAACGATACCTGTACCGAAAGACCCTGTGGCTGATCGCTCCGTTTCTGGAAATAACGTTTCCTCGGTGGAAATACCTGACACCCCTCCGGTGCCGGGGATGGAGGGGGCGGATCGGTCGCATGAGATGGTCTCAATCAGAGGGAAGAAGGAGCAGGATATGACGAAGAAGCAGGATTTCATCTACGTCGTTCTGGGAATCGTGGTCGTCCTCGTGCTGGCCCTGGTCGTCAAGCCAGCGGCGACCGGCGAGATGCCGGCGTTCTCTTGGGGCGCCGAGCCAGAACCGACGGTCACCCCGGCATGGACGCCTACGATCCCCCCCGTAACTGTGGCGCCGACGCCCACACCGGTGCCCACCTGGGACGGGAAGCCGCGGCCGGTCGGTTTCGTCGACCCGGGCACCTACCAGATCCCGGTCGGGGAGAGCAGCCTGAATATGACCGCCTTTCCGCCGGAGACCGCGTCAGGCGTCACCCGATGGGTGACCTATGCGACGATCGACGGGCAGTGGTCGGGGACGACCGGGATCGTCCGGGTCCCGTTCCCGATATGGCGGCTCGACTACTCGGATATCACGACCTCAAACGACGAGATCCCGCTCTTCAACTGCCAGGTCATGGATGCCGAAGACCCGAACCGCTTCGTCCGGGTCTTCACCCTCAACTTCCGCGACTTCGTCGCCATGAAGGATAAACCCGATCTCAAGAAGGAGCAGTGGGTGAGCATCTTCTACGAGGGGTACCACGACTACTACTTCGTCGTCAACACCCGGTGCATCGACTCCTACAGCCTGAAGATCCAGGTGCCGGAGACGTATGCAGGTACATATGATTGATGCGATGACGGTTGTCTCGGGCCGGTTGAACCTATCCGGCCCCGGGAATTGAGAAGAATCTCGACGATATAACGAAGACGCTCCCTGGCTGGTTCGAAGATTGTGGTTCGCTGCCTATCGAAGCCTGAGAATGCGTACTGCAGACATCGACGAGGTGTGGCGGCGGGCAAAAAACTGCAGGGGGACGGTCGGGAGCCCTTCACCGCCCGGCAACCCAGTGCCGTGCGATGAACTCCCGCACCATCTGCGCCGCCACCGCCGCCGTCTGCCCGGTATCGAACGGAGCCACTTCCACATAATCGAACCCCGCGGCCTCGGGCGCGAGGGCACGCACGACCTCCCGGATCTCGAGCGGCGTCATCCCGAACGGCTCCGGTGTCCCGAGGCCGGGAGTGAGGCAGCAGTCGATGGCGTCGGCGTCTATCGAGAGGTAGATCCTCCTCCCCGCAACATGCTCCCGGACCTCCTGGAGGACGGCGCCGATGCCCCGCTCCCGCACCGCATCGGCGGTATACAGCCGTGTCTTCTCCGCCGCAATCTCGAACTGCTCCGCATCACCGCTCCGGGCCCCGATGATGATGACGTCATCGACCGACTCAAGGACGCGCCGGGTGACGCACCCGTGGCTGTAGGGCGTCCCGTCGAGTTCGTCCCGGAGGTCCAGGTGCGCGTCGCAGACGACGTAGACCTCCGGCCGGACGGCCCTGACCGCGCCGACCGTCGCGGTGTGCTCGCCGCCGAGCATCACCGGCACCTTCCCGTCGCCGACGACATCCCCCGCGACGTCGGCTGTCTGCCGGACGACCTCCTCCGGCAGCCGCGAGACCGCAAGGTCGCCGAGATCCGTCACCGGCACCTCGCAGAAGTCTATCCCGGTCGCGGGATCGTAGGACTCGAAGTTGAACGAGACCTCCCGGATTGCCCGGGGTCCAAACCGCGTCCCCGGCCGAAACGACGTCGTGCCGTCGTAGGGGACGCCGAAGACCGCGTAACGGGCCTCCTCATACGATGCGTCCGCGTCCGCAAAATGGAGATGGGCGAGCTCGTGCATGCCCGTCTTCGTAAGCCAGAATAGGTCACTCAAGTTTCTTCTTGCCCAGGGATGAGATGTACGGGATCTCCTTACCCGGCTCAAGGCCGCCGACCTGCTCTTCGGTCAGATTGAGTTCGAACATCTCGAAGTCCTTGACGTCCATGAACTGGACGGTCGTGTCGGCAATCGAGATGACCTGCGCCATCTTCCGCTCCACTACGGGCACGTAGGTCTTTGCCGAGACCGGCTGGACGATCGAGCGCTTGACGCCGTCGAAGATGCCGATGCAGTCGATCCGGGACTTTGCCGCCCCGTGCTTCCCCGGTTTCGAGATAGCGATGGAGACAATCTTGCAAGGCTCATCCTCTATGACGACGTAGCGTCCTTCTTTCAGTTTCCCAACTTCTGTCTGTTCTTTCATATTGTCTCACTCAACAAACGCGTGATTAATGTATCTGGATTACATTACATAAATACACCGTAGAATAAGGGACGGCACGAGGAGAATTGATGGAGTTCATTCAGGCGTGTGATGACCTGGCCGGGGCTGTCCGGGATGCCGTGGCCGGCATGGTCGGAACGCCGGAAGCAGGAGAGTTCGTAAGGATGGGCGCGGACGGCACGCCCACCAAGAAGATCGACCAGGTCGCAGAGGATCTCATCGTGGACTACTTCACGTGCCATCCCATCTGCCGGCGCCTGATCAGCGAGGAGCTCGGGTGCGCCGAGATGGGGGGAGATGCGGGCACCATCTATCTCGACCCGGTCGACGGCACCCACAACGCCGTTGTCGGGATACCGTTCTACGCCCTCTCCATCGCATACGCCGAGGATGGGATCACCCGGGGGGGCTACGTCCAGAACCTCGCCACCGGCGAGACGTTCTGCGCCGTCCGGGGCCGGGGTGCGTTCCTCGACGGGCACCCTATCCGCGTCTCCGGGGTATCGCTCCTCGAAGAGAGCGCCATGAGCGTTTACGGCCGGAAGTTCGACCCGACCCGGATGTTCGGGATCGCCCGGAAGATCCGGCGGTTGCGCCTTCTCGGGGCATCGGCACTCGAGCTCTGTTACGTCGGGTGCGGCCGCCTTGACGGGTTCGTCGACCTGCGGGGGACGCTCCGCGTCACCGACGCGGCGGCGGGGCTGCTGGTCTGCGAGGAGGCCGGCGGGACGGTCTCCGATCCCGAGGGGGGCGTACTCACCTTCCCCGACGAGGTCACCGCCGGGAGGAGCCTCGTCGTCACGAACGGCGTCATGCACAACAAGGTCGTCGAGTACCTGAGGTGAACCGCGCATGCAGATCGTCCTTGTATCGCGCATCGATGAGGTGGACGCGCTCCGCTACACCGCGTCGCTCGCCCGGGAACTCGAAGGCATGGGGCATGATGTTGCGTTTGAGGAAGGCACGGGGGCCCACCTCGGAGAAGAGGGCGTCCCGTTCGAGGAGATCGGCGGCGACCTGGTCGTGGTCGTCGGCGGCGACGGGTCGGTCCTCCTCACCGTCCACCAGATGAAGAAGCAGATCCCGGTCCTCGGGATCAACTGGGGCGAGGTGGGTTTCCTCACCGACCTGGAACCCGACGACGCAGGAGCGTTCTTTGCCGCGCACCCGGACGGGTTCCGTGTCGAGAGCCGGATGCGGGTCAGCCTCTCAGTCAATGGGGAATTCCTCGGTGACGCCCTCAACGAAGGGCTCGTCGTCACCGACCGGCCGGCGAAGATGCTCCGGTTCGGCGTCTACGCCGACGGGACGCCCGCAGAGCGGTTCCGTGCGGATGGCCTGCTCATATCGACCCCGACCGGATCGACCGCTTACGCCATGAGCGCGGGAGGGCCGATCGTCGACCCGCAGATAGAGGGCTTCCTCATCGTGCCGCTCGCGCCATATATGCTCTCGTCCCGGCCCCACCTCATCAGCACCCATAGAACGCTTGAGATCACCCTCGAGACCGAGAAACCGGCCCACCTCGTCATCGACGGGCAGAGCACGTTCGAGCTCGAAAAGGAGGCCACGCTCACGGTCAAGAGATCAGAGCAGCCCGCGCTCTTCGTCCATACGGGCAGGCCCTTCTTTGAGAAGGTGAACCACAAGTTGCGCAACCTCTGATACCTCTACCCGAGAATTTATGAGCGTCCGCGGGAATGATCAGGACAGTGGAGTGAGCACGATCATGGAAGACCAGATGCGCATGAAGATCCCCTACGCGGAGATCGCAGAGACGCTCAAGACCGCCCTCGACCTTCGGGGCTCGCCGGTCGCGGTGAAACTCGCAAAGAGCCCCGCCGGTATCCCCGAAGGGGTCGGGCCGATCGAAGAGACCGTCCGCCACTGCCAGATGATCAGCAGGGCCCGCCTGAACGGCGAGACCTTCTACGCGACCGCCGATAAGCACGTCTGCATGGGGGGCGGCTGGGCGCTCGGGCTGAAAGAACTCACCCCAAGCCTCCGTTCGGGAGAGTTCTACTACAAACTCGGCAAGTTCGAGAGCTGGGCCGCCTGCATGCGGACGATCCAGCGGGTGCCGCACGTCCCGGAACTCGAGACCTACGCGACCGTCTATGCGCCGCTAGAGAAGACGCCGTTCGACCCGCACGTCGTCGTCATCGTGGCAAACCCCCGGGCGATGCTGAAACTCGCGCAGACGACGCTCTATCTGCTCGGAGGGCGGATCGAGTCCACGATGTCGGGAATCCAGTCGGTCTGCGCGGATGCGACCGCGCTGCCCTACCTCTCCGGTAAGATCAACTACTCGCTCGGGTGCGACGGCTCGCGCCGGTTCTCCGGGATCGAGGACGACGAGCTCGTCATGGGCATCCCTGGTGAACTCCTTCCCGAGTTGGCCCGGGCGCTTCCGGTCATCACCGCCGCACCCGGGTCGGTGAAGTGACCGGCCGCCCGGCTACATCCTTTTTTTGTATATCTCCCGCAGGTGAACCGGCCGGGGTACAAGGCTTATCTCCCCGGCAGGTCAACTATTCAGCAGGTGGTTTTTTGCAGGTATCAATGAAGCTCGAGATGAAAGACCGGCCCGGACAGCTGGTCGCAGCCCTCCAGCCGATCTCGGCCGTCGGGGGAAACATCATCGCGGTCATCCACCAGAGGGAGATATCGGCGGCTACGGAGACGCTGGACGTCCAGATCGTGCTGAAACTCCCTGAAGGGCGTCTTTCGAGGCTCCTTGAGTTGCTCCGCGAGCAAGGCGTCAACGTCGTGCGCATCGACGAGGAACGGCTCCTCTACGAGTGTACGCTGATCATGATCGGCCACTTGATGCACACGGACCTCTCCGACACGGTCGACCGGATCGACACGACCGGTTCGGCCGAGGTGACGGAACTCTCTCTCGTCATGCCGGCGATCAGTTCCCCGTCTTCGGCTCGCATCACCATCCGTTCGACCACCCGGACGGAGATGAAGAAGGCTATCCGGATTCTGCGCGGCGTTGCGGAGCAGAAGAGCCTCCTCATCATCGAGCCCCTGGAGGGTGCATGATGCGGATCGCCATCCTCGGGTTCGGCTCCGTCGGCCGGGGCATCGCCCGGGCAATCCTTGCAAAAAACCTTGATATCACCGTCACCGGCCTTGCCGACTCACGGAGCGGCGCAATCGATCCGGCCGGGATCGACCTTCAGGCGGCGCTTGACCGGAAGGAGAACGGCGGCCCCTGCGGCAGCCCGGACGTCAGCCCCGGCGACGTGGTGGCGAAGGCGGATTACGACGTCCTCGTCGAGGTGACCCCGACGAACGTGGATGACGGCGAGCCGGCGCTCGGCCATATCCGGGGAGCCCTCGGGCGGGGCAAACACGTCGTCACCTCGAACAAAGGCCCGATCGCCCTTGCCTACCCGGAACTCCGGGAGCTAGCGGTGGCAAACGGCGTCCTCCTGAAGTACGAGGCGACGGTCTGCGGGGCGATACCGCTCATCCACGCGATGCAGGAGGGGCTTGCGGGCAACACCATCTCCCGGCTCTACGGGGTCTTCAACGGCACCTGCAACTACATCCTCACCCGGATGGCCGAGGACAGCCTCACCTACGAGCAGGCCCTTGCCGAGGCCCGGGAACTCGGGTATGCGGAGGCCGATCCCACCTACGACGTCGAGGGGATCGACGCGGCGATCAAGCTTGTCATCCTCGCAAACACCATCCTCGATATGCGGACGACGCTCGGCGACGTGGAGAGGACGGGGATCACCCTCCTGACACCCGAGGCCCTGCGGCTTGCGGAAGACCAGGACTGCACCATCCGGCTCATCGGGGAGATCGTCCCGGGGGCCGGGGTGCTCCGCGTCTCCCCGCGGATCGTCGCAAAATCGCACCCGCTCGTCGTCGAAGGGACGCTCAACGCGGTCACCGTGGAGACGGATCTCGCCGGGGATCTGACGTTCATCGGGAAGGGCGCGGGTTCCACCGAGACCGCCAGCGCGGTGATCGGCGACCTCCTCTACATCCGTGATCGGCATGTCCAGGGTTCTTGAGCGAAGGAAACAGTATCTGCGGCTGATGCGTCAGGCGACGCTTGAGAGTGGCTACTTCACGGTGGTCGATATCGCTGAGGCGACAAAGACCCCCCGGAGCACCGTTCAGGACTGGGTGAACCGTCTCATCGAGGAGGGCTGCGTCCTCCTCACGGAGGAGCAGCGGGGACGCCACGCGGCGCGGTATGCGGCGAGCAGCGTGATGCCGGAGAGTGCCTGCCGCCGGGTCTTCACCACGGTCGACGGCGACGAGGTCGAGATCTACCACGAGTGCATGAGCGGTGGGTGCGCGGCCTTCTGCGAGTTCCACCACGCCCGTGCCGGCGGCGCCCTGCAGTCGGTCCATCGCGACGGGACGCTGCTCCGGGAGCGGGCATGCCTCGGGCGGCGGGAGGTCGCCGTCGGGCTCGATCCCGCGCCGGCGGTCGGGATCGTCGGCGTTTTCCACGAGGACGGCTGCATCCGCCAGCAGATCCGGTGTATCGGCGGTCCGGCCTACTCGCTCACCGATATGATGTCCTTTGCCGAAGGCGTCTGCGGCGTCACCGTCCGCCGCGAAGGGGCGGTGGTCGAGGGGGAGGTGGTCACCCGGGCGCTCGCCTACGTCGCCATCGGGATCGACGACACCGATGTCGAGGGTGAGGGCGCGACGTTCGCCCTTGCCCTCGCCCTCCTCCAGCACCTCGCGAAACTCGACGGCGTCATGCCGATCGGCCACCGGGTCGCGATGCTCAACCCCCGGCTCAAAGGCGCGACCGCCGGCAACTCCTGCAGTTACATCGAACTTGCGGTGGAGCCCGAGAGGGTGCCGCAGATCGAGGAGGCGGCCGTGCGATTCGTCGCCGGCGAGGCGGTCTCGGTGGAGTGGGGGATCGCCGTCCGGCCGGGGTTCCGGACGCCCGGCGCTCTCCGGGCCTACGGCAGGAGTGCGCGAGAGGCGGTGCTCACCCGGGAAGCGGCGGAGGCGACCGCCGAGGGGTTCGGCATCCGGCTCCACGGCGGCCGGGGCGTCATCGGGGCACTCGCAGCCGTCGCGCTCATCGGGCTCCCGCACGACGTCCTCCTCGACCCCAGGCAGGACGTCTGCACCGGGTGGGAGCCGGTGGGGTGAGCGCGGCGGCGGGTTTGGGACGCTCGGGGCCTGGGTGAGTTTTTCGCTTGCAGTGGTCGTCTTTGAGTTCCAATTATAGGGGCGTTCTTTTTTGAAATTTTGTAGTTTCTCGTTATACCCGCCATTCGATCAGTCACGCACCGAAACGTCGCAAAACCGTGCACGGATTTCCACTGGGTATCGCCACGCACTGCCCGCCCCCCCTTGGGGGCGGGAGGAGCGCGAAGCGCGGGTGGTGGGGGTTACAGGAGTCTCCTTATGTAGTAGAGAAGTTATCCCAAAACGCTGTTACCGGGAGGGGGACACCCCCTCCCGGACCCTCCCTCGAGTGGCGATATCCGGTGGAAAGCCGTTTCATCCCCCTGGCTCTTTTGGGATGAACTCAGAGACAGGGGAGGGGGGCGAGCCC
>JAEWLJ010000016.1 GCA_023393455.1 Methanobacteriota archaeon | reverse complement strand
CCTCCCGGTAACAGCGTTTTGGGATAACTTCGTTAGTACGGCTGGCCGAAGGGCAGGAGAAGACCGAAGGTCCTGGACTGCCGCTGGGAAGCCGTCCACGGCTCTTCTCCAGAGTCTCCCCGTGATTCTGGCAAGAGGCAGCTCAGAACGCAGATAGTACACGTTTTGTGAACGGCGAAGTTGCAGGAGGAGTTGAGCCAAGGCTACAGCCGCAACCCATCAAAAAAAGGAGGGAGATATCTCTCTTTACTTGAATACGTCGAAGATCTGGTCGCTGCCGGTGTCGGAGAGACGCTTACGTTCCGTCTGCTCCTCAACGAGCGCGAGGACCGGGAGTTCCATATCCACACCCGGGGTGTGACCGAACATCTTCTCCATGTCCACCTGCAGGGCGTGCATGAAGAGCGCGTTCGGGATATCCATGGCGCAGTTCTCCTCGCACTGGCCGCAGTTGACACACGAGTCCGAGATGTGCGCGTAGCGGATCAGGTGGAACATGAAGGGCGGCGGGACCCGACCGGGCTCGACCAGGTAGGGCTTCTTCGTGCTGCACTCCACGCAGTAGCAGATCGGGCAGTTCTCGATGCAGGCGTAGCACTTGATGCACCGGCTCGTCTCGCCCATGATCTTCTGGAGACGCTCCTTGCCCTCTCCGAGTGCCTCGAAGTCCTTCGCACGCCACTTGTCGCCGAGTTTCAGCATGGCGCCCTCGACCTTGCCGCGGATCTCGATACCCTTCGGGTTCGCAACGTCGGTCTTGAGTCCTCCGGCCTTCACGGCCGCGTCGAGGAGGTTTGCACCCTTCTCGGAGCAGACCTCGATGAACGTGGCCTTCCCGGCCGAGTCACCGATGACGCCCCAGTTGCCGCAGGCGAGATCCGCCTGGCGGGGGACCTTCATCTTGCACCGGCGGCAGTTGCCGCGGCGGCCGAAGCCTGCCTCCTCGAGTTCGTCCATCGAGATGCCCTTGTGCTGGCCGTCCTTCGTGACGATGATGAACTGACCCTTGTCGATCTCTTCCTTGACGACGTCGTCAGGGTCGACCCCGAACTTCTCGGCGATCATCTTCCGGGCAAGAACCGGGCTAACGGAACCGCCACAGTTGAGGCCGATCATCAGGACGTTGTCCAGGTTGACCTGGTTGCGCTTCGCGAGCTCGTAGAGGCCCATCGCGTCGCAGCCTTTCACCGGGACGGCGATCCGCATGTTGCTAGCACCGTCGAGATACTGCTTGACCAGCTTCGAGAGCAGGAGCGTCCCACAGTGGAGCGAGCCGGACGTCTCTGCGATCTGGGCCGGGTCGGTGATGAGGGTCGGGACTGCATCGTAGAGATCCTGTCCCTTCTTTACGGCAAGGACAGCGTCCACCGTGCCAGACGTTAGGGCATGCGTCAGCAGAGCGGTGACCGCTCCGCCACATTCGCCCTTCTCCTGGCAGGCGGGCTCGGCTGCCCATGCGTAGACCATATCGCCTTTAGCTGCCATCTTCAGGCCTCCGTAATCTTCTCGACCTTCACAGCACAGGCCTTAAACTCAGGGATCTTGGCGATCGGGTCGAGAGCGTTGTTCGTCAGTATGTTTGCCGCGCACTCAGCAAAGTGGAACGGCATGAACATGACACCCTTCATGATATCGGGGGTCACCTTCGCGGGGACGTTCACCGTGCCGCGGCGGGTGGTCGCACGGACCATCTCCTTGTTCTGGATGCCGAGCGCCTTGGCGTCGTCGGGGTTGATCTCGATCCAGCCCGTCGGGACCTCGGAATCAAGGGTCGCGGACCGGCGGGTCATGGTGCCGGTGTGCCAGTGCCAGAGAATACGGCCGGTCGTGAGGACGAACGGGTACTCTGCGTCGGGAACTTCCGCCGGCGGTTTCCACTCGATCGGGGCAAAGACGCCGATGCCGTCGGGGTGGGAGAACCTCTCCTTGTGGAGGATCGGCGTGCCGGGGTGCTCCACGGTCGGGCAGGGCCAGTGGAGGGCTTCGGGCTTGTTGAGGCGCTCGTAGTTCATCCCGTGGTAGGACGGGGTGAGTTCGGCGACCTCGGTGAAGATCTCCTCCATATTCTGGTAGGGGAACTGGGCTGCGTAGCCCATCTTTGCCGCGAGTTCGCTGATGATCTGCCAATCGACCTTCGCCTCGCCGGGCGGGTCCTGGGCTTTGCGCCACATCTGGACGCGCCGCTCGGTGGAGGTCTGGGTGCCGTCGCGCTCTGCGTAGCATGCCGCAGGCAGAACAACGTCGGCAAGTTCGGCGGTCTCGGTCATGAAGATATCCTGGACGACCAGGAACTCCAGGCTCTCGAGGGCATGTTTGACGTGGTTGAGGTCCGGGTCGGAGAGCATCGGGTTCTCGCCCATGATGTACATGCACTTGAGTTCGCCGGGGTTGTCGGTCAGGACGTCCATCATGACGGTGACCTCATAGCCGTTCTTGGGCTCGCAGATGCCGTCGGGGAATCCCCAGGCGTCGGCGAACTTCTTGTGGGCGGCCGGGTCGATGACCTTCTGGTAACCGGTGAAGACGACCGGAAGCGCGCCCATGTCGCAGGCGCCCTGGACATTGTTCTGGCCACGGAGCGCGTTCACGCCGGCGCCGGGCTTGCCCAGATTGCCGGTCAGCATCTGGAGGTTGGCGGTCGACCGCACATTGTCGACACCGACGGTGTGCTGGGTGATCCCCATCGAGTAGAGGATCGCGCCGGGCTTCGTGGTGCCGAAGATCTCAGCGGCCTGCTTGATCTGGTCGACGGGGATGCCGGTGACCTTCGAGACATTCTCAAGGCTGTAGGTCTCCTTCATGACGACCTCCTTGAGTTTCTCGTAGTCCTTCGTCCGCTTCTCGATGAACGCCTTGTCTTCCCAGCCGTTCTTGATGATCTCCTGCATCATGCCGTTCAGGAGGGCGACGTCGGTCCCGGAGATGAATGGCATGTAGAGGTCGGCGAGCCGGGCGGTCGGGGTGTAACGCGGGTCAGCGCAGACGACCTTCGCACCGTTCTGCTTCGCCTGGACGATCTTGCGGCCGATGAGCGGGTGCTGTTCAAGGGTGTTGGACCCGAGAACAAAGACGCACTTCGACTCGGCAATGTCGAGGATGGAGTTGGTCATCGCGCCGGAGCCGAACGAGGCGGCGAGGCCGGCGACAGTCGATGCGTGGCAGAGCCGGGCGCAGTGGTCGACGTGGCGGGATTTCATCACGCCGCGGGCGAACTTCATCATCAGGTAGTTCTCTTCATTAGAGACTCGTGCTGAGGAGAGCGCCGCGAACTCATCGGGCTTGTACGACTTGAACTTCTGTGCGATCAGGTCGTAGGCCTCGTCCCAGGTCGCCTCGACGAATTTGCCGTCCTTCTTGATGAGCGGCTTTGTGAGGCGGTCCGGGCTGTTCACGAACTCGTGAGCGTAAGTGCCCTTGGGGCAGACTTTCCCCTCGTTGACTGGAGAACGCTTGTAAGGTTGTGTGCCGACAACCTTCCCGTCCTTCACAACAAGGTTAAAACTGCACCCTGTACCGCAGTACGGGCATGTAGTTTGTACATACTTGAGATCCATGGTAAAAACCTCGGATACCTCTATATAGACAATTGTAATATTTAACACTAGTGATTAACAGGCCGACTTTTGATTAATAAGTGTGGAAAGCGTGATCTCTCTTCCCGGGTGGTGATCTTGATCTCCGGTATCACCGGCCGGTTCCGGTGTGGAGTATATATCCGGGCCCCGCACTTCAACGCGCGCCTGAAGCGGCGTCCGACTGATATAGGATATAAAGATCAGCCAGTATAAGGTATTTCTCGAGCGGGTCAGGAGTGCATGATCACCCCCGGCCCTGGAGCATGGGGCCCCATAGAGGCACCGGCGGCAGTTGCTTTGGCGGCCGCCCGACCGTGGTGGCTATTCGCCACAGAGGTGGCGGCTCGGGGGAGGGGCACCGCCCGTTCCCGACCTTTCCCGGTTGAGGGAAGATGTTATTATCGGTGGACGCGTAACCCTCTCACACAACTGCAGGGGAGAGAGTTTCCATCGTGAAGAAGATGCTGCCGATCCCGCCGATGCTCGTCGACCTGGTGGGAAACGCCCTCGCGTCGATGGACGGCGTTATATTCGCTGATCTCGCTGCCTGCCCATCGTGCGGGGGCCAGGTGATCGGGCACGACATGCGAGCAAAGCGGTTTTCCGTCATACACAATCAAGGGAAAGAACACACCGTCAGGGTCTTCGTGAAGCGGTTCTACTGCCAGGACTGCAACACCCTCTGCTATGCGGACGCTCCCTTCTATCCCGATACCCGTCTCGCGTCGCCCATCGTCGATCTCTGCATCCTCCTCTCGCAGCAGATGCCCTTCAACCAGGTGGCGCAGCACCTCCTGGCGATGGGGGTCGTCGTCGACCGGGGAACGATCCGGAACTACGCCTCCCGCGATTTCGGGACGATTCCCGCGACCAACCTCTTCGGGCTCCTGTTACCGCTCTCCCTGCTGAACCTCGCCACCTTCGCCCTCGACCGTGAGGGGCACCCCATCGTAGGGGCAGAAGCGCTCGCCGCCTGCGGTTTCCCACCCGCAGGCAGGGCAGCGCTTCACGGCAGGGCGACGCCCAAAGAGCGGGATCAGCGGGATGAACAGGAAGAGAAAGAAGAACGGAAACCCTGATGCCAGCGACACGACCGTGACGGCGATCGATACCGCGAGCAAAAGAAGGGTCAGGTGCCACCGGCTCGCCGTAGCGCCACCTCCCTGACCGCGTATGCAGGGAGCGCGTCCGAGACCTCTCCGATCTCCTCATCAAGCGTAACGCCGCCGAGTTCGCGGGCAAAAAGGTCCGCACCGATACCGGCCGTGATCAACCGCCCGGCACCGCTCCGGGACACTGCATGCTCCACCGCGCGGGCGATCACCGTTCGCTGGGCATCCCAGAACTGCCGGGCGACCGTTAGCGCTCCGCCCTCCCCGATCTCATCGAGATCGGCGCAGACCGCCCGGGCAAGCCTCCGGAGCGCCGCCTCAGGAGTCTTCTCGCCGTTGTCGGGTGCAGAAGAGGTGTAGTCCTCCGGGGCGATATGGCCGAGCGCGAGGTGGGCGTCGGCGCTTGCGGCAAAATACTCGGTGCTCACCGGGGTCACCGTCCCGTCGAGCGTGACCGACGATACCAGCGTCGCGACGTTCGTCCGGAGCATCCCGGTGTAGACGAGGTACCGCTCCTGCAGCCGCCGGGTGTCGGTCAGACCTTTCAGTTCCTCAAAACAGTTCAGGGGGATGACGTCGGCGGTGGTGCTTCCCACATCGAGGAGAACCGCGTCGGCGTAGTCCTCTCGCAGGTAGTCGGCCGACGCCAGCCAGTTCGCGGCGGCAAGGGCCGGAGCCGGCCGGGTATGGAACGCTGCATCGGTGCCGTAGAAGACGGCGTCGGGGATGACCTCCCGGACCGCCCCGACGATCCAGCGGATGCCGTCCATCTTGCTCGCAAAGCAGTCGGCGAGCTCTCCGCTCATCACGACGGCAGCGTCCCCTCCGGCATACGGTTTGAGGAGATCGGCGAGCGGTGCGCCCTGCCAGAGCGGGCAGTAATGGATGTGCACGCCGGCATAATCGACGACCTTGAGGTTCGCACCGCCGATATCGATCCCGATCATACCCGGTGAAGCCCCCCGTCCTTGTCGAACCGCACCCTCCCCGAGAGGTGCACCTCCGCCAGCGCCTCGCCGTGCGACGCTCTGACGAGGATATCGGCAATCTCTTCCTCCATGATGGCCGCGATGCCGACCAGGCTGGTCGTGGGCCTCGGGTTGACGTCTACGACGTAGAGCTGCTCCCCGGCGACGACGTCGATCCCGGCGTAGCCCTGGCACCCAAGCGCGTTCATCGCCCGGACGGCAAGATCGACGATCTCCTCCTCGCGATCGGGATGGACGGGCGTCTCTCCCCCGAGGTAGAGGAACCTCCCGTCCTCCGCGATGGCGATCTCCTGCCGGTTGACGGCGAGCCGGAGCGGAGGAACGCCCGAGTAGAACTCGCAGACGTTGCCGGTCACCCGGCTCCCCACCAGGCTCACGCTCAGCGCCTCTCCTTCGACATAGGCCTGTGCAAACTCGCCGGCTCCGGGCTCCTCATCCGTCAGCCGGACCCCGAGAGCGCCGCAGCCCATGATCGGCTTGACGACCCTCTTCCCTCCCCCGGCGTCAGGGGGGACGGCAATCCCGTTCCGGGAGAGGATACCCGCCGTCCGTTGCTTGTTGGCGCAGATCGCCGCGTTCATGCTCCCGCACCCGATGTTGTGGGTCAACCCCTCGAGGAGATGCGTGTACCGGAAGAGGAGGTGATCCGGCGCGATGACCAGTCCCACATCGCATTCCGGTGCGAGCCTCTTGATCTCGCCCTCGAAGTCGGGGCGCTCTGGCGTCACCACGTCGTAACCGCACCTCTCAAAGCTGCCGCTTATGGCGGCGAGCATGGCAGCGCCCTCGGGCGCAAGCTCGGGGTCGTTGCATACCGAGTATTCGGCGAGAAGGACCTTCATTGCAGTAGAGGTCAGCTACAAAGAACTTGACCCTGACGATCGGGCAGGTTTTTGATGCGCGGGAACCATCCCTATAGACAAGGATGAAACCCAAGATTCTGCTCACCAACGACGATGGAATAACCTCTACAGGACTCTGGGCGGCATACGACGCGCTCGCGCCGATCGCCGACGTCACCGTGGTCGCCCCCTCGACCCAGCAGAGCGCCGTAGGCAGGTCTATCTCCATCTTCGAGCCGATCCGTGCGACCAAGGTGACGATGAACGGCGTGACCGCCTACTCGGTCGGCGGGAAACCGACCGATGCCGTGATCATCGGGCTCTTCGCGCTGCGCCTGAACCCCGACTTTGTGGTCAGCGGGGTCAACATCGGCGAGAACCTCTCGTTTGAGTCGATCATGACCTCGGGAACGGTCGGGGCTGCGCTCGAGGCGTCGAACCAGGGGGTGCCCTCCCTTGCCTTCTCGCTCCAGGTGGAAGATCAGGGCGACAAGTTCGACGATCCCTCGCGGATCGCCAACCGCTACTCCGATACGAAGCGGGTGGTTCGTGAGATCTGCGAGAGAGTGTTTGCAAACGGGTTCCCCGGAAAGGCCCACGTCATCAACGTGAATATCCCGGCACAGGTGCGCGGCGGATACGAGATCACCCGGCTCGCCGAGAAACTCTTCTATACCGGCGTGGAGGAGCGCCTCGACCCGCGCGGCCGCCCCTATTACTGGATCGACGGGCCGCTGTACGAGGATGCAGAGGAGGGCACCGACGCACACGCGGTGCAGAAGGGCAACGTCTCCATCACGCCGATCACGCTCGACTGCACTGCGTATGCCGCCGCGGACGAACTCAGGGGTATCTTCGACGGCATGCATATCTGAACTGGGGAGGAAGGTACAGCATGAATACAGCAGCACCGAAGCAGAATGCAGGCTACCGGGCAGCAGAGGAAGTCGGTGACGGGATGATCGTCGGGCTCGGCACCGGGTCGACCGTCTTCTTCGCGATGGAGCGGCTGGGCGCGCGGATAAGAGAGGACAGGCTCTCCATAGTCGGCGTCCCGACTTCATACCAGGCGGCCATCCGGGCGCGCCGGTACGGCATACCGCTCACGAGCCTCGATGAGCACCCCGAACTCGATATCGCCATCGACGGCGCCGACCAGGTCGACCCGGCGTTCCACCTGATCAAAGGGCGCGGAGCCGCGCACCTCCGGGAGAAATGTGTCTGCGACGCGGCAGACAGGGTGTTCATCGTCGTCGACCGCACGAAGATGGTCGAGACCCTGAACGCGCCCGTGCCGGTCGAAGTGCTCCCGTTCGCCGTAGAAGCGGTCTCCCGCCGGCTTGCGGCGCTCGGTGCCGTTCCGGTTCTCCGAGAAGCGGTGAAGAAAGACGGCCCGGTCGTCACCGACAACGGCAACTTCATCATCGACTGCAGTTTCGGGACGGTCGCAGACCCCGATCGCCTGGAGGCGGAGATCGCCTCGATCCCGGGTGCACTTGAGTGCGGCCTCTTCTCGGCCTACACGGAAAAGATAACGGTTATTATTGGTGAGGAGAAGGGTTGCAGCGTCGTATCACTGCGTTGAGATGCATTCCCGCATCTTCTGGATAAGGTCTAACTGATGTCGGGCTTCCTTCTTCTTTTCTTTCTCGATTGAGTCCATGATCTCCGTTATTGAGCGTGAGAGTGCGTAGATCTTCACCGGCCTTCCCTTGCTCTCCGACTTGCTCTCGCGGGTATCGATCCAGTCGCACTCTTTGAGGAAGCGCATGGCGATGCTGACTTCAGGCTGGCGGAGATCGGTGCCGCGCTCGATGTCCCGGGATGTCGCCTCCTCCGTGTTTGCCAGATATACGAGCACTTTAGAGACGTTTCGCTTGATTCCAATGCCCATCAAGAGCTCGGCGAGTTCTTCGTCGCGCGGCGTAAAATACCGTACCTTATCGGACCTCATCCATTCACCATCAGATAGTTATCTAATGTTTTAAATCTGACTATAAAAATATTATTATTTCAATGGGAGATTCGGCGATTGTATCTCTTTAAAGTGAACGGATGAACCATCAAACCATTGAGAACTGTCTTTTCTTCACCGGATCGCGCTTTCGCAAGAAGGAAGAGGGCGCTCTCCGGAGAGGGGAGACGGTGATCGGGATGGCGGGGAGGTCGGAAAGCGGCGGGCACGCCGCCGGCGGGGAGACTGTGGTCACCCGGTTCTGCTCGACATTCAAGACGGCCGGAGGTCTCCGTGAGGTTAAAAAGAGAGAAGGACTATCAAACAGGCTTCAGATGAGACCGAGACCCGAGAGTTCGGAGATGATCCGCCGCACCGCACGCTGAGCATCCTCGGCCACCTTGCCGCCCGTGATGATCAGTTTGCCGGACCCAAACAGGAGGACGACCACCTTGGGGTCGTCGAGCCGGTACACGAGCCCGGGGAACTGTTCGGGCTCGTACTCGATCTTGTCCAGGTTGAAGCCCACGGCAATCTTATTCAGGTTGATCGGGGTCCCGAGGTCTGCGGATGTGACGATGTTCTGGACCTTGTAGGTCGGATTCTCGGAGATCTCGATGCCGAGTGCCCGCAATTTCTCAACGAGGATCTCCAGGCCCCGCGAGAGGTTGTCGATGCTCTTCGCACCGGTCAGGACGACCTTGCCGGAACCGAAGACGAGCGCGGCGATCTTCGGATCCTGCATCCGGAGAACGACGCCGGGGAACCGCTTCTTATTATATTCCGCGTCCTTCAACTGGGATGCAAGAGATGGCAGATCAAGAGAATCCGTCACTTTCGCGGAAGCGACGATATTTTCTATCTTGAGGGACTCCTCTGGTCTGTGCTCATTCATATATATAGCATGCTTAAAAATGGTATATAAATGGTTGGTATTCTACTCTTCTAGAGTCGAGATGTCGCCGGGATCCATACCCATCTCCTGTGCCTTTAACACTCGCCTCATGATCTTGCCGCTCCGGGTCTTGGGGAGCGCGTCGACGAACTCGATCTCGGACGGTATGGCGATGGGGCCGAGCGTCATCCTGACATGGTAGACGAGATCGTTTCTCAGTTTTTCGCCCTGTTTGCAGCCGTCCCTGAGGATGACGAAGGCCTTTATGGTGTTCCCCTTCAGGGCATCGGGTTTCCCGATGACGGCGGCCTCCGCCACCGCCTCGTGGGAGACGAGCGCGCTCTCGACCTCGGCAGTCCCGATGTTGTGCCCGGCGACGACGATCAGGTCGTCGGACCGCCCGATGACCATGATGTAGCCGTCCTTGTCCTTCACCGCGAGGTCGGCCGCAGTGTAGCAGCCCGGGATGGTGTTCCAGTACTTGCAGTAACGCTCATCGTCGTCCCAGATCGTCCGCATCATCGACGGCCAGGGCTCTTTGATGACCAGGAGGCCGCCCGTACCCGGTGGGGCCGGGTTGCCCGCCATATCGACGACATCCGCGACGACACCCGGTAACGGCTTTCCCACGAATCCGGGGCGCATCGGTTCGCCGATCGTCGTGGTCAGCATGTGCATCCCGGTCTCGGTCTGCCACCAGGTATCCATGATCGGGCACCGGTCTTTGCCGATGGCGCGGTAGTACCACTCGAACGCCTCGGGGTTGAGCGGTTCGCCGACCGATCCCAGGATGCGCAGCGATGAGAGGTTGTAGCGGTTCGGCCACTCTTCACCCACCCGCATGAACATACGGATGGCGGTCGGGGCGGTGTAGAAGATGGTGACGCCGTACTCCTCGATGAGGTTCCAGTAGGTGCCCGGGTCCGGGTAATCGGGGGTCGCCTCCGTGATGAGACAGGTTGCACCGTTCAGGAGCGGGCCGTAGACGCAGTAACTGTGGCCGGTGATCCAGCCGGGGTCAGCGGTGCACCAGAAGATGTCGCTGTCTTTGATGTCGAAGACGTTCTTCGTCGTGTAGTATGTCCCGACCATATACCCGCCGCAGGTGTGGACGATGCCCTTCGGCGTCCCGGTGGTGCCGCTCGTGTACAGAACGAAGAGCGGGTCCTCCGCATCCATCGGTTCGGCGGGGCACTCCCGCTCGACGTCCTCCATCAGTTCGTAGTAGTCCACCTCCATCTCGGGGTGGAGTTCGACGGGCTTGTCGAGATCCCGCCGGAGAATGACGATACGCTCAACGGAGGGCGCGTTGACGACCGACTCCTCGACGACGTTCTTGAGCGGAATCGCCTTGCCGCGCCGGTAGGTGAAGTCAGCGGTGACAATCACTTTGGCGCCGATGCCGTTGATCCGCTGGTTGAGCGCCTTGACGCCGAACCCGCCGAAGACGACCGAGTGGATCGCCCCGATGCGGGCGCAGGCGAGCATCGCGATGACCTGCTCGGGGACGAGCGGCATGTAGATGCAGACCCGGTCGCCTTTCCCGACGCCGAGGCGCGAGAGGCCGTTCGCGAACCGGCAGACCGCATGGTAGAGCTGGCGATAGGTGAGGATCCGCTCCTCCTCCTCGGTCTCTCCTCGCCACATGATCGCGACCTTATTACGTCGCTGGTTCTGGACGTGGCGATCCAGGCAGTTGTGGGTGATGTTGAGTTTCCCGTTGATGAACCACTTTGCGTACGGGTACTCCCACTCTTTCACCTGGTCCCAGGGCTGGAACCACTCGAGTTCCCTGGCGACGCTGTCCCAGAACAGGTCGGGGTTCGCAAGGAACTCCTGATAGGTTCGGTTGTAGTCGCCGATCCAGGAGTGCTCCTTGCAGCTGGCCTCGGGAGTATAGTACTTCGCCTCCTCGAGTTTGACGTTAAAGTTTTCAGCCATCTGACTACTCCTATTCTACATTATTAATAATGTATATTGTATATCAACATTCTGGTCGAAGGGACGGGTGCACCAGAGGGAGACGGCAGGTAACCGTTGCCAAAGCCCGCACCAGGTTGACCTGCAGTTGCGCCCGGGCACACGTTATACGCGCTCCTATGTGATATCAAAGACAGGGGGGGCCGGGACTCCGGCTTTGCGCCGCCGAGCAGGATTGAGTCTGCGCCGGAGCGAAGCGCCGCCGAGCGAGGCAGGGCTGCCGCCGTGATCCGGGGATAACAAATGCCAACCTTTTTGCCGGCTCTTTTTCCATATTCAAGGGATCACCATGCACGATAGGGTGATTCCAACGGCCGTCTCCTTCCGGAACCGCGAGCGCGAGGTGCCCGCCGGGATGAGCGGCGCGACCGACCGGCAGATCGACCTGCTGGAATGCGGGTCGCGTCGGCTCGCGGAGGGGGCGAAGGGATGAGCGAGATCGAAGGGATCGAGCAGACGATAAACGAACTTGAGACGGATGCAATTGAGATCGAGAAGACTGTAATCGCGCTACTTCGAGCCGTGGAACTGATCCACAGACAGGACCCTGCAGAAGCACTCTTCTTCGCTCCGAGTAACCAGTGGGATGAGTTGTCTGAGGGGGAGCAGCAGAAACAGCGAGATGCGTTACGAAGATATCAACGGTGGTACACGGTTGCCCACCGGTATGTCGGAGAGTACGCCCCCGAAAGAGTTGATGAGTTCAATAAATGCTATTCTGGCGATATAAATAGCAACTACGGCGTTATCGATTACATCAGGCTAGAACGGCTCCAGTGGTCACGCAACAAGTCCAGGATCATCGATGACTTCTGGCGGGTCTTCGAGATTCAACGGAGCATCCTCCTCTCGGTATCGGATGTGATCAGGATAGAGAGAGTAGACCTCCAGGAACTCATATCGGCGGACTTCATCGACCGGGAGATCGGCGAAGCCGACCGCCTCTGCAGGACGGGGCACCCTCGTGCCGCAGGTGTCCTCGCGAGGGTTGCACTCGAGCGGCAACTGAGAACATTGTGCGACAGGTACGGCCTCGAATACCGGAAGGAGGACACTATCGAACCCCTGATGCAAAGAGTGTATGAGAACGGCTGCATTGATCTCACGCAACTCGGAACCATCCGGCATCTCGCCGAGATCGGGGAGAAGTGCGACCATGCAGGCAACGTCACCAGCGATGAGGTCAGGGCATCGATCGATCGGTTAAGGGAACTGGTACGGCAGAGTCTTCCGACCGACCCCATCCGGTCAGAGGACACAATGGCATAGCAGACGCGAGACTCCCCATCCATCCGTCACCGCGAAACCGGGTAACTCCCACCCGGGGTCTGACGCTTGCATCGGCAGGCTCACAGGGGGATACCGGCATGCACGTGAGGATAGGTCCCCGTAGAGAAGAACCCGGCGCCAGCATCAACAGAAAGAAGCGCGCCCGGGAGGGGCGCCAGAACAGTAAAGCGGTTGAATCAATCGTACTCGCGCCAGGTCTTGCCGCAGTTAGTGCACCGGAAGAATCGGACCTCACTCTCATCCGCCGCACGCAGCTGCCGCAGCCACCAGTATGCCGTCGTGCACTCGCACTCGGAACACTTGATCGTCGCGGTCGGGAGGGTCGCTATCTTGTCCTCCTCGTCGACGATGGTGATCTCCTTCTCCACGCGTTTGTCTGTCTTCTTTAACCGGTCGGACTCATCGATCTCCCGGATATAGCCACATTTCTTGCATTTCAGCTGACCACCGGACGATATCATCAGACCCTTACACTGCGGACAGAACATCATTGTAATAAATGGGGTGGTGATCGCAATTAATTCTTGGTCATGCCGCATGATCGGTTCTCACGACGGGCGACCCGGGCAGGACGGGCGCACAAATAATTATAGCCCGATATGCCAAAGGGTAAAGGATGAAGGATTACCTGGTGCTGATCTCCTGCATCTGTTTTCTCGCCTTTCTCATCCCGGGCAGGTTCCGGAAGTACTTTGCACTCGGCGGGTGGGTAAGCATCGTCGGATACCTCTTCCTCGAGCTCCCCTACTACTTCTCCCTCAATAACTTCATGTACCCGGCGATAGCCGTCCTCTCGGTGCCCTTCCTCTACATCACCGCAAAATACCTGCTCCGCGACGATCCCCGGGTGATGCAGCTCTCGATGATAGCGGCTGTGGCGTTCCTGATCTACGCTCCCTTCGGCTACATACCCGCACTCGGGGACTGGCTGATCACAGTCGTCACCGAGCAGACCGCGGCGGCGCTTGCGGCCATCGGCTATCCCGTAGTCCTCCAGGACTGGAACCTGATGGAGCGCAACGCGCTCCAGACCGAGATCATCCTCGCCTGCACCGGCATCCAGAGCATCGCGATCATGCTCGGGGTCGCCTGGGGCGTCCAGTCGACGTTGAAGCAGAAGATTGCCGGCTTTTTCATCGTCGTCCCGACGATCTATATCCTCAATATCGTGAGGAACCTCTTCGTGATCTCGGCCTACACCGAGCAGTGGTTCCCCTACTTCCCCGAGATCGCCGGCAACGGCCAATTCGGGTATGAGAGTTTCTTCTGGGCGCACAATGTCATGGCGGAACTGGGGGCGCTCATCTTTCTCGTGATCCTTGCCTACACCCTCTTCCTGGTCGTGCCCCAGCTCGGCACCCTTGCCGAAAGCCTCTACCGCCTCTACCGCGGCGAAGTGGAGCGGATTGTCCGGCCGAGATCCGGGAAGACTGAGAACTGACGCCGGACGGGGAGTATCTGACCCCTGAAAGATCTTCCCCGTGACGGGATCTGCGCGGGGAGGATACCCCATGGCAGTAGCGCGCGTGAAGTGCAACGCCAACAAGACCTGAACAATCTGCAAAGACACGAAGCGCGACTTTTTCTGCAGGGGAAGGAGCATGAGCGCCGTCAAGGAGGGATAGGGGGCAGGAACGTCCACCCACCGTCCCTCAATCCAGCGAGCCAAAAACGAGATGCGAACCGGTCAGGAATACCGCCGGTAGAGGTAGAAGACCCGCTGGATCGCGGAGAGGTTGGTGCAGACCGCGATGAGGAGGATCGAGACCCAGAGGAGCCCGGTCACGCCGCCGAGCACCAGCACGAGGATCGTCTCGGGCCGCCCGAAGAAACCGACCCCTTCGAGGGGATCCTCGATCTTCCCGGCGACCCTCTCGGAGTATCCGATCTCCGCGTACGTGACCGGCTTGATGAAGGTGTTCAGCAGCGATCCCGCGAGCGCCAGCCCCACAACACCGAAGTCGGCGACCGGCGGAACGTCGATGAGGTGGCTGATGATGGGGATGCCGGAGAATCCTATGCCGAGGATGACCGCCGCGTCGACGTATTTGTCGGCGATCCAGTCAAAGACCGCCCCGAACCGGCTCTCCGTGTGGTTCTTCCGGGCGACGTTCCCGTCCACCAGGTCGAGGATCGCCGAGACGAACAGGAGCAGGCTGCCCGCGACGAAGTGACGCCCGGCGAAGGCAAAGGCGCACGAAAAGCCGAAGAGCAGAGAGAGCATCGAGACCTGGTTCGGCGTAACGCCCAGGCGTATGAAAAACGACGCGATTCGCTCTGTATATTTGATGAATTTCGGCCGCAGGGAGGTTATATTCATCGCATAAATTTATCAGCCTGTATGGAGTTTAACCTTTGCTCTGTTTTGTCGCGGCGCAACGCTTCATCCGGAATACCGTTTGCCGGCTAAAATCATCAGATTCATAAACGCTCCCGCGAGATAGATCACCAGGAACGAATTTCAATGCCGGAACACGAAAGGCCGCACGTGCTCATGATGTCGGAGATCACCGTCGACGGGAAACTTACCCTGAAACGCGGGGCTTCGAGCAAGATTCTCATGAAGTATATGGCTCCCGAGACCGAACTCCTCCTTCACCGGACCCGGGCGGAATACGATGCCATCATGGTAGGGGCGAACACCATCAGGATCGACAACTCATTCCTGACGGTCAGGCTGGTCGAGGGAAAAAGCCCGCTCCGCGTCATCCCGAGCAGCCGGGGGGAGATCCCGCCGGACGCAAACATCCTTGGCCCGGATGCGCGGACGGTCATCGCCGTCAGTAAGGCCGCGCCGACGGAGAATGTCGCCCGGCTCCGGGAGAGCGGCGTCGATGTCGTCGTCGTGGGCGAGAAAGACATAGACCTGCCGGGACTGATGCGGGTCATGAAGAGAGACTACGGCGTCGAGCGGATGATGATCGAGGGGGGGCCGACGCTGAACTGGTCGATGCTGAACCACCGCCTCGTCGACGAGATACGCCTTATTCACCTGCCGTTCATCGTCGGTGGCGCCGACACCCCGTCGCTCGTCGGCGGCATGCACATCGAGACCGAGGAGGAGATGTTCCGGCTCTCCTTGAAGCGCCACTACATGTGTGGGAGCAACCTGGTCACCGAGTGGGATGTTCTCTACCATCCCCGCGAATAATCCTTTTTCACCGAACGTCTAGATCATCACGTACGGGTCGGCCTTCATATACTCCCGGCAGACCGTCGTCGCGTAGTGGCCGGGAGGGAGCGTGAATCTGAGCCGGACGTCCGCACCGGATACGTCCGCCTCCACGTCGGCGGAGAGGCTGATCGGTCTCAGAACGCCGGCAAACGCCGTCTTCACGAACCGGGAGGCGCGCTTGAAGTCTCCGGCGTCGATGCCCGACTCGGTCATCAGTTCCTGCATCATCTCGTCCATCGGCCCGTGCGACACTATCGGTTCCGAACCCGGGATGAAGAGGGCGATCCGGCACCGGCCGCGGCGGATCTGCATCAGGGCCGCCTGCCGGTTTCGCGCGGAGACGATATCCTCGCGACCATCCAGAAAGAGGAGCCGGTCGCCGACTTCGGGATCGGTGAGCGACATTCCTGCGTCGATCCGGGAGGAGAGCGCGCGGTTGAAGAGGTAGGACTGGTATGCGCTCACCAGGAGCGAGAGGAGCTTCGGGGGGAGCGCCCCGAGCGCGCCGGCATAGTCGCCGGGGTTCGCGACGAGGTGGTTCGCCATCGCCCGCTCGTAGGTCATCCGTATGGGTAGGTCGGCGAGCGCAGCCCGGGCATCGTGGGTCTCGGTGAAATGAGTCCGGGCGCGCTGTGCCTCCTCCGACTCCCGGGGGTAGGCCCGGCCGATGTATATGGTCACGGCGCCTTCGTAGTCGCCCTTGAGGATCTTCTCGCCGACGAGGTGCGTGACCGGCCGGACGACGCCGAACCGCTGCAGCCCGTAGTAGTTCGGTATCCCGGCGGACGCAACCTCCGTCGCCGCCGGCACCCGCCCGGCAAGGTCCTCTGAGATGCAGTCCCGGATCGTGATATCGAACCGGTTCCCCGCAAGGCCCCCGAGGGTGAGCGAGTGCTGCGACCGCCCGACGACCTCGAGCGTGATGTCCGCGAGATGCACCTGCCCGACCGCTTCAGGCAGGACATCGTAGATGGATATGAACTGGGTGGTCACCGCGTTCTTGTCCTTCGTCCCTGCCCAGGCGATCCGCCGGTGGCTGATGCCAAGCCGTTTCGCGATCTCCTTGACCGCTCGCTGGAGTTCCCAGTTCGTCTTGGTGAGCCGGCAGATGAGATAGGGGCCGTCCGGGTCGGCGATCGGGAGCGGTACCTCTTCGACGATGAAGTCCTCGTGGCTTGAACGGAGCCGACCGCCGATACCGGGGGCATCGGACGCGTAGTAGCGCATCCCGAGGTCCTGTTCCAGGGGATAGGGTGAGAGCATCATAGGAGCGAGAGGTCTCCGGTGATCCGGTCGAGGTCTTCAGCACGGGCGGGCCCGAGGCCGAGCGCCGTCACGGTTCCCGGCGGGATCTCGGTCATCCCGGCGTCCTGGATGATCGATGCGGGGATGCCCGCCCGCTCCGCGATAGTCTTGAGTTCAAAGAGCTGCCGCTCGCTTGACGCCTTCAGCACCACCTTCTTCTGTCCCTCATCGAGCCAGGCCTTCTTTGCGATCTTATCGGCCCTCTCGTAGGCCCCGATGGCGGCGTGGGCGATCTGCGCACACTTCTTGCCGCAACTCATCTTGATGTCGGCGCGCACGACCAGACACTGTTTCCACTTAAACTCCCGCATATCAGGCATTTCATACTATCTGGGGCATGAACCGTCAAATACGCAGCGGTGAGGTCGAAGGGCAAGACAGACATGCGTCGCCGTCTATCTCAGCCATGTGAAGAGCCGCGCAGCGAGGGATGAGAGGAGGTTTAACTTATACTCCGGTCGTCCGTCAGGACACTGTAAACCCCGGCACATGGATTTCCATCGGGTATTGCCATAGGGGGAGGTAGTGTAGTCCCCCTCTCCTGCCACTATTGCGTAAGGCCTTCCTTTGTAGCCCCCACCCCACCCGCGCTTCGCGCTCCTCCCCCGCCCGGCTCATTACCGAAGACTCGTCGCCCCCATCACCCAGCCCCTTTTATACCGCCGAACGTCCACTCTACTCTGGAACCGGGGCGCCGCCGGCGGCCGGGAACCAACTCGTGCGGGGCATGATACTCTGGTCTGGGATGTAGTCGTTGTGGGCGCAGGGCCTGCCGGGAGCGCGGCGGCGCGTGCGTGCGCGGAGGAGGGGCTTTCGACGCTCTGTATCGAGGAGCACGGGACGATCGGACACCCGGTGCAGTGCGCGGGACTGCTCTCCGTCTCCGCTCTTGCCGAGTGCGACGTCTCGAACCGCTCGGTCTTGAACGAGGTGAGCGGCGCTCGCATGATCTCGGGCCTCGGGGGGGAACTCCTCTTCGATGCGGGGGTCACGAAGGCCCATGTCGTCGACCGGTCTCTCCTCGACCGCGAGATGGCAGAGAAGGCAGCGAACGCCGGGGCGGAGTTCCGCCTGAAGACCAGCGCCGCGGGTATCAGTGGCACCTCACTCCTGACCCGGGGCATCCGCGGGCGAGAGGAGATCCCCTTCCGCCTTCTCGTCGCCGCCGACGGGCCGCGGAGTTCCATCGCCCGCATGCTCGGTTTCCGGCGACCGGAGACCTACCTCGCCGGGATTCAGGCGGAGGTTCCCTATGAGATGGACCCGCGCTACGTGGAACTCCACCCCAACGCCGCTCCCGACTTCTTCGGGTGGGTGATCCCGGTCTCGGCGACCCGGGCCCGTGTCGGCCTCTGTGCCCGGGAACACGCAAACGACCACTTCGACCGGTTCATCGCCCGCTACGGAGGTAACTCACTCCACCTCGCAAGCGGGGTGATCCCGCTCGGGGTCATGCCGCAGACCTACGGCCGCCGGGCGCTCATCGTCGGCGACGCGGCGGGGTTCGCGAAACCGACATCGGGCGGCGGGATCTACACCGGTGTCCGGTCTGCAAAACACGCGGCTGCCGTCGCCGCGGCCTGCTGTGCGCGCGCCGAGTTCGACGACGGGGGCCTCCGGGACTATGAGCGGCGCTGGAAGGAAGACTTCGGGAAAGAACTCGATATCGGGATGAAAGCGTTCCGGATGCGGCAGAAGATGACGCCGGAGGATATCGACCGTCTCTGCCGGGCCCTCGACGATCCGGATCTCATCGCAACGATCGTGGAGCACGGCGATATGGACCGGCCGGGCACCCTCCTCCGCAAACTCGCCCTGAAACCTGCATTGGCAAGGGCTATGGGCATACTTTTTGCATCGGGAGTACGCCGGATTCTTACAGGCTGAGATATTCGATACGGTTAGTAATACATTTATACAAAGATGTAATACCACTGCACAAGGTGTTGTTGTGCATATACCTGATGCGTTTATACCGATGGGGCAGGCCCTGGTCTACTGGGTCATCGCCCTGATCTTCATCGCTCTCGCCCTCCGGTGGGCGCGGCGTTCGATGGGAGAGGAGAAGATACCGCTGGTCGCCGTCCTCGCCGCCGGCATCTTTGCCATCCAGGCGTTGAACATCCCCATCCCCTGGGGGACGAGCGGCCACATGGTCGGTGCGGCGCTCGCGGCGATCGTCCTCGGATCACCGTATGCGGGGGTCTTCGTCCTGACGCTGGTACTCCTCGTACAGGGCGTCATCTTCGGTGACGGCGGCATCACCGTCATGGGTGCCAACATCGTCAACATGGGCGTCGTCGGCGGATTCGTCGGCTACTACGGGTATACCGGCATCAAGAGCGTGATCGGGAACACGTATGCCGCCGCTTTTGTCGCCGGATGGGCGTCGCTCTTCATCTCCGCGCTCCTCTGTGCGGTCGAACTCGCCATCGCCGGCACGTTCCCGCTCGCCCTCGGCCTCACCATGATGGGCACCTACCATGCGGTCATCGGCCTCATCGAGGGAGGCATCACCGCGGTCGCTCTCTACCTGATAGCCTCGGCACGACCGGATATCCTCGAACACCCAACAGGGGTGAGCGCGTAATGGAGACGAAACAGTTCGTCATCATCGGTGTGGCGATCGCCCTCGTGATCGCCGTTGCCGCGCCGTTCCTCGCGTCGGGGAACCCCGACGGGCTTGAGAGCGCGTTCTTCAGCATGTATGACGCAAAACCGTTCATGGGGAGCGAACTCGATGAAGACGCCGCCGCCGCCGCAGAGGAGCAGGTGGTCGCCACGACCGGGAACGACTTCGCATACGAAGCCCTCATGCCGGATTACTCCATCCCGGGGATGGACAAAGGCGGGGAGGTTCTTGCGATCGTGCTCGGTACGCTCATGATCCTCGTCCTGGGAGTCGTCGTTGCGAAGATCTCTGCACGGCCCGATAGCTAAATACCCAAAAAACTCCAACTTTTTGCTACTATGCACCTGCTCGAGACCCGCGATCTCACACACATCTATCGAGGCGATGTCCACGCTCTCGAGAGCGTGAACTTCGTTGCCGAAAGAAAGTCACGCATCGCCGTCATCGGGCCGAACGGTGCCGGGAAGAGCACCCTCTTCAAGCACCTCAACGGCATCCTCAAACCCACTTCCGGCGAGGTGCTGGTCAGGGGCGAGCCGATCACGAAGGTGAACCAGAACGAGGTGCGCAAGTTCGTCGGGATCGTATTCCAGAACCCCGACGACCAGATCTTCTCGCCCACTGTAGAGCAGGACGTGGCATTCGGTCCGATCAACATCGGCCTCGACGAGACGACGGTCGCTCACCGTGTCGAGGAGGCTCTGCACCTCCTCGGGATCGAGGGGCTGCGCGAGCGCGTGCCGCACCACCTCTCGGGCGGCGAGAAGAAACGGGTTGCCATCGCCGGCATCCTCGCGATGGAACCGCAGGTGCTGGTGCTCGACGAACCGACCGCGGGGCTCGACCCCCAGGGCGTCGCCGACCTCGTGGCGTTCGTCAACCGGTTGCCCGAGGAGTACGGCATGACGGTGATCTTCTCGACCCACCACCTCGACCTCGTGGCGGAGATGGCGGACTATGTCTACGTGATGGATAAGGGAACGGTCGTGGGCACCGGGACAGTCGAGGAGGTCTTCGCCCGGCCGGAACTGCTCGCCCGGACACGGCTCGACGTGCCACCCATACCGAAACTGATCCGGTCGCTCCAGGAGAACGGCGTCGCCATCAATATGGCCTACACCTACGAGGACGCGAAGAGATCATTTCTCAACGCCTACGCGAGACGAGGATGATCGACGACCTCTACTTCATCGAGAAGTATGCCTACCAGACGAGCCTCGTCCATCGTCTGGATGCGAGGATAAAACTCCTCATAGCCCTCGCTGCCATCGTGGCCATCGTTGCCGTGCCATACTCGACGAAGGTCTACGAACTCGGTCTTGTCCTTTTTGCTCTCTTCATCGTACTCTGGGCCGCTTCACGCCTCCCGCCGACCGTCTACTTGAAGAGGCTCATACTCATTCTACCGTTCGGAATCTTCCTGGTCGGTTTCCAGGCATTTGTAAAAAACCCCTATTATGACGTATTCCATACGATCGCGACCCTTCCGTTCGGGATCGAGGTCTACGCGGAGTCGGTGGAGTTCGCGTCGATCCTCCTTGTGAAGTTCGTCATCAGCATATCGTTCATCATCCTGCTCTCGTCTACGACGAAGATGCAGGATATGATCGAGGCGGCGGGGAGGCTCGGCCTGCCCCGCGAATTCACCCTCACGCTCGGTATGATGGTCCGCTACATCTTCGTCTTCGCCGAGATGTTCAACAGGATACGGACCGCGATGGCGACCCGGTGCTTCGACCCCCTCGACCGCACCCTCCCCTACCGCTACCGGCTGCACCAGATCGGCTACACGGTCGGGACGATCTTCATCCGGTCCTACGAGCAGGGCGAACGCACCTACACGAGCATGCTCTGCCGGGGATACGGGGCGAACGCCAGCCTGTATGTCAGGAAAAAACCTCTCCGCACCAGAGAGATCGTCTTCTTCGCCGCGACGCTCGGCTTCGTCGTGGTTTCTGCGGTTCTGATCTATGGGCAGCCGTAGGTCTGGTTGGGTGGGTCGGAAGCCTACGGGTTTCTCATACACCGGACGTTCTATCCGGTGTATCTTTGGCCAGTCATTCTCCGGCACATCATGAAGCCGTGCACGGATTTCCACCGAACATCGCGACTGGGGGTGGGGCTGACGGGGAGGGGGGAACATCCCCCCTCCCCTGTCTCTGTCACATACTAGGATACCTGTAACCCCCACCCCCGGGGGTGGGGGCAGTTCATGGCGATAGGCGATGTTCTTTCAGGAATGAAGTTTGAGCACCGCAAGGTGCGAGATGTGCAGTCCCCACGACCCACTGATACGGAATTTTCCCTCGCTTCGGTTGGTCAGCTCATCGTGGTTCGATACAAGTTAATGAGTGGGTTCAGACCAGCCGGACCCGCTACCCGGAATCATTTCCTTGACACCACCAATACGCGAAAAACCAGATCGTTCATATTCCCCGGCGATACATAGGTGAGTATGCCTGCAAAGAGCGAATTCGGCAGAGGGTTCGTCGTCAACCTGATGCTGCTTTCACGGCACTTCGGCCTGCCTCCTGAGCGAGCATTCTTTGGCGCCGCAGACCACCTCAACGAATTCACCATACCGGAACAGTTCCGGGGAACAGAGATCGAGGAACTCGTCGAGCGGCTCCGCAAGACGGTGATCTGGCACCAGCCGGGAATCCTGGACAAGGAAGACGCGGCCGATGCAAAACGGCTCCTCAACCGGCTCGTGGTCGCGGTCGATAAAGAACTCGGCATACCCGATCCGGATACGGGAAAATACGATTGACGGGAGCGCGCGCTTACCGCGCGTGAGCCGGGCTCGCCCGGAACGCGGGGGCTTCCCGGGCATGTCTGCTCTGGAGCCCCATCGAACCATAAAACAGCAGAATAACCTCAAAACAGGGAATTTCCTGGATCCAAACAGTATAAGAGGCTACACGACCAATATATACTGTGAGTTTTGCTGTGATTCAGAACGCCGCTTGTCCAGCGGAGGTCGCAAATGACTGATACCTATGATGCCTCCCACATCACGGTACTGGAAGGCCTGAAGCCTGTGCGGGAACGTCCCGCCATGTATATCGGCAGCACGGGAACCCGGGGGCTGCACCACCTTGTCTACGAAGTTGTGGACAACGCCGTAGACGAGGCGCTCGCCGGGTTCTGCGACCAGATACAGGTGACAATCAACCGGGACGGCTCGGTCACAGTGGACGATAACGGACGCGGCATCCCGGTCGATGCCATGCCCCAATACAACAAGAGCGCGCTCGAGATCGTCCTTACCGTGCTCCACGCCGGCGGAAAGTTCGATAAGAACACCTACCAGGTCTCCGGTGGCCTGCACGGCGTCGGCGTCTCGGTCGTCAACGCCCTCTCGAGCTGGCTCGATGCAACAGTCTTCCGGGACGGCAACGTCTATACGATGCAGTTCCGACAGGGTCTGGTCGCAAAGCCGCTCACGAGCCGCACGGAGACCGAGCATGAGATGGAGGCGCGGGGCGAAGAACGTTACGGCGCCCAACCCGGGCAGCGGCTCGACTACGAGCGGCTCCAGGGAACCCGGATCACGTTCCAGCCCGACCGGTCGATCTTCGAGACCGTCGAGTTCGACTACGATGTGCTGGACCACCGGCTCCGCGAGCTCGCCTACTTAAACAGCGGCCTTACGATCGCCCTCCGGGACGAACGCACCGGCGATGCGGTCACCTACTGCTTCCATGACGGCATCAGGGAGTTTGTCGCCCACATCGGCGAGGGTAAGACGTGCCTCCACGATGACGTCATCTACTTCCAGAAGCGCGACCCCGAGAGCATGGTCGAGGTCGAAGTGGCCCTGCAGTACAACGACTCATACACGGAGACGATCTACACCTACGTCAACAGCGTGAACACCAGGGAGGGCGGGACCCACCTCGAGGGCTTCCGGAGCGCCCTCACCCGGGCGATCAACAACTCAGCCCACCGGAACAACCTTCTCAAGAACAACGACGCCCAGGTCAAGGGCGAAGACGTCAGGGAAGGGCTCGCCTCCGTCATCAGCACCCGGGTTGCGAACCCGCAGTTCGAGGGGCAGACCAAGATGCGCCTCGGGAACAGCAACGTCCGGGGCATCGTGGACTCGCTCGTCTACTCGTCGCTCACCGAGTACTTCGAGGAGCACCCGAAGACCCTCCAGGTTGTCGTGGATAAGGCAATGACGGCTGCTCGGGCCCGGGAAGCCGCAAAGAACGCCCGCGAGCTCGCCCGGCGGAAGAGCACGCTGGAATCCGCAGGCCTTCCCGGGAAACTCGCTGACTGCCAGGAGCGGGATCCGGTGAAGAGCGAACTCTACATCGTGGAAGGAGATTCTGCAGGCGGTTCCGCAAAACAGGGGCGAGACAGGAAGTTCCAGGCGATCCTCCCCCTGCGGGGCAAGATCCTCAACGTCGAGAAGGCGTCGGAGCACAAGATCCTGAAGAACGCCGAGATCCAGGCGCTGATATCTGCTATCGGCACCGGGGTCGGCGACAGTTTCGACGTCGAGAGGGCCCGGTACCACCATGTCATCCTGATGACCGATGCAGATGTCGACGGTGCGCATATCCGGACGCTCCTCCTCACGTTCTTCTACCGGTATATGCCGGCACTCATCGAGAACGGCTACATCTACATCGCCCAGCCGCCGCTTTACCGGGTCGCCCGGGGGAAGCAGGAGAAGTACGCCTACGGCGAAGACGAGATGCGGGAGATCGTCGGTGAGTTCGGTGAGAAAGGCGTCACGATCCAGCGCTACAAGGGTCTCGGTGAGATGAACGCCGGGCAGCTCTGGTCCACCACGATGGACCCGGCCAACCGGATCCTCAAGCAGGTGAAGATCGAGGATGCCGTCTATGCAAACGAGATATTCGAGAAACTTATGGGAGAGAATGTGGATGCCCGGAGAGACTTCATCCGCCGGCATGCAAAGGAGGTGAACAACCTTGACGTCTAATCAGGTTGTCCCGATCAACATAGAAGAGGAGATGAAATCATGCTACATCGACTACGCGATGAGCGTGATCATCGGCCGTGCCATCCCTGACGCGAGAGACGGCCTGAAACCGGTTCACCGCCGCACCCTCTATGCCATGCGGGAACTCGGCAACACGAGCGACAAACCCTACAAGAAGAGCGCCCGTATCGTCGGAGACGTGATGGGTAAGTACCATCCTCACGGCGATTCGGCCATCTACGACACGCTGGTGAAGATGGCGCAGCCCTTCTCCTACCGCCACATGCTGGTGGACGGCCAGGGGAACTTCGGGTCGATCGACGGGGACTCCGCTGCTGCGATGCGATACACGGAGGCCAGGCTCACGAAGCTCTCGGAGGAGCTCCTGGCCGATATTGATAAGGAGACCGTGGACTTCGTCCCGAACTTCGACGAGTCGCTCCAGGAGCCCGACGTCCTCCCCGCCCGGGTCCCGAACCTCCTTGTCAACGGATCGAGTGGGATTGCGGTCGGGATGGCGACGAACATGCCGCCCCACAACCTCAGGGAGGTCTGCGAGGCGACCTGCCGCATCATCGACGAGCCCGGCATATCCACCGAAGAGTTGATGCAGATCATACCCGGCCCGGACTTCCCCACCGGCGGGATCATGATGGGCACCGGAGGAGTCCGGGATGCCTACCTCACCGGGCGCGGGAAGTGCGTGGTCCGGGGAGTCGTGGAGATCGAGGAAGAGGGCCGGACACCACAGATCATCGTCAGCGAGATCCCGTTCCAGGTGAACAAAGCGCGCTTGATCGAGAACATCGCCGGCCTCGTCCGCGACAAGAGGATCGAGGGTATCTCCGACATCCGCGACGAGTCGGACCGGGACGGCATGCGGATCGTCATCGACTTGAAGAGAGGCACCGCGCCCCAGGTTGTCCTGAACTTCCTCTACAAGCACACGGCGCTCGAGTCCTCCTTCGGCATCATCAATCTCGCCATCGTCGACCGACAGCCCCGTGTTTTGAACCTGAAAGAGCTCGTCCACGAGTTCCTCAAGCACCGGGTGGACGTGGTCCGGCGGAGGACCGAGTTCGATCTCGCGAAGGCGGAGGAACGGAGGCACATCCTCAGCGGTCTCCTCGTTGCGCTCGACAACATCGATGCCGTCATCGCAACCATCCGGGCATCCGGGACGACCGAGGAGGCACAGACGGCCCTGGTGGCGAAGTTTGGCCTGGACGAGGCGCAGGCGGACGCCATCCTGAAGATGCAACTCCGGAGACTTGCGGCGCTTGAGCACAAGAAGATCCAGGACGAGCGCGACGCTCTCGCACAGGAGGTCGAACGGCTGACCGCGATCCTTGCAACCGAAGCAAGCATCCTCGCCGAGATCAGAAAGGAACTCGTCGATATCAGCGCCCGCTTCGGCGACGACCGGAGGACCCAGATCGGGCACGCGACCGAGGCCTTCGATCGGGAGGACCTCATCGAGGACAAACCGATGCTGGTCTCGCTCACCTCCTCTAACTACATCAAGAGGATCGACCTCGACACCTACCGGAACCAGCGGCGCGGTGGTCGCGGCATCATAGGCATGGCGACGAAAGACGACGACGGCGTCGAGAACGTCTTCGTCGCGAACATGCTCGACAACCTCCTCTGCTTCACCGACAGGGGGAAGGTCTACTGGCTGAAGGTCTACGACCTCCCCGAGGGGCAGCGGACCGGCAAGGGCAAGGCCCTCGTCAACCTCTTAAACCTTGCCGGCGAAGAGCGGGTGACCACGGTGATCCCGGTCAGGGAGTACCGGCCCGACCATCACCTCTTCTTTGCGACGAGGAACGGGACGGTCGCGAAGATGGCGCTCGACGAGTTCTCGAGGCCGCGGCAGACCGGGATCAATGCCATCAACCTCCGCGACGGCGATGCGCTGGTGGACGTGAAGGCGACCGACGGCAACCAGGAGTTGATCCTGACGACGAAGTTCGGACAGAGCCTCCGGTTCCACGAGGAAGCCGTCCGCCCGGTTCACCGCAACGCCATGGGCGTGCGGGGGATCAAGCTCCGCCACGGCGACGCGCTGCAGGCCATAGCCATCGTCGAGGACGACCATCTCCTCACCATCACGGAGCAGGGCTACGGGAAGCGGACGGAGTTCGATGAGTTCCGCGGACACGGCAGGGGCACGCTCGGCGTCCGGAACATCGTCGTCGATGTCCGGGCGGGCAACGTCGTCGGGTCGAGAGCGGTCTCCGACGATGACGAGATCATCGTGATGAGCGCGTCCGGCATCGTCATCCGGACGAAGGTCTCCGAAGTCTCGATCCAGAAGCGGGGCACCCGCGGTGTCCGGGTCATGAAACTCGGCGACGGCGACCGCGTCATCGGGTTCACGATCCTGGACGCTGAAGACAGGGAAGAGGCGTAAACAGTCTCTCTCTTTTTCGTTCACGCAGTTTGCGTATTCCCGCGTCGTCCTTCCCTGTAGTCATGAAGGACATCTGATCTAACTGGTTGGTGCGGCACCGATATACTCTCCGCGGGTTTTATCCGACCGAACGACAACAGGTCGTCTGGATGAGGTGCCCATGACGTTTCGTACGACAATCAAGGTAGATACCCACGGGGAAGGAGAGATCGTCAATATTACGCCTCAGGTGGAGCAGGCGGTCGCCGAGAGCGGTGTTCGGGAAGGCCTCGCGAACGTCTTCGTCGTGGGCTCGACCGCCGCCGTCACCACCATCGAGTACGAGCCCGGTGTGCTCTCGGACCTCCGGCGGGCGCTCGCGGTCGTCGCCCCGGCCGATATCCCCTACGCCCACGATGCGGCATGGGGCGACGGCAACGGCCGATCGCATGTCAGGGCGGCGATCGTCGGGCCGTCGCTCTCCGTCCCGGTGATCGGCGGTGCGCTCGCCTGCGGCACCTGGCAGCAGATCGTCCTCCTGGAACTCGACGTGCGGTCGAGACGCGAGCGGACGGTCTACGTCACCGTCACGGGTTGAGATTATGACCCGATCGCGGCACGACGGGCAAAAGGGTAAGTGTTCGGGCCGAGACCCGGGTAGTATCGCCCTGCTTCCGACCCGGGCCGGGATCGCCCGGGGAGAATGAGTGGTTTAATCGAGAGGTACCGTCTCGAGTTGAGATACCAGTTCCCAGATGCGGGTCCGTGCATGAACCGGCATGTTCGGATCGTTGCTGATCTCGTCGATCATGGAGATTGCGGTTGCCGCGCGAAGACCGATGCTTCTCGATTCGTCCTGGAGAACCGATCTGGTTGAGTCTGCGACGCGCCGGATATTTCTTGGAATAGTAGAATCCTCACTGATATTCTGCAGCATCTGAATGCAGATCCGTATTGTTTCGTCTGGACTTGCCATTAAAATTACCCCTCTATTATTAATGGCATCCAGACATATATAAGTTCATTAAGGGAGTTCAACGAAATGACGGCAGATCAGGCTGACGAAGTTATGGCCGGGTACCTCCTCAAGGGAGGAAAGATGCTCGCTAAATCCTGTAAGGTCTGCGGCTACCCCCTGTTTGAGTATAAGGGAGAGACACAGTGCGTCATCTGCCCGCTTGCTGCGCAAATTGAGCCTCTTCCCGAACCGGAGCCCCCGGCACCGACCCCAAAACCCGGACGGTCCCCGGCGCCGGCCGCACCAAAGATGCAGGGCGAGGCCGCCGCCGAGATCGAGCGGACGATCATCCATCTCTGCGAGCGGATCAGGGGCGAGCAGAGGGCCGACGAATGCCTGACCCTGATGAAGGCAGTCGAGCGGGGTGCCCGAGCCCTCGCGAGACTGGGTCAGCGGTAAGGCCTGCGAGCGAGATCCCATATCGCACGGGCGGTCTTCTCCCCGATCCCGTGCACCGCCGAGAGTTCCTCCGGTTCTGCATCGACGATCGCCTTGAGCGACCCGAAGTGCTCGAGGAGGAGCCGTGCGCTTTTTAGACCGACGTTCGGGAACGCAGCGAGCGCGTACTCCTGCTCCTCGTGAACCGAGCGGTACGACTTCTTCGGGTGCATCTTCCGCTCCCCCCGCTCGCTCCCCTCCCGCTGTGCGAGGACGTAGAGCGTCTCGGCGGTGTCGTCCGCATCCCGGGTGCGTATCAACGCGACACCCATATCGACCGTGATGGCTGCAAGCGTGCCCCGGATTGCGTTTGGATGGATGTTTCGCACCGAATAGAGGTCTTCATCTCCCTCGATGATCAGGACTGGGCGCAGCACCGCGTCGGCCATCGCCTTGATCTGCCCGAAGAGATCGCGCTCGACGAGGGTGTTCATGAAGTCCTGCACGGTCTTCCTCTCCACGAGGATGCGATCGCCGATGGCGTAGTCGCCGACCTCAAGACGTTCCAGGGCGATCGATGCCCCGAGTTCGTGCAGGCGCTCAGCGACCCTCGACGACGTCTCCCGGTCGTCGACGGTGATCGCCGGTCCCGCCGGAGCGAACGCGAGGAAGTCTATCTGTCTGGTGGCGGCCGGGATAGGCTGGACGGCCGGGGCGGGAACAGGAACGGGTGTAGCGCTCATCCCCTTTATCCCCGTCACCATCGCCCGCTCCCGGTTCTGGCTCACGTACCGGAACGTCTCATCAGACGTGCCTTTCGTCACCAGCACGACGATCGTGCCGCTGCCGCTCCTCCCGGTCCGACCCTTACGCTGGATGCTCCGGATCTCCGAGGGGACGGCCTCGTAAAAGATCACCATGTCCGTCGAAGGGACGTCGAGCCCCTCCTCGCCCACCGAGGTCGCGACCAGGCACCTGAACTCGCCCTCCCGGAACCGGGCAAGGCTCGCGATCTGCTCCTTCTGCGAGAGTCCCCGCTCCGCGTCCCGCGACGCCTGGCCGACGAACCGCTCGCAGGCGAGACCCGCAGCAGTGAGCGTATCCACGAGGGTCTGGACGGTGTCGCGATAGGTGGCAAAGACGATGATCCTGCTCTCGGGGTGCGCCGCAAGCTGCGCCTGCACCAGTTCGCGGACGATCGAAGCCTTGGGGTGCAGTTCCTCCTTCCAGCCGGCGGCGGCCTCGACGAGGCTCAGGTAAGCGGGATCGGCGACGAGGCGCTTGCTCGCCTTGCTCCCCGAGATAGAGGCTCCTTCCGCACCGAGACGGCCGAGGTAGAGTTTGAGCGCCTCGCTTCCCTGCGTCTCGGCGAGCATTGTGGCGTGCCGGAGTTTCATGCACTCGGCGTGCAGGGATGCCGCGACGAACGCCGATGAGTCGCGCGTCCGTATACGCTGCTGAATCTGGGCGTTCAAGGCGTTCAGCGCCCTCATCGAGAGTTTGTCCGGTTTCGGGACGCGGAAGTTGAGTTCCGCGAGCCGGGCAAGACGCGACCCTACAAGCCCCCGGAGAACGGCTATGGCCACCTGCAGTTCTTCAGGCAGGTAGACGTCGACGTACTGGATATCGCGCTCGTGGATGTAGGGCCGGACATCCTCGTCGGTCTCCACCCGGGTCTCGACCGCCTCGACATGCAGGTTGTTGCAGACCTCCTGCACCTTCGCCGGGTCCCCGCCGGGGGAAGCGGTCATCGCGAGCAGCAGAGGATCTTTCGCTGCGGTGCAGTAGTGCTGTGCGAGAAAGACGTAGGCGTAGTTCCCCACCGCCCGGTGGCACTCGTCCACGACCAGCAGCACGACGTCGGCGAGGCTGTACCTCCCCGCGAGGCAGTCATTCTTGATCACCTGCGGGGTGGCGAAACAGATCCGGCACGCCTCCCAGGCCCGCGCCCGCTCCTCCGGGGGGGTGTCGCCGGTGAACATGGTAAAATCGGATTCGTCCGGCTCGGAACCGTTCTGGACAAGCAGAAACTGCTTGAAGAAACGGAGATGCTGTTCGACCAGGGGTTTCGTGGGCGCAAGCACGAGCACTCTCCCCTGGTGAGAATAGAGGCGGGACGCCGCAACGATGAGCGCGACAGCCGTCTTCCCGAGCCCCGTCGGGAGGACGACCATCGTGTTCGCGTCAAGTGCACGGAGCGCGATGGAGAGTTGATACCGCCGTTCCTCGATGCTCTCCGGTCGGATCAGCGGGTGGGAGACGTAGTTCATACCCTGATGTTATGGAACGCGACGGCGCCGGAGATGAGGGCGGAGAGGGTCTCCGGCAGCCGCTCGATCGGTACGCGGACCTGCTCCATGCTGTCGCGATCCCTCACGGTCACGGTGTTGTCCTCGAGCGTATCGTAGTCGACAGTGACGGCAAAGGGCGTCCCGACCTCGTCCTGCCTCCGGTAACGCCTGCCGATGGCGCCGGAGTCGTCGTACTGGGCGAGGATGCGGCACTGCGTGAGCCTCTCCGTGATCGTCTGCGCGATATCGTCGAGGCCGTCGCGGTTCATCAGCGGGAAGACGGCGGCCTGGATAGGCGCGACCGCCGGCGGGAACCGGAGCACCTTCCTTATCTCGCCCTCGACCTCTTCCTCGGCGTAACTGTGCTCGAGGGCGACGTAGATCATCCGGTCGATGCCGTAGGACGGCTCGATGACGTGAGGCATCACCTCTTCGCCGCGGACTTCGACCTCCTCTTCCCGGATCTGGTAGAGGTCGGCGGGGATGAAGAACTCCTCGCCGTCGACGGTGACCCGGGCACCGTCCTCTCCCGGCTCGGATGCGTCGAGAGCGTCCGCGATCGCCTTCGCCTTGCCGCGGTACCGTGGCCCGAGCACACCCATATCAGCCACGATCCGTCGTTTTACAACCCGTTTCGGCTCGTCGTAGGGCACGAAGACCGTCATCGAGGCGCTTGAGTTTGCGGCGTGCGAACGAAGGTCGTAGTTGGTGCGGTCGGCGATGCCGACGATCTCCACCCACCCGAAGCGGCCGGAGTAGACCTCGGCGTCCCAGCAGTCGGCCGCATAGTGCGCCCGCTCGTCGATCAGGTGCTGGCGGAACCGGAGTTTATCCGAGTCGACACCGATGGCGGTCAGGATCCGGTGCGTCAGCGCGATGTAGTAGGCGACGTACTCGTTCGCGATCACTCCCGCGCCTACCGCGGCGCGCATCGTCATGGCGGCCGGCTCCTGGCCCTCGAGCTGCCGCGCGATGGTGAGGAGGGGGGCAGTGTAGTCCGCGTAGCGAACGAAGGCGGGATGATTCTTCTCACCTGGATGGACGAAGATCTCGGCCTCCGCCTGGGAGAACTCCCGCAACCGGATCATGCCCTGGCGGGGGGAGATCTCGTTCCTGTAAGACTTTCCGATCTGAACGGCGCCGAAGGGGAGCTTGTCCCGGTAAAATCGCAGGAGCCGGGGGAAGTCGGTGAAGATGCCCTGGGCGGTCTCGGGGCGCAGGTAGCCCTTCCGCTGCGACCCCGGGCCGATGGTCGTCTCAAACATCAGGTTGAACGCGAAGACGCCCGCTTCGCCCAGGGGTTCCTTGCAGGACGGGCAGGGGAGTTCATAGAGCGTCGCCTGGAGCGCCTCCGCCGAGAGCACGCCCGCGTTCTCGATGCCGTTCTCCGCCGCGATATGATCGGCGCGGAGGTACTCGCCGCAATGCGGGCACTGCACCATCTTGTCGGCAAACTCTTTCACGTGACCGGACGCGACGAAGATCGCTTCGTTTCCGACGGTGGGGCACTCGATCTCGTAATAGCCTTCCTGGAAGACGTAGAACGACCGCCAGAGATTCTCGACGTTTCGCTTCAGCATCGCTCCAAGAGGCCCGTAATCGATGAATCCGGCGACCGACCCGTATATCTCGGATGAGGGCCAGACGAAACCCCGTCTTCTGGCCACTTCCATGACTTTTTCGTAAATATCGCTCGTTTCGGCCATAGTCTTGCAGTACAGTTGAGCGGCGGTGCTAATAAAGAATAGTCCTCTCTCGTGCGCGATCACGATCCTTCGAAAAAAGAGATGATCCGGCAGAGGGTTTTTTCACGGCAGAGGATATCCCGGAAGATATGGTCGCATCCACCGAAACGATCCTTCTATTTTGAGAGCAGATATGGTAAAGTTTAAATGTTAGCGGTTGTAATGTAGGGAACGTTACGCCCCGGCCTGGGGAGAATGTATATATACTGGGTCGCCATGGGTGACCTTCAGAATCAGACGGTGGAATACAGAACTGAGAGAGACGGACATGGCAGAAGATACCCGCAAGCAGCAACTCCTCGAGTTGTTCACTACCATCACTAACAAGAAGACGATCGTCGAACCGATGAGAAAGGTTCACGGTACGCTCCGGGATCGCGACGCTGTGGAACGCGAGATTGCCCTGATCATGCGGGAGATCCTCGATCGGGGGTATTTCAAAACCAAACTCGCCCCGCGGCAGCTCGCGAAACTCGTGGTCGCGTATTACGACGGTACGAACGACACTGAGATCGCGAGGGCACTCGGCGATGAGAAACTGAGCAAGACCGTGGCACGCGCCCGCGTCCGGCTCAAACTCTTCCGGGAGCTCGACTTCAAGATGCCATTCGACCAGGCAGCGATGACGGAACTTCTTGACTCAGGGAAGACCATGAAGGAGATCAGCGAGGAACTCGATGTAAGCCCCTCGACGCTCCGTGAGTACCGCCACGTGATCGAGCAGCAGAGCGACACCACACTCGATCCGTTCCTGGAACGGATCAGAGACGTCATGGAAGACCGCGATCTCTCCGAGATGATGACGCGCGGTGTTGTGAACGACGGCCTTAGTGAAGCGATCGACATCACCGAAGCGATCGACATGGGGGAGTTCTGAGCCCCGGTATCCTCATACCCACTCAACATTTTTTAACATCCGGGCCGATCTCTTCTCCATGAGGTTGACCTGGCTTGGCCACGCGTGTTTCTCTCTTGCAGGATCGCGGACGGTCCTCATCGATCCCTTCATTTCAGAGGAATCTCTCGCTGCGGAGCCCGATATCGTTGCCGTGACGCACGCGCACGCCGACCACCTGGGCATCACCGTGGAGCTCTCGAAGAAGACGGTCGCCATCAACGAGGTGGCGAAGTACCTGAAGACAAAGGGCGTCCCTGCCGAACCAATGAACCTCGGCGGCACCATCACCGTCGATGGCGTCCGGTTCACGATGACGCCCGCACTCCACTCATCGTGGCTTGAGGATGAAGGGCCGGGGTTCTACGGCGGTGTGGCCGCTGGATTCGTCATCATGGTGGACGGCGTCAGCGTCTACCACGCCGGCGACACGGCGCTCTTCTCCGATATGCAGCTCATCCGCGACCTCTACCGGCCGGATGTGGCGCTCCTCCCAGTAGGCGGGCGCTACACGATGGGACCCCAGGAGGCGATGATCGCGGCGCGGTACATCGGCGCACCGCTCGTGATCCCGATGCACTACGACACCACCCCCACCGTCCAGCAGAACCTGGAGGAGTTCAAGCAGACGATCGAGCGAACGACGTCGATCCGGGTCGCGCTGCTCTCGCCGGGAGAGAGCATCGAGGTCGGCCCGGAAGGGTCCGGGGAGTGAGAGGTTCGCGCGCCCCGGCCTCTCCCGGCGGGGGCAGTCATGGCGATATGCGACTGATCGAAGGTCCTGGACCTGCGGTGGACGGGACGTCCGGAGCATGAGCACCGTCGAAGTGCGATACTCTCTCACAATCCGCGCACCGGCTTTACGACACAAGAAGGATCGTCCATAGAGCCCTCGCACCCCAAAGTCCCCACCACCGGCAACTGTTGAATCCGTGCAGCAGCCTCCAGGAATCGCCGCTTTAACAAACGCACCGACGAGAAAGCAACATACCGGGCAGCCGGGCTTGGCCCCCCACCTGATCCTGCAAAGATATATGTGGTCTCAAGCCTGGAGTGACGCGGGCTCACCGGCTCCTCGGTGAGAGTATCCAGCATGAGGTGAGGGAAATGGAAGAGAAGATGTTTACTCCCGGCGGTATGGATCGACTGCAGGCCACGAGCGACCGGGAGAATATCCCGTATCCCCGGGGTGACGGGAAGGTCAAACTGGTGAACTCGGAGTGGCTGAACCGTCACCTGAGCGATGCCAACCTGAGAGTCGTCGACGTCCAGCCGAACATACACGACTACATCCAGGAGCACATCCCCGGTGCCGTCTATCTGACCGAAGGCGTCCTGCGGGTATCCAACCGCGGCTTCCCGGGGTCGTACAGCCCGAACGCCTGTATCCAGGAGTCGTTCAGGCGCGTGGGGATCGAGGCCGACTCTCCGGTCGTCGTCTACACAGGGAAAGGCGCGTTCTCCGGTGCGGGCGACGGGCTTGGTCAGACGATGATGGCCTATACTCTCGCGAAATACGGTCACAACACCGTGTACATTCTCGATGGCGGGATTGACGCATGGAAGAGCGAGGGGCGAGAACTCTCGCAGGACTATCCCGCGATCGAGCCTTCCAGTTTCACCGTCGAGGTTCGCGACGACTACCCCATCGGGTATGAAGAGTTCGTGCGGATCAAGGACAACGACGATGTGGTCCTGCTTGATGCACGCCCGAAAAAGGTCTATGAAGGGAAGGGGGCCTGGCGGAAGGCCGGGCATATCCCCGGTGCCATCAACCTGCCCTGGAGGAGCCTGATGGACGAGGCGAACCCGGCACGGCTCAAGTCCAACGACGAACTCGACATGATCCTGGAAGCGCACGGCGTCGACCGGAGCAAGACAATCATCTGCTCGTGCGGAACCGGCCGGGAAGCCACGAACGAGTTCGTCCTCCTAAAATGGCTCTATCTCTATCCGAACGTCCGGCTCCACGAGGGCGCGTTCACCGAGTGGGTCACACACCCGGACAACCCGGTCGTAGAGGGGCCGGAGCCCCGAGGGGCGAGCGTTGAGGCGGCTCCCGCACGATAATCCTTAAATCCCCGGGCAACCGCCCAAAACCATTATTTTCCACATTTTCCAAACAGAAATTATTAAATATTAAACTGCACTAGATAGACCTAGAGAGTTTTGGATCCACGCGAGACACTTCCCCCCTTGACGTCGTCTTTTCGTGTATCCTCTTCTCTCTAAACCGCATTTCTTCCGGGATTCCCGCAGCCGCGAGGTATGTCCATCGATGGATGGCACCGTTCGCCTATCTCCCCCAGCGTAGCGGTTCGCCCTATCTCGAACGAGGGTGAACCCATACCGGATTACTTCATCTCCCGCGCACTCGCGAAACCTTAAATTCATCTGCAGCCATTAGATCTCCGTAGATAGCGCCGTTTCCGGATCGTGCCCGTGAACGAAGGACCCACCACAGATAGCAGAAAGAAGCCGGCCGTACCGACATTTCCATCCCGGAACACCTGCACTGCCGCGAACTACTGCTTTGGTGACGCTGCCGGGTGAACATCCAGGCAAAAACACGTGAGTGGCAGGGGAAGGAGCACATCGGGAGCAACAGAGTCGTCGATGCGAGGAACGACCGGATAGCCGGGCAGTGCCCGATCAGGAATTCGCGCTCTCGAGGAATATGCAGGCCGGCAAAACATGAAGAAGATCGTTGTACACGTCCGGGAAGACGGGCACCAGCAGGTAGAGGAGACTCTCGAAGGCCTTCACTACACGATATCGCTCGTACAGGACGTCTACGAGATCACTATCTACACGCCGGACGAGAGCCTCGATGACCTGATCGAGAAGATCCAGGGCGTGCTGGACCTGCGGTACAACGAGAACATGATCGAGGTCTCGACACCGGAGTTCGTCATCTCGTCGCTCCTGAAACGTGCCGAGAAGAAGGTCGAGAAAAAGGAAGAGAAGACGCCGGTCGAGAAACTGCTCGACACAGTTAAGGGTTATGGGACCCTGGATCTCGAAAAGTTGTCGTTGACGTCCATCGCCGGACTGGTAGCCCTCTCCGGCCTGCTCCTCGACAACCAGACGATCATCATCGGGGCGATGCTCCTCTCCCCGATCATGGGCCCGATCTACGGGTTCTCCGTCTATGCCGCTCTCGGCAGGATCGAGAACGCCTTGCGTTGCCTCGGCGTACTGGCGACGCTGCTCCTGGGTGTCTTCATCCTCTCTGCAATCGCCACCTTTCTCATCAATATCGTCATACCGCTCGGATTGACCGACGAGATCACCACGCGTCTCGTGGCGAACCCCATCTACACGCTGATGGCGGTGCTCCTCGGATTCGCGGCAGTGGTGGCGTTCAACCGGGGCACTTCGGAGGTGATCGCCGGTGTCGCCATCGCTGCCGCCATCATCCCGCCAACGGTGGTGGCCGGCCTCGTCCTGGTGCTCCAGCCCATGAGCCTGATCACTACTGCGTTGCTGGTTGCCGGGCAGGTCGTCGGGCTGATAGCAGGCGCACTCATCGCCGTCGTTCTGCTGAAGATAGAACCCCGGGCACCCCGGGAAAAGGCCGCTGCACGGCGGTACCGGGTATGGCCGATCATAATAACCGCGATCCTCCTCACCCTGCTCATCGGGATCTCGTGGCTCATGTGGATGTAGCAGCGGCACAACGTCGCTTCACGTTCCCTCGCGAGTCGTTACAGTAACGGGATCGTCTCTTCTGTGCATGGTTACCAGACCGGGTTTCATTGCTCCGGGCGCGGTTCTTCCCGGGCCGGCTGTCACTGCCATTCCTCAGCCAGGCCAGTGCTTACCGCGTGGATGTATCGGGCAGGTAGGCGTTCTCGAAGGGCTCTATACGGGTATATAGATGCATGATAAAATTCGGCATCATATATACTATACAGAATGCATATACCTTCCCGGCACCAACACTGTATAATCCATGGAGATCAGAAAAGTCCAGATCACCGGGGGTTCGTCGTACATCGTATCCCTGCCGAAACAGTGGATCAGGTCCGCGAACATACAGAAGAACGATCCTGTCGGGCTGATCGTACAACCTGACGGCTCGCTCCTGATCACGCCGAAGATCAGCGGGGAGACGGTCTACCGGACCAGGGTCTTTGAGGTCAGTGCCACGACGGACCGGCCCTACCTGCTCCGCCTCCTCATCGGGGCGTACGTCGCCGGGTTCACGGCCATCCGTCTTGAATCGAAGGGAAGGATGCCACCGTTTGTCCTGCAACTGGTCAGGGAATTCACGCAGATGGCGATCGGCCAGGAGGTGGTCGGCGAGACGGACTCCTCGATAACGGTCAAGGATCTCCTCAACCCCGCAGAGATGCCGTTCGAGAACACCGTCAAACGGATGCACGTGCTGGCACGGGGCATGCAGCAGGACGCGATGGCAGCCTTACGAACGCACGACACGGACCTTGCCCGGGACGTCATCATACGGGACACGGAGGTGGACCGGCTGCACTGGCTCATCGCGCGGCAGGACAACCTCATCGGGATCGACGCCGCGCTCTCGCGGCGGATGGGTATCCCGGTAAACCAGGCGGCGTACTACTTCCTGGTCAGCAGGATCATCGAGCGGATAGCCGATCACGCCACCCGGGTCGCCCATAACGCGCTCGCCCTGACCGACCGCGAGGTCGAGGCGACGACGCTCGACCTCATTGATGAGGCGAGCGCGCTTGCCCTGGAGATCTTCGCGTGGAGCATGGAAGCGTTCCATTCGGGCGACATCAAGAAGGCAAATACGACGCTCCAGAGGGTGAGCGACCTCGAAGAGAAGGTCCGGGAGATCAACCCCCGTGTGCTCCAGTTCGAAGCGGCGACGGCGATCCCCATAGGACAGATCATCGACAGTATCCGGCGTATCGGGGAATACTCCGGGGATATCTGCGAGAGCGTCATAAACTATACCGTCGGCCAGGAGACCTGAGGGGCGCGGCCCCGGGTGATCCCTTTTTTCGAGCGGACGGCGAACCATCGATACAGCACGCTCCCGTGCCCGCGATACCATGAGCACCATCATCCCGATCGTCGTTCTCATCATCGTCTTTCTCCTGATCGCGGTCCGGAAGATCGGGAACGTCAACTTCCGCATATGGCAGGTGATGCTCCTTGGGGCCGCGGCAGTCCTGGTGACGGGAGCAATCACGCCGGCGGATGCGCTCGCGTCCATCAATCTCGACGTGATGCTCTTCCTCTTCTTCATGTTCGTGATCGGCGAGGCGCTTGCAGAGAGCGGCTACCTCTACCACCTCTCTCACCAACTTTTCTCCCGGGCAGAGTCGGTCCGGCACCTGATCGTCCTCATTCTCGTCGGCGGCGGTCTCTTCTCGGCGCTCCTGATGAACGACACGCTCGCGGTCATCGGCACCCCGCTGATGCTCTACTTCGCCCGACGGCACGGCATCTCCCCAAAACTCCTGCTTCTCGCGCTCGCGTTCGCCATAACGACGGGAAGCGTGGTGAGTCCTATTGGGAACCCGCAGAACCTGCTCGTCGCACTCTCGGGCGGGATCGAGAACCCGTTCATCATGTTCCCTCTCTATCTCGCCATCCCGACGGCGATCTCGCTCCTGATCGCTTACGCCTTCCTCACGAGAGCCTTCCCGGGCGAGTTCCACGCGACGGCGCTGGTTCACACCGAGGAGGAGATCCGCGATCCCGCCCTCGCAGCGCTCTCCCGCCTCTCGCTCATCCTGCTCGTTCTCCTGATCGCTGCAAAGGTCGCCGCGGCGATGCTCTTCCCGGCCTTCGAGGTCGGGCTGACCTGGATAGCGGCCGTCGCGGCCATACCCGTCCTCGTCGGGAGCAGGCGGCGGTTCGAGATCGTGCGACGGATCGACTGGCCGACACTGGCCTTCTTCGTCGGCCTCTTCATCCTGATGGCGAGCGTCTGGCAGTCGGGGTTCTTTCAGCCGCTCATCGAGGAGAGTTCGCTCGACCTCACCGCCGTCCCGGTCATCGTCGCGCTGGGAGTCGTCGTCTCGCAGTTCGTCTCGAACGTCCCCTTCGTCGCCCTCGCCCTCCCGGTCCTCGAACACCTCGGGGTTTCCACAGCCGGGATGATGGCGCTTGCGGCCGGGAGCACCATCGCCGGGAACATGCTGATCCTCGGCGCGGCAAGCAACGTCATCATCATCCAGTGCGCGGAGAAAGAAGGAGAGACGTTGACATTTTGCGAGTTTGCCCGGATCGGCGTCCCGCTCACCATCGCCCAGACAGCGGTGTATATGATCTGGCTCTTGCTCATCCCGGCGTGAGAGGATTCAGGGCCGAAACGACTCCATATGCCCCGGAGCCGCCCCGAGATCCAGGGAGATCGAGCCAAACCGGATCGATGCCACGACGGCCGGGTCGAAGGGCGGGGCGAAGACCTCGAGCAGCCTTCCGGGATGCAGGTTCTCGACGATACCGAGGGCGACGACGAAGTTCTCGGGGTCGTTGAGGGAGACCAGCCTTCTGCCGATCCCGCGGGGGTTCCGGGGGTCGGGCACCCTGCCCTGGAGCCCGATACCCCGGAGCGGGATCTCCTGCGGTTCTCCGCCGGCAAAGTAGGCCATGAAACGTTCCTCGCGGTAACGCCGCCTCGCGGCGGCAGGCCGGGCAACTACCGCAGGGGAGACAGCGACCCGGTGGATTGTGACCCCGGGGCGGCGGGCAAAGTTCGCAAGCAGCCGTTCGAGTTCCCGGCCGCGCTGGAGGGCAACGATACGAGTGGGACGCAAGAGGTCGAGCATCTGGAACTGGAACTCGATACCCACCCCGCCGGAGACGAGTCCGGGGGAGTCGATGACGATGACGCGGGCAGAGAGCTCGTCGGCCTTCTCGACGAGGCGTTTTGCTCCGGCGATGGTCTGGACGAAGTGACCGCCCGGGGACGTCGAACCGACGAACCGGAGATAGGGTTCCGACGGGCCGGGATAGACAGCCATCCCCTCGGTCGTCGGCGGGCCGATCCGGGACTGCCCCGTATCGCAGTCGACGTATGCCGCCCTCGTCTGCGCAGCCGCCGTATCGACGAGGTAACGGCAGAGCGTCGTCTTCCCGCTGTCCGTTGCCCCGATGACGTAGACGCGCTCCCCGGCTTCAGGCCGGCAAAGCGTCGCGGCGAGGCCTTCCCATCCTTCCCCGATGCTGATCAAACCGGTATGCCTCCCTGGAGGAACTGTTGCGCTTGAGAGGTATTGTGCTTGACGTAGCGCCCCCTTCGAAGGCCGCATCTCACCCGGGAGAGGCTTTATCATGAGGGTGCCCTTACTGGCAGGCCATGAACCGAACGGAAGCAACCAGCGAACCGGTGCCCGCAGCCCTCGGCAGGACGTTTCCCACCCTCATGGCAACGTCCCTCTCCGGCAGGGTCGTCACCCTCCCCGACGATGCCGGGGAGACCGCTTCGCTCGTCGTGCTCGCCTTCCTAGAATCCGCCGGGGAGATGGCGGAGTCCCGGAGCAGCCCGTTTTCCGGAGATTTCACCGAGAATCCACGGGTGAAGACCTACTTAGTTGCGGTCGTCAGCGACAGCCTCATCGGGAGTTCCCTCGCCGATCGCATCCGGCAGGGTCTTCGTGGCGGCACCCCTCTCGCGAAGCACGACCAGGTGCTGATCTACCCTGAGGATATCGAACAGTGCCGGCGGGCTTATGGGATCGACGACCCGTCGCTCGCCTATATTTACCTCCTGGACGGGCGCGGCATCATCCGCTGGATGGAGAAGGGGACCGCAACGCCGGAGGGGCTCGCCGACCTGCTCGATACCGCCGGGACACTGATCGAACCGCTTCTCCTGTAACTCATGGCGGCGGGCCGGCAGCACGATCTGATCGGGCGGCATCCGGGAGCCATGGCCGCCCCGCCCCCTCCCGGCGAGAGAGGCCTGGCTTCCGGGGCGGTTGCGCCCCGCGGAATGGTTCCAAAAAAGGTTAGAGGTTCTTTAAAGCAACGATATCGGTCACGCCGGTGAGTTTCCAGATGTTCGAGCGCTCCTCGGAGGCGATCGCCTCAAGCGGATCTTCGGGTCTGTGACCGAGCGCCGCAAGGATGTTCAGGGAGAGGTTGTGCGCCCGTATCATCTCCACGAACTTCTCTCTCACGATCTTCTTCTCGATCGCGTCCTCAAGCTGCACCAGGTACCCCTGCATCGTCACGAAGGTATAGCAGGAGAGGTCGCTGGAATACTTCTCGATCTCGACGGAGACGTACGGGTGCTGCCGGAAGAGATCGTTCTTCCTGCCGTACTTGGTTGCCAGGAAGTAGAGAAACTTCCCGTCGAAGACGTACAGGAACGGGGCGATATACGGATATTTACGGCCCTGGAATGCGATGCGGCTGAGAAACCCCTCCTCAATGAGCGTATCGTACTCCGCTTTGTCCATATTCGGTATCTTCACGATCTCCATCGGACATCCTCGTAATCCGGTAACCCGTGAGAGTACATATAGGTTTCCCGGGGAGAGAAGGCGGCGCTTCCGGAGTCCGACGCGACCAGCCGGCAGCAGGCGCGGTCACTATACTACCAGATTCAAGAGGATCGAGAGACATGACCCACAAAGCAGATCCATCTGCCCCTCTTCGTCGCAGGTTGTGCCCTACGAAAGACGATTTGAGATCCTCTCAGGTGTTCCCGCTCGCATGCCGGTCGGGGATACGGCTCCGGGGAATCACCATGACTGCCCCCGCCGCAGGGCCACCGCGTCTCGGGAGAGGTTTGGTCTGCCGGGTATGCAACCGGAGAATAGCAGATATCCGGCGGCAGGTGAAACGGTTTTTCCGGAGGGGTCATTTTTCAAAACGTGCAATATAATAATATTTATATAAATTAACTGAAAGAAAAATGCTCATGAGCAAGCACCATGAGAACGTCCTCATTTTCCTGGGAATCGCTGTTTGCGCGGGATTCCTCATCGCCATACCAGCCGTTGCCGACTCAGGCCGGGGGCTCACGGCGCTTGAGTCGGGAGAACTACTGCCGTTCTCGCCCGCCAACCTCTCGGCGATAGAGGGCAGACTGGAGCCATCCGGCCTCCAGAAACTCCCCGATGAGGGGAACGTAACAGGCGCGGCCCCGGTACTCCCGGAGGAGGAGAACGCAACCGAGACCTTCCCGGTGCTCATGGATGAGAGGGACAACCCCGATCCGTTCGCAGAGTTCCGGGACGAGGAAAACGTCTCCTCTTCGCCTGAAGAACCCCTCTTCGAGAGCGATGCGGAGCCGGTGACACCTGCCGTCCCGGAGAGCACCGACCAGCCCGTTTCTGTGGTCAGGGCACCTTTAGAAGAGACCGACAGGTATGACGACGAACGGCTGGCAGGACTGGTCGAGACCGCCAGCATCCGCCTGATGAGACTCTCGATGGAGCATGCCCACGCCCTCTATCTGCAGGATGGCGATGCCGCCGCCGTAGCGGCGGATGAACTGTACGCGTTCTCCGTCAGGCTGCTCGGCGAAGTGCAGCCCCTCCAGGTCTCCCCGGAACGCCAGCCCTTCAAGGACGAGTTCGTCAGGTCGATCGAGGCGTACTCGGCGGCAAGCAAGACGCTCCTCGACCCGGCAGATGCCGGCGAGGATGTCGTTCCGACAGCATTCAAGGATCTCGCCGCAGCGTCGGAGGGGCTTGAGAGCGCCGCCCGACAGGCCGCTGAGGTACAACCGGCAGGCGACGGCATCTCCACGATGAGCGCCGCCAGTACCGAACCGATCGCGGTCACATCGCCGGAGAAGGTTCTCCCGCTCATGGACCGCCACACCTACGACGATCCGGGCGGCGAGAATATGGTCTCGCTGCTCGCCGAGTCCACCCGGACCGCAACGACATACCGTGAGGTTCCCGGCAATGAGTCGACGCCGACGATTGAAGCAGGCGAGGGGCGTATGTTCCTCCTCGTTGCCGTCAAGTCAACCAACCTCGGACACAAGGGCGACTCCGACCTCTACACCATCGAGGCTCCCGGGCGGGACGCGTTTGTCCTTGAGCACGGAGGAACCACGTTTGCACCCCTGGAGGTTCCCCCCTTCACCACGCACGGGGAGTCGTTCGACAAAAAATCGCTTGAGCGGTATGAGTCGCTGAAAGGCTACCTCTACTTCGACGTCCCGGATACATTCGAGGTCCCCGGGGCGACACTCAGGGCGAATCTCGGGTACGCCGGCGCCCCGGCCTGGAATCTCGACAAAGTGTCCGACGTCGCGGATGCGGTATAACCCGCACCGCCTCATCACCTTTTTTTTCCGGATCAGAGAGAGAACAGTTCCACGTTCCGGTTCCCTGTATCCAGCACGGCGACGGTCGGTCGTCCGGTCAGGTAACCGCAGGCCTCCCCGGGGTTGACGACCAGCGTCCCGCAGAGCGTTCTGACCTGCGCCTGGTGGGTATGGCCGTGAACCACGACGTCGAAGGCGTTGTGCCCGATGAGCGCCTGCAGGAGTTCACGGTCATCACCGTGGAGCAGCCCTATCGTCATGCCGCCAGCAGTAACTGCGGCAAACGCGCCCCGCAGGCTGAGCCGGTCATGTTCGGAGAACCGTGCCGCGAGAAGGCGAAGATCGCCGTCGTTGTTCCCGAGAACGCCGATCATGGGCGACTGCAGGTTTGCAAGCCGGGGGATGACAAACGGCGAGACATAATCCCCGGCGTGAAGCACCAGATCTACCCGTTCCCCGTTCAGCTGCTTTACGGCCGTGTCCACCATCTCAAGGCAGTCGTGTGTGTCGGAGAGGATCCCGATGCGCATGTATGCATCCCTGGGCACCGCCACGATATATGGCTGTTCATCGCCGCAGGGGCAAGACGAAACCCTCCGGCACGGCCTTCAGGGATGCGCTTTCACCTACATCACCCCCGAAATTCGAAATAGTATGCCATAACAGGGCATTTTAGAGCGCAAAATCTATATAAAACCGTCATCTGATACTGGAATAGGAGCATGTTTCCGAATTGCGCCGGGAACACCGAGAGAATGGATCTGCAGGGGTATAGTATGTGGGCGTACATCAAACACTCTGACGGCAGAACAGAGGAACGGGAGTTTCCTGTCGGGGTAGGCATCGAGATCGGCGACATCCTCGAGGACGGAGCGGTCGTCATCGATCTCCCGTATCCCGACGAGATCGAAGACGAGATAGATCTCCCCGATCTCTATGATGACTGAACCGGGCGGAGCAGCCGCGCGAGAACGCGTTATCGCCGGAACCAGCCGCCGGCCCGCCGCATCGGCTGGACGTTCGCCCCCTCCATCTCGCCGAGAGCAAACGCATACCTTGCCCGGATCGTCGGCGGGAGGTCGCTTTCGGGTATCGATATGAACCCATACTCCCCGTAGAAGTCGACGAGGTTCCTGACCGAGTGCATGTACAGGGTATCGTGCTGGCACGCCTCGACGAGTGCGTCCATCGCCCGCCGGGCATATCCCCGGCCCCGGAACCTGGCTGGAGTGAAGACACCGTCCACCTCATAGCCTTCCGGATGCCGGCGGCACCGGGCGACGGAGACCAGCGTGCCGTCGACAAAGACTCCGAATATCCGATCCGTCTTCGGGTCGGCCTTCAACTCGTGGTAATCAACCCAGATCTCTTCTGCAAGACCGAACTCTTCGCTCCGCAACTCGCGGGTCTCGACCTCCAGGCGGAATGAGACCGCCAGCACCAGCACCGGTTGTCGCACACACCCTGCAACAGCGCTCGTGACGCTCCCGAGCGGGGCGGCTCCCGCAGCGTCGCGTCTCCCTATGCGTGGGATGGCAACCAGGGATGCGCCGAGCTCGTCCGCCACGGCGCAGATGGTGCCCGCCGGCTCCCCGGCCCGTACCAGCGGCTCGAGTTCTCGCCCGGGGGCCGATAGAACGTCTTTCAGGGCAGCGAGCCGGTCGCCGGCCTCCTGCTTCGTCTCCGAGCGCCCGGATTCTACAACGTGCAGGAGCACCGCCGACTCGCTCCCGGCAGCGTCTTTAAGGAGCGACCGGAGTTCGGGCACCGGGTCCGCGAGATCGGTCGGTACCAGCAGCCGTGAAAAGAGCGCCGGTCCTTCTCCCGTCGACCGGGGCACGATCAGGACGTGCACCCGGGCGTCACGGAGCACGGTGGCCGCAACGTTGCCGGAGAAGAGGTTCCGGAGAATTCCCGGGTCACGAACTCCCATGGCGATCAGGTTCGCCCCCGCCTCCAGGGCGGTCCGGAGTATCCTCTCCGGAACATCAATCCCGTCACCCTCGGCAACCACCACCTCGACGGGGAGCCCCTGCCGTTGCACCAGTTCCCGCATCCGGTGGAGCGCGTCTTCATCGGCGGGCGAGAGGCCTGCCGATCCCGGGGCATGAACGAGGACGACCTCGCGGACGCCCGGAACCTCGCCGACCCGCTCCGCCATGATGACGGAGGCCTCGGAGAGGTCTGTCGGAATAAGCACCTTTTCAAACATTCTTCTGCCTCAGGTTATCCGGTATCCGCCTGGGGGCACGTGTATCTCAAACCTCGCCCCCTTGCCGGGCGTCCCGGTCTCCCGGATCGTCATATTCGTGATGGCCAGGATCTCCCGGACGAGAAAGAGCCCGAGCCCGCCCTCGCTGCCGACGCCGTAATCGAAGATCCGCTCCTTCCCCTCTTCGGGGATTCCCACGCCGTCGTCCTCGACAGAGATCACGAGCCCGTCGTCCAGGAGCCGGTAGGTGATGACGACCGATGATACGGCCTCTCCTGCCGGACGGCGTTCTCGATAAGGTTCGAGAAGACCCGGTCGAACATCGGATCGGCGAAGACCTCGAGCCGCTCGACCCAGGAGCGGACCGATACTCCGGGGAGCAGCAGGCACGACGTCACCTCCCTGACCACCTTCTGGACCGGCTGCCAGCCCGACGGCCGGAGGCCGAGATCCTGATAGTCCCGAGTCACCTCCGCGCGCCGCTGCATCACCCGGGCGTCCTCCTCCAGGCTCTCGATATACCGGCGGATACCTGGGTCGTCGAACTCCCGCCTCCCTCCGGCGATCCGTCCGAGGAGTGCCGATACCGCTGCGGCGAGATCGTTCCGGGTGAGACGTCCCAGCATATTCAATTTGGCGTTCGTCTGGCGAAGTGCGTCCTCGGCGTTCGTCCGTGCGGTGATATCGACGAGGGTGAGGACGATCCGTTCGCCCGGGAGCCGGCCGGCCGATGCGAGCACCCGGACAGTTACCCCGTCGATCCGGAGAAACGTCGTCTCGCACCCGTAGACCGCTCCACTCCGGTCGATCTCTGCCGCCAGCGCTTCCCAGGTGCCGGGGTCTTCGAAGAGCCCGGCGGCATGCTTCCCGACCAGGTTCTTCGTCGTGAGACCGAGGAGTGCGGCGCCCACGTAATTCGCCTCCTCGATCTGCGGCCCGGATTCCCCGGGAGCAACGATGAACGTCCCTGCCTCCGAGTTGTCGAAGGTCCCACGGTACCGCTCTTCCTGCTCCCGCAGCCGGAGAGAGAGGAGCGATACGACGGCGGCGACGGCGACGAAGACCCCCGCACGCGCGAGCGCCGAGACGACCTCTCCGGCATCGCCCCCGGTGAAGAGCAGGGCCAACGCCAGGTACCCGAGAGCCAGGGCAAACGAGAAGACGATTCCCCGGCGGGGAAACCAGTAGGCCGCAAGGATGACCGGCAGGTAGAGCAGGTGCGGGAGGACGATGGTGACGCCGGCAAGGAGGCCGGCGGCGTTTGCGATGAAGGCGATGAGAACCGATGCAGCGAGCAGGAGGAGCCGGGTATCCCGGTTTGCGGACCGGCGGCGGTGCGAGTTCAGGCTATCCGCCCCCGGATACGGTTGCGCCACGCAATCGATGTACCGGATCTCCGCACAGGGGAGATCGTTCTATGGCATGCTCTCTGCATGATATCCTCTAAGGCGCATTGACCTTCGGCTTTAAAAGGGATATGATCGGCGGGCGCGGCCAGTAGGGCGTGGAGGTTCGCGTCCCGAGAGGATACCGTCATGCAAAGACATATGCCATTCGTTCTGTCATTACTGATCATAATCGGGGAATGACCATGAAGATCTCGATCCTCCAGGTGAACACGGTCGTCGGCGATCTCGCCGGCAACGCCCGCCGGATTGCAGCGGGCGTACGCGAGGCATCCCGCCACCGGCCGGACCTGATCGTCGCCCCGGAACTCTCTTTGACGGGCTGTCCTCCCCGGGATCTGCTCCTGCAGGCGGGGTTCATAACCCGGAGCCTCTCTGTCCTGGACGACCTGGCTGCCGAACTCGTCAATGCCCCCCCGGTTCTCGTCGGTTTCGCCGAGCCGAACCCCGCCGGAACCGGCCGGCCGCTCTTCAACGCCGCTGCCCTCATCCGGGACGGGGAGGTGCGGGAGACGTTCAGAGAGGCCTCCATATCCGGCATCTTTGGCGAGGGGCGGTACTTCGAGCCGGCGGCCGGGAGCCCCCGGACATTCCGCCTCGGCGAGAGAACGGTCGAGGTCGCCATCGGCGAGGAGATCCACTGCGGCGGGGGGGCGCCGGACGTGTTCGTGAACCTTGTAGCGTCGCCGTTCGTCACGGGAAGAGGGAGCCTGCGCGAGAAGAGGCTGTCTGAGCTTGCAAAGGAGAACCGGGTCGCGATCGTCTCGGCAAACCTCGTCGGCGGGAACGACGACCTGGTCTTTGACGGTCGAAGCGTTGCTTTTTCCGCCGACGGAACCCTCATCGCCCGCGGTGCGGCCTTTGCCGAGGACGTCGTGACCGTCGATCTCTCCCGCCCCACCCCCCCGGCGATCGCTCCCAACAACCAGGGGCCAGAGTCCGAGATCTGGCAGGCGCTGGTGCTCGGCACCCGCGACTACGTCCATAAATGCGGGTTCACATCCGCCCATCTTGGCCTCTCCGGCGGGATCGACTCCTCGCTCGTGGCCGCCGTCGCCGTCCGGGCGCTCGGGCCGGAGAACGTCCTCGGAGTGCTCCTACCCTCCCCCCACACCTCCGCGGAGAGCATCGAAGATGCGCAGAAACTTGCAGAAAACCTCGGGATCAGGATATGCACCATTCCGATAACCCCGATGATGGAGGCGTTCGACGGCACCCTCGCGGAGATCTTCGCGGGGTTTGCACCCGACATCACCGAGGAGAACCTGCAGGCCAGGGTCCGAGCGACGGCCCTGATGGCCCTCTCGAACAAGTTCGGCTCCATGCTCCTCTCGACCGGGAACCGATCGGAGATAGCGGTCGGCTACTCCACCCTCTACGGCGATGCGGCGGGGGGGCTATCCGTGATCGCCGACATACCGAAGGGGATGGTCTACCGGATTGCCCGGTGGCTGAACCGAGAGCGCCCCGTCATTCCCGGACGGGTGCTGGAGAAACCTCCCTCCGCGGAACTCCGGCCCGGCCAGACCGACCAGGAGACCCTCCCCCCCTACGACCTCCTCGACGCGATACTTTACCGCCATATCGACTGCTTCGAGTCGCCCGATGAGATCGTCGCCGCCGGGTACCCCGAAGAGACGGTCAGGCAGGTCGCAAGAATGGTCGAGCGGGCAGAGTTCAAGCGCAGGCAGGCCCCGCCCGGGATAAAAGTGACCGGCAGGGCATTTTCCACCGACTGGCAGATGCCGATCGCTGCGAAATCCTGGTGGCGGTGATGCCGGCGACCCTCACCGACGACCTCACCGCGATCTACGACGACCTCTTCGCGGCGTTCGGCCACCAGCACTGGTGGCCCGCAAAGACGCCGTTCGAGACGATGGTCGGTGCGGTCCTCACCCAGAACGTCTCCTGGAAGAACGCGGCGCAGGCCATCCGTAACCTCGAAGACGCCGGGATGCTCGATCCCCATCTCCTTGCAGCGGCCGATGCCGCCGATATCGCCCGCCTGATCGTCCCTTCCCGCTACTACAACCAGAAAGCGGAGCGGGTCCTTGGGTTCGCCCGGGTCTACGTCGCCGAGTTCGGGGCCGACCCGGCGGCGATGGCGGCCGTAGAGACCAGTGAACTCCGCGAACGGCTGCTCGCCCTCCGGGGTTTCGGGAAGGAAACGGCGGACACCATCCTGCTGTATGTCTGCGAAAAACCGGTCTTCGTCGTAGATGCGTATACCCGGCGGATATTCTCGCGCTACGGTCTCCTCCCCGAAGGGGCGTCCTACGATCAGACGCAGCGGCTCTTTGCCGGGAACCTCGCTCCCGACGCGGAACTCTTCAACGACTACCACGCCCAGATCGTGCGCCTGGGGAACATCATCTGCAGGAGATCGCCGCTCTGCGACCGCTGTCCCATCCGGGAGGTTCACGGGACGCTCCGGTGTGCCGCCGCCCGGACGTGACCGCCCGCTCACTTCGCCCGGTAGATGTTCAGCCCGATCTTGATCTCTTCGTGCCCCGGCACCGGGACGTTCCCCTCGGTGGAGGCGATCGTGATCGACTTCCCGCTCTTGGATGCCCCGAACTCCTTTCCGAGATCCACCCGTATGGTAAGAATGTTCTTCTCGACCACCATATCGACGTTTTTCATCATCTCCAGTACTCACGTCCCCCACGGATATGCGCTTCGACACGGGGGGAGGCGCGGGAGATCTCTCTGCCGCCGTCCGGGACAACAAACCCTATCCCGGCTCCCGCCCAACCGTACCAGCACACCGATTCCAGTGAAGCAATGAATGCAAAATACAGTGTTCTAGAGAAATATTTCGGCTATACCTCGTTCCTCCCCCACCAGGAAGAGATCGTCGACGCCGTCCTCAGCGGCCGCGACGTCCTCGCGGTCATGGCGACCGGGGGCGGCAAATCCCTCTGCTACCAGCTCCCCGCCCTCGTCTTCGGCGGACTTACGGTCGTCGTCTCGCCGCTCATCGCCCTGATGAAAGACCAGGTCGACAGCCTCCGGGCAAACGGCATTCCAGCCGCGACGATCAACAGTTCGCTCGGGTACGGGGAGCAGAAGATCGTCGAGCGGGTGATCCTCGAAGGCCGCATCCGGATCCTCTACGTCTCTCCGGAGCGGGCGGTGCAGCCTTTCTTCCTCTCGCTCATAGCAAAAGCGGACGTCCGGCTCATCGCCATCGACGAGGCACACTGCATCTCCATGTGGGGGCACAACTTCCGCCCCGAATACCGTCGGCTCCGGGCGCTCAAAGAGCGGTTCCCCGCGGTCCCCGTCATCGCCCTGACCGCGACCGCCATCCCCGCCGTCCAGAACGACATCACGGTGCAACTTGCTCTCTCGAACCCGGTCAGGTTCGTCGGGAGTTTCAACCGCAAAAACCTCACCTACCGGGTGGTGCCGAAGGCCCGCTACTTCCCGAGACTGGTCGCGTATCTCACCGACCACCCCGACGACTCCGGGATCATCTACTGCTTCTCCCAGAAGGCGACGGAGGAACTCGCGAAGAAACTGCAGGATAAGGGGTTCTCGGCGCTGCCCTACCACGCCGGCCTACCCGACAACGTCCGCGCGGAGCACCAGGAGGCCTTCTCCCGCGGCGACGTCGCGATCATCTGCGCCACCGTCGCCTTCGGCATGGGCATCGACAAACCGGACGTGCGGTTCGTCATCCACACCGATCTCCCGAAGGACATCGAGTCCTACTACCAGGAGACCGGCAGAGCAGGGAGAGATGGGGAGCCAGGCGACTGTATCCTCTTCTATTCCCGCGGCGACTACGGCACGATCAGATACATCATCGAGAGGGAATGCACTGATGCGACGCAGAAAGACGTTGCCTACCGGAAAGCCGGGGCGATGCTCGACTACTGCGAGACCACCGGATGCCGGAGGAAGTTCCTGCTCGCCTACTTCGGCGAGTCCTACCCGGAGGAGCGGTGCGGCGGGTGCGACCGCTGCGAGACGCCGGTGAAGGTATTCGACGGGACGGAGGCCGCGTCAACGGTCATCGCCTGCATCCGCGAGACCCGGGAACAGTTCGGCGCATCCTACATCGCTGACGTGCTCACCGGCTCGAAGAGCACCAGGATCCGCGAGAACGGGCACGACCGGATTGCTCCCTACGGTTCCGGCAGGGGGTACACCCGCGATCAGTGGCTGCTCTTCATCCAGGAGATGGTCGGGAAGGGGTTCATCACGTCGACCGGCGGCCGATACCCGGTCCTCGTCCAAAACGACCGGAGCCGGGCGGTGCTCGCGGGGGAGATCCCGGTGCCGCTCGCAGAGCCGCGTCCTGATGGTGTCGTCGCGGCACGGGTCGAGAACGACTATGACGAAGCCCTCTTCCTCCGGCTCCGGCAGCTCCGGAAAGTCGTTGCCGACCTTGATCGCGTGCCGCCGTTCGTCGTCTTCCACGATAGAACCCTCAAGGAGATGGCAATGCTCTACCCGGAAACCGGCGTAGCCCTCCTCGCGGTCTACGGCGTCAGCGAGGCGAAACTGAAGCGTTACGGGAGGAGGTTCCTCGACGCCATCGATAAGTACTGCGCAGAACGCGGTATTGGGCCGGAGCGGCGGAGCGGATGAGCCCCGTCCTGCGTAAACACCGTAAAACTATCCAGAGCTCGATGTATTAATGAACAAGGAGTGCTAATATGCCATGTACAGGGCATATGCGGCTCATTTCATGGAACGTGGATCTCTTCCGCTCCGGTCTTAAGAGCGTAGAGAAGAAAGTCGAAGCGGTCTGCCAGCACTCGCCTGACATCGTCGCTTTCCAGGAGGTGACTGACCGGACCCTCCCGCTCTTCCGGGAAGAACTGGAGAAGTTCGGGCTGTTCCACTCCGTGGACAGCCTTGCGCTGGTGGAGATCGCGCGGGTTGCGTACATGGCCGAGCGGCTGAACGATCTTCGCGCACGGGGCACAAACGATCCGTTTCAATTCGCGTACAGCGTCTCCCGGCTCTCCGAGCAATACTCGCCTCCCGGTGAAGCAAAGGATGTCGGGTGCCTGATCGCGAGCAGGTATCCTCTCTCGCCGCTCAACCCGCTCGACTTCGATATCCCCTGGAGACAGCGGGTGGTCTCTGCCGTCGTCAGCGCACCGGCAGGCGAGTTCGAGGTCCACAACGCCCATGTGCCGACGGCGATCGGCACCCGGAGGAATGAGATCGTCAAAGCCGAGACGCTGGTCGGGATCTACCGGCACCTCGCCGTTCATTCGGCACGGCCGCGGGTCCTCTGCGGCGACCTCCATATCCCGGAGGCGGAGCTCCCCGACGGGACGATCGTTCCTTTTTACCACGACATCATCCCGGAAAAAACCTATGGCACCACGATCTCCGAGAGCGACGAGTACCTCGGCCGCCCGAGGAGGTGGTGGTATAACGCCGAGATGAACGTCCTCCCCGGTCTCGCGGAGTATGACCTCCCCGACGTCTTCCGGAGGCTCCACGGCTACCAGGCGAGGGAGTACAGCTGGTGCCCCGACCGCGGACCGGAGGACGTCCCGAAGTGCAAACGCTACGACCACATCTTCGCATCCGCGCGCCTCAACCCGACGGCGTGCTGGTACCTCCACGACCTGCGGGGGCAGGGGTTGAGCGACCACTCCGCCGTCGTGATGGACTTCGAGCCGTGATCCGGCCGCACCGCTCACGGCACGATCCCTGCCCGGGGAGCACGCTGCCGGGTAGACCGGCACCCCACTGTGGTGCAAACCCCGAGCGCATCATTCGCAACCGTTGTTTTTCTACAGGAGCTTTTTAAACCTGCAGTCGAGAGATTATACCGGTGAAGAACGATGGTTGCACTTACTGAAGAGATGAAGACGGCATTCCGCACGATGAAGGCCTTCCCGGTCGCCACGGCCTCGAAGGAAGGCTGGCCGAACGTGGTGCCGATCGGGTTCGTCGAGATCGTCGACGACGAGACGATCTGGATCGCGGACAACTTCATGAAGAAGACGCTCGCAAACATCCGGGAGAACCCGAAGGTCTCCATCTACGTATGGGGACCTGAGACGAAGGGCTGCTTCCAGGTCAAGGGCGACGTCGAGATCCGGTCAAGCGGTCCGGAGTTTGAGAAGATGCAGTTTACCGTCCACGCGAAGATGGCGCAGGCGCCGGCAAAGAACCTCCTCATCGTGAAGATCCGGGAGGTCTACGAGTGCACTCCCGGACCGAAGGCCGGGGAGAAGATTCTCTAACTTTTTTGGAATCCTGCCGGAATCTGCCATGGGCAATATCCACGGCCTTCTCCCAGGTTCTCTTGTGCCGCAGGTAGCACCTATGTAGGCGATCGACAGAACCGTTCGGGTTCGTGAAAAGTCCCGTACAGTGGACCGTGGGGATATCGCCATGCACTGCCCCCGCCCCTGGGGCGGGGGAGGAGGCCGAAGGCCGGGTGGGGTGGGGGTTGTAGACATCAGCTTAGGAGTAGAGACAGGGGAGGGGGGAGCATCCCCCTCCCCGTCAGCCCCTCCCCAGTGGCGATAGCCAACGGAAATCCGTGTATGGATATGCTAATCACCAACCGTCTCCCATACGTTCGCGCACCGCCCCACAGCGGGCCGCCCCTCCATTCCGCACATTTTTTCCGCACCGCCGCCAACGCTTCCTCCTGGAAGTGACATAAGAGTGAAGATAACCGCAGTTGTGGGAAGCCCGCGGGGGATGCGGAGCAGGACAAGAAAACTAGTGAACTTCGTGCTTGCCGGGGCAGAAGAGGCCGGTGCCGACATCGACCTCATAGAACTCGCCGACATGGAGGTCATCCCCTGCACCGCCTGCGAGAGCTGCAGCCTGGATGGGACGTGCGTCTTTGCCGATGACTTCTCCGCCGCGTACGACCGGATGCAGGACGCCGACGGGCTGGTCTTCGCCTCGCCGGTCTACGCCGACAACGTCAGCGGGCAGATGAAGGTCTTCATCGACCGGCTGGCAGACGCCATGCACTACCAGAACCTCGCCGGGAAGTACGGCTGCAGCGTCGCGACCACCGAGGTCTCGGGAGGCGATGCGGTCACGGGCTACCTGAATCACGTGCTCAACTACCTCGGGGTGACGACGGTCGGAGAGGTGAGCGTTGCGCTTGACGATGATCCGGAGGCGCTCGACCGGGCTGAGGCGGCGGCGCACGATCTCGGGAAGTGTCTCGCCCTCGCCGTCAGGGACCGGCCGCGCTATCCCGATCAGGAGGCTCGGATGGCAGAGAACCGGGGGTACTTCGCCAAGATGGTGCGGGCGAACCGGGACTGGCGGACGGACGGGTACGAGCGGTGGGTGCGCGAGGGCTGGATCGAGAGGGAATGAACCGAACGGCGAGACTTCGCCATAAAAAAGCAATCTGTTCTTCAACTGAGGACGCCGGGAGGGAGATTTGAACTCCCGAGGTGCCAGGCACCAGTGGCTTTCAAGGCCACCGCCTTCCCGGACTAGACTATCCCGGCTCGCCTTAACCTATTGGTCGACAGACAAAAAAAGGTTGTTCATCCCCTGCGCGCGAAGACAACGGCAAGAAGCGCGAGGAGTGCAAGAACAGCAGGGAGCGGCGCGGCCTGTGCAGGGGTGGGGGTCGCGTCCCCGAAGAGACCGGGCGCGGTCTGGCTCACCCTGACCGAGTCGGCGTTCGAGGCCGAGACCTGCACCGTGCCGCTGTCGGTGTAACTCTTAGGGTAGACCTTGACGTAGACCGGGCCACCCCGTGCGGCTACCTCCACGGATTCGGGATCGAGCATGCCCGTCTCGTCCACTTTATGGAGATTATTGTCCTCATCGATGTACTCGATCACCCAGTTGATACCGGCCGAGGTCACGATCTTCACGGTGCCGCTTCTGGTGTCGACCTCGAAGTAGGCCGGGGCGGCCTGGGTAGCGGGGGAACTCGCGGATATCATCGCCTCAGTCGGCATCGGCCCGGGTGTCCCGGCTACGACGAATACGGCGTCGCCGATGTAGCCTTTGGTATCGGAGAAAGTGACCTCGTACGAACCTCCTTCGGAGACGGGCACCTCAACGGAGAATGCTCCGTTCTTGTCGGTCGCGACAAACTTCGGCCCGTAGACGGTAAAGCCGACTCGTTCGACCCGGACCTGTACTCCTGCGTCACCGAGATCCGCGATCGAACCCCGGAGGTCGAGCGTGCCGTCGAAGTCCTGGTTGCTTGGAGAGTCGATCTTGAGCGTCCCTGACCGGTCGACCAGGTTGACGATCTGCTGTTTCTTCGAACTGCTCCCGAAGGTGGAGAGCGTGGGATCGACGATCTCGATCGAGTACTGCCCCGGTTCGAGGCCGTCCGTCTCGAACGACGTGGAGAACGACCCGTCATTCTGGACGACGATCGTCTCGCGGGCAATCTCGTGCTTCATGTACTGGGCGCGATACAGTATAATCTCCATGCTGACCCCGGGATTGATCGTCGGCTTGGGAAGTCCCTCCACGATCGTGGTGCCGGTGATCTCGAGTGTATCGCCGACATTCACCGTCTGCGGGGCACTGAATGAGATATATGCGGCCGATGCCGTACCGACGAGCATCATCGCGGCGATGATCGTCAGCCATGCGATCCTTTTCATATCATTACATCCTCGAATATGAGGTATAATGGTATCCAAATTAACCGAGAAACCGCTGGCGTCCTGGAGGGGGAAAGACCGCTTTGACGGGCGGGTCCTCGATACGCTGACGGTTATCTTTCGAAGCGGCGGGTGCTCCTGGAACCGGTGCCGGATGTGCGGCTACCGGCACGAGCGCTATCCCGACCTCTCCGGGGACGAACTCGCCGAACGGATGATCCGCCAGGTCCGCTGGGTGAAAGAGAACTTCAGCGACGAGGACTACCAGGTGCTCAAGATCTTCACGTCAGGGAGTTTCTTTGACCCCGGCGAGGTTCCCCCCGCCGTCCGGCGCGCAGTCGCCGAGGCGTTCCGTGGCAAGGTTGTGATCGCCGAGACACGCCCCGAGTACGTCAAGGCCGACGCAGTCCGCGAGTTCCGGGACGGGATCGATACCGGCGACTGGGACAAACCGCTCCATGTCGCCGTGGGCCTCGAGACCACGAACGATCTCATCAGGGAGAGGAGCATCGACAAGGGGTTCTCGTACGCCGACTTCCTCCGCGCCGCAGAGGTCGCCCACGCCGCCGGTGCGGGCATGAAGGCCTACCTGATGATGAAACCGCCTTTCCTGACCGAACGTGAGGCACGCGACGACATGATATCCTCGATCAGGGACGTCGCTCCCGTTGCGGACAGCATCTCCATGAACCTCTGCACCATCCAGAGCCGGACCGAGGTCGAACATCTCTGGAAGCAGCACGCATACCGGCCGCCGTATCTCTGGAGCGTCCTCGATGTGCTGATCGCCTCCCCGGTGCATATCCTCTGCGACCCCATAGGCGGCGGGCAGATGCGGGGGCCGCACAACTGCGGCAACTGCGACAGCCCGATCGTGAAGGGGATCGCCGACTACTCGCTCTCCGGCGACGTCGAACTCCTGCGTGCCCTCGCCGAGACGGAGTGCGGGTGCAAAGAAGAGTGGGAGTTCGTGCTGAACCAGGAAGAGCCGTACTGTATGCCGCTCACCCGCTAGCACTTCTCCTGTTTCTCCAGCTGCTCGCAGAGCAGCGGGAGGAACGTCCCCGCATCGCTCACGACGCCGATCGCCTGCGTCGTGCCCCTATCCATCAGTTTCGTCACCGATGCGGGGTTGATGTCGACGCAGACGGTCTTGACATACGAGGGGAGGCAGTTCCCGACGGCGATCGAGTGGAGGAGCGTTCCCACCATCACCACCATCCCAAGGTCGTGGATGTGGCGGCGCATGGTGTCCTGGGCCTCGAGGACGTCCGTGATCGTATCGGGGAGCGGCCCGTCGTCCCGGATGGAGCCGGCGAGCACGAACGGGATGCTCTTCTTCACGCACTCATACATGATCCCGCCGGTGACGAGCCCCTGGTCGACCGCGTTCTTGATGGAGCCCGCCCGCATGATCTCGCTGATGGCGCGGATATGGTGCTTGTGCCCGCCGGTGACGAGCGTGCCGGTCTTGACGTTCATCCCGAGTGACGTGCCGAAGAGGTTGGCCTCGATATCGTGAGTGGCGAGCGCGTTCCCTGCAAAGAGGACATCGATGTAGCCTTCACGGATCATCGTTGCGAGGGCGTCGGCCGCTCCGGTATGAACGATGGCGGGGCCGCCGACGAGCGCGATCTTCTCGCCTTTCCTCTTTGACTTCAGGATCTCGCGGGCGATCTTGGCGATGATCGCCTCGCTCGGTCGCTCGGATGAGACGGTTCCGTGCATGAACTCAAACGTGCTGACCTTCCTCGGCCGCTCAGGGTAGACCACGCGAACCCCGGTCTCGCTGACGACGACCGCATCCCCTGCCTTGATCTTCGCTATCGGGGTGCAGATCGCCCGCATCTCCTTCTCATCGACCACGATGTGGCAGTCCATCTCGATGCGCTCGACGGGCAGCCATTCGTCCCGGTATTTTATGAAGGTCGGGTGGTTGGTCGTCGAGTAGAACCCCTTCGGCAGGATCCGGTCGCCCTCTGCCGGTACGAGGGTGACGTCGCCGATCTCGGGGGCGCGTGCGCCGAGCCGGTGCAGTTCGGAGAGGATGGCGTCGAGCAGGTGATCCTCGGGCGCCGTCACGCGCAGGCGTGCGTAACTTGTGTCCGTCTTCTGTTTCCCGACATTGAACGTGAGGATCTCGAATTCTCCCCCCATATCCATGATCCTGTCAAACACTAGGGTCATGACGCCCGAATCGATGATATGGCCTTCTAGTTCGATTTCCCGGCAGGGTTCCATGTTATAAGGGTGGGTGATAGTCCGATAATACAGTTTCCCCGGCTACAGCGGAACTTCAAAACCGTATGTGCCACTTCGTCCACAGGGAGCCCTACGCGCTCCGCTCCCGGCAGAGATACTCCTGCACCAGCGCCAGTTCCTCGCGGGTGTTGACGTTGAAGGCAAGCCGTCTCTCGCGCAGGAGAAGTTGCGACTCGTCCTGTGCCGCACCGGAACCGCCCGCCGTCAGGATGTTGATCCCGGCAGGGCAGGCCGGGATACCGTCGACCGCTTCCGTGTACCGGGTGCGGCAGCCGCGCTCTTCGCAGAGGTCGCGGGGCACCCACGTCGAGCATGCCGGCGTTCCCGCCTGGCGCCAGGCGCCTTCGACGGCGATGACGATATCGGGCGCAAGGCAGGGGAGGTCGGAGACGCAGGTGAAGAAGGGGGTTCCTTCTTCCTCCAGGTCCGCCGCAGCGGCGTTGATGTCTTCGATGTAGCCGAGCCCCTCCGCTTCGTACAGGGCGACCCCCTGCGCCCGGCACCAGTTCTTGGTGAACGGCGTCCGGTACGAGGCAACCACGACCACCTCGTGGTCCGCAGCCACGAAGGCGTCGATGACGTAGGAGAGCATCGGCCGCCCGCAGATGGTGACCAGGGGTTTCTCGCCCATCCCGAGACGGGTGCCCCGCCCCCCGGCCATGATCAGGGCAAGCATGCTTCGAGCGCCTCGATGAGTTGCCTGTTCTCCTCGTGGGTCCGGACGGCCACGCGGATGTGACGGGGAAGCCCGAACGACCGGCAGTCCCGGACAAGGATGCCGCGGGAGAGGAGCCGGTCAGCGAGGGCCTCCGCCTCGATCGGGACTTCAATAAGGATATAGTTCGCAGAGGGGGGCGCATACCCGAGATCGAGAGCGTCTAGACGGCTGCAGAGCCATGCCCGCTCCCGGGCAATCCGCTCCCGCGACTCCTCGAGGAGGTCGTAGTGCCGGAAAGCCTCGATGGCGAACGACTCGGCGAACGCATTCACCGTCCAGGGGAGGCGCACCGTCTCCACCTTCTCGATGAGTTCGGGCGCGCCGAAGGCATAGCCGAACCGGATGCCCGGCACGGCGAAACTCTTCGTGAGGGAACGCAGCAGAAAGAGGTTCTCGTGCGAGACGTCGACAACGCTCTGGGTCGGGTCGGAGAGTTCGATGAAGGCTTCGTCGAGGAAGAGGTACGCTCCCCGCCTGGCGACCCCATCGAGCAGCCGGAGGACTTCCGCCCGACCCAGAAGTTTTCCTGTGGGGTTGTTCGGGTTGCAGAGGAACCGGACGGCAGCCCCGTTCTCATCCGCCGTGCACCGGGCACCTGCAAGCCTCACCGCCATCCCATACTCGGCAAACGTCGGTGACTCAACATAGGCGGTGTCGCCAGTCCCGAGCACCGCAGAACAGAACGCGCGAATCAACTCGACGGAACCGTTGCCGACGGCGACCTCTGCAGCAGCGCGACCGAATCTCCTCCCTATTACCTCTTTGAGCGTCACATACCGGTCGTCCGGGTAATCTTTCAGCGCCGAGGTGTCCGGGGTCCAGGGGATCTCTAGAGGATATGGATTCACGTTAGCACTGAAATCAAGCAACTCGCCCCTCTCCCGGGTGCGGTGCCAGCGAACCCGACCGCCATGTTCCACCTTTTTGGGAAGATTATCTCTCATATTCGTGGCAACTCTTTGAGGATACGTTGTCGGCTGCTATCCATAAAACCATTATGCTGGGCAGGATCTCATATCGATAGAAATATATACCATCCTGATATCATTATGGTTTATCTGATGCAGTCAGACGAAAGGGCAACGACCGTCTGACAATTGGCCGACAAGGGGCAGCCGAATGTCAGATATGAGTGATTGAAATGATGGATCGGATAACAATCAGATTGCCACGGCAACAGGTCGAAATGCTCGAGAGGCTGGTGGAAGCTGGCGAATACCCCACGGTATCGGAGGCCGTGAGATATTCGGTCAGAGCGCTTCTTGAACAGCATGGAAACCGTGTTCTCCGTGAGGCCGACCAGATTTCATTCAAAGTTTAGGAGGTATACCGATGCAGACGATCATCAACGAAGCGTTAAGACACGCGGAACGTGAGAAGTACCTGAAAACAGACATGGCAGATGCTGAAGACGACATCATTGGCCAGCCACGTATTGTCATCGTAGGATGCGGCGGTGCGGGCAACAACACCGTCAACCGGCTGTACCACATGCAGGTCAGCGGTGCGGAGACGATCGCGATCAACACGGATAAGCAGCACCTGGACATGATCCAGGCCGACAAGAGGGTCCTTGTCGGCAAGTCGCTCACCAAAGGCCTTGGAGCCGGCGGATTCCCCGACGTCGGCAGGCGTGCAGCCGAGATGGCCCGACCGACCCTTGAAGGCCTGCTCGCGGACGCGGACCTGGTCTTCATCACCGCCGGTATGGGTGGAGGTACCGGCACAGGAACAGCCCCGGTCGTCGCGCAGATCGCAAAGGAGCAGGGCGCCATCGTCGTCGGCATGGTCAGTTATCCCTTCCAGGTCGAGAAAGCCCGGCTTCTCCGTGCGGAAGAAGGGCTTGAACAACTCTCGTCCGCTGCCGACTCGGTGATCGTGCTCGACAACAACCGCCTCATCAAATTTGTACCGAACCTCCCGCTCGGCCAGGCGTTCTCGGTCATGGACCAGCTCATCGCAGAGACCGTCAAGGGTATCAGCGAGACGATCACGGAGCCTTCCCTCATCAACATCGACTACGCGGACGTCCGTGCCATCATGAGCAAGGGAGGCGTCGCCGTGATGCTCGTCGGCGAGAGCAAGCAGCAGAACAAGGCCGAGAGCGTCGTCCACGAGTGCCTCAACCACCCCCTGCTGGACATCGACTACCGCGGAGCCACGGGGAGCCTCATCCACATCACGGGCGGGAACGACCTGACCCTCCAGGACGCCGAAGAGATCGCAAGTTCCCTGACCTACGAACTCGACCCCCATGCGGACGTCATCTGGGGGGCGCGGGTGAACAGCGAGTATGAAGGAAGAGTTCGCGTCATGGCAGTCATGACCGGCGTAAAAAGTGCACAGATCCTCGGAAGCCACCGCGCCTACGAACCTGCGACCCACCAGTCCAGCGCACCTGCGAACAGGCGCATGGCAAGGGACGCCCCGAGCGGGGGCGGCGTCATAGACTTCCTCTAAAATTCCCCACCCTCAACCATACCTTTCTTAAATTGGAATCCTCCCACGGAGGCGTCCTCCGTGCCCCTACGAAATACTTAAGAGTACAGATGACGTTTGAACTATAGACGTTCTTGTATAATCCCTCCAGCACGGGGTGTATTGTGCAGGGCACAGATCCACACGGGGTCTGCGTTTGCCAAAGTACCGGGGTTGAACACATGAGCAGACAGATGAACGACGGTCTCGATCATCGAGTCCGGGAAGCGTCTTTTCTTGTGGTGTGGCCGCTACACGAGCCTCCGGCATCTTACAGCACACGGGAGCGGCCTTTTGCTGGCGGGGATATGAGACAGGTACCGAATGTCGAGGATTGGTAAAGAATGCTGAACGATCTGATTGAAAAGAGAAAAAAAGTCCTTGCGGAGTCTGAACAGCACAAAGACCGGCGGAACGAGTTGAACGCGCTTGCCAGCAAAAATGCCCGGGAACGCAACTCATTGAATGGCCAGACCCGCGAATTCGTCGAGGAGGCGCAGCAGCACAAGGAACAGCGGGATAAGATCAACGAAGAAGTCCAGGCGCTGAAAGACCAGAGAAACGAGTACAACGACAAGGCAAACGCGCTCTTTGAGGATATCGAGTCCTTCAAGCGAGAGCACGGCAACCTCCAGAACCGGGGCACCAAAGAACTGCAGAAGCAGATCGAGCACCTGGAGTTCAAGCAGCAGACCGAGGTCTACAGCACCGATAAAGAGCGCGAACTGATCGAGAAGATCAAGCAGCTCAAGGCGGCGGCAAAGGATCAGGAGGCCGAGTTCGAACAGAACAAGGAGATGCGGACGAAACTCGCCGATGCCCGTGAGTTTCGAAGGCTGGCTTCCGAGATCCACAAAGATGTCACCGAGAAGGCCGAGGCCGCACAGCAGCACCACGACCTGATGGTTGAGTCCTACCGGAAGGCCGACAAGTCCCGCGAAGAGGCCGACCAGGCCCACCAGCAGTTCGTCGAGGCGCAGGAGGCTGCGGACGAGGAACACAAGCAGTTCATCGCCTGCCAGAAGGAACTCCGCGACTACGACAAGGTCATCTCGGGTCTCCGGAAGAAGACCAGGAAAACCAAAGTCACCAAAGAGCAGAAGGCCGTCAGGAAAGAGGCAGAACGCGTCTTCCAGCAGTTCCGTGACGGTGAGAAGATCACGACCGACGATCTGCTCCTGCTTCAGCGTGCAAAACTCATCTAATACTTTTTTACTGCGCTGCAAATTATTTAATAGATCAGAGCCGATGTGTTACTGAATGGCAAAAGAGCGGACGCTCGTCCTCTGTGTCGATCGCGATGACGATCTCGGGTTTAAAGCCGGGATTGACGGCCCTATCGTGGGCAGAGAGGCATGCCTCCATGCGGCGACTTCGCTCGCCCTGGCCGATCCCGAGGACTCCGATGTCAACGCGATCTTCGAGACGATCAAACTCCACGACGAACTCACCGGGCGGGGGGAAGAAGTCGCCGTCGCCGTCATCTGCGGCAACCACATGAACCTGCTCGAGGGCGATCGCCGGGTAGCGTCCAGTCTCGATGCAATCCTCTCCGCAACGGGTTCTACATCCTGCATCATCGTGACGGACGGAGCCGAGGACGAGTACGTCCTGCCGATCATTCAGTCCCGGGTGCCGGTCAGCAGCGTGCGGAGGGTCGTGGTCAACCAGATGCCGAACCTCGAAGGGACGTATTACATCTTAAGACGCCTTCTCGACGACCCGAAGGTCTCGAAGATCGTGCTCGTGCCGGTCGGCCTTGCCATGCTCCTCTATGCCGTGGGATACCTCCTCGGGTACCCCGAGGGTGCGACCATCGTCGTCGTCGGTGTCATCGGCACCTACCTGCTCTTCAAGGGTATCGGGATAGACGAGATCTTCGGCTACCTGATCACCTCGCTGAAAGCAGCGTTCCACGGTGGGAGGTTCACGTTCGTATCCTACATCGCCGCGATACTACTCAGTATCGTCGGGGTCATTCTCGGGCTCATAAGCCTCCTCGAATACTACTCCCCGTTCGGCATCGTCATCCAGATGCTCGCGTTCATCTACGGCGCCGTCGCCTGGTTCACCGTGGCCGGCCTCGTGGCGTCGGTAGGGAAGATCATCGACATCTACTTGAACGAACGCGGGGCCATCCAGCGGGTGGTTGCCCTGCCGTTCTTCATCCTGGCGATCGGCGCCATCGCCTACGGGGCAAGCGTCTATATCCTCTCGATCAGCAGCGAGATCTCCGGGTTCCCCATAACGAGTACAAGCGGTGCGCTGTATATCGTCTTCGCGATAATTGGAGGTCTCCTCTGCGCCTTCTTCGGCGTATACCTTCAGTCGTTCCTGGGCCGCTGGGTCGGCGAACGCGAACCGATCGCAAACCGGTCGCACTGAGGACGTAGCGGCTCCCGAGACCCTTTGAAAGCCATAGCCCTCCTTCGTCTCGCTAGAGACTCCCGTTTTCTGCTTCTCGATGACGCTGGGGCAATTGTGCTCGACGCAGCCCGGCCATTCCCGGCCAGCGCAGTGCGAAAGCATTTCTCAGGCTCGATGAGGACGATCTCGTCATCGGGCCGTTGGGACGACGGCAGATACTGGGTGCATAAGCATGCCCCGCCGCTCTGACGGCATCCTATGGATCTCGATCCGCGTGACGCAACGGACGAACGACGGCGAACGCCTGGGCTTCTCAGTCTCCCTGCTTGAGCCCGGGTACGACGTTGGCGCGGCGGCCGACCAGAATATCTGCTGCGAGGTAACGACATCCCAAAAAGGCTCTCATCTCGCCCGTCGCGCCCTTTGGGGACCGGGCTGCTGCCGCAGGCATGAACGCAGCCGTAACACCGCATCCAACAAACCTACAGGTAGCGTCAAAAGATCGAAGTCGCAATCCGGCTTACCGACGGTCAGGCAAAGTAGCCGATTCCATCAGGGAGTTCGCTTATGTTCTCGTAGTGTTTGACGTCCCCGGAGGTGACGATGGTGAGCGAGGGCACGACCACGCCGAAACGGTGAGCGGGGAACCAGTACGATCCCTGCCCATAGTCGTTCGACGCGTCCTTCACGCGCACCTCGATCCGCTCAAGATCGAGATACTGAACACTGGCATCGTTAAAGTTCAGTATCCCGAGCGCCTTCTGTCTCAGATCGGATTTCCCGAGGAGGAGAACGAGAAACCCGATGCCGTCGCCTATCGTATAGTTCATGGTGACGACAGCATCCGCCTTCTCCAGCCGGACGGTGACATCTTTGACGGTGATATAACTGTACCGCTCCTCGCCCGCCGCCACCGCGGGAGCAATGAGAAGCGCTACCATCATAAGCACCATGCCGACCGCCAACCGTTTCATAGTATAGCGTATATAGTGCGGCTCATAAAGCCTTTATGGTCGATTCACGTCAAATCAGCCGTATCCGCGACTGTCTGGCGGATGGGGCGCGCAGGAGGGTTTTTTACCGGAGCGCCGATGATTCCGGCTCACCGTGCAGGACCGCGCCAGAAAAACCTCCCGAATGGAGAGGTGCCGTCGGCACCCAGTTGCTACGCTCCCCGCTGTGTATCAAAAAAAGTGCTCCGGGACCTCACTTTGCATGAGTGAGAACAATCTCGATGCTCGATACGTTCGTTTTGCCAGTATCCGTGTCGATCATCTCGGTCGACGTGAAGATCTCTTTCTTGTCAACGTTTGCAAGGAACCGGTTGAGCGCGATCTCCGCCGTATCGACCGCACGTGAAATTGCCTTTCCCCTGGCCTTGATCGCGACTTCCTCCGCTCCGTTATTGAACTGGGTGACCACCGCAAGAACATAGTTCATGACCGGTTTGTTTCCTACGAATACTGTGTTGTCCTTTATCATTAGCCCACCTCGTCTAGAGATACTTCCTTGAATATATCAGTTCTGCGTTGAGGACGGATGCGCCTGCGGCCCCACGGATGGTGTTGTGGCCGAGCGCAACGAACCGCAATCCTTCACGGATTCTCCCGACCGAGACCGTCATGCCCCCCCCGCGGTTGCGGTCGAGCCGTGGCTGCGGACGGTCGGGGGGGTCGAGGAGCTCAACGGCCTTCTCCGGCTGTAAGGGTAGATTGCTGAACGGTGACTTAAAGTTTGCGTAAACTTTTTTCACCTCGGCAACTGGCTCCGCCACGTCGACCCAGACCGCAATCGTGTGCCCGTCGATGACGGGAACCCGGTGGCAGCTTGCGCTCACGCTGAATGGGGCGGGAGTCACCTCTGACCCATCAAACGATCCCATGATCTTCAGCGTCTCAAACTCCATCTTCTCCTCCTCAGAGCCGATGTAGGGGACGACGTTATCATAGATGTCCATGGCGGAGACGCCGGAAAACCCGCCCCCGGAGATAGCCTGCATGGTCGCCACGCGCACGTCATGGAACTCGAATGCTCGCAGGGGTGCAAGGGCCAGTGCAAGGACGATCGTCGAGCAGTTCGGGTTCGTCACGATGAAACCCTCACGCCCGCGGTCGCGCTGGACATCGATCAGACCGAGATGATCCGGGTTGACTTCCGGGATCACCAGCGGAACGTCCGCGTCCATGCGGTGCGACCGGGCGTTGCTGCAGACGCCGATACCTGCATCAGCGATCTCCGTCTCAAGAGACGCTGCCACCTCAGGAGGGAGCGCCGAGAAGACGAGATCGCAGTCCTTCAGACTCTCGACAGTTGTGGGAGTGACGACGATATCACTGACGCTCTTCGGGTACGGCGCATCGAGACGCCAGTTGACCACCTTACCGTACGGTTTCCCTGCACTCCGATCAGAAGCGGCCAGCGTCTGGAGATGAAACCAGGGATGATCCGCCAGCAACTGAACGAAGCGCTGTCCCACCGCTCCTGTGGCACCAAGCACTCCTACATTGATCATAGACAAAAAGATCTGTAGTGTAGGAAGTATTAAAAGAGTTGGTTTCTTTATTCCATGGAGATCGCTTCTGACGGGCACTCGTCGACGCAGGTCTCGCAATCGACGCAGAGATCGGTGTCGACCTTCGCCTTGCCGTCCTCCATGGTGATGGCAGAAGCCGGGCAGACGTCTACGCAGGTTTCACAGGCGGTACACTTTTCAATATCAACAATTGCTGCCAATTTGATTCCTCCGAATGTACATAGGTTACGACTGTACCAAAATTAAATCTCGCGTTCCTTATCACAGCCCGAGGACATCCTGCATACCATAGATGCGCGGCTCCCTCCCAACGACCCAGCGTGCGGCCCGGACGGCGCCCTGAGCAAAGACCGCCCGATCGTAGGCCCGGTGGGAGACCTCGATGCACTCAAAGTTTCCGGCAAAGAGAACAGAGTGATCGCCGACGATATCGCCGCCGCGGACGGCGTGGACACCGATCTCACCCTCCTTCCGGGGGGCATCCCCGACACGGCCGTAGACCTTCTCGCGATTCCCGAGTTCCTGGTCGAGGATCTCAAGGATGGTCTTTGCCGTGCCGCTCGGAGCGTCCTTCTTGTAACGGTGATGGGCTTCGGTGACCTCGATGTCGTAGTCGCCGAGCTCGCGTGCGGCTTCCCGCACGAGTTTCCAGAAGATGTTGACGCCGACGGAGAAGTTGCTCGATATCACCGCCGGTACGGTTCCTTCGACGGCGCTCGCGATCGTCGTCCGCTGCTCGGGGGAGAAACCCGTCGTTCCGACGATGAGCGCCACGTCGTTTCGGGCGGCGGCTTTGATGTTCTCGACCGCGGCGGCCGCAACGGTGAAGTCGATCAGGACGTCGGGCTTCTTCTCCTCCAGGAACGCGTCCATCTTCGCCGCCGGGACGACCTCGGTTCCAAAGAGCGTTCCCTCCCGCACGTCGATGCCCCCGACCAGTTCCATATCGGGAGCTTCATCGACGATCCGACCGATGTTGGTGCCCATACGGCCCAGGGCACCGGATATAACTACCTTAACCATGGTTTACCAGCACCTTTCTCAGGTATTCCGTCTTTGTTTCGTCGAGTTCGTCGAGTGGCAGCCTGACCGGACCCGCAGCCATCCCGATGAGCCCCACCGCCTTCTTCACGGGGATGGGGTTCGTGTCGATGAACATCGCCCGCATGAGCGGAGCAAGTTCATAGTGCAGAGTGCGCGCGCGGGCAAGGTCTCCGGCCCGGTAAGCCTCGTACATCCCCACCATTCGAGCGGGATCAACGTTTGCTGTCACGGATATGACGCCAGCACCCCCTAAGGCGAGGGCGGGGAGGGTCATTGCGTCGTCTCCGGAGATCACGCTGAACTCCTCGTCCCGCGTCTCCTCGATGATACGGGAGATCTGGGTGATGTCCCCGCTGGCCTCCTTGATCCCGACGATGTTCGGATGCTTGGCGAGCTCGGCCACCAGGTCGGGCAGAAGATTCTGCGCCGTCCGGCCGGGAACGTTGTAGAGGACGATGGGGATATCAAGTTCGGCCAGTTTCGTGAAGTGCTTGACGAGCCCGGAGCGGTTCGGCTTGTTGTAGTACGGGCTGATGACGAGCGCACCGTCCGCACCCACGTCCTTCGCCGACCGGGTCAGGCGGACGGCCTCCTCTGTGTTGTTCGATCCCGTCCCGGCAAGCACCGGCACCCGCCCGTTGACGACCTCAACGGTCTTGCCGATCACCTGCTCGTGCTCCTCGAACGTGAGCGTCGCGGACTCGCCGGTCGACCCGCAGGGCACGATGCCGTGAACTCCGCGCTGAAGGAGTGATGCTATGTTGGACTGCAATCCTTCAATATCGAGACCCGCCCTCGAGTCCCGGTAAAAAGGGGTGATGATTGCCGGAAGGATTCCCTCAAACATACTGTTTGATTTAACGCTTCCTGGTATTTATCTTTCTTGAGATGTACCCAGCAACCCGGTTCCGAACGGTCTTGCTGTCGATCACGGTAACTTCGGCCACCGCGTGCTTATTCTCTTCAAAGTCTCCACTGAATCTGCTGCGGTGCTTGACGATCAGTTCTTCGCCGAGATTCTTGATATATGATGGTTTTATTCCCATGTGGACCTACCCTACAATTGTGCATAGATTATGCGATTCGACAGTTTAAGAATATTTTGTGCGACCGCGACCGGGTCTTCCCCGAGAACCCGGATCATCGGCTCCTTCCCCACGACCCCCCGATCGTAGATGACGTCGGGTACGCCCTCCCTGCAGCAGGAAGCGACACCCCAGTCCATCGTCTGCACGCCCGGCGGTTCGTTCTCCCGATCGAACGAGCAGACCTCGAAGAGAAGGTTGTCAAGTTCCGGGAGGATCGTCTCCGAAAAGCGGATGTTTGCAGCGCTCCGGATACGCGGGTCGAAACGCATGGCCGTGATGACGATCCGGGCTACATGGTCGCTTGCCCCGAACGCGATCTCCCCGACGGGGTGAACCGCCTCGCCGAGCCTGACGATCCGGCCGAGGACTCCCGCCACATCGTCTTTGCTCCGTGCATCGGGCAGGGCGTAGACGATGTTCATCCCGACCTCCGGGATGAGCCGGGCGTCCATCCGCTCGACAAGGAGCCCTACGGCCTCTCCCACGCGATCGGCAACCTTTTCGCGCTCTTCCTGCATCATACCTTCACTCCTCGATCTGGGAGCCATATATGGGTTGCGCTCAGGCCGGACGGAGATCGCCGCGGACTTCCGCGAGCCGAGGCAGCAGCACGTCCCGGCCTCCATGAACGGTAACACCGAAGCAGGGCCGGTACCCCGCCCCTCTTCAGGCGAGCGGGATCGCCGGTCGATCCGGATATGGATGCGGGCAGCCCCCCGCCGTATGGATAGAGATATACCTGCACGTACCCCACTTATTTACATGAATCTACGGGTTCTTGAGGTGCTGGCCGCATTCGGGTGTCTTGCACTGTTTGTCATGCTGCTAGTGATGCTGCCCGGTGTTATGGTAGGGATGGAGGGGCTTGCATACATCATCGCACTGATAGCCTTTATCGCCGCGCTCAGTATCGCCGGCTACCTGATCGATAAAAAAGTCGCTTAACTCTGCTTCTTCTTCATATTTTTCTTGAGCCGGTAGTAACTCAGCGGGTGGTTGACCCGCTCGCAGTCCTTGTCACGATTGGTGCAGAGCCCGAACGTGCGCATGGTGGCGCACGACGGCGGAGTATACTCGGTGCCACCCCGGCCGGAGATGTGCTCCACCTGGTACATCGTCATGTCCGGGTCGAAGTCCGGAGCCCGTGCGAAGACGTCCGCTATCTGCGCGATGTTCATCCCGATGGTATGGAGAAACGACGTGATGGCAAACCGGCCCATGTGCGTCAGGTTCGTTCCCGCGGTGATCGCCTGGATGAGCGCACCGATACAGGGCGGGAACGCCTCCTCACGGACCTCGCCGAACTGCTCGAGGGCCTGTTGCTGCAGCATCGCGGCAATCTCGCTCGTGATCGGCTGAAGGCGCTCGCAGATCCCCCCCGGAACACGGAGCGGCAGCTGGTCGGCGATGATCGCCCGGATCCGTTCCCGGATGAGTTCATCTATCTCACCCGGCTCAAGGTTTACACCCCCCGCTCGGACGTCCCTGTTGACGAGCCGCCACCGCTTGTCGCGCAGGTGAGGGACCAGTTCGACGTACCGGGTGACCGGCAATGCAACCGCTCCGGTATCGATGCCGACGCTCCAGGCAACGAACCGCCGTATCTCCGGCTCTTCGGCCGCGAGGAAGAATGACGCACGTTCGGCCTCGTAGCGGGCAAGGCGGTCGATGAGCGATCGGTCGCCGGTACAGGAGACGAGCATCCGGGCAAGCGCGTAACTCGCGATCTCGAGCTCGGGCTTGAGGTTCCGCGCCTCTTCGTCCCCGAACTCCTTTTTGAACGTGAGTGCGGCAACGACCCGTTCTTTCGCCCGATCGAGCGCCGCAGCGCCCGGGCTGCTCTCCAGGAACTCTTCGAGCGACTCAACGTGCCGGCGGGCCAGCTGCTGCGATTCTTTCAAAAAGGGGTATTTGATGAGTTCTTTGCGGTCGAGTACAATATCCATCAATCGGCCTCGATCCGAGGAGCAAGGAGGTACTCGACGCGGCCTTTGCCGTCCGCAATGTCAAAGACAAACCTTACCGGGTGATCGATGCCGAGGTAGACCTCCACCTCGTCCGCGCGCGCCATGACCCGACCCATATCCTTCAAATAATCGATCGAGAAGAGGGAGCGGGCCTGCACCGGGTTCAAGGCGACGAGTTCGTCCTCACCGAGCGCGAGTTTGATGTGGTCGGTGTCTCCCTCCGCCTCCATGTAGAAGGTCATGGCATCGGGGTCGATCCCGAGCGCGATCTTATCAGAGATGACGGCAGCGGCTTTGATGGCGCTGTTCAGCGCATCTCCCGATATGACCGCCTTGCCGGGGAGGTCGATTCCCGGAGGATTCGGGTCTTTCCGGATGGTGTTGACGTCGAGGAGCGAGATCGAGTAGCGGTAGCCGCCGAAACTCAGTTCCAGTTTCCGCTCTTCGTCAAGCAGGTTCAGGGTCAGCGCGTCGCCCTTCCCCATCATCCCCATGATGTTCTTCATCTTTGCGATATCCAGACCCAACTCCCCGGTCGTCGCCAGGAAAGAGTTGAACGCCGTGCTCTGGAGCTCCAGGGAGACCATGGCCACGTTTGCGGTATCGACGGAGCGTGTCCGGATATGATCCTCGGCCGTGTGCAGGCGGCATTCCGTCACCAGTGCGGCGATCGCGTCGACGGATTCCCGAAATATTTCTGCGTCAATCGTTGCCTTTAACATTGTGACCCCTTATTAAACTCTCGTTGAAAGTATATAATCACCCTGTTCATTATAGTGCTTTACGATCGAAATCGGCAGATGACTCATGCTGCAGGTCGCGGAAGCAGTCGCGGCAGGGACCGATCGCCCGTACTCCGGAACCGTATCATTGATGTTTAACAGCATCGAATACTATACATAATCTTCTTGATTGTGCCGGCGGTGTGGCAGCCATCCGTCGACCTCAGGTGGAGGGTAGCTCCCAATGGGTTCTCAATGGACTAAAGACAGCGTCTATCGAAAGGCGATGAAAGCGGGATACCGGGCACGTGCAGCCTACAAGCTGCTCGAGATCCAGCAGCGAAACAGCATTATCAGGCCCGGAGACAACATCGTCGACCTCGGAGCGGCGCCGGGCAGCTGGCTGCAGGTGCTTCGCGACCTGACCGACGGCAGGGTTATCGGCGTGGATCTCAATCCGATCGCGCCCATGGAAGGCGTCACCACCATCGTCGGGGACTTCACCGACCCTCTCGTCCAGGAGCGTATCCGGGAGGAGGCCGGCGGTGTCATCAGCGTCGTGGTCTCCGATGCCTCACCGAAACTCTCAGGCCAGAAGAGTTACGACCAGGCCCGTGCAATCGGGCTTGGCGAGGACGCACTGGCATTTGCCTGTACGATCCTGAAACCCGGCGGCAATATGGTGATCAAGTCGTTCCAGGGGGAACTCTTCGGAGAACTGATTGCCGAGGCGAGAAAGCATTTCTACGCCGTCCGGGGTTACAGAACAAAGGCGTCGCGAAAGGGGAGCGCCGAGACCTACATTATTGCAAAGAACTTCAAAGGAACCTGTGATGGTGCTGAAGGATCCCTATAACCGAACCGTGAGCAATCTCCGGATCAGCCTGACACCCCGGTGCAACCTGCGGTGCATCTACTGCCACGCCGAGGGTGAGGTGAAACCACAAGAGCAGATGAGTGCCGAAGACATCGCTGAACTGATGCGGGTAGGTGTGCAGTTCGGCGTGAAAAGCATCAAGTTCACCGGCGGGGAGCCTCTGCTCCGCCGTGACCTCGTCGATATCATCCGCTCGGTGCCCCCGGGAGTGGAGTCGTCCCTGACGACGAACGGGACGCTTCTCGCGGAGATGGCCGCGGAACTCAAAGAGGCCGGGCTTGCCCGGGTGAACGTGAGCCTCGACACCCTCCGTCCCGAGCGGTACCGGGCCATCACGGGGAAGGACATCCTCGCGGATGTCCTTGCAGGGATCGACGCAGCGATCGAGGTCGGACTGACCCCGGTCAAACTGAACATGGTGCTCCTTGAGGGGATCAACGAGGATGAGGTGGACGACTTCATGGCGTTCGTCCGGAACAAACCCGATCTCATCCTGCAGGTCATCGAACTGATGGAGTTCAACGAGTGCAAGTTCCACGGGGATGTGGACAGCGTCGAACAGGACTTGAACGAGCGGGCAACACGGGTCGTCACCCGCCGGATGCACCACCGAAAGAAGTACTGCCTCGACGGCGCCGAGGTCGAGGTGGTGCGCCCGCTCCACAACACGGAGTTCTGCGCATTCTGCAACCGCCTGCGCGTGACCTCGGACGGGAAACTCAAGCCCTGCCTTCTGCGGAGCGACAACCTGGTCGATATCCGGGGCAAACACGGCAAGGAACTCGAAGACGCATTCAGGGAAGCCGTCGGCAGGCGGAAGCCGTTCTTTACGTAGCAATTTTCGAAGGCGATGGGTGCCTCTTCGGGGCCGAACGTAGTTTGAGAGAATCCGGGGGTTCTGGTAACATCCGCCGAAACGGGCAGGGGTTCCAGGCACCCTCAAACCCGGGCGGCGACCCTTGCCCCCCCATCAGGTACCCTCATGCCTCCCTCACCATCAGCCCCCACCTCTGCGGTGAAGGAGTACTTTTTGTCCCACCCTTCCCAATAGGAGTGTATGCTGGAAGCGAACGAGTATACCCGCACGATACAGAAACTCTACGGGAAATCGCTGATCCTGGAGAACCCTTCCGAGTTTCACCCGGTCTTATACTTCTACTTCATTGATGCCCTCTCCCACATCGACTACACCCTCACCGTCCTCTCGTATAGCCCCATGTCCCCCCGGAACATCATGAGCATGGAGTACCTGCGGCGGCGCGTCGATGAGGCGAAGGTCGGCGAGCGGGCACTCTTCCCCGACTTCGTCAACTGGCTCAAGGCCGAGCACCCGGAGAAGTTCGATGAACTTCCGCTGCTCTGGTCCGGCATCTACGACAGCGACGACCCTGCCCAATACCGGAGTTTCCGCATCGTGCTCGACCCCGACCAGAAGTCGGCGTTCCCGGCCGAGTATCTCTCAACGTTCATCGATGAATTCTTTGACCCGAAATTCATCAAACAACTCTATATGACCTCGTCGCTTGCCCGGCTCTTCGACGAATACGCGAGAACCCGATCCGCATAAGGAGACAGGCATGGACGTCGCCCGCCTCACCTCATCGCTCGTCCGGATACGGAGCGAGAACCCCCCGGGGAGCACGGCGGACCTCGTCGCGTTCATCGAGGAGTACCTCGACTCACTCGGGGTGAAGAGTTGTATTGTCCCGCATCCCGGCGGCCGGGAGAACCTGGTCACGACCGGGGCCGGTTCCCGGCTCCTCCTCTGCGGTCACGTCGATGTCGTCCCCGCCATCCCCGACGACTGGACGCACGACCCCTGGAGCGGCGAGATCGCCGACGGCTACGTCTGGGGGAGAGGCGCCACCGACATGAAGGGCGGGTGTGCTGCCCTTCTGACCGCCTATCGAGAGATCCTCGATAGCGGGGTGGAGCCGGATGTCCAGTTCGCCTTCGTCTGTGACGAGGAGACCGGCGGGGAGTACGGGATCCGGTCGCTGCTCGCGCAGGATCTGCTCGGGCCCCGAGAATGCCTGATCGCCGAACCGACGCCGGAGACCAGCCCTGCGATCGGCCAGAAAGGGCTCTACCGGATCGATCTCTCCTTCCACGGCAGGCCCGGCCATAGTTCCCTCTATCCCCTGGTCGGGAAGAGCGCCGTCATGGCGGCGTTTGACCTGATCGGGTATCTGCAGGAGGTGCATGCCCACCCGTTCCCTGTCGGCGAAGACCTGCAGCCGCTTATCAAGGAGGGGGCCCGGGTATTTTCCGAGGTCTTCGGGATCGAGGGAGGAGAAGACGTCCTGACCCGGGTGATGTTCAACCCCGGTCGCATCGAGGGCGGCGAGAAGGCGAACATCGTGGCGGAGCAGTGCCGGATGGAGCTCGACCTCCGGGTGCCGTGGGGCTGCTCACTCGACGAACTCCGGAAAGGCATCGCCGAGCATGCGCCAGACGCCGTGATACGCGAGACGGACGTGGCTGAACCGACCCTGACGTCCCCGGACGCCCGGATTGTTCGGACGGTCTGTCGCGAAGTGGAGCGGGTCTACGGGATGGCAGCCCCCTTTCTCCAGTGGGCGGCAAGCGACGCGAAGTACCTCCGCGATAAGGGGTTCGATGTTCTGGAGTATGGGCCGGGCGAGATCCCGACGCTGCATGCGGTGGACGAGCGGGTTCGCGTGGAGCAACTCGAGCGAGCGGTGGATGTCTACCGGGGAGTTATCCGGGCGTACTCGGGGTGACCAGAGCCGCCGTCGACCTTAACCCGTTTTTTGTTCAAGCGGCGGGCACCCGCCTCAGTATGCTTCTGTCCACGTGTAGCGCCGGTTCACCATATAGTTCCAGGCAAACGCGACGAATATCCCTGCAAGGTTCGCGGCGAGGTAGTAGACGCCGGCAATATCCGCAAGGATATAGAGAACCCCCATATTGATGATGAGCCCCCCCATCGAAACCGCCTGGAACGATAGAATGCGCTGGATTCTTCGCCCGAACCTGAGGTTCCGCGCGGATTTGAACGTCCAGACGTCGTTCCAGACGAAGTTGTTCACGATGGAGAGTTCGATCGCGATTGCGGCAGAGACGAGGTAGTAGAGGCCGGCAACCTCGGTCAGGGCGTAGAGGAGTCCCATGTTGACGAGGATGCCGGAGAGCCCGACGAGCCCGAACCGGACGACCTTTGTCCACTCGTTCCAGACCGATCCTGTCCGGTGGGCGACCGCAAACCAGGCGATACCGCCGCACTGCCGGAGGTAGTCGATCATCGTGCCGACCTGGAGTTTGCTCTCCCCCTCCTCGCGGTCTTTAAACACAAACGGGATCTCGACGAACGAGTCCCACCGTCCTTTGCCGAGAACCTCCATCAGGATCTTGTAGCCCCGAGGGGCAAGCGGGGCGCCGTCGACGACCTCGCGCCGCACGGCAAAGAACCCGCTCACGGGATCGGTGACCTCCGGGAAGAGCACGCGCCCGAACGCGGTGGCCCCAAGCGATATGATCCTCCGCTTGAGCGGCCACGCCTCGATGTCTCCGCCCTTCATGTACCTGCTCCCGATGACGATATCCGCTCCGCCCCGTATCGCCTCGTAGAACCGGGGGATGAGGTCCGGCGGGTGCGAGAAGTCGGCGTCGATGATCTGCAGGATATCCGAGCGCGCCGACCGGAATCCCTCGACGACCGACTGGGAGAGGCCGTGATCGTCTCTCCGCACGACCAGGCGCACGTTGTCGCACCGGTCGGCGATCTCCTGGACGATCGGGATCGTCCGGTCTTTCGAGTCGTCGTCCACCACCAGAACCTCGCCGCGGATGCTGCTTTGCCGGAAGACTTCGTTGACCGCTCCGATGATCGCGGCGATGTTCTCCTCCTCGTTGAAGGTCGGGATGATGACTGTCAGGTTGTAGGTATCGGTCGTTGCAATTCCCCCTTAAGCCAACACAAAGAGGTAGATCCCCATGCGCTGCCCGGCGAACTCTGTATTCTTATCAAGCCAGACCAGCGCATCCCCGGTTGGGTCCACGGCGAGGATGTCGGTGGTCACGATGTAGAACGCACGACGGTCTGGATACTGCTCCCGGATCGTCTCAAGATCTTCTCCGGTATTCGCCCCGAGTTCGAGGGTTCCGTCGGTCGCGTTGCGGTAATAATAGTCGAGCGGTTGCGCCATGTAGGGCGGCAGCACGACGACGAGATCACTCTCTTCCGTCACCCCGCTTAAGTCCGCGGAGAATCCCCGCCAGTCGTTCTTCTGCGGCGTCGTGTAGTAGGTGGCAAGGAAGGGGGCGCTGACGAGAAATGCCGCTGCAATAGCAAGGTAGACCGCTCTCCGGTCCTTGACGAGGGCATGGAGTCCAGGATACGCCGACGCAATCCCGATGAAGTAGACCGGGAGGAGGTAGATGAGGTAACGCGGGATCATCGGCATCCGTGAGGAGAGGATGAGGCTCGCCGCCAGCGGGAGGACCATCATGAAGACGAGGAGGAGCGCTCCGTTCCGATCCTCGCGCCAGGTGAGGATGACGCCCACCAGGAAGAGAATGATGAACGGTACCAGGATGATATCGCTGAATCCCGATAACTGCTGAAGCGTCTGGTAAACGACGTCGGTCCCCTGGATACCATAGGTTGGAGCGGACGAAGTCCGAATAAGGAAGAGGCCGATGGTGACGATGAGGAGAGGGAGGGCGGCAACGATGAAGGCACCAAGCCCGATAGCCAGGTTTCTCGCGCTCCGTGGGTCACGCCGGATCTCCCCGGCTCGGGCGACCAGGGCATGGAGAACGAGGACGGCGACCGGCACGACGGCGTAGAAGTGCATCCAGAAGGCGACTGCGGAGAAGAGGCCGAAGAGAGCCCAGGAACGGGTCTCGTTCGATCTGCTCGCCCGCACGTAGAAGAGCAGCGCGAGGGAGAAGAAGAAGAGCATCGGGGCGTATGCCCGGGCATCCTGGGAGTAGTAGATGTGAAAGGGTGAGAACGCGAGGAGGGCGGCGGCGATGAGCCCGACGTTTCTGTCCCGGAACTCGGAGCCGATATAGTATACGACCGGGATCGTCAGGACGCCGAGGAGCGCGGGGAGGAACCGGAGCACGAACTCGCTCTCCCCGAAGACGAGCATCCCGTGCTCCAGCCAGTAGAAGAGCGGCGGGTTGAACTCTCCGCCCGCAGTGCTCTCCCAGATGCCGAGGAGCGACTGCCGGGCAAACGAGAGGGTCGAGGCCTCGTCGAGCCAGAGCGAGTTTCCGGCGAGGTTGTAAAATCGGAGGAGAAAACCTATGATGGTCAGCCCGAGGAGGGCCTGAACGTACCTGCTGGTTTTGATGGACGTCGCGATCGTATCGAACGGGGATGCACCCGGGCGTGCCGAAGTGGAAACGCCGGAATCAAGATCTCTTTCGTTATCGTGCACGTCTGCTTTGCGTTTGTTCTGTTTCCCCTGATTTTTGCCCATCGTTATCATCAACCGTTGGCCTTGTGCGCTGATATACGTTACTGGATTGATTCGCAAACGGGTCCAGGGGCTGGTAAAGATTTTCACATCGATTACTGCATGCTGCATCCGTTTCTACATGTAGTATCCAGAATGGAGCAGACGCATTTTGGCGGATATACCATTTTTTGCCGGCAAACTCCCCTAAAATTAGCACGACCACCCTCTTTGAGTCTGTTCCTTTGGAGGCCGGGCTGACATAATCCCTAATCCGGCCGGGGTCCGGGTTATAGTACCCAGCTCGAATCCATATCGACCGTAGATAATATTTCACCGGGAATTCAAGCATAAAAACATATATATCCCCCTGGATAATCCCTCTACGATGAGCAAGGTGTATAAGTCGCTCTTTGCAGCTGCGGTGATGATCCTGGTTCTCGCATCCGCCGGGTGCGCAGAGATGCCGGCGGGTAGCGATCCCGGCTGGTCCGGGAGCCTTTCACCGGAAGAGACGGGCGGAGAGGATGACGATCCCGGATACCTGACCCCGGCAACCCCATATCCGACTGCAACAAGCACTATGGCCGGCCCCACGCTAAGTAGACCGACAGAGGTCCCGCCGACGCAGGACCCCTACGTGACGCTTTTCAACAAAACAATCGAGTTCAGTCCCGCTCACCCGAGAGACGCCTACTCCTTCAACCTGACCGCACCCCCGCTCATCATCGAGTTCGACGTGGAGCCGAAGATGGTCACGCGGAAGAAGCATACTACAAGCGATTACGGCAGCAAAAAGGATATAGTCGTCACGCAGGAGTATCCGAGCGAGGATTCATGGTTTACGGTGACGGTCAGGGAGCGAGAGTCCGGCAAGATCGTGGCCGAGGACGGGTTTGGGAAAGGTTTCGGCACGGCGACCGATAACCGGATCTACCTGGGCAAGTTCGGGGATTACCTGATCGAACTCGCCGGGAACGAAGCAAAGGTGCATGTAACGATGCGCGCAGGGGGCGTATAGCCCCCCAGGGCAGATCGTTGAACGGGTGTTGCCAGCCGGATCCCGGCATCTTCTGTCATTGCCATGGCGTTCTCACCGCCTGGTGAGCAATCCTTTTTAACCTGGAGAACCTAGTTGTTAGGGGAAAGGCACTTATTCTCGTGTCCCGGTAGGGTAGTGGATATCCTAGAAGCCTGCGGAGCTTTTGACCCGGGTTCAAATCCCGGCCGGGGCGCTTTTTGATTTTGTATTCGATCTTTTCGGGCTGCTTTTAGGGTCGGGGTACCTTCGATCAGTCATCCTGGACCTGATTCGATCGCCCGGGATTCATGAATATAGCGATCCTGCCGCTACCATACCTTTATCAGCACCGCGGAGAGGAATACCCGCATGACTGAGGAGAGTCGTCCCCCGCTGCCGCCGTTCACGTACGAAACGGCAGCACAGAAAGTTCGTATGGCTGAAGATGCCTGGAACTCCCGGGACCCGGCGAGGGTTTCGCTCGCATACAGCGTCGATAGCGTCTGGCGCAACCGGGCAGAGTTCGTGACCGGCCGCGAGGAGATCGTCGAGTTTCTGCAGCGGAAGTGGGCGAAAGAGCTCGATTACCGCCTGATAAAAGAGGTCTGGGCGTTTCACGAGGCGCGTATCGCGGTCCGGTTCGCATACGAGTGGCACGACGATTCGAGGAATTGGTTCCGCTCCTACGGGAACGAGAACTGGGAGTTCGACCAGCAGGGCCTGATGTGCCGCCGCTATGCCAGCATCAACGACCTGCCGATCAAAGAGGAGGAGCGGAAGTATCGCTGGCCGCTGGGGCGGCGCCCCGACGATCATCCCGGGCTCTCCGACCTGGGGTTGTAGCGTTCCCGGAGTCGTACCGGCAGGTCGAGAAACCGGAGTGGGGCTTTCAGAGCGCTACGGTGCGATATCGAACGGGCCGGTGGAACAAGGAGCGGCCAAATCACGCAGGGGGTGGAGGCGGTGTGAAGGCCCGCGATCCGCGACGTATTCCTCCCTCCCGGTTCTTCTCCGATCATCGGGATTCATCTTTTTCTCCCGTATCGATCGCTTTCCAGCGCTGTGAATTTGGCGCTCCACCGGTCGAGCAGACAGCGTCTGCACAATCCACCGCCCGGCTCCGACGGGGGCACCACCGGATCGCTCTTTACCTCACGGAACCATACCCCGATCATGCCCGACGACCGCGAGATCATCCGAGCGGCCATCCGAAAGGCCCGTGAACTCGGGACGGACGTAGCAGGTGCCGTGGCGGCAAAAGAACTCATCAACTGTCCCTCGACGGTCGCGGAAAAACGTCCGGGATCAGAGGAAGACCGGGGGACTTACATCGTCCTCGGCCTCCATCACGACCCCGGGCATCCCGAACTCGACCTCTGGGAGGCGGGCCGGGGGACGCCCGGCGACCGGATACTCGGAGAGATTGGAAAGGGTCTCGTCCGCTGGCTGCAGGACGAGTACGGACTCCGGGCCCGCCTCATCCCTTACCGGATCGATGACGGCGGGATCTACCTCAAAGATGCGGCCTCTCTAGCGGGGATAGGGCGGATGGGGAGGAACAATCTCGTCCTTGTCCCGGGCTACGGGCCGAGAGTCCGGTTCCGGGCGATCTGGGCCGATCTGGACTGCCCGGACGCGGGTCTCGCAGGAGGAGAAGACCCCTGCGCCGGCTGCAATGAGGTCTGCACCCGTGTCTGCCCGATGGACGCCTTCTCCTCCGGGAGATACAGCCGGGAACGGTGCATGGCGCGGATGGACGCTGACAAGACAACAGGGAGAGGCCGGATCGACCACTGCCGCGCCTGCGAACTCGCCTGCCCCGAACAGGGAGGACGACCAATCAGACTCCGGCGGTGAGGCTCTCGAGCTTCGCCAGGACCTCATCCGCATGCCCTTTCACCTTCACCTTCCGCCAGACGGCAGCAACCTTCCCTTCGGGGTCGACGATAAAGGTGCTCCGCTCGACCCCCATGTACTCTTTTCCGTAGAGTTTCTTCGGGATCCAGGCGCCGTAGGCCTCGATCACCCGGTGGTCGGGGTCCGAGAGGAGACGGACGGATAGGTTCTGTTTCTCGGCGAACCGCCTGTGACTCTTCGTCGAGTCCGGGCTGATCCCGAAGACCGGGGTGTTCAGGCGGGAGAACGCCTCCATCGCATCGGAGAATGACCGGGCCTCGAGGGTGCAGCCTGATGTGTTGTCCTTCGGGTAAAAGTAGACGACCACATAGGCACCCCGCAGCTCCGCGAGGCAGACAGTCTCGTCGTCCGCGTCCGGGAGGCAAAAGTCGGGTGCCGGCATGCCCGCCGAGAGTTCGCTCATGCCGGAGGCTGGCACCGATGAGGATAAAAGCGTGCCGGAACGGGGATGCGGCACGATTCCGGCAAGGGAGCAGATCTCATATCATAAAAATCCTGGCCATACCTGGCCCCGAACGGAGGGAGTCTGGCGAACACCCGGGACGCCGCTGCACGACGGGGAACCTTTTTGCCCGACGGGGATCATTCCCTGGTAAGGCCGGCAGTATGACCGGACCTGATGCCCGGCCATATCGAGGGATACCGCGATGAGAGTGCTTGTCCGAACCCCGGACGGGGTAAAAGAGGTCAGGGAAGTCGATTCCGACTGGGTCATCCCGGGCGACGTCCTGGACGATGGCTCGGTCGTCCTCGAACTCTGGGATGAACTCTCGGACGACGACTACCTGGCGATCGGTCTCTATGACTGAGCGGCAGGCCCCGGCGAACCGGAAGGCCATAGATAGGGGTGCCTATGGCGTGGTTCGCTCAGGTCGCGAGGCCTCGCCCCCCGTGCAATCGGACAAGGGGCGGAACCGCCGCATATCGCTGCACCCCTGCTGTCAGCGGCTCCCCTCTTCAATCCCCGTGACCGCCCCCCCGATCTCGGCGAAGACTCGCTCCTCGTCCATCTCGATCTCCGCCCAGCGGTCGGCATCAATGAAGTAGAGGTAGGGCTTGACCGGACTCCCGAGGACCTGGGCGGCGGCATGACGGTAGATCGTCATCTGGACCGCATAATTCCCGGCGTCCCCTGGCGTCCCGGTCTTGTAGACGATGAGTATCCAGGTGCCGTTCAGCCGCTGCACCAGCCGGTCGATGACCCCCTTGAACGCGATCCCGTTCACCCGCACCAGAAACGGCACCTCGCGGTGGTCGCGGACGATCCCCCGCATCAGGGGGGAGGAGAGGAACCGGGTATAGAGTTCCCGGTACTCCGGAGCCCGGGTGGGGTCCAGCCCGTGCCGCCGTAGCACCGCAGCAGGATCGCGGCCGCGGAAGACCTCGTGGACGGCGAGACCCCGGGTCATCACATCTTTGGCGGTGAGACCCCGCAGCCGGGACTCGGCCGGGCCGCGGAGGTACGTCTCGATCTCGCTCACCGAGTAGACCCGCCCCCTCTCTCCGTTCGAGGGAATGCCCGGCTGGACTGGCGCCGCGGGGAGATCGTCCGGCAGCGGGGGAGAGAACAAGGCGGTCGCCTGCACGTCGCCGGGGTTCGCCGTGGGATCGATGGCGGGTTCACCCCGTGCGATGGATGTACCAGTCCGCCGGGCTGTCACGAGCGCGGAGTCCGGGTTATCCCCGCTCCCCCATGTCTCCGGGGAGAATGCTTCACAGACGGCATCCACGAACCCGGAGCGCACCGTCGACGTTGCGCCGTCAGCCGCGGGGTAACTCAGGTAGACCCTGGAACGCGCGGAGAGCAGGGCGGCGGTGAAGTAATACCGCTCCTCCCGGAGGATATCCTCTCTCGACTGCATCCCCGGAGAGCGGGTCCCGGCATCGGTGGCAACCAGGGATGAGGTGGTCGTTCGCGGCATCGTGCCTTCGACAAGATTGCCGATAAAGAAGTAGGAGACGGAGAGGTGTGCAACCTCCCGGACACCGAGCACCCGGACGCCGTCGCCGTTTTGCCGACTGCCCGTCCGGGTTCCGGCGGCAAGTTGCGCAAGGAGAGAGGAGAACTCCTTAACGGGCATCTTCTCTCCCGGTAACACCCGGGCGAGGCGTTCGAACGACGCGAGAAGATCAAAGAACTCCCCGAGAACCCGTGCTCTCTCCTCGTGGAGAGCGGGATCGCCCTCCTCCTGCATCGCCGGGGCCTGCCACCGCTCGAGGAGCAGGCGACAGGCAGCAATATGCTCGACAATCGTCTTCGGCCCATCAAGTTTCGAGAGATCGGCAAAGAGCGTTCTGACGAACGGGGATGAAGAGAGCGATTGGCCCTCGGACGCGCTGTACGGGACATCGAACTCAGGGAAGACCTCCTCCACATAGGGAAGCGCCGATGCTACGTCGGGAAACGCGACCGCGATCTCGCCCGGCCGCGCGCCGGCGGCGAGCAGGTCGCGGATCTCCTTCGCGATCGCCTGGACCTCGTCGAGACGGTCACGCCGTTCTGCGAGGTGAACGCAGCCTCCGCAGCCAGCAGGCTCAGACCGGGAGAAGAGGGTGGCGAGGCGTGAGCGGCGGGTGTCCGGGGCATCCCCGGAGATGACCGTACCCGGGAGCAACCACTCGCCGTCATCGATGAAGACCACGGGATCTCTGGCATGAGGGATCGAGTAATGAAACTCCTCTGCAGATTCCCGCAGGGTACAAAGCAGGTCGCGCTCGAGCGGCATCGGCTCGAAGAGGCCGTAGACGAAGACCGTCCGGGGGGGGCGGTGGTAATGACTGCCGGCTACCCGCGGCATCGGCTCGAAGAGGCCGTAGATATAGACTGTCCGGAACAAACCCGTGTCGGAGAGCATCCGGACCGCCCGGGCAAAGAGCGTGCTCTCGTCGACGAGGTCATGCTCGTCGATGAACCGGCGGTAGGCATCAAAGAGGCGGGTGATCTCGACACCTCTGGCGGTCGCGAGATCATCGAGAGCGGCCGGGTAATTGACCTTCCGCATGAGGATAGCTTCAAAGAGGGTCGCGAGTTCGTCGACCGCCCCGGTGCCGGAAAGAAGCGGGTACCTGCCGGTGTCGAGGAGGCGGGCGAGGATGAGCCGGGACTCGGCTCTGGAGATCAGCGTCTCCGACGTCGCATAATCGAGAAAGACCTTCCGGGCGAACCCGGAGAGGGTCGTGACCGTGTCGGCGACGACCGGGGCACCCTCTCCCCTGAGGCGGCGAACGATATCCCGGGCAAGATGAGAGGTCGGAACAATGAAGACGGTGCCGAACGGGTCGCGAGCGGCGGCTTTCCGGAACTCCGCGATGAATGCATCGAGACCCTCTCCGGGCAACTGGCGGTACAGGATGGCGGGGGACATCCGGTTTTCTCACCTGTAGTGAGGTTGAGGGGGAAGGAAGATGAGTGTTGTCATTTTGGTCCGGGAAGGAGACCGGGATTGCACGGTTTACGTGCAGGCGTAGAGACGCAATGGGTGCTCATCGTTCTGAACATCTACCGCGGCTAAACCGGCGACGGTATGCCGCCGTCGAACCGCTACTGCCGGATCTGCCCGGAGATCACCTGCGACCGGCTTTGGCGGCGGATGCCTGCTACATGGGAGATAAGTTTCTGCCCTTGCGCAACAGAGATCTCTCATGAACGACCAGACCGCCGCAATGCTCGACCACGTCCGGGCGGCACTCCCGACATCAGGGGCGCACGGGTTTGACCACACCCTCCGGGTCGTGCACCTCTGCGAGGCGATCGGCGCCCGTGAGGGAGCGGACATGGCAGTCCTCATTCCGGCCGCGGTCTTCCACGACATCGCCCGACCACTCGAAGAGGAGACAGGTGTCCCCCACGAAGAGGAGGGGGCACGGATGGCAGCGGCGTATCTTGAGTCCATCCGCTATCCGGCAGATCTGGTCCCGGGCATCGTCCACGCCATCCGTGCGCACCGCTACTCCTCAGGCATCGCTCCCGAGACCCTTGAAGCCCGGGTGCTCTCCGACGCGGACAACCTTGACGCGATGGGCGCGGTCGGGATCGTGAGGACATTCATGCAGGCCGGGGAGCAGGGGCGCGGCATCGAGGATGCAACCCGCCACTTCTATGACAAACTGCTCAACCTCAAAGGCCGTATGTACACGGAGAGCGCCCGGGAGATCGCGCGGGAGAGGCACGCGTTCCTCGTCGCGTTCCTCGATGCACTGGACGGCGAGATAGGCGCCCGAATCCTCGGGGATGCGTGATTGAAGGGGATACCCCCGGCACACGGGCCTCCCTCACGCATCCGAACAGAACTTCAGCCCCACGATTCCCGCTACGATCAGGAAGATGCAGAGGAGGCGGAGGATGCTCCTTGACTCGCCGAAGAAGGCGATCCCGGCGATGACCGTCCCGACCGCCCCGATACCCGTCCAGACAGCATACGCCGTCCCGATCGGGAGGGTGGTGAGCGACCGCGAGAGGAGGTAAAAACTCCCGACCATCAGGATGATAGTCGCCACCGACGGCCCAACCTTCGTGAACCCTTCGGTATACTTGAGGCCGAGCGCCCAACCGGCCTCGAGGAACCCGGCAAAGAACAGGGTGATCCAGGCTGTATTCTGCATGATTCCTCCCTTGTTTGGCCCGGAAAATGATATACTTTCTCCACCCCGGTATCATATGGGCCATCCGCTTCCGTCACGTTTAACATGAATGACTGCCCCTCCCGGATGGTAAAACGGAGGTATGGAGAGTGGTGAAGATTACCATCGACAGGCCGGGCTGCATCAGCTGCGAGTCCTGCTGGACGCTCTGTCCTGACGTCTTTGAAGAGGACTCCGGCGACGGCCTGAGTTCGATCGTGGAGAAGTACCGGGTCAACAATAACCCTGCGGAGGGAGAGGTGCCCGAAAGCCTTATCGACTGCGCGGTGGAGGCCGCCGACTCATGCCCGGTGACGGTCATCGTCGTGGAAGAGTAAGGGGAATTGGGTGATACGGCAGCCTTAACGGGCCATAGCGCACACGAAAGATATTATTCGTGGTTTTAGATAATATTATATACTTTCAGCGTTACAGGGGGTCTTGCCTGAGAGTGGGGTCAATCGGAAGGCACATCCTCACATGACGCAGTGGGTTCACAGGCCCGGACAGTTACGGCCTATGAACACAAAAAAACACTGCACCATGAACCGAAATGTGCCCGGGCGTAGAGTCCATCTCTCGGGCACCCTGCCCTTTGACGTCCATCACCGTGCTATTGTAAAAAAGGGACGTTGTACCCGCATCAGAGCGCGGGCTTGCTCTTCAGCGCCTCGACGAGGAGCCGGACACCCGCCTCGACGTCGGCGGTATCGACCACCTCGACTGGAGAGTGAATGTAGCGGGCCGGGATCGAGAATGGGATGCTCGGAATACCGCCCCGCTCCAGGTGGATGATCGTCGCGTCGGTATTGCCGCCGGTGCCGACCTCGAGCTGGCAGGGGATGTCGTTCTTCTCCGCGGTCTCGCGGAGCCACGCGGTCATCCTCGGATCGGCCATCAGCCCGCGCCCGCTCGCGCTGACGAGGACAAGAACCGGTCCCTTGCCCATCTCGACGCTCGCGTCCTTCTTCTCGATCCCCGGGTGATCGCCGGGGATGGTGACATCGGTCGCGATCGCGCAGTCGGGGTTTAACGAGTAGGCGCTCACCTTTGCGCCTTTGAGCCCCAGCTCTTCCTGGACGGTGAAGACGGCGTAGAGCGTGTGAGGTGACTTCGCCTGCTGCAGCGCCCGGATAAGCATCGCAACGCCGACCCGGTTATCGAGTGCTTTGCCCGTGATGCGGGTGCCGGCGAGTTCCGTGAACTCGCGGTCGATGGTGATCGCCGTGCCGATCTCGATCCCGAGGTTCTTCACCTCTTCTTCGCTCGTCGCACCCACGTCGACGAACATATTCTCGAGCTTGATCTCCTTCTTGCGCTCCTCTTCCTTCATGACGTGAGGGGGCTTTGCGCCGAGGACGCCCGTGACCGGGCCGTTCTTCCCGTGCAGGATCACCCGCTGACAGTAGAGCACCGGCCCGAACCATCCCCCGATAGGGACGACCCGGATGAACCCCTTCTCATCGATGTACTGCACCATCAGGCCGATCTCGTCCATGTGGGCCGCGAGCATGATCGAGAAGTCGTCGCCGCGCTTGACGGCGATCAGGTTCCCCATCGTGTCCTCGCGGATCTCGTCGACGACACCCGCAAGTTCCGTCCTGATGATCTCCCTGATGTTTCCTTCATCGCTCGAGACGCCGTGGGCGTCCGAGAGTCTCCTGAGTAGTTCTTTCACCATTTCTCTCTCACTCCATCAGTCTTCCGAGACGCTCGACCGCGCGGGAGAGGTTCCCCCGGGCGGTTGCGTAACTGAAACGTGCGTACTCGGGCGCCTTCGAGCCGAATGCCGAACCCGGCACGATGATGACGCCTGCATCGATGGCCTTCTCGATAAGGTTTCGCCCCATCGGGACGAACATATAGAACGCGCCCTCCGGCCGGGGGAAATCAAATCCGAGATCGGTGAGCCCGTCGTAGAGGAGGTCGCGCCGGGCGCGGTACTCACTCCGCATCCGCACGACCGGCTCCGGGTCGCCGGTGTAGGCGGCGACCGCCGCATACTGCGATATCGAGGTCGCGCACGCCTGGGCATACTGGTGTATCTTGAGGAACTCCGGGATGTAGTCCTCGGGCGCCGCGAGGTAGCCGACCCGCCACCCGGTCATGGCGTAGGTCTTGCTCGCGGCGTTGACGGTGATGACGTCCTCGCCGAACCGGGCCGCGCTGACGTGCTCTTTCTCGTAGACAAAGTGCTCGTAGACCTCGTCGGAGACGACCGTAACCTTACGGTCGTTCGCGTACTCGATGAGGGCGCGGATCGACTCCTCGCTCTCGACCGCCCCTGTCGGGTTTCCCGGGGTGTTCAGGACGAAGACCCGCGCTCCGTCCATCTGCTCCTTCGCCCGCTCGACGTCGATGTGCAGGGTTGCATCGAGCCCGACGCCCTCGGGCTTTCCGCCGGCGATGGTCGCGAGTGCGGCGTAGGAGACGAAACCCGGGTCGGTGAAGAGGACACGGTCGCCCGGGTCGACGAGCGCCTCCATCACGAGGTGGAGCGCCTCGCTCCCCCCCGCCGTGACCAGGATCTGCTCCGGCCGGTAGGAGAGATCGTTCTCCCGCGCAAACTTCTCAGAGATCGCCTCCCGGAGTTCCGGTATCCCGGCGTTCGGGGTGTAGCCGGTCTTCCCCTCCCGGATGGCGGCGATCGCGGCCATCTTGATATGGTCGGGTGTATCGAAGTCCGGCTGCCCGATGCCGAGGTTGATCGCGTCCGGCCCCCCGGCTTCGAAGAGCTTGCGGATGCCCGACATCTCCACCGACCGGACCCGGTCGGCATACCTGTGTTCGCTCATGATTCCCCTCACTCGATGTTCGCGTGGCGGCACTGGAGGTCTTCGGGCCGGCACTGGGTGATCTCCATCAGCCGCGATATGATCGCGTCCGCAAAGACCATCGCGGTCGTCTCGAAGATGGTGCCGAGCGGCGCGAACGACTTGTGCTCGCCCATCATCTGCCGGATCTCGAACTCCGCAGACTCGTCGGCTACCTTGTCCCGCTGGCTCTCGATGATGACGATGCAGTCGGCGATGCGCCCGATCCGCGAGTCTTTCTTCGAGGTGATGAGGCAGATCCTCCCGCCGATCTCCTTTGCAGTCTCCGAGATATCCGCAACCGTCTTGGTCGCGCCGGATCCGGAGAAGACGATAATGACGTCTCCCGGTTTCATGGCCGGGGTCACGGTCTCCCCGACGACGAATGCGGAGAGCCCGAGGTGCATCAGGCGCATGGCAAACGATTTCGCTACAAGCCCGGAGCGCCCGGCGCCCATGGTATAGATGCGGTTTGCATTCAGGATCTCGGTGAGGAGCGTATCGATCTCGTCGTCGGACATCACGTCCGCGATCGTCCGGATCTTGGTCGCCATCAACCGCATCATGTTCTTAACCGGGTGATTTGTCATCGTAATTCCACTGTTAAGTTTCACGAGAACCTACATTAGAATATCCCAGACGCCCGGGGAGGGGGGCAGTTATCCTCTTCCTCCCGGGGTGACGGCGCCGGCGTGGGAGAGGGGATGAGAACTATCTAAAACATCTGAAGTAAACATCATCCTGATTGGAGGGAGTCACGGTTTTTCACCCGATCGCCCCGGCGGATCTAATATCACCGAGAAAGGGCCAAAAAACAGATTTGAGCGCAATAAACCCACATATTATCAACCACTCACCCCGGCAGATCGCTTCTCAAGATGCAAAAGGCTATTGTGGATGATTGCAAAATACATACAAAATTCGGCACGGCACTCCGGCCGCAACAGTGGGAATACAGCTGCCAGAAACCACTTCTGCAGCACGATACCCTGAATTAGACGCCCCACTGCATTGGTGCAGTTAAATTCTCCAGGACTTGGAGCAGATCAGGGATTACTCGAGCCTGCCGTTCCCCGCATCCATATGGGGGAGGGCGCACGGCGGAACTCAAGGGACGACGAGAGGTAACAGGATGGAGAAGCGGCCGGAAAGGCATTCAAACGAGGAGATCCTCGAACTCCTCGACGAAAACGTACAGAAATGGTGCATACAAGAACTGGACGGGCGGTTCACCCCACCGCAACGGATGGCGGTTCCGCTCATCCACGAGCGAAAGAACGTCCTCATCTGTTCGCCGACCGGGTCGGGAAAGACCCTCTCTGCGTTTCTCGCGATCATCGACGACATCTTCATCCGGGCGCGGGCAGGCGAGCTCGAAGACAGCGTCTACTGCCTCTACATCTCGCCGCTCAAGTCACTTGCAAACGACATCCACAAGAACCTCAGCCTGCCGCTCGACGGGATCGCCCGGGTCGCCCGCGAGCGCGGGATCGACCACACCCCGCTCCGCCACGCCATCCGGCACGGGGACGTCTCACGGGCTGATAAGGCGAAGATGGCGCGGAAACCCCCGCACATCCTCAACATCACCCCCGAGACGCTCGCGATCCTCTTAAACTCCCCGAAGTTCCGCGAGAGCCTCCGGACGGTCAGGTGGGTCGTCGTCGACGAGATCCACTCCCTTGCGGGCTCGAAGCGCGGCGTCCACCTCTCGGTGAGCCTTGAACGGCTCGAAGAACTGGTGAAGGAGGCGGGAGGCGGATTTACACGGATCGGGTGCTCAGCGACGATCGAGCCTCTCGCCGAGGTCGGCCGGTTCCTGGTCGGCGCCGGACGCGATGTGGAGATCGTCGACACCCGGTTCGCGCGGGAGTTCGACTTGAAACTCCTCTGCCCGGTTCCCGACCTGATCGACACCACCCCCGAAGACCTCGCGCGGCACCTCTACTCGACGATCCACCGTCTCGTCCAGGGACACAGCAATACGCTCGTATTCACGAACACCCGGAACGGCGCCGAACGGATCCTCTACAATCTCCGCGTCCGTTACCCCGAGTGGTATACCGAGGAGAACACGGGATGCCACCACGGCTCGATGGGGACAGAGGGGAGGCTCTCCGTCGAGGAGCGGCTCAAATCCGGGAGGGTGAAGGTGGTGACGACATCGACGTCGCTCGAACTCGGGGTCGACATGCCCCACGTCGACCTCGTCCTCCAGGTGGGGTCCCCGAAGTCCGTCGCGGCGCTCCTCCAGCGGGTCGGGCGCGCCGGCCACCGTCTCGGCGAGGTGGTGAAGGGACGGATCGTCGTCCTCGACCGCGACGAACTCGTGGAGTGCGCGGTGATGCTCCGGGAGGGGCAGAACGGGTTTGTGGACCGGATCCACATCCCGGAGAACTGCCTCGACGTTCTCGCGCAGCACGTCTTCGGGATGGCGCTCGAGGGGGAAGCGCAGATCGACAGGATGTTTGAGGTGATCCGCCGGTCGTACTGCTACCGGGACCTCGAGGAGGAAGACCTGATGAGCGTCGTCCGCTACCTCGCCGGAGAGTACGCGGGGCTCGAGGAGCGGCGGATCTACGCGAAGATCTGGCACGACGAGGAGACCGGAACCGTGCGAAAGCGAGGGAGGAACGCCCGGATGATCTACTTCCTCAACTCCGGGACGATCCCGGACGCGTTCTCCTGCGACGTCCTCACCCGTGACGGGGTCTTTGTCGGCAACCTGGACGAGAAGTACCTGGAACGGATGAACAAGGGCGACGTCTTCGTCCTCGGCGGTCGGCGCTACCGGTTCGCCTACCGCCGGGGCGGGAAACTCTACGTCGACCTGACGACTGACCGGCCGACGATCCCGAGCTGGTTCTCCGAGAAACTTCCCCTCTCGTTCGACCTCGGGCTGCACGTCCTCCGGTTCAAGGAGATGATGCTTAGCGCGATGGAGACAGGCGAGACGGAAGAGATCGTCGAGGAGCTCCTTGCCGATTATCCCATCGACGAGAACAGCGCACGAAGCATCTGCGCGATCTTCGAGCAGCAGGTGCTCTATCTGGGCGACGAGGCCGTCCCCACGCCCGGGAGGATCGTCGTCGAGGAGCAGGTCGACCAGGAGAATCATCGCCGGCTCTACTACTTCATGACCAACTACGGGTTGCGGTTCAACGACGGGTTCTCTCGGATCGTCGCCTTCATGATCGCCCGGGACGTGACGACGAACGTCTCGGTCGGGATCAGCGATACCGGGTTTCTGGTCTCGATACCGCTCGATAAGCGGGCCGATCCTGCACGCATCCTCCGGGGTATCCGGGCCGACGAGTGCAGCGAGATCCTCACAGAGGCCGTCGGGGATACCCAGCTCTTAAAGCGGGTCTTCCGGATCAACGCGGCCCGGTCGTTCATGATCCTGCGTAACTACATGGGGAAGCGAAGGAGCGCCCGGCGCCAGCAGGTGAGCGCCGATATGCTGATCTCGTTTGCAAAACGGCTCCCGCGTTTTGCCGTGATGCGAGAGACCTACCGGGAGGTGATCGAGGACAGGTTCGAGGCGGAGAACATACGGCGGATCGTCGACGGGATCGGTGCGGGCGAGATCGAGGTCGTCATGACCCGCGCCGCGTCCCCGAGCCCGCTCGCGTTCGGGATCGCGACGCTCGGCGTCTCCGACGCGGTCTACGCGCAGGACAAACTCTCGATGCTCCGCGAGTTCCAGCGCCGGGTGATGAGCAGCATCGAAGGCGGGGCGGCGGCATGAACGTGGTCACGGAGACCGACCTCCTCTCCCGGTTCGGTTTTTATGAAGGGGCGTTCTTTGTCCGGGAACAATCCCTCTGCGTCGTCTCCGACGTCCACATCGGACTTTCCGAGGCGCTCTACCGGCAGGGGCTCCACTTCCCCCTCCACGAGGAGGAGACGCTGCTCAAGCGGTTCGAGGCGATCCTCGGCCGGTTCGCTCCGCAGGTCTTCGTCCTCGACGGGGACATCTTCCATGCCTTCGACCGGGTGAGCCGGGACGTGAAGGAGACGCTCTCGACGATCCTTGCAACGCTCCGGGCGGAGTGCGAGGTCGTCCTCGTCCGGGGATCGCACGACGTCATGCTCCCCGCTATCACAGGAGGGACGGTCGAGCGCTACGACCGCGGCGGCTACACGGTGGTGCACGGCGACCAGGCGGTCGACGACCACGGGACGCTCATCATCGGGCATGACCATCCGGCGATCGAGATCGACCTAGCCCGGTTCCCCTGCTATCTCTACGGCCGGGGCGTGGCCCGCGGGAAGGACCTTCTTGTGATGCCGGCGTTCAACCCGCTCTCCCCCGGCGTCGTGGTGAACTACGCGAGGAGCCGGGACTTCCTCTCCCCCATCCTCCGCCGCGTGGATGCGGGCAGCCTCCAGCCTGTGGTGGAGGTCGACGGCGAAGTGGTCGTCCTCCCACCGCTTGCCGGCATCCGGCGGTTTGCGTGAGTAACCCCTATATATCCTCCCCGCCATCGGGGGTCCCGGAGATGACCTTCATGACACGTCTGACCGCTATCATCGCCGCGATTGCGGCCCTTGCACTCCTCGGCATCGTCGTTGCCGTCGTGATGCCGCCGGGAGGCAGCACCGCCGGCCCTCTGCCGCTCGATACGATCACCCTCCCCCCGGGCTTTGAGATCGACGTCTATGCTGGAAACGTCACCGGGGCGCGGTCGATGACACTATCACCCAACGGGACGCTCTTCGTCGGGAGCCGCGGCGCAGGAAACGTTTACGCCATCCCTGACCGCGACGGCGACGGGAGGGGGGACGCGGTGATCACGATCGCGAGCGGTCTCGACTCCCCGAACGGCGTCGCGTTCCGTAACGGCTCCCTCTATGTCGCCGAGATCGGCCGCATCCTCCGCTACGACGACATCGAGACAAACCTCGAGAACCCGCCTGAGGCGGCGGTGGTGAGCGACGCCTTCCCGGACGAAGCGTCGCACGGGTGGAAGTTCATCGCCTTCGGCCCCGACGGGAACCTCTATGTCCCCGTGGGAGCGCCCTGCAACGTCTGCGATCCCGACGATGAGCGGTTTGCCGCGATCCATCGGATGAACCCGGACGGAACCAATCTTGAGATCTACGCCCGGGGCATCCGGAACACCGTTGGGTTCGACTGGCACCCGGAGACCGGCGAGTTATGGTTCACGGACAACGGCCGCGACTGGCTCGGCGACGATATCCCGCCGGACGAACTCAACCGGGCGCCGGAGAGCGGGATGCACTTTGGGTTCCCCTACTGCCACGGCGCGGCGATCCCCGACCCGGAGTTCGGGGAAGAACAGTCATGTGCTGAGTTCACGCCGCCGGAGCAGGAACTCGGCCCGCACGTCGCCGCGCTCGGGATGCGGTTCTATGACGGCGGACAGTTCCCGGAAGAGTACCAGAACAGGATCTTCATCGCCGAGCACGGTTCCTGGAACCGGGCGGAGCCGATCGGCTACCGGGTGACGATGGTCACGCTCGAGAACGGGACTCCCGTCTCCTACGAGGTCTTCGCGGAGGGCTGGTTGCAGGGAGGCGACGCGTGGGGGCGGCCGGTGGACGTCGAGGTCGCTAATGATGGATCGCTGCTGGTCTCGGACGACCGGGCGAACGCCGTCTACCGGATAACGGCTCTGTAGAACCTCTCTCATCGGAGCCGAATATTAGAAGTTATCCCAAAACGCTGTTACCAGGAGGGGGTGTCCCTCTCCCCTGTCTCCACGTCGTAATGGATCCCTGTAACCCCCACCACCCGCGCTTCGCGCTCCTCCCGCCCCCAGGGGGGCGGGCAGTGCGTGGCGATTGCGATGGTTCGTTACGCGACTAGCCAGAGGATAGGAGCGTGAACACCATGAGGTGCGAAGAACCGAAGCAGGAGAAGACCGAAGGTCTTGGAGGACTGGCGATAGACGGAATGTGACCGGCCGCTAGGGCGGGCGCATGAGCACCGCAAGTGCGCAATAGGATGCTCCTCAGGGAGCGTCCTTCGAACACCGCCAGGTGCGTACCCGGTGGAAAGCCGTGCCTCTAAGTTACCCCTTACTGCAGCCATCTGGAGCAAACAAGGGGGTTTCAACAAGGCCGTACAACTCCCCTTCGCGGCGTCGCGTGAGACATCAGCGCCGCCTCATGGGCAATGGGAAAACAGGGATGGGAAACAGTCCTGCAGCACCCGGATAACCCACACCGGGGTCACTTCCCCCTCCGGATGACCCTTCCAAAGGAGAACGGTGTCGGGCCCGGCATGGTTGCCGGAAACGTCCCCTCCGCCGCCCGCCGGATGTCCTCGATAGAGTAGAAAGCCTTCGGGTTGAACTCATGGATGGCGTCCTCCACGTCGCGCATGTTTTTGCGCTTGACCACCGAGAAGATGACCTTGCCCGGCCCCACCTTCCCCTGGGCATCGAGGACGGTCACCCCATAGCCTGCCGCGCGGAGGTAGTCGATGAGGTTCGTCGCGTCGCGCTGGGTGATGATCCGGATGAGCGCGAGCCCCATCGCCAGCCGCTCCTCGACAAGCATTCCGATGTAGTTCCCGGTGGCGAACCCGGCTGCGTAGGCGAAGTAGTTGAGAGGGTTCGTGAGGTTCTGAAATATCTGGCCGACAGCAATGATCCAGATGAAGACCTCGACGAACCCGAGGATGGGGGCGACAAGTTTCATCCCGCGGGAGACGAAGATGATCCGCATCGTCCCGATGGTGACGTCGCAGATACGTGCGAGGAAGATGAAGACCGGGACGACGACCAGGGAGAATAACTCCGGGTCGATACCAGGGACGGCACCGAGCATGGATTATGGTTGACGAGCGGGCGATATATTATTATCCATATTGAAATATATGTCGGACGCAAAAAATCCTACAAATTCCATCTTTGAGGATATCACCGGGAATAACCGGGATAACGCCGGAGTGCGGCACGCAGATCATACGAAAGAGGGCGGGATCGGGACCTTCGCCCGCTCCCTGAGCGAGATCTCTCTCCGGGGGTGCCGGATGCGGCCGGAGACCTGCCGGCTGTACGTACAAGCGCATGAGCGCCAGGAGATTGCCGTAAACCAGATCATAGCCACATTCCAGGGCGTTTTCGCCCTGGAGCGCAGATTACGGCCGAAACTACCATGAAGATAGCCTTATAGGATCAGGGCCCAATCAGGCACAATGTGGTGATATACCATGTCGAAATGCTACAGCTGTGGAGCGGAGATCAACCCGAAGAAGACGCGGTGTCCCCGGTGCGGGGCAAAAGTAGAAGCAGGAACGGGAAAACAACCACAGGCAGGAGTTGCAGGAGGGCAGCGGTAAAGACCCCGGAAAACCTCTTACCCCGGACCTTTTTTATTCCCGCTCTTCATCCATCCGGTGGCGCGGAGATGTGCGCCACCAGTAGTAGACCTCGTAGATGAAGAGCGCGAGCAGCACCGCACAGGCGCCGAAGAAGAAGCCCATCACGAGATCGTGAACCGGCAGCGCCCCGGCGGCATCGGGAACGGGAGACTGGAGCGTCGAGACCTCCTCCCCGGGGTAGTTATCCCCGTTGCCGGTCACCGACCTTGAGACAGGCGTAACGCCGTCGAACGGCAGCATCGCCGGGAGGATTGACCAGAGCCCGATGCTTGCGAGGACGACGATCCCGAAGAGCGTCGTGTATTTCTTCAGCACCGACCGGAGGTCGCTCACCGGCGGCGCGATGATGAAGACCTGGTTCGCAAGCCCGTAGACCTTCACCTCGCGGCCCTTCTCGCTCCAGCGGGTCTCCATAACCTCGAGAAGTCCGGCGGCAAGAAGGTTATCGATGTGGTACGAAGCGGTGGTGATGGGGATCTTCATCCGCCGGGCAACCTCCGAGGACGTCAGCGGCCCGCTGCCGAAAGCCTGGATGACCGCGTTTGCCGTCTGGCTCGCCATCGCCCGGGCGATCTTCTGTGCCTGCTCATCGCCCGGCTGGATAACTACGACATCATTCGCCATGGAGTGCTTCAATGATCTGGTTGCGCCCGTACTCGAGCGCCTCCTCGAGCCGGGAGGCGTCCGTGCCCGCGCCCTGTGCAAGGTTCGGCTTGCCGCCGCCCTTCCCGCCGAGGATGCCGCAGACCTCCCGCACGATATCGACGGCGTTCACCGCCGGGGCGCCCGACGTCGCTACTACTTTCACCGTTCCGTCTCCCGACGCAAAGAGCGCCACGCCGCCCTCTTCAGCGACAGTCGTGGCGAGTGCGACGAGCTCCTTGTGGGTTGCATCGAGCGTTCTGACGACGACCCGGACCCCGTCAACCACCTCGCCGTCGAGGTTCTGCATCTCGAGGTCGACCACTTTCTTCTGGAGACGTTCGATCTCCTTCTTCTGTTCCTTCCATTCCGAGAAGAACCGCGCCGTCGTTGCCGGCAGGTTCTCGGGCTGGACGCTCACCACGTCGGCAGACTCCTGGAGGAGATCGGCCTGGTGCTGCATGGCATACACGGCGGCGACACCGGCCGCAAAGACCAGTCGCTCGACGCCGTCCTGGATATGCTCGACGCCGAGGACCCGGATCGGCCCGATCTCGCCGGTTGCCCGGACGTGTGTTCCCGCACACGCCTGGACATCGGCACCGACCTGCACCGTCCTGATCTCACGACCCGGCGGGACGCCGCCCTGGTAGAGGCCGAACCCGTACTTCTGCTCGGCCTTCGTCCGCTCCTCAAGGTGGACGTAGACCGGTGTATCGGCCATGACCAGTCGGTTCGCTTCGATCTCGATCCGCTTGAGCTCTTCAGGCGTGATATGCTTGTAGTGCCGGACGTCCAGGCGGGACACCTCGCTTCCTTTCTGGGCGCCCGCCTGGTGCACATGGACGCCGAGCACCTCTTTTGCGGCGTGCAGGAGAACGTGGGTCGCCGTGTGGTGACGCATCAGCGACCGCCGGCGTTCCTCGTCCACCATACCCTTCACCCGTTCGCCGCGCTTCAGGGGGCCTCCGGTGACCCGGTGGAGGATCACCTCGCCGAGTTTCACGGCCTCTTCCACCCGCACCATGCTCTCGGACGCCACCAGGGTGCCGGTGTCGGACGGCTGGCCTCCTCCCTCGGGATAGAAGAGCGTCTGGTCGAGCACCACCGTCCCGTCGAAGTAATCCAGCACCATCGCCTCGAACTCAACCTCGCAGGGCAGTTCATAGTAGAGTTTCTTCGTCGGGGGGAGGGAGACCGCACGTTCGCGGTAGGCATCGAGCGGGTCTTCTCCCTTCGCCTCCTTCTGCGCCTCCGAGTGTGTATCGGCGATCAGCGAGTAGAAGTTGTCGGGGATCTCCACGACGGCGCCCTCGGCGGCAGCGACCTCCTTCACCATCTCAGGCGGGAGACCATGTGAGTCGTAGAGGGTGATCACCTCTTCGAGGGGAACCCGGGAACTCTTTGCCCTATAGTTCCGGGCGATCTTCTGGACAATCCTTGTCCCGCGCTCGAGCGTGCTTGCATATCTCGCCTCCTCGTTCTCCACGATCTCCCGGACCCTATCAACCTCCTGCCCGAAGGTCTCGATCCCCACGGCCTGCATCTGCGCCTCCACGAGGTCGGCGAGTTCCTCGTCCATCGAGAGGTCGTTCATCATCCGGAGCGTCCGGCGAAGTACAAGCCGTGCGAGGTAGCCCTCACGGACGTTCGAGGGGACGATACAGTCCCCGAGCATGTAGGCGAGACAGCGGGTGTGGTCGGCGATCGAGTATACCTTCTCGATCGGAACGACGATCCGCTCGAGCCGGTCGACGGGGACGTCGATAGCCTCGGCGACCTTCCTCCGGAGGTTATGGAGGTTCGTCCCGGAGATGTCCATCACCCCCGCGAACCGGGCGCTGAGCCCCATGATCTTCGTGAACTCCGGGCTGTCGAGGAGGTTCTCGAGGTGAGACGAACGCGTCAGGCGGCTCACCATCTCCGGGAAAACCGCATCGTAGATCGTCGGCGAACCCTTCGAGGCCCAGACGAACCGCTCAAGGCCGTAGCCGGTGTCCACGATGTTCAGCCGCATCGGGTAGTAAGTCACCCCGTTCACGTCGACGGGCGGCTGATCGGTCTTCTGCCGCCCGAGATTCATGAAGACCAGCGTCGCGACCTCAAGACCACCGATCAGCACCTCGACGGACGCCCCGGCGTTCCCGCCGCCGTACCAGGGGTGCTCCTTGTAGCTGACACCAGTGGGATCGCCGCCGATGGACGCGATGAACTCGTCGCAAAGAGCGACCGTCTCGTCCTTCCAGTAGATCTGCTCCTCCGGGGTGTTGAAGGCGTGGTGTGCCATCATCTCAAAGAGCGTCAGGTGGCGCCCGGATCTCCCGACCGAGTCGAGGTCGTTCAAGCGGATACAGGGCTGGGAGATGGTCAGCGGGTTCGCCGGCGGGGGAACGACGCCACTCGTGACGAACGGTTGAAAATCGGCGATAGACGCGATGGTGAGGTAGATATCGTCTCTCCACCGGGCGGCGACTGGATATCGTTCGAGGCGTGTATGACCGTGCCGCTCGAAGAACGAGAGGAACGCCTCCCGCATCTCATCAACAGTATGGGGCTTGAAGACCGGGTTGCCGATGAAGTTGTACGTCACGCACGGGGCGTCGCCGCAGAACTCCTGTTCGGGGTCCCGGGTCCAGAAGGCCGACCCGCAACTCTTGCAGACCTTCCGCTCAAACCCTTCTGACCTGAAATAATCGAGCGTATATTCATCCTCGAGCATAAAAATCACGCAGCATAACTCTGTTGGGTTGTGCCGAATATAGTTGTTTGTGCAGGATATTCATACTTTCCATGTATCCTGATACCAGAGGTCGTAGGATTCATATAATCCTGTTCTCTCGGCGATGCGAACCGCAAGAATATGCCAGCACTCGCGCCCCCGGAAGAGGAAATCGCTGCAGGTGCAGAAGTCTCCTTCGATGATATACTCGCTGCTCCGGCCCACCACGACGAAGAAATCCAGGTAACGCTTCACCTGCCCTGCGTCGACGGCCTCGAGCGCCTTTCTCCCTCGCTCGCCGTAGACGCGCTCGATGCAGGTGCGGAACTCCGGCGTCAACGCCCGGTCATGCTCCATCTTCTGCCACAGACCCCTCATGGAACTACCACTACGTGTGGCGGATCAGGGATATAATGCCACCCCATGCGGGACGCGAGAGCCTCCATGGCCGGGGCCTCGAGCGCGTAATGGGTGGCTTCGAGGCAGGGAATGGGCGATGCACGGGCTACGCTGTGCTTCAGTTCCGCCGAGAGGAACGCCTCCGCACCGAGGTCGACGGCTTCCCCGATCAGGTCGGGGTCAAACCCGCTTCCGCCCACGACGGCGAGGCGTCGGATCGTTCCCACCTCGCCGTAGACCCGGATTCCTCCGCCAGGGAGGCGGCGGGTGATCTCTCCGACGTCGAGGGAACAGTCGCCGACGAGGCCGGCGGTCATCCGTTCGCACCGGAGAAGGCCGAGTTTCGCCGCCAGGATGTCGTTGACGCCGCCCTCCGCACAGTCGAAGTTCGTGTGCATCACGTAGAGGTTCATATCGGCGGAGAGGACGGCCCGGAGCAAGCGCGAGATCGGGCCCCGGACCGCCGTGATCGGGTTCCAGATGGGCGTATGATGGACGACCAGCATATCCGCGCCGGCACGGACTGCAGCCTCCACCACCCCCTGTGTGGCGTCGAGCGCAGAGCAGACGGTCTCGATCTCGTCTTTTCCCTCGACGACGAGACCGATCCTCCCTGCGTCATATTCTTCGGCCAGTTCAGGCGGAGCGACCTGCTCCAGCGCGGCGATAAACCTCCCGACATCCATATGGTACCCCGTATGAACCTCACAGAATAAAAAGGGTGGATGAGGAAGCCGTCCCCGGACCCGGTTCCCCCTGTCAAATACATCTCGTAATCAGGAAAATTTTGTATATCCCGGGAGTAATTTGGCTATTATCCGGTTAGGGCAATGAATGTGGGGCAGATCGAATAGAAATAATTATTTCCCAGAAAAACCGAGATTCAAGCGTTATCTTTTGGAGACTGAACATGCTGAGGAATCTTATCATAGGAATGACGCTCCTCGTTCTCTGCGCCGGCATTCCGGCCGTATCCGCACAGATGGGAGGAGACCAGGCGTGGTACCGCGTCCACTGCAACATCGACGGTGCCAACGTCTACTTTGACGGGCAGTACCAGGGCACCACCTACGGAGGAACGCTCGACGTCCCGGTCTACACCACCGGGGCGCCCTACAACACCATCCGGGTCGAGAAGAGCGGCTACCAGGCCTACTCCGCCAACCTGCCGTCGAGTCCCGCAGCAGGCGAGACCAGGGACGTCTACGCGACGCTGCAACCGGTTGAGACCGCCGGTTCGATCCAGATCACGTCGAGCCCCTCGAATGCAGCGATCTACCTGAACGGGAACTACCGGGGCACGGCTCCGCTCACGATTCAGAGCCTCTCCCCCGGCACCTACACCGTTGAAGCCGAACGCTCGGGCTACCGGTCTGATCTGAGCACGGTGACGGTCAGGGCTGGGCAGCAGTCGAACATCCAGTTCACTCTGACCGCGATAGAGCAGTACGGGGCGATCAAGGTCACCTCCAGCCCATCGGGTGCATACGTCTACATGGACGGGGTCTACAAGGGCCGGACACCCCTGACGCTCTCCAGCGTCTCGGCAGCGAAACACAACATCGAGCTCGATCTAGCCAACTACTATGACTGGAGGTCGACCGTGACCGTGAGCCCCGGCGTGACCAGTTACGTCAACGCGCACCTCACCTCCATCCCCTCCGAGACCGCCGGCGCCATCGACGTGGTCTCTTACCCGGCAGGCGCGGACGTCTTCCTCGACAACAAGTACCAGGGCAAGACACCCGCGGCCGGAGTATACACGATATCGAACGTCCCGGTCGGCTCCCACACGATGAGGGTAGCCCTCTCCGGCTACCAGGACTACACGACGTCGGTCAGCGTCAGCGCCGCGACCACGAGCCACGTCACCGCGACGCTCCAGCCCGGCCAGTCGACCACGACCGGCGCGATCTCGGTCACCTCCTCCCCGTCGGGGGCTGAGGTCTACATCGACAATGCCTATAAGGGCATCACCCCGCTGACCGTCGACGGCGTTGCCACCGGCACCCGCGCGGTCAGGGTAGCGCTCAGCGGCTACGGCGACTGGGCGACCACCGTTCAGGTCGGCGCCGGAAGCACCGCCTCGGCCTCGGCCTCGCTCTCGCCCGTGCCGACCCAGGCTCCCGCGGCGGGCGTGGGGCCCTTTGCCGTGATAGGCGCGCTCGGGATCCTCGGGCTTTTTGTCGCGCTCCGTAGACGGGACTGAACACAAAAAAATCCATCCATTTTTGGCGTAAAATTCAACAGACGCCCGTTACGCTCCTCCCTGAGGCTATGCCGGATAGGACCTGTCGGGATGCACACATATCCTCGCGCAATATTACCTAAAGTAATAATCAACACATATAAATATTCTGAGAGAGAATATACATCCATGGAAAAGTCCCTCGACCTCATCAATGCCCGGATACGCGACGGTAGTGCACGAGTTGTCACCGCCGACGAGATGCCGGGGATTGTCGACGAATTGGGAGAGGAAGGGGCACTGGCGGAGGTCGACATCGTCACGACCGGGACGTTCGGGGCAATGTGCTCTTCCGGTGCCTTCTTCAACTTCGGGCACGCCGACCCCCCCATCCGGATGGAACACGTATGGCTCAACGACGTTGAGGCCTACGCGGGAATTGCAGCGGTCGACGCCTACCTGGGCGCAACCCAGGAGGCCGAGTCCAGGGACCAGGTCTACGGCGGCGCCCACGTCCTCGAGGAACTCGTCGCGGGAGGCACCGTCGAACTGCGGGCAACCTCCCACGGGACCGACTGCTACCCGCGCCGAAGTATCACGACCGAACTGCTGCTTGAGGATATGAACCAGGCGATCATGGTCAACCCGAGGAACTCCTACCAGTGCTACAACGCAGCCTCGAACGCCACCGACCGGACGCTCAACACCTACATGGGCACCCTCCTCCCGCGGTGCGGCAACGTCTCTTACTCCGGCGCAGGGACCCTCTCGCCGCTCGCAAACGACCCTGACTTCAGGGTCATCGGGAGCGGCGTCCCGATCTTCCTTGCCGGTGCGGAAGGTATGATCGTCGGCGAGGGGACGCAGCACTCAGCCGGAGGCGGATTCGGGACACTGATGGTGACCGGGGACATGAAGCAGATGAAGTCAGAGTTCCTGCGTGCGGCGGTGATGAACGGCTACGGAGTGACGCTCTATATCGGCGTCGGCGTCCCGATCCCGGTGCTCGATACCGGGATCGTCCGGAGCACCGCGGTGCGTGACGAGGATATCCTGACCGACATCATCGATTACGGCACGCCCCGGCGTGATCGCCCGGCGCTTGCGAGGGTCAGCTATGCCGACTTGAAGAGCGGATCGGTCGAGATCGGCGGTGAGACCGTCCGGACGTCGTCGCTCTCCAGTTACCGGGGGGCCCGGGCGGTTGCGCAGGAACTCAAAGACTGGATCGAGGCGGGGAAGATGGAACTTGCCGTCCCCACCCGCCGGATCGACCCGACAAAACGTGCGAGACCGATGCGGGAGACTGCCGTCACCCCCCGTGTCCGCGACATCATGAACCGGCAGGTGATCAGCATCACGGAGGACGAGGAGATCCGGGTGGCGGCAAAACGGCTGCTTCGGGGCGAGACGAACCACCTCCCGGTCCTCGACGGCAACGGCGCGCTGGTCGGGATCATCACCACCTACGACGTCTCGAAGGCGGTGGTGAACGACGGACGGCTCCGTCAGGTGAAAGACATCATGACCCGGAACGTGATCAAGACGATACCCGACGAACCGGTGGACATAGCCGCCCAGAAACTGGAGCAAAACAACATCAGCGCCCTTCCCGTAGTGGACGCGACGAACCGGGTGGTCGGCATCCTCTCGGCGATCGATCTCGGGAAACTCTTCGGCGGGAGGCGGCGGCAATGAAACTCTTGCTCTCCTTCACCCGGAGAGGGCAGCGGGACCCGGGACGGGAGCCGGTGATCGCCCGGGTGGTGAAGGAGACCGGCGTCCTCATCAACGTGGAGAAGGCGAACATCGACTCGATGGCGGGGGAAGTGCTGATCGACGTCCCGGACAAGGACGCGGACCTCGTTCAGCGGTGTCTCGAGGAGATGGGGGTCGTGGTTCGCGCGATGGAGGACGCCGTCGCTCTCGACGAGGCGGAGTGCGTCGACTGCGGGGCCTGCATCAGCATCTGCCCCCAGGAGGTCTTCTCTTTCGACGAAGAATGGCGCCTCCGGGTGAGCGCCGAACGGTGCGTCCTCTGCGGCAAATGTATCCGGGCATGCCCGCACGACGCTCTCTCGCAGCAGGGATGATCCGGGAACACTTCGAGTTCCGGCAGACGATCACGACCATCCTTGCCGGGACCCCTGACGAAGTCACGGCGGCAAAGTCCGGGATGCTGGCCGCCCGGCAAGAGGTCGAGCGACAGATTGCCAGTGATCCCTATTTTTCGGCGACGTTCGAGCCATATACCCCGAAGAACCCTGCAGAGATCCCGGCGAGCATGGCCCGGGCAGCAACGGAGGCCGGAGTGGGGCCGATGGCGGCAGTGGCAGGCGCTATAGCCCGCGCTGGGGTGGAGGCGATGGTCGAGGCCGGCGCAGGATTCGGCCTCGTCGACAACGGGGGGGATATCGCCCTCGTGAGCGAACGCGAGGTGACGATCGGGATCTATGCGGGCGCGTCACCTGTGAGCGGGCGCTTCGCGTTCCGGGTTCCTCCGCAGGAAGAGATCCTCGGGATCTGCACCTCGTCGGGGACGGTGGGGCCGTCGATCAGTTTCGGCATCGCCGACGCCGTGACGGTCATCTCCCCCGACGTCGTCGCCGCGGACGCCTGGGCGACGGCGATCTGCAACCGGATCACGGTGGACGACATCTCCGTCCTCGACGATCTTAGAGGGACGAAGATATCGGGCGTGCTTGCCGTCATCGGTGACGCGGTCATCCGATGGGGGGACCTCCCGCCGATCGTCCGGGCGAAGGTAGACGAGCGGCTGATCACCGCCGGTCGGTCTATCTAAAGCGACTCGTCCAGGTGCCTGACCATTGCCGCGTATGCCTCCGGCCCCCGATATCTGGCGAGCGCCGTCTCGCCGTCGGTGAGGAGGAGGACGGGCTCCCCGTCGTCAAGCGAGAAGATCAGGTCGTAGATATCGACCTCGTCGACGACGATCCCCCGGGCGAGGTCCGATGCCGCGTGGAGTTGCAGCCGCTCCCTCACGAGTTCATCAGGCGTCTCCCGGAAGAAATAGTAGAAGACCTGGTAGGCGTTGAGGAAGTCGGAGGAGATCAGCGCTCCCCGGGTCTCTTCGTCAAGCGTGTCCAGCCTCTCCGCAAGAAGTTCATCGTCATCGCCGCTTGCCTCGAAGAGGGCGTCGGCAAGGTCCGCCAGTTCTGCATACGTACCCATCGCTCGGTTCTCCACGTTAATTCTGTCGCCCCGCACCTTCTGGAGATCCGCCCGGATAGCGGCGGGTAGAGCCGGAACAGTGCAGGCGGCGCATGAATAACTATATCGGTCTATCCGGAAAAAAGAATAGGTGTGCGTGAGGAAGATCTGGATTGGACCATATATCATAGGATTCCTGAAACCGGCTGCATTACGGTCGAAGACCTGGCAACGGCCACCGGTCTTGGAGAGGGTGTGATCACGAGATCGCTTGAGCGGCTTGAGCACGCTCTCCTGGTCCGGCGGTCCGGCGCTGAGGTGCATCTCCTCTCCATCCAGGAGTCGTTGATCGAGTGCCAGTGCCGGCATACCACAGAGGATCTCCCGTTCATCATCGAGAACGGGGTTGTCAGGGCGAAGAAGAGGGATGCGTGATATGCCTGAAGTAGCGGTACTCAGGATAGGCCACCGGCCCGAACGCGATCAAAGGGTGACGACCCATGTCGGGCTCTCGGCCCGGGCGCTCGGTGCGCGGGGGATGTACCTCGCCGCGGACGACCCCGGTGTCGCCAGGAGCATCGAGGATGTGGCCGACCGGTGGGGCGGAGACTTCTTCGTGGAGAACGACGTGAAGTGGCGGCGGTGCATCCTGGACTGGAAGGCCGGCGGCGGTAAGGTCGCCCACCTCACCATGTACGGGCTCCGGATGACCGACGTCATCGACGAGGTCCGAAGCCAGGAGCGGGTTCTCGTCGTGGTGGGGGCGGAGAAGGTGCCGGGCGATATCTACGGCCTTGCTGACTACAACGTCTCGGTGACGACCCAGCCCCACTCTGAGATATCGAGCCTCGCCCTCTTCCTCGACCACCTCTTCGAGGGGAAAGAACTCAACCGGGAGTACCCGGACGCGAAGATCCGGATCGAGCCGACGAAGGTCGGGAAGAAGACGGTGGAGCGGTGACGGGCCGGGTGCTGGTTGCAGGGTTCGCCACGCGGCACGTGGCGCAGTCGGCCTACCGGGCCGGCTACACGGTCTACGCCGTCGACCACTTCTGCGACCGGGATCTCGGCTGGTACACCGAGGACTGCCTCTCGTTCGATGAACTCGACGAACTCCCGGAGAAGATCGCCGAGTTCGCCGCCCGCCACCCGGTCGACGCGCTGGTCGTCGCATCAGGCGCCGAAGCCGTCGGGACGACGATCCCGCTCTGCGGCACGCCGCCCGCGAAGGTGGAGCGGTTTCTCGACAAACTGGAGATCCAGCGGTTCTTCGAGGGGCTGGAGGTGCCGGTTCCGCCGCTCGCGGGGACCGACGACTACCCGGTGATGGTCAAGCCGCGCCGGGGAGCGGGAGGGTGGCGGAACGCCGTCGTGAAGACCGCAGGGGAACTCCACCGGTGGGAGGAGGCCTGGCCGGACGTCCCCTACATCGCGCAGCAACTCGTCGACGGGATCCCCTCGAGCGTCTCCTGCGTCGCCGACGGCCGGCGTGCGCGGGCCGTTGCGGTCAACCGGCAACTCCTGCGGGGGGAGGGCGAGAGCGCGCACGGGTTTGCCGGCTCGGTCACCCCGTTCTCCCACCCGCTCGCCGGGGAGATGATCGCGGCAGCCGAGCGGATCGCTGCCGCGAGCGGGTGCGTGGGCTCGGTCGGGATCGACTTCATGGTGGGGGGGAAACCCTGGGCGATCGAGATCAACCCCCGGTTCCAGGCCACGCTCGACACGATCGAGATGGCGATCCAGAAGAGTGTCTTTGCCATGCACATGGACGCCTGCCGCGGGGTGATCCCGGCGGCGATGCCGAAGGCGGGGCAGGTCGCCGTCCGGCGGATCCTCTTTGCCGAGCGGGACATGCGGCTTGACGCCGACCTCTCGGACCTTGCGCCCCACATCGCCGACATCCCCTGGCCTGGGACCGAGTTCGAGGAGGGGCACGCCGTCGTGAGCGTCTACGGCTGCGGCAAGACGGAAGAGGAGGCGTATGTCGACCTCGAGAGGAACACCGCGGCCGTCCGAAAACGGATCGGCAGATGAGCCTGCCCCTCAAAGGCAGGGTAAGTAAATTAAAGGTTAAGAACAGAGTATGCTAGCCATCGATGTTGTATATATACTCTTATACGTTTATTCTGTTACAGGAGAGATTTGAGCATGGTATCCGTCACTGAACTGTTGGACGATCCGGCGATCAATGCCTATGTCCTGCGCATGATAGGGGAGGCGGGAATCGAACTTCTCAGGCGATTCCCTGAAGATGGTGAGCACAGTGACGAGGAACTTGCCGAGATGACCGGGGTCAACCTCAACACCGTCCGCCATACCCTTTACACGCTCTACGAGCGGCGCCTTGCCGAGTACCGGCGGCTGAAGAACTCCGAGACCGGCTGGCTCACCTACCTCTGGCACCTCCGCCTCGACCGTATCCACGACGTGCTCGAGGAGCAGGTTCGCGATGCGCTTGAGCACCTTGACACCCGGCTCACCTACGAGGAGAAGAACGACTTCTACATGTGCAAGAACTGCAGCGTCATCTACACCTTCACGGACGCGGCGAACTGGAACTTCGAGTGTCCGAACTGCGATCAGATGCTCGAACATTTCGACAACGAACTCATCGCCGTCGCTCTCAGGAAGAGAATCGACAGGATCAAGGAGAGCCTCGGGAGTGCGTGAAGAAGACTGCATCGGTCTTCTCAGGAGGGCGGGGTGTTCCGACGGGGTCATCGCGCACTGCCGGGCGGTGCGCGACCTTGCGCTCACCTACGCATCCGATCCCCTTGTTGACCGCGATCTGGTCGAAACCGGCGCCCTCCTCCACGACATCGGCCGCGGGGTGACGCATGACCTCTGCCACGCCGAAGCAGGCGGCGTAATATGCCGGTCGTTCGGCCTCGACGAAGCGGTCGCCGTCATCGTCGAGCGGCACATCGGGGCCGGACTGACGGCCGACGAGTCTTCGCTGCTCCGTCTCGTCCCGCGCGACTGCATGCCCCAAACGCTCGAAGAGAAGATCGTCGCTCACGCGGATAACCTGGTGAAGGGAACCCGCGTCATCGCGCTCGAAGAGCGGTTGCAACGTGCAGTCACCCTCCCGCGAAGGCAGAGGAAGCGGATCTGCCGGCTCGGGCAGGAGATGGAACTCTTCAGATAACCAGCTGTTTTACCTGCGGAAGAGCCCGCATCTCCTCGTAGACCGAGGCCGGGATCCGCGGTTCGTCGACGATCATCACGAGTTTGGGCGCCTCTGCGAGGTAGGGATCGGTGACGAAGATCTGGCGGATGGAGAGGTTGTGCTCGACGAGGACTTCGACCGCCGCGCCGACGATCCCTTTCTCCTGCGCGTCCTTCGGGTAGAGCGTGATGACCGAGAGGCCGAGGGCCTCGGCGACCCGGGATAGGTCGGGCGCAGCGCGCATCCGGATGAAGACCTCGCGCAGTTCGGGTTTCTCGAGGATGCGGCGGGCAGTGGCGTCTACGACTCGCCGGTCGGTCTCGATCGCCCTGCCGATGTGCGTTGCGGGGATCTCGATGCCGTTGCAGACGATGCGCCCCTCTTCGTTGATGCCGAACCCGTTCTCCAGCAGAAAACGGACAACCCTGCCCTGGGACGGCGAATCGGCAAACTCCCGTGAGATGTCAGCCCACATACGGGATCGTTGGAACCGGGCGCATAAATACGCATCGAAGGCGGTTTCGGGGCGCTGGAGTACAGGTACAGCCCGGAGGGTCTCTCCCGGAAGCGGTTCCCAGGCTCGCGCCCGCGGGAGCCCGGGTCCCGGTGGAGCAAGATATTTCTGGTTGCACCGCATTGTATAGAGAAGACCGGAGCGAGGGTTGCCAAGCCAGGTCAAAGGCGCCAGGTTGAGGGCCTGGTCTCGTAGGAGTTCGTGAGTTCGAATCTCACCCCTCGCATGCGATTTTTTTGTACATATCCTGAAGAGACCCGATAGATCAGGAACCGATCTTCATCTCCCCGCCCTATCGGTGAAGTTCTCCCAAAACGCTGTTACCGGGAGGGGGTATCCCCCTCC
>JAEWLJ010000019.1 GCA_023393455.1 Methanobacteriota archaeon | reverse complement strand
CCGTGCTCTCCGTTGCCTGCCGTACCGAGTTCTCAATCGCCCATATGCGATTGGTCTGACCGGGACCGATCCCGATGGTTCGTCCTCCTTTGGCCAGCACGATACCGTTGGATTTGATATGCTTTACCACTTTCATGGCGAATTTCAGGTCTTCCAGTTCCCCCTCCGTAGGGGCACGGTCCGTCACCACCTTGAGTTCTGTTTCCTCGTATAGGCTGTTGTCGAAATCCTGCACCAGCAGTCCGCCTGCCACCTTTTTCATGTCAATGGTATCCTCCGGAGCTTTGGCAAGGATGTTTTCCAGCTTCATCAGCCGGATATTTTTCTTCTGTGTCAGAACGGCAAGGGCTCCTTCCGTAAGGTCCGGCGCGATGATGATTTCAACAAAGATTTTGCTGATTTCCATTGCTGTCTTTTCATCGACGGCGCGGTTTGCCGCGATTATCCCGCCGTAGATGGAAACGGGATCTGCCTGATAGGCCTTGAGATAAGCCTCATGGATATCCGGACCGATACCCACCCCGCAGGGATTGGCGTGCTTTACCGCCACAACGGCCGGCTCCTCAAATTCCCTGAGGGTCTCCAAGGCTCCGTTGGCATCGTTTATATTATTAAAAGAAAGCTCTTTTCCGTGGAGCTGGACCGCGTTGACCAGAGCGCCCTCCCAGGGCTTGATCTCTTTATAATAATATGCTTTCTGATGCGGGTTCTCGCCGTACCGCAGATCCTGCACCTTCTCAAAGGTCAGCGTAAGGTTATCCGGCAGCTCCGCGCCGATCTGTCTGCGCAGATAATCGGAAATCATACCATCGTATGCGGCGGTATGCTGAAACACCTTCAGCGCCAGCCTGTACTTTGTCTCCCGTGAAACCTGTCCTTTCTCTCTCAGCTCTGAAATGACCTGCCCATAGTCCTTTGGATCGCAGACCACCACAACGTCCTTATGGTTTTTCGCCGCGGAACGAAGCATGGTCGGGCCGCCGATGTCGATGTTTTCAACGGCTTCCTCCAGGGTAACAGACGGTTTCAGAATCGTTTCCTTAAAGGGATACAGGTTGATTGCAACGATGTCGATGGTCTCGATCTGAAGATCGGACAGCTGTTTCATGTGCTCCGGCTTGTCTCGCATGGCAAGGATGCCGCCATGGACTGCCGGATGCAGTGTCTTTACCCTGCCGTCCAGACATTCGGGAAATCCCGTTACCTCGGATATCCCGATAACGTCCACTCCGCTATCCCTAAGCCGGGCGGCCGTTCCGCCGGTAGAAATGATCTTTACGCCCAGTTTGCGAAGCTCCTGGGCAAATTCCAGTATCCCTGTCTTATCGGATACACTGATCAGTGCTCTCATAACCCTTATTCCTTTCCATTCCAACAATATGTGCAAAGCTTGCACCGATTAAGCCCCACTGCCTTCAGAGTGTCTTCAAGTCCGTGGTATTTCAGACTTTTAAAGCCGAGCTGTATCCGGATTTCCTCCACCATATTTTCATGGCGTTTGCTCTTGTCGTCCCCATATTCCTCCAGGACTTCCGGCGTTACCTTCCCGCCCTCCAGTTTATCAATGACTCTTCTTGTGATCAAGTCCATGTCGCTGACGGATCTGGAAAAGTTAAGATATTTGCAGCCAAACAGGATGGGCGGACAGGAGGATCGTACGTGAATTTCCTTTGCCCCGCTGTCGTACAGGTACTTGGCCGTTCCCAGAAGCTGGGTCCCCCTGACGATGGAATCGTCGATGAGTACAAACTTTTTATTTTTTATAAGATCGTTGATCGGCACAAGCTTCATGCGGGCGATCAGCTCTCTTGCCTTTTGGTTCTGGGGCGTGAAGCTTCTGGGCCAGGTCGGCGTATATTTGATCAGAGGCCGCGCAAAGGGGACTCCCGACTTGTTTGCATAGCCCAATGCGTGGGCGGTGCCGCTGTCCGGCACCCCGGCCACATAATCGACCTTGAGGTCCCTGTCTTTTTTAGCGATGCTGCCCCCGGTACGGTATCTCATCTCCTCTACGTTGATCCCTTCATAGGTGGATGTGGGATATCCGAAATAGGTCCAGAGGAAGGTGCACATCCTCATTTTCTCCTCCGGTTCTGCTGCGGTCCCGTATCCGGACTGGGTAATGAATACGATCTCGGCAGGCCCCAGCTCATGAGCGGTTTTGTAGCCCAGATTGATGAAGGCGAAGGATTCCGAAGCGGCGCAGTAGCTGCCCTTTTTCTTCCCTATGATCAGCGGAGTTCTGCCGAAACGGTCTCTGGCGGCATAGACTCCATGAGGTGTCATCAACAGGATCGTGATGGAGCCTTCTATTTTGCTCTGGGCATACCGGATGCCTTTGATAAAATCATTTTCTGTAGAGATCAGCGCGGCTACCAGCTCCGTATTATTGATACCTCCGCTGCTCATGGACATGAATTGGTTGCAGCCGTTGTTCAGAAGCTCCTTCACAAGCTGCTCCTTGTTGTTGATCCTGCCGACCGTACCGATGGAATAATCCCCCATCCGGCTGAAGACCGTCAGGGGCTGCGGTTCACCGTCGCTTATGCTTCCGATGCCCATGAAGCCGTTCATTTCGTCCACCTCTTTTTCAAATTTCGTCCGGAACGGAGAATTCTCAATGTCGTGGATCGCCCTGACAAAGCCTTCTCTGCCGTATACGCACATTCCTCCCCTTTTGGTTCCCAGATGGGAGTGATAA
>JAEWLJ010000025.1 GCA_023393455.1 Methanobacteriota archaeon | reverse complement strand
CGAGCGGTAGCTCTCGAGAAAATCCAAAAGAACCTCTAAAGGCAAGAGTTCAGGAAGGAAACGGCTCAGCAGTGACGGAACGAAAGTGCAAATCCTTGATGGAAGAGAGGGTTAATCGCAATTCTCTATAATAATAGTGCTCGTTGCCTCTCGGGGAAGTCGTTCCCAGAACGAATACCCTTATCCACCTCCTCCCACAACCTATTCACCGGGAGGATATCCGTCTGAAGATCGCCTACGTCTACGACGCCGTCTACCCCTGGGTGAAGGGCGGGGTCGAGAAGCGCATCCACGAGGTCTCGGTCCGACTTGCGGAGCGGGGGCACGAGGTTCACGTCTACGGGATGCGCTGCTGGGACGGCCCGGCGACGATCGAGCGCGACGGGGTGACCCTCCACGGCGTCTGTCCGGGTGAAGGGCTTTATATCGATGGCCGGCGGACGGTCCCGCAGGCGCTCCGGTTCGGGAAGGCGGTGCTCCGGCCGATCCTCTCCTCCGGCGCCGACGTCGTCGACTGCCAGAACTTCCCCTACTTCTCCTGTTTTGCGGCGAAGGCGGCGTCGGTGCGGCGGGGATTCCCGCTCGTCGTCACCTGGCACGAGGTCTGGGGCGACTACTGGTATGACTACCTCGGCCGCCGGGGGGTCTTCGGGAAGGCCGTCGAGCGGCTGGCCGCCGGGCTCACCGATCACCACGTCGCGGTCTCGCCCTCGACCGCCCGGGCGCTCGCGGGCCTCGGGGTCGCGGGACCCGTCCCGGTCGTCCCGAACGGGATCGATCTTGCGCGGATCGCGGCCGTCGCCCCGGCGGCGGAGGAGTGGGACGTCATCTTCACCGGGAGGCTGATCCGGGACAAAAACGTCGACCTCCTCCTCCGGGCGCTCGTCACGGTCCGGGAGGAGGTCCCCGACCTCCGGGCGCTGATCGTCGGCGACGGGCCCGAGCGGCCGGCGCTCGAAGCCCTCGCGCGCGACCTCGGACTTGCGGTGACGTTCGCCGGTTTTCTCCCCGACTACGACGCGGTCATCGCCGCGATGAAGGCCTCCCGCGTCTTCGTCCTCCCCTCGACCCGCGAGGGATTCGGGATCGCGGCGCTGGAGGCGATGGCCTGCGGGGTTCCGGTGGTGACGACGGATCACCCCGGGAACGCGGCGCGGGATCTCGTCGTGCCGGGAGTGAACGGGTACCGTTGTTCTCTCACCCCCGAAGCGCTATCTGATAAGATCCATCGGGTTCTCGAAGAAGATCCATGTCCGAAAGAGGCCTGCACCGAATTCGCGCGCCACTATGACTGGAAAGAGGTTGCGGAACAACTTGAAAGGCTTTATCGGAAATTGTAGGTAATACCTCCACATAACATCCCTACACGAGCTTTTGCGCGAACGGGGAGCACCGAAATGATCTGGCAAGAGCGGGATGTTCCGATCAACGGAAGTGACAGTTGTTCTGAATTGCGTACTGCCTGTTCTCTGTCTGATGATAGGATATGTATGGTTTCGTTCAACAAGTGGTATTTCTCGGATGCTCAGGTTGCACCCTGATGCTGGTTCAGGTGTTTTTATGGGATTAATGAACTTGTTTTATAAAACTGATAATGAGAACAGACAGCGTATTCTCGAACAGGTAGAGTATAATCCTGATGCGCGGCTGCTGGATTGTGGATGCGGGGATGGAGGGTTCACCCTTCAGGTTGCAGAGAAGATCGGGACATCGCATGTATTCGGGATCGAGTGCGCTTCGGGAGCGGAACCGGTTTATAATGGCCCCCTCCAGGTTGTTCACTCAGACCTGAATGACCGATTTCCGTTTGATAACGGTGTATTTGATGTCATCCATGCAAATCAGGTCATTGAGCACCTCTACGAGACCGACTTGTTTATCGAAGAGATCTATAGAATCTTAAAGAAGGATGGATATGCCATTATATCCACACCGAACTTGGCTGGTATTCACAATATCTTCTCGCTTGTATTTGGAAAACAGCCGTTTGCCGCCCATATTAGCAACCAAGTGATTGTAGGGAATTCATTTGATCCAAAACATGGCCTCAGCCACCCGAACCGCTGGAGGGCCCACCTCCGGGTATTTACATATGAGAGTCTGCTTGAGCTCTTCGAGTATCATGGTTTTATTGTTGAGAAAATCTCTGGCACCGGCTACTACCCGTTTCCAATGCCAGTTGCACGAGCTCTTGCAAGGGCTGACGTAAGGCATGCAGTTTACCTGACCATAAAGGTTAGGAAGTAAGGAAACACCTGGAATTTGAAGGGCGTTAATTTCGTGTATGACTTTTCTCATATCTAATTCCATGACGTCGACTACTATTCTAAAGCACTGAATTTCATGCACCTCTAGGCTGCTCGCGTATGACTAGTAGTTCTTCTCATGCTTCAGCCTCACAAAAAGGTGACTTGATGCAAACCGGTTTACCTTCAACTGGCCAGCTGGTTCGGGAGATGCATATCGATATTCATCAGGCCAGCATTGCAGCACTGGAGGCGACGGCCTGTAGATTTCCGGCACTTGATGCAGATTAGTTTATGCGAGACGGGTGCCTCAGGACCGCCGGAGAGTATCGGTGGGAGAAAATTGTGGGGATGGTTGAGAAATATTACGAAGAAGTTCTGTCTCACAGCCCTCCTTCTTCCGGCCGGTGAACCCCCTCTCCCGCCCGGCAGCGCATCCGCCTGATTGTGGCCGCCGCCGTGAATGCGAGGGTGAATCCGGCGAGCGCAAGGAGGATCGATCCGGGCCGTATCCCCCAGGGGGTGTAATTCAACCCGAAACCGATAAAAACGGCGATACAGATGCTGAGCCCGATGCCGAGGGTCAGGCGCTCTATCCCTGTCAACTCTTCACGCTCCGGGAACAGGGCTTCGATGAAGACGTACCCGGGGACGAAGAAGATCAGGGGAAACCCGAGGATTGCCCGCAGGGGTGTCTCACTCAGGGGAGGGACCAGAATGACCGCCGCAGCAGCGAGGACGAAGAGAATGACCGCCAGTAGATCGCGAAGTTCTGACATTACTATTTATAGATACGATCCCGGATCCGTTAACGTTTTTTCTTTGGTTCTTCTGTCAGCCGCGGTTCCCGCCCTGTATCATCTGGCAACGGTTATATGCGATTTAACGAATACCAGTTACTATGGATCTCGAAGATAAAACCATTGTATACGCCATCATCGCCGCCTGTGTCCTCGGAATCGTCGTAATCGGGGCACTTGTGGTGTTTACCCATACATCCGGCACCATGGAGGAGAGTTTTTCCGAACTCTACTTCGAGAGCCCGAAGGACCTTCCGAGTGTGGTCAATGTGGGAGAACCGGTGGCTTTTGCCTTCTCGGTCGTCTCTCACGAACTCTCTGAGACTCCCTATACCTACACCACCAAATACGACAACCGGGTTCTCCAGTCCGGGACGTTTACCTTACCGGCGATCGGGGCCGGGGGGAACACGAAGAAGGCCTTCAATATTACCTTTATCCCTGGAGGATCCAGCCTCGTTCGGGTAGGGGGACTGGCGACTACCACTCTCCAGACCACCTACAACGGGGGTATCAGTGTTCCGGCATCGATGAATAGCGTTCAGGAGGAGAGAGGTCAGATACTCTTGCCCACGGAACTCTCCGGTTTTGGTTCTCCTGGTTGTGAGGGGGTGCTGATCTTCGATTCCACAACCCGGGAGACTTTCAGCACCACGATGAGCAGCGTGGAGCAGGTGGTAGGTAACTTCTCCTCCGGGATGACGCCGGAAATGGACGCCGCAACCGCAGTGACGGACTCCGGCTATACCATGAGCCGCACCGAGTGGATCATCGATAACGATCACGGCACCATCACCGTCCAGAAAGAGACCACCAACACCGAATACCGTTACACCTACCAGAAGGTCTCGGTGGACGTTGCATCGCCGTCGACCGCGTACGAGATTCATTTCTGGATTCTTGTGCAGGAGGACCCTGAGGTTCTCCGGCAGACCCTTCTACACTAATTTTGTCGCATATTTTCCCCCGACGAGCAGGTGGAAGGCCACGGTTATTCCCCGGTCGAGGAGCGCGATGGATATCCCCACCGTTGCGGGCACCCCGAGTCCTGCGAGAACCGCCGCGAGCCCTCCTTCCACCAGGCCGAGCCCGGCGAGCGATACCGGGACGAGGGAGAGGGCGCTCACCAGCGGCTGCAGGAGCGTGAGTGCCGGGAGAGGCACCGGATACCCCACCGCCCCGGCGATCAGGGCAACCCGCGCTGCGTGGGTAACCCAGGCAGCCGTGGTGAGGAGGACGGAGTACGCCGTCAATGACGGGAGGTGGGGAACCTGCCCCGCTGCCTCGTCGAGCGTTTGCACAAACGTGGTTATCCTGGCAGAACCGAGCCGTTCGGCCGCGCGGATCATGAGCTCCCTCTTCAGCCAGAAGAGGGTGAAAGGGAGGAGGATCAGCAGAAGAAGGCATGCCGCCGGGATCAGATAGCCCTTCCCTCCGGGCACCGAGAGGAGGACAAGCCCGGCAAACCCGAGGATCGCTATCGTCAGGAGGTCGGCATACCGGTCGACGGCAAACGAAGCAATTCCTTTGTTCAGGTCTACCCGGTCGCGGACGAGGAACGGTCGGGAGAAGTCCCCGATGCGCCCGGGGGTCAGGTCGGAGAGGAGCACTCCGCCGACGAAAGCCTGGTATGCAAGCCCGATAGGAAGGTCCTCCCCCATCGCCGCGAGGATGGATCGCCACCGGATGGTGAGGATCAGGTAGGTGACCGCGTAGACCAGGAGCGCCAGAACAAGATATCCCGGCCTTGCCGAGGCGATGACAGAGAGGATCGCGGCGGGGTCGAAGAGCACGAGGAGGGCAGCGACAAGGAGGATGCCGATGAGCAGCCTGAAGGCGGTCTTCACGTATTCCCTCTTTTTACAGCGCGATCACCAGCACCACCGTGAGCAGGCCGAGCGCGATGCAGAACTTTGAGAAGTCCAGTGTCTTTGCGACCCGGATCAGCACCTCCATCGTGAGGTAGCCGGTGACGAACGCGGCGGCAACCATCGTTGCGATGATCTCCACCGGGAGAGCGGCGGCGGAGTGGTCGATGATCGCCGCGCCGAGCACCGCCGGGACGCTGATCATGAACGAGACCATCAGGGCGACGTCCTGGCGTACGTTCCTGAGCAGAAGCGCGCTGGTGGTGAGCCCCGACCTCGATACCCCCGGGAGGATGGAGAACCCCTGGACGAGGCCGAGGATGATCATGTCCCGGGTGGTGATCTCCTCGACGTCCTTGATCCCGGGCCGGCCGGTCCTGAGGATGAGCCCTGTCCCGATCAGGAGGAGGCCGATGAGGAGGGTTACCTGGGTGCCGCTGGTGAAGGTGTCCTTAATGATCAGATAGAGCGGCAGACCGGTGACACCGGTGCAGAGGGTCGCGATGATGATCGTCCGCGTGAGGTTCGAGTCAAGCGCCCTGAGCACCCCGAGAAACTCCCGCCTGAACTTCACCAGGACCGCGGCCATGGTGCCCAGGTGGAGGAAGATCGAGTAGGAGAGGGCGGCGGCGGGGGAGATCCCGTAGAGCGCGATCATCGCCACTATGGTCTGACCCTGACTGCTGACGGGGAGCCACTCCACGATTCCCTGCAGGATCCCGAGCAGGGCCGCCTGTTCGATCTGCACGTGGTATAGTTTCTGTTAAGACTATTTCATCGTTGTGAGGTGGTTGCAGTCTGTTTCCCCCCGCCTTGTGTGAAAGCACTCGTTGCACCGCCATGAAGCGCTCGAAGTCCTGTTTTATGGGGTAAGTTCATGCACCATGGGGAACAGACGCGATCAGCAAGAGTTGGTTGTCCGATGCTCCCCGACCTGCTACTGGATATCATCTGCACCCTTGCCGTGGCTGCGGGCACGCTGCTCGCCGGGGCGCCGCTGGCCTTCGGCCTCGTCCGCAGCGCCCGGCCGATGACGAAGCTCGCCCTCTCATTTGCAGCCGGTTACGCCCTCCTCTCTCTTGCCGGGATCATTGCGGGGGTTCTCGGGGCGGCCCCGTGGGTGGGGGAGCTCCCTGTCCTGCTCGTGGGGGCGGCCCTCTCGCTTCGGTACCGGGAGAACTTCTCTCTCGACTTCGACCGCCAGGATATCGCCGTCGGGTGCCTATCAGTCATCTACGTCGGGATCTGCCTCGTCTTCTTCTCCGCGATCACCATGTGGATGGCCGGGGATGCCGTCGCCCACGCCTCGATCATCCGCATGCTCCTCGACGGCGGGGAGGTGCCGGTCAGCCTCTATCCCTTCGGGAGCTACTGGGACTACTACCCGAAGGGGTTCCACTTCTTCGCCGCGTTCTGGGGCGGGATCTTCCCGGTCTTAAACCTCATGCAGACACTCCCCGTCCTCGTCACCGCCATCACCCCGGTCCTCGTCTACTCGGTGGTCCGGGAACTCGGCCGCCGGGAGGTTGCCGTCTTTGCGTTCATCCTCGCCGGCTTCTGCTTCCCCGCGCACTACATGTATCTTATCTGGGCGGGTTACCCGAGCGCGGCCGCCGAGATGCTTCTTGTGGCCGCGGTCCTTGCCGTCGTCGTGGAACGGCGGCTCCTCCCACTGCTCGTCATCGGGATGGCGTTTACCCACACGCGGTACCTGGCGTACCTCGCCGTGATCCTCGCCGTCTGGCTCGGGATCGAGTACCTGAGGAGTCACGCCGCGGCCCTGAGGCGGTACCCTCTGGTGCTCCCGCTGGTCATTGCTGCAGGTGTTGTCGCCGTCGTGCTCTACGTTCCTGTTCACGAACCCGCGTTTCTCCTCTCGCTCGCCGGCAGCAAGGCGCTCGCGGCCGAGTACGTCGCGCAGTGGTTCTGGGCGCTCCTCTCGGTATTCGGGTTCGTCGTCGCGCTCTACAACCGCGACCGGCTCGATCGGCTCTGCATCGCCTGGACGATCGCTATCGCCGCGATGTTCGTCTTCTCCGACATCGGGGTGCTCTACTACGTCGCCACCCCGAACCGGGTCCTTGCGCAACTCTACATCCCCCTCAGCATCTTCGGGGCGGTGGCCCTCGCGGCGATGGCCGCGGCCCTCCCAAGAGCGCGGCCGGTCTTTGCCCTCGTCCTTGTCTTCGCCGGGGCCGCTGCGATGGCGGTGGTCCTCTTCACCTACGCCGGGGCCTGGGCGCTCCCGCCGGAAGACTCCGCGGCGATAGAATGGCTCTCTGAGCAGAACACAACGAACATGGTCTGCATCAACCTCGACGAGACCGGCGCGTGGGTCTACCCCGTCGCCGGGGTCCCGGTCGCGCGGCCCCGCCTGGTGCCCGGGGATACGCCGTATGGCTACGGTGTCGTCCAGCAGATGATCCGGGACCCGAACAGCGCAAAGACCCTTGCCGCGCTCCGGGAGGCGGGGGATGTGCCCACGGTGGTCTACGTCTCGAATGTTTCCCTTTCGCGACCCGGGTATGTCCCGCCGTTTTCCGAGTATTCCAGGGTCTATCCGAAGATAAACCCGGATTTTGACCCCGTTAATTACGAGACGCTGTACGAGGACGGTGCGAAAATCTATATGTTTCGTGCTGAGGCAGAGGGCTGAATTCGCTACCTTGATATAAACACTACACGAACAATTTACCAATGGATCTGGTCCTTCTTGCGGGCATCGTGCTGGCGAGTTTTTTTACCGCGTTCTATATCATCCCGCCCTGGATCAAGAAGGCGCATGCCCAGGGTCTTACCGGGAAGGACATGAATAAATTTGACAGGCCCGAAGTCGCGGAGATGGGCGGCATCTGCGTGATATTTGGTTTTGTCACGGCAATCCTCCTTTACATCGGCTTGAAAACATTCTACTACGGCACCGATGGATTCATCCCGATCCTTGCCTGCCTCTGCACGATCCTGCTCATCACCCTCATCGGCATGATGGACGATGTCCTCGGCTGGAAGAGAGGACTATCGCACTGGCAGAAACCACTTCTCACCATCCCGGCTGCGATGCCGATGATGGCGATCAACGCCGGGGAATCCTCGATGGTGCTCCCCATAATCGGGACCATTGACTGGGGAATAGTCTATCCTCTCCTGATCATCCCTCTCGGCATCATGTGCGCCTCAAACGGTTATAACATTCTCGCCGGGTACAACGGACTCGAGGCCGGGCTGGGCGTCATCATCCTCTCGGCGCTCGGGTTTTTCGCGTTTCTCGGGGACAAAGCGATCCCCGCGGTTCTGGCGTTCGGGATGGCCGGCGCGCTCCTGGCCTTCCTGCTGTTCAACTGGTACCCGGCGAAGATCTTCCCGGGGGACACCCTCACCTACTCCGTCGGTGCGCTCATCGCCTGCATTGCAATCCTCGGCGACCTCGAGAAGATTGCGCTGCTGCTCTTCATCCCCTACATCATCGACTTCGGCCTCGTGCTCAGGAAGCGGTGCAAGGCGGAGGCGTTTGGCCGGGTCAACGAAGATGGGAGCCTGGAACTCCCCTATACCGGGATCTACCACATGACTCATCTTGCGATTGCGGCGCTTCGGAGAGGGAAGCGGAAGGTGTATGAGCGGGACGTGGTGATTTTTATCTATGGGATAGAATTGGTGATTGTGGGGATTGTAATATGCTATTATTGACACCCCTCAAACTTCTGCTGATCGTAGTTGCAGGTGGTGTTGCGATGGTTCTCTTCCATGTGAGGCTTCCGGCAAATATCCACTCATTCAAACACGTTATGAAGAAGATCACTCTCGACTCCCTGAGAAAGATCCCGCAGAACCGATGCAAATCTGAGAACCTCCCCGTCTCCCGGTTCAACCGTACCAACTTCACCAAGGGATTTGCCGACTACATCTTCGGGCTGATATCGAGTTCGTCGGCGCTGCTCGGCGGGAATGCTAAACCGTACAAAAGGTGTTTACAGTGATTGCAATTGTGCTTGGAACCCGGCCGGAGATTGTCAAGATGTCCCCGATCATCCGGGAATGTGAAGAGAGAGATCTCGATTATTTCATCCTTCACTCCGGGCAGCACTACTCCTACGAAATGGACCGAGCGTTCTTCGAGGACCTCAATCTGCCCGAACCGAAGTACAACCTCGATGTCGGATCCGGGGGTCAGGGCTGGCAAACCGCCAAGATCCTGACCGGCATTGAGGATGTTCTGGTGAAGGAGTCTCCCAATATTGTTCTCGTTCAGGGTGATACCAACACTGTCCTGGCCGGGGCTCTCGCGGCCGCGAAACTCCACATTCGGGTTGGCCACGTCGAGGCCGGGCTCCGGAGTTTTGACCGGACGATGCCGGAGGAGGTTAACCGGGTGATCGCGGACCACATCTCTGATTATCTCTTCGCCCCCACGGAAACCGCACGGCGGTACCTCCAGAACGAGGGTATCGAGGAGAACAGAATCTGCGTAACCGGGAACACCATCGTCGATGCGGTCTTTCAGAACCGGGAGATCTCCGAAATGAAAGGGAAGGTCCTCGGCACCCTCGGGATCGAGCCGCAGAACTACTTCCTGGTCACTTCTCACCGGCAGGAGAACGTTGACAACCCCAAGACCCTCGGGAGCATTATCGCGGCGCTTGAGGCGATCTGCCGGGAGTACTCACTCCCGGTTATCTTCCCGATGCACCCCCGCACCAGGAAGATGGTCGAGCGGTTCGGGATCCCGCTCGACGGGGTCTCCCCTATGGATCCTGTCAGGTTCCTCGAATTCCTGCAGCTCGAATCCAACGCCCGCCTCGTCCTGACCGACTCCGGCGGCGTCCAGGAGGAGACCTGCATCCTGGGTGTACCCTGCGTCACCCTCCGGGATAATACCGAGCGGCCGGAGACGATTGAAGTAGGGGCGAATGTCCTCGCTGGTACGGATCCTGAACGCATATGTGAGGGCGTTCGAGCCATGCTCGCAAGGGATACCGGTTGGATCAACCCCTATGGAGATGGAACAGCGGGAAGTACGATCACGACAATCTGCGGCGGAATTCGAGGAGATCTGCCGTAACCATTCTACTGGAGAAAATATGACAAAGATATGCGTTCTCGGTCTGGGATATATCGGCCTGCCTACTGCATTGCTCCTTGCCAGAAATGGGTTTGAGGTCATCGGCGTCGATGTCAATGAAAACGTGGTAAATACCCTTAACCGGGGTCAACTCCACATAAGCGAGCCTGAGTTACCGGAATTGTTCGAACAGGCTCGTTGCAACTTTGGAGCGCAGATAAGTGTGCCTGAAGCAGACATCTACCTCATTGCCGTCCCGACGCCGTTAAAGAAAAATATTCGTGTTCCAGATTTAGGATATGTCCGTTCCGTGGCTGAGATGATTTATCCCCACCTACAGAGAGGGAACCTTGTGATACTGGAATCGACAGTTCCGCCAGGCACCAGCGAGAAACTCGTCATCCCTATTCTTGAGAAGAGTGGCCTGAAGGCCGGGGAATTTCAGTATGTTCATTGTCCTGAGCGTGCAATCCCCGGGAAAACACTCTATGAGATGATCCACAACGATAGAATCATCGGTGGAATAGATGCTGGATCCGCTCAATCAGCAAGAACGGTTTACTCGTCCTATGTGCAGGGCCGGATATGCCTGACCGATGTTACAACTGCAGAATTTGTAAAACTTATAGAGAATACTTATCGTGACATCAATATCGCTATCGCAAACGAGTTTGCACAGGCCGCCGAAGACTATGGTATCAACGTCTGGGAAGCGATCGATCTTGCGAATAAACACCCGCGGGTGAACATCCTCCAACCGGGTCCCGGTGTTGGTGGGCACTGTATCGCGGTTGACCCCTGGTTCCTGACTGAATGCTCTGCAAGAACCGGGTTGATCCAGATTTCCCGCGAGATCAACGATTCGATGCCGAACTACGTTATCAACCTCGTTAGAAAGATGCTTGGTGGGGTTCAAGATCCAACATTGACGGTATTTGGAGTGAGCTATAAGAAAAATGTTGGCGACACAAGGGAAACCCCGGCACTGAAGTTTATCCAGCTGGCCGAGAATGAAGGTTACAGGGTAAAGTGCTATGACCCGCATGTGAGCACGTTCGATTACCGCCTTTATGATCTGGATGAGGCGGTGCGGGACAGTGACTGCATTGTTCTGATCACGGATCACGATCTTTTCAAACGCATCGATCCGGTGACACTTTCGATGAGGCATAGGTGTGTTATCGATGCACGTAACCATCTTGATAGCGAGATGTGGTCTAATGCGGGGTTTCTGGTAAAAACTCTCGGGAATGGCCTTGCGCGGAGTGGGGCCTCCGGGGGAGCCCCTGTCGATGAATCAGAGCGAAAATCGCTCCTTTCAGACAAAAAAGCAACCACAAAAGGTGCGTGATATCTTTGAGCAACATCTGGATTGATATGACGAATCCGTCCCACGTGTTTTTTTTCAGGGCTCTCATACCTGAACTGAAAGAACATCAGATCTCTGTGACTGTGCGGGATCGCGCAGAAACCGCAGACCTGGCAAGACAGTTTGGCATACCAGGGAAGGTGGTGGGTACCGATTACCGTGATCCGCTCAAGAAGAGCCTGAATATGGTCTACCGGACGCTTGAGTTGTACGCCGGGGCAGGCGAGTTTGACTATGCCATGGCCTTCGAGAATGGGATGAGCATGTTTGTCTCAAAGGTCAAGAGGAAAGAATCGATCCTGTTCTGCGATAATGACCTGAAGTTTATCCAGAAGACGACACGTTGCTTGCAGGACCTCGAGATGAGGCTGAAGTTACTTGCCGACCATATCGTTGTCCCGAAGGCATGCTACCCCCTGTATAGCCAGAACTGCAGGCGCTCTGAAGTGATCCCCTACGATGGCTATAAGGAGGATATCTACCTTGCAGATTACAACCCTGATCCAAATTTCAGGGATAAAATTCCTTTCGCCAATTACGTGGTGTTGCGGCCTGAGTCGCTCGGTTCTTTCTATGTGGCCGAAAAACGAAGCATCATACCCGATCTCCTCCACCTATTCCGAAGAGAGAACATCAACGTCATCTACGTCCCCAGGGAGAAGGAAGACCTTGGTTACGTTCAGGGATTCGACGAGGTCTTCATACCTGAAAGACCCCTTAACGGTCTGGACCTCTGTTACCATGCAGATGCCGTCCTGACCGGCTCTGGAACGATGGCACGTGAAGCCGCCTGCATGGGGAAGAAGGCAGTGATCTCCTTCTTCCCTGGTGCCACGATGCTGTCGGTGGACAGGCAGCTCGTGAGCGAGGGGCGGATCTTTCACTCCCGGAACCCCACGGATATTGTCGACCACGTGCTGGCCGGTCGGGGGGGTAACTCCGGATTAGATCTGGCAGAGAGCAAGGCCGTTAAGCGATTGCTGGTCCAGAAGATCAAGGGCCTACTGGCTGAGGAATGAGTATTGTTTTAATTTCTTCGAGTAGAATTGGTGTTGAAACTGTAATATCTGAGCGGGCTCCTTCATGTAATGATTAAAATGGCATCTGAAGATAAACGGTTTGTTGATAAGACTCTTCTAATAATCACCTCTATCTATCCGAATCAAGATGAAACCTTTTGTATTGGAACATTCGTCAAAAACCAAGTTGCCGAGTTAAAACTGTATTTTAAAAAAGTTATTGTTATAGCGCCGGTACTTCGGTCCTTTGGGTACCTTAAGCGGGACAAACTTTGTAAAGATTATACCTATGACAACGTAGAAGTCTATTATCCCCGGTGTACCTATATCTCTATTTTCAGGTTGAGTAAGATTTTGATAGATAACCGGCTGCAGGCGGTGGAACGGATCATTGAAGAGCATTACCTCGAATTCGACTTCATCCATGCTCACTTTACCTGGCCGTCAGGTTACATCAGTGTCAGATTGAAGGAGAAATACGGAAAACCGGTTATCATCACCATCCACGAGAACGGGGACTGGTTTGACCAAGAGATCAGGATGAATCACCCCCTCATCAATACCGCTTGGTCAGGTGCCGACGCTCTCATCCGGGTGAACCAAAAGGATGTCCCGATCTTGCAGCGCTATAACAAATGCACCTATGATATTCCCAATGGGTTCTCCCCGACTTTCCGTTATATCGGTATGGCTGTTGCAAGGAAGCGACTCGACCTGCCAGAAGATGCGAAGATCATCTTCACTTTGGGGAATCTGATCAAGCGAAAGGGTTTCAACTACCTGATCGACGCGATGGTGCAAGTCTGTGGTCAACGGGACGACGTGCTCTGCTTTATCGGAGGGGCAGGGCTAAAAAAGGGAAGCCTACAGGGCCAGATCGACCGGTTGCACCTCGAAAAAAGGGTGAGGCTGCTTGGGTCTGTACCCCAGAACCAACTGACACTCTGGATGAATGCCTGTGACCTTTTTGCTCTACCGAGCCTCAACGAAGGCAATCCGACGGTCATGTTCGAGGCCCTTGGCTGTGGAAAGCCCTTTGTAGGGACGAAGGTCGGCGGGGTGCCGGAGATTATCAAATCGAATGATTACGGTCTGTTGGTCGAACCAGCCGATCCCGAAGATCTGGCAGAGAAAATCCTGATAGCACTGGATCGGGAGTGGGACCATGAAGCGATCTTACGGTATGCAGAGCAGTTTACATGGGAAAATATTGCTCAACAAATTATTGAGGTCTATAATGAGGCGTCTGAGGATTGTAATACGCAATAAGCAGAGATTGCTTCCCTCTATTTTCCTTGCATAACGATCTCTCTTCTCAGGTTTTCTCATCCCAGTTCCTGATAATCGTCGCCAAATCTTAAATCCAGGGATTACTCTGGATGCGCTTACTCACACCTTAAGAGATTGCTTAGATGGTCAAAAGGACGATTAAAAATACTTAATACAAAATACAGCATAAATACAAGTGATATTCATCTACGGACACACCAAGTTGTTTCTGGACTACAGAATCACTGACAATCTATGGCATTCTCCATTCCAATTCAAGGGACATATGACTAAACATTTGGTTGAGTTGAAAGGGACTATGTTTCGCAAATTTGAGGTAAAAAAAGAATATTGGCTTTTGTTACTGCTTTTTATATTGAATATTGTCATCAGGATCCCTACGACTCCCCACGGACCGGATGTGACCGATTCTATTTTTGTCTGGTCGCTGGCGAACTCGATCAATGATAGCGGTTGTATAACATGGATACTCAATCCGTTGTCCTTTTTCGGCATCTATGCTGTGTCTTACCCCAGTGGGCATCCGGTTGTTCTTTCCATCGTTTCACAGGTGACCGGAATCGATGCAGAATATGTTATTCTCATCTGTGGTTTCCTACTGGCAGCATTAGGCATGCTCGCCTCTTATATAATGGCCCTGAGGTTCAGCAAAAACCATCTGTTTGCATTCCTTACAGCGTTTGCCTTTTCGACCGCACCGATATTTGTAGAATATACCCGATGGACTGCCACCGCTCGCGGCCTATTTCTGGCGTTTCTGCCCTTGCTCCTATGGGGTATATTCTCGTTTAGTAAAAATTACACGGTTCATAAAAGAATACTTTTTCTCTCAATATTCATTTTTGTCACATTACTTGCCGTACACCGGACATCATACCTGCTCGCTCTGGTTATTGTTGCACTTATCATCACAATGATCATCTGGCATTTAAAAGATAAACAGGCATTAATGCCTCTCCTCGAGCGCATACCTAAAAATGGGTTCCCTGTAATAATCGGACTTCTCTGTGTTGGTGCCTTTTTACTTCAGTTCTCAGGCATTTCGTTTTATGGAAATATCTGGTATAACTATCAGACTGGAGCTTTTGCTACGGGTACTAACACTTTTAAGTTGTTGTTGAATATGACAACAAATTACATCGGACAGATAGGTATCCTGCTGCCTGCTGGTGTGATCGGTTTCTTTATATTCGTCAAAAAATCTGAAAAGAGTTTTAGCGAGGTTTTGATTGTCACAACCATCATCCTGTTCCTCGCAATATCTGCGTTGGGTCATTACGTTCCCTTGATCCTGCTTCCTTTCGTAGCTCTTCTTATTTCCCTCGCGCTGTCACGGTTGATCCAATCCTGTAGCGTTTCAATGCAGAATGCGGGTTCAAAATTTGGTTCTTATGGTATCAGAACTAATTTCACTAAGGTACTGCCCGTAGTACTTGTCATAGGTCTGCTGGTTTCCATCTGCTTCTCTGGGTACATGGTGCAGCGGCACCTGCATGCCCCACTGGAAGGTGAAAATAAAGTTTGGATGACCGATGATGTCCCTCCCGTCGGCAATTATCTGGAAAACATCGGCGAAACGGCATTCACTTCTAATGACGGAAGGTTGGCAGGCCGTATCTATGCGTCTACTGGGGTGCCTGAATTCAGCCGCGGTTATAAGGACATGCACGGTTTAATCAATGGCTGGATTGATAAAGACGACATTGAAGTACAGGCACCTTCGTTGAGTTCGTTAAAAATCAGTTCGAGCAGCATATTCCGGCAGGTGAATACTCCTCCTTTGAAGACCGAGGGCGATGTCAGAGCACATGTAGCAAATAACAGGATACTTGGTGATGAGGATCTTGGCCATAAAGCCTATGATAACCATATGGCGAGTGTCTGGATCGTTTAAGGGCACACCTCGCAGGACTCCCTATGAGATATCTATTCAAAAACTGTGGCGTTGAAATTTCTGCAAGGGTCGAGCAGTTTGCCCCATTTGTCTGGGCGGTGACTAGCGTTATTGCGTGCAAAATAGAGAAGTATTGAGGACAGATCAATATGAAGCTTATATATTTTTACAGAGCTACAGGGAACCCGAATTCTGGCGTCGCTAGAAAAATCAACTCTCAGGTGAAGCATCTGTCTGATTGTGGTCTGGATGCTGTTATATACAGCACGAATGGAAACAGTAACCAATCCATACTAGATCCTGGAGACCCTGAGGGGCCGCCCCCCTCCGGCCAGGGGAATCAAGGAATAGCCTCGAATCGGATAGTCCAGATGCAAATCTCCGAACAGTGCCCCAATATAATCAGTAAAATCAGGCGGGAATATCTGATCAGCACTGCCTTGTTGAACATTATCGCATCACTGGAGGAGAAGGATATCCTCTACCTGAGAATCCCTTATCCATCAATATTTTTCTCGTGGATGCTGCGAAAACCAAGAACGTGTAAGATTGTTATCGAATATCAGACGATAGAGCCGCTTGAGAGAAGATTGATTGGTAAATACGGATATTTATTGTGTGATCGTCTTTTCGGCAATGCTCTACGAAAAAACGTAGATGCAATCGTCGGTGTCACCGACGAGATTACACAGTATGAGGTGTCCCGCTCCGGTGATCCCGAAAAACCTCATATCACCATAGGGAATGGCTTCGATGTTGCCTCGGTTCCTCCTCGACAGCCCCCCGCGTACACCGGGGATGACCTCCACCTCCTCTGCGTCGCCAACGTCAGCCGCTGGCATGGACTGGACCGGCTGTTCCAGGGCCTTGCCACCTATAACGGAACACCAAAAGTCATCCTCCACATCGCCGGGGATGGAGCAGAACTCCCCCATCTCCAGCAACTGACCGAGGAACTCGGGTTCAGTGACCGGGTGGTCTTCCACGGCTTCACGACCGGCAAACCCCTCGACGCACTCTTTGACCAATGCCATGTCGCGGTGGGGAGCCTTGGGATACATAGAATCGGTCTGAAGGAAGCATCGATTCTCAAAGCCAGGGAGTACTGTGCACGAGGGATACCCTTTATTTACGGGACCGCTGATCCAGACTTCCCCGCAGATTTCCCCTATATCCTCCACCTCCCCGCCGACGAAAGCCCCATCAACATCGATCAGGTCCTGGCGTTCGCGCAGGAGGTCTGCGCCGACCCCGACCACCCGCAAACGATGCGCCGCTACGCCGAGGAGCATCTCGACTGGTCGGTGAAGATGAGGAGACTCAAGGGGTTCCTGGAGACGCTGGTCGGGGAGAACGGGAGTGGGGGTGTCCAGAAAGCCGGTGTGTTGCCTCTTGTTGTCAAAGAGGTGAAGTCTCCTGAAGACTGACAAGGGGTCGCAACCCTTCCGGCTCTCTGCCTCCCTTGTGTGGCGGGGGTCAACGGGCTGACGGTGCCGGCCTGTACTTCGGGGGCGATGCCCTCCTCTCCCTCCTCAGGGCGCCCGGGCCTGACTCATACCTCGTCCTGGTTTCACCGTTTGTCTTCGTCAGCGAGTAGTTCTTGCGTTGGATTACTGGAACTCGTGCGCTAAACGTTTCGGGTACACGATGGTTGAAATTTAAAGATGTATACAGTCGGTTTAATACGTTAGCGGCAAGGGGTACCCGCTATACGTTTGTGTGGGGTTTATGGTGAGAGAGGTAGAAAAGCAATGTCATCATTCACAAGTGAACTCTGATAAAGGACGTACTGAAAATGAAATCACTTGGACGATTGTTGGATATTGAGGAAACGTCGAATCTTTGGGAATACCATATAGAGGATAATTATTTGTGGCCGCTCTTGAGATCAGAAATATTCTCATCAATTATTAACCGAGAACATGGATATCTACAACCTCACGCTGGAGAGAACCATTTCAAAATACTGAAACCCGCAATTCTGAGAGAACTTGTGAAAACCCATGGTTTTTTCAAATCGAAGAAGGGGGGTTATGATGGTATCTTCTTTACCACGGAAGGATTGCAGAAACTGAACAATAAAACTCAATCATATTATGACCGGTTGTATGCTCCTTACTATAATTTGTTCCATTCACCGCTAATATTTGGAAAAAGCTTCCGATTCCAGGTTTTCAGGCCCACAGAGTACGAAAAAAATACCTTTCTGGAAGATTATGTTGCCGCTATTGCTAAAATAAAATCATATGGGAGAGGGGTTTCTGAACATGATGCCGCCATCTCAAATGTTTGTAACGAGATGCAGGAGCAGTACTCATTTCCTAGTCCTGAAAAAATAACGAACATTTTGCGCACACAACTACCTAAAGTCAAATGTTATCTAGATTATGTCGATGATATTGTATCACGAATGGATGGGAATGTTGTATTTATCCACTGCGCTTCATATCTTGGACTCAAGGGAGAAATTACGCGCCGGTTTAAAGAGTACGGCGTCAAGACGGTCGAGGTACAACACGGCTACGTGGGTTTAGAGCATTATGCATACAACTACCCTTCTGGAAATGCAGACCGGGCCATGAAGGATTACCTTCCAGACTACTACCTGACGTTTGGCAGATATTGGGGTGAACAGATCCAGACCCCGAGCACTGTAGTGACGGTCGGGAATCCTACGCTTAATAGATCGGTGGATGATTTACAGAAAAAATTATCTTCACGGTCGAACTTAATTCTCGTAGTATCGCAAGGTACTGTAACCCCCACAATGGTCAAGATCGCAAAATATCTCTCACAAGCACTTCCGAAGCACACTATTATCTTCAAGTTGCACCCAGGGGAAGTGCCGTTCACCCATCGCTACGAGGACCTCAAGAAATATCACAACGTTCAGATTAGAACCTACGACAATATCTATGAACTCATTGCGTCAAGCGAGATAATCGTGGGCTACAATTCCACAACGCTCTTTGAATCTATCGCGTTCGGTGGAAAAAGGATATTTGTTCTTAATAACGATATGATCCCGGACTCACTCGGGTATAAGTTTTCGAGTTGTGAAGAACTCCGTGACGCTATCCTCGATGGTGAAGCGGGTTATCCGTCAGCACAACCATCATACTTCTGGGAGCCGGACTGGGAGACGAATATTGCATCATTTTTAAAGAGTCTTTCTCTCTAAACATCTTAAAACCTCTAATTTATTAGATCATCCTGCCCCCCCGGGATCTCGTTTTCGGCTTTCACGATTTCGTTTTGGGAGCGTCAACATCCCTGTGAAGCAACCCAATCTTCTACAATTTAATCGTTCAGACCTCTTTCCAGACATCGTTAAATAATCATATCTCTCAATACATACTGTTGCAGGAATACCACCAATTCGCCCGGCGCATAGGCCTTATCGGCATAACCAACCTCCTCATCAGTCTGAGCGGGCTCATCCTCCTCCCGATCCTCACGAAGACCCTCCCCATCGAAGAGTACGGGACGTACGTCCAGCTTACCGTGACCATCGGCCTCTTCCCCGGGATAGTGATGCTCGGCCTCCCCTATACAATGGTCAGGTTCCTCGCGGCGGCTAAATCGCGGGAGGAGATCCAGGAGGGCTACTACTCGATCGCGGGCATCACGATCCTGAGCGCGGGCCTTGCATCGATCGCTCTGTTCCTCCTGGCCGAGCCCATAGCCGTTGCACTCTTCGACGGTCGGACAACGGTCACCCGGATTCTCGCCCTGGTCGTCTTTCTGGAGTGCATGAACCTTCTCCAGTACAACTATTTCAGGACGTTTCAGCAGATCAAGCGATACTCTTCGCTCCTCTTCCTCAAGACCTGCCTGCAGCTGATCTCGGTCGCGGCACTTGTCCTTGCCGGCTACGGGATCTTCGGCGCGGCGGTCGGGTTGCTCGTCACCAATCTGGTGCTGTTCCTCGTGATGGGCATTCTCATCGTCTCCGAGATCGGGGTTGCCATCCCGGGATTCAGGAATCTGCGGGAGTACCTCTCCTTCGGCCTCCCCACGGTGCCGGGGAACATTTCCAGTTGGGTAGTGAACTCAAGTGACAGGTACGTGATTGCTCTGCTCCTCGGGACTGCATACGTGGGATACTATTCTCCAGGGTACAGCCTCGGGCATATTATCAATATGTTCATCGCGCCGCTTTCGTTTATGCTCCCGGCGGTGCTTTCGAAGCATTATGATGACGGTAACCTCAAAGACGTCAAAACCGTCCTGTCGTATTCCATGAAGTACTTCCTTGCGCTGGCGATACCCTCGGCCGTGGGACTGTCTCTGCTCTCCAGGCCGCTGTTGACGATCCTCTCGACGCCGGAGATTGCAGAACAGGGCTACCTGATAACTCCCTTCATGGCGTTGAGTGGGTTACTGTTTGGATTGTATGCGATCATCGCGCAGATTCTGGTGCTGGAAAAGAAGACCGGTATCACCGGGACAATATGGATTGTGGCAGCAACCCTGAACCTTGGGCTGAATATCATATTCGTTCCAAGAATTGGAATTCTCGGGGCGGCGGCTACAACCCTGGTTGCATTTGCCCTGGCCTTTGTCGTATCGATGTATTATTCATCTAAATATCTCGTATTTGATATCAATGCCTCTTTCATACTGAAATGTCTCGTCGCAGCGACGATCATGGGTGTGGTTGTTGTTATCGGAGGGTCTCAGATATCTGGAGACCTGGTGGGCATCATTTTGCTAGTGGGTATTTCTGCGCTGATTTATGGGGCAGGCTTATTCATATTGCGGGGGTTCAAAAAGGAAGAGATCCGCTTTTTCAGAGGTTTGCTCCGGGTCTGATCACTCCCCGTGGCCTCCAGGTTTTTTACTTGATGAATTATGACCGTCGCGTGAATTCTTTTAGAGCCATCTGAGAATCTGGGTGTAGTTGAGGTTAGATCAAAGGTTCACCAAAGTTTTTGTAGCGAAAAATCACGGCAAATTCTTCAGATATGGATGAATCGTAACCATTAGAAGTCAAGAAAAATCAAAAGGTTATTACGTATTCCGTTATGATATACTACGTATCTATTTGACCGAATATAATCTAATCGAGGATGCATCATGTCGTATTTTGACGGGAAAACAGTTCTTATTACAGGTGGTACGGGCTCTTTTGGGAAAATGTTTACATCGCTCCTACTGAAGGAGTGGAATCCGGACAGCGTCCGCATCTACTCGCGGGGAGAACTGCTCCAGTGGGAGATGCAACAGAAAATTCAGGATGAGCGTCTCCGTTTCTTTATCGGTGATGTCAGGGACAAGGACCGCCTTTACCGCGCAATGAACGATGTCGATATCGTCGTCCATGCTGCTGCGCTCAAGCAGGTGCCTGCGGCAGAATACAACCCCATCGAGGCCGTAAAGACGAACATCGACGGGGCATCAAATGTCATCAATGCTTCCATCGACAACGGTGTCGAAAAAGTCATGGCGTTGAGCACCGACAAAGCGGTGCACCCGGTCAATCTCTATGGTGCAACCAAAATGGTTGCAGAGAAACTCTTTGTACAGGGAAATACCTATGCCGGTGGAAGAAACACACGATTTGCCTGCACCCGCTACGGGAACGTGGTTGGAAGCAGGGGAAGCATCATACCGCTCTTTTTAGAGCAGAGAAAGCAGGGGCGCGTGACAGTCACGGACGAGCGCATGACACGCTTCTGGCTGACACTTGAACAGGGCTCCCGATTCGTCGCTCATTGCATCGAGACGATGAGGGGCGGAGAGGTCTTTGTTCCCAAGATCCCCAGTATGAGAATAACCGATCTCGCGAAGGTAATGGCACCTGACTGTGAAGTCGAGGTTATAGGCATTCGCCCGGGCGAGAAACTCCACGAGGTCCTCCTCACCGAAGATGAAGCCCGGCACTCGAAAGATATGGGGGATTACTTCATCATAGAGCCGGAGTTAAGATTCTGGCAGAAGAACAACGGCCATGAGGGAAAGTCACTGCCCGAGGGGTTCCGGTACTCGAGTGAGAGTAATTCAACCTGGCTTGACGCTGACGAACTGATGTCAATGGTGGACATTTCGTAGAAAGCCCGGCGGTGGCGAGATCAATGCGGTTCATTCCATATGGGCATCAATCCATCGACGATGAAGATGTTCAGTCTGTCGTAGAGGTGCTGAAGAGCGACTGGCTCACGACGGGACCCACTGTCAATCAGTTCGAACAGGATCTTGCCGGATACGTTGGCGCCCAGCATGCTGTCGCGGTGAACAGTGGTACAAGCGCTTTAGACATCGCGGTCCAGGCCCTTGACCTCCCGAAAGGGAGTGAGATAATCACAACCCCATTCACGTTTGCCGCTACGAGTAACGCGATCCTGTATAACGGTCACGTCCCGGTCTTTGCCGATATCGATCCCGCAACGAGGAATATTGATCCTGATGAGATCAGGAAAAGGATCACTCCCAAGACCCGCGCAATAATCTATGTTGACTATGCCGGACATCCATGTGCGATCGATGAGATCAGAGATATTGCCCGGGATCATGATCTCCGGCTTATCGAGGATGCGTGCCATGCCCTCGGCGCTTCGTACAAAGGCCGTAAGACCGGCACGTTTGCCGATATGACGATCTTCAGTTTCCACCCGGTAAAGCCGATCACAACAGGTGAAGGCGGGGCGGTGGTAACGGACGACCCTGAACTCGCTGCACGGCTGAAACTTCTCAGGAGTCATGGTATCGACCGAAATGTCGGAGATATGTTTGGTGAAGGATCTCAGTGGGCTTACGATATGGTAGAGCTCGGGAGAAACTACCGGATGACCGATATCCAGGCCGCGCTCGGGGTCTCACAGTTAAAGAAAATTGATACCTTCATCAAACGCAGAAATGATCTTGCAGCGGTCTACGAGGAACTGATCGGAGATCTCCCATGGCTCGAAACTCCGCAGTGTTACGGGGATATCACGCACGGATGGCATCTCTATACGGTGCTGCTCAAGGGTATCAAGAGGAATGACCTCTATCGTTACTTGCACCAGAATAATATCGGCGCAAACGTCCATTATATCCCGATATACAAGTTTACCTACTATCAGAAACTTCTCCAGATCGATTCACGGGCATTCCTGGCAACAGAGGATGTTTTTGACCGCATCATCACCCTACCCTTGCATCCGGCAATGACGGAGGGAGACCTAGAATACATCTCTGAAACACTCAAGACGGCGGGATCAGGCCTTTGAATTCTGAGGTGGAAGGATGAAAATTGTGGCGATCGTCCAGGCACGGATGGGGAGTACCCGTCTCCCCGGAAAGGTCATGATGGATCTTCTGGGGGAGCCTGTACTGGTCAGGGATGTTAACCGGCTTCAGCGGTCAAAATTGCTGAATGAGATCGTCATCGCGACAACGAATCTCCCGGCAGACGACCGGATCGTTTCTCTCTGTCAAGAGCGGGGATGGCTGTATTCCCGGGGAGATGAGAACGATCTCCTTGACCGGTACTATCAGGCAGCACGGGCACGCGATGCCGATGTGGTCGTTCGGGTCACCTCGGACTGCCCGATGATCGATCCTGAGGTTGTCGATCGGGTTATCGGAATCCTTCTGGATCTCCCGCATGTTGACTATGTCTCCAACACCCTTCCCCCACGTACGTTCCCCCGCGGCCTCGACACCGAAGCGATGACATTCAAGGCCCTCGAGCGTGCATGGAAAGAGGACACGGATCCAAAACTGCGGGAGCATGCAACGCCCTACATCTACCGGAACCCGGATAAATTCCAGATCCATGGTGTCATCAATGATAGGGACCTCTCATCTCATCGGTGGACCCTGGACACCCCTGAAGACCTTGCATTCATTCGGGCAGTGTATGAGCATTTCGGGAACGACCACTTCACCACGAAAGATGTTCTTGAGTATTTGGACAAGCATCCAGAAGTCGTGAGCATCAATTGCGATATCCGGCAGAAGGAGATATAGAAAGGGCTTGTATACGTTTCCCACAAAAAGGAGAGTAAATCCATGAGTAATCAATTTAAGACAGAACAGGAATTATTCTGGGCCGGTGGATTTGGAACGGAGTATATAACGCGTAACCAGGGTACAGAACTACTAGCTTCGAACCTCGCTTTTTTCAATCAGGCCTTGCGTTCTATTCGTAAGCCCAAGGACTGTATCGAGTTTGGGGCAAATGTGGGCATGAACCTTAAGGCATTGAAACTTCTCTACCCACAGCAGGAACAGTTTGCCATCGAGATCAATGCAGATGCCGTAGCGGAATTACGCACCATCCTTCCGCCAGAAAATGTCTTCCATACATCTATACTAGATTATTCGCCTGTGCAACAGTTTGATCTGGTACTGATAAAGGGGGTACTGATTCACATTAATCCAGATTATCTGCCCCAGGTCTACGAGATTTTGTATCAATCCACAGGTCGCTATCTGCTCATAAGTGAGTATTATAATCCTACTCCAGTTCAGGTATCTTATCGAGGCCACAGTGGTCGCTTATTTAAGCGTGACTTCTGTGGAGAAATCCTAGATCATTGTCCTGACTTCGAACTCATTGATTATGGCTTTGTCTATCATCGCGACCCTAATTTCCCGCAGGATGGTATAACGTGGTTCTTGCTGAAGAGGAATGAGAATATTCATACCAAACATTTGTCTTAGTCCTCGGTGAGTAAAGTGCATCCGAATGTTGTCTTTCGCGCCGACGCCTCACTCACCATCGGGACAGGTCACGTCATGCGCTGCCTGACCTTGGGCAGTGCCCTGGCAAAAAAAGGTGTGGACGTCTCGTTTATCTGCCGCGAGCACGAGGGTCACCTCTGTGACCTGATCGAAGGGCAGGGATTTGCAGTCCACCACCTCCCCGCACCCGCTGATGGGTTTAGAGCCGAAGCAACTCCTTTCCATGCCGCCTGGCTCGGTGCTTCGTGGCAGGAAGACGCCGAACAGACCATTGCCGCGATCAAAACTCTGGGCGTCAAACCCGACTGGCTGGTAGTAGATCATTACGCCCTCGACCATCGCTGGGAAAGCGCACTACGCCCATTGGTAGGAGGCGTCTTTGTTATCGATGATATTGCCGACCGGATTCATGACTGCGATCTGCTCTTGGACCAGAACCTCGTTGCAGATATGCACACCCGGTACACCGGCAAGGTGCCGGAAGACTGCCACCTGTTGCTGGGGCCGGAATACGCCCTTCTGCAGCCCATCTATGCCGAACTGCACGACCGCATCCCACCGCGGGAGGGCCCGATCCATCGTATCCTCATCTCATTTGGCGGGGCGGACCGCGACAACCTGACCGGCCGCGTGCTGGCGGCGTTTTTGAGCCTGAGTCGCCCTGATATTGATGTTGATGTCGTGATCCCCGGCACTAGCCCTTATGGGCCTGAGATCCAGGATCAGGCGGCGGGGCATGCCAACATCCACCTGCACAGCGATCTTCCTTCCCTGGCGCCGCTGATGGCCCGGGCGGACCTCGCGATCGGGGCAGCCGGGACGACCAGTTGGGAGCGGTTGTGCCTTGGGTTGCCTGCACTTGTCGTGACCCTGGCGGAGAACCAGCGGCCAATTGCGGATGGACTTCACCGGCAGGGACTGGTGCGCTGGCTGGGGCATAAAGACGAGGTGTCTGAACAGAGCATCAGGCAGGCCCTTACCAAATTGATCGAAGAGGGCATTGATAGGGAATGGTCTCTGCACTGTCGAGTTGCTGTAGATGGTAGAGGTGTGGATCGTACGGGTGCTGTTTTGACCATTACAGCGGAGACGCCACTTCAGGTGCGTCATGCCCGCCTGTCTGATGAAGGGCTGCTCCTCACCTGGGCAAATGACCCGGAGACACGGCAAAACTCATTCTCGCCTGATCCCATCTCTGCGGAGACTCATCGCCGCTGGTTCCGTAACTGTCTCCGGGATCTGGATGGCTGTCGCCTCTACGTCGTGGAGACCGAGGAGGGCATTCCCGTCGGACAGGTGCGGTTTGAGAAAAACAACCAGAAGTGGGAAATAGACTATTCGCTTGCACCACACTTCAGAGGTAGAGGACTGGGTCGATTCCTGCTTGAAACTGCTCTGTTGAAACTGTGCTCGGAAATGTCGGGCGCAGTGGTCGTCGGCAGGGTGAAAAAGAGCAACTTACCTTCATGTAGGGTGTTCAAATCTCTCGATTTCGATATCCAATCCGATGAAGGGGAGGAGATGGTGGTATATCAGCGTATGCTCCATGCATAGATCAGATCAACGGTATCGTCTCACAGGGCGTCCACGATATTCTATCCTAGTACACAGGACAGAGCATGACTACAGAATGATGAATTTACCTCTTAATGGCGTTATCTCTATCTGGGTTTAAGATCGATGATGCTAATGGTACGCTTGACGTTGTTAAAAGTAAAATTAGATGAATATGACCGATCATAAGATTACAAAGCCAACTATAGTCATTGCCACCCCTCATGCTCGCAATGACTCATTGGAGAAGAATCTGCGCGAGCGGCTGGCTAGTTACGAAGTCATCCGCCTACGTTCTCGCGAGGACTTGTTTCCGGAAAAATTGGAACTACTTCTTCCAAAATTCATTTTCTTTCCACACTGGTCGTGGCTGATTCCTGAAGACATCCACACTCGCTTCGAATGTGTGGTATTCCATATGACCGATCTGCCTTATGGCCGTGGCGGCAGTCCGTTGCAAAATCTGATTGTGCGTGGACATAAAGAAACAAAATTAACGGCATTACGCTGCGTAAATGAGCTCGACGCGGGATCTGTATATCTCAAGCGTCCACTCTCACTTACAGGAACAGCAGAGGAAATATTACAGCGTGCATCAGCGTTGATGGAAGAGATGATTATCGAAATCGTACTTAATCACGTGGTGCCAACTCAGCAGCAGGGAGAGCCTGTCGTATTCAAGCGACGTCATCCTGAAGAGAGTAATTTAGCACCACTAGTCGAGTTGGAACAGGTTTACGATTTCATACGCATGCTTGACGCCGACGGCTACCCCCGGGCATTTCTCGATACCGAGTATTTTCATCTAGAGTTCAGCGAAGCCAGCTTTGGCGAGACTTTTGTAGATGCCAGAGTCCGCATCAGGAGCAGGTCCCCATGAGAGAGCGAATTGTCGTCATTGCAGCTCATCCTGACGATGAAGTCCTTGGCTGTGGTGGTACTCTGGCTCGCTTATCTACTGAAGGACATCAAGTACATATCCTGCTAATGGCAGATGGGGAAAGTTCAAGGGGAGATGGTGAACAGCCAGTGGACTCCGAACTGCTATCTGCGCGCAATGCAGCAGCGGAGACTGCATGTAGAATTCTGGGCTGCACATCGGTAGAAACACTCAACCTGCCTGACAACCGGCTTGATGGGCTGGAGCGGCTGGATGTTATCAAACGAATTGAGCACTTTATCGAGTGCTGTCAACCCTCGATAGTCTTTACCCACCATGCAGGAGATGTGAACATCGACCACTGTGTAGTGCATGACGCTGTGATCGCCGCCTGCCGACCGCAACCAGAACACCCAGTAAAAGAACTGTTGTTTTTTGAGGTGCCATCATCAACAGAATGGCGGCCACCGGGGTCTGCCATTACATTCGCTCCCAATCTATTCTACGATATCTCCACGACATTTACTCTAAAACTTAAAGCTCTCCAAGTCTATGAGAGTGAATTGAGGGCTTTCCCTCACACACGTTCGTTGAAAGCTGTTGAATCTTTGGCTCAGTGGCGTGGTGCAACAGTCGGTGTTGAAGCTGCTGAAGCATTCGTTTTGGGTCGAAAAGTGATCTAACTGGAGGTTCATTAATGAAAATTGCACATCATACGATCAGTAGCGGCGCATCGCCTTTCATCATTGCAGAGATGTCCGGGAACCACAATCAGTCGCTGGATAAAGCACTGGAGATCGTCGAGGCGGCCGCAAGAGCAGGTGCCAACGCCCTCAAACTCCAGACATACACCGCGGATACCATGACCCTCGACATCAGCGAGGGTGTGTTCTTCATCAAGGACGAGCGGAGTCCATGGAAAGGGAAGAGCCTGTACGATCTCTACAACCTCGCCCACACACCATGGGAGTGGCACGAACCGATCATGGAGAGAGCGCGGGAACTGGGAATGATCTGCTTCTCCACACCTTTCGATAAGAGTGCAGTTGATTTTCTCGAAAGTCTGGACGTTCCGGCCTATAAGATTGCCTCCTTTGAAATTATTGATCTCCCCCTCATCCGGTATATCGCAGAACAGGGAAAACCAATCATCCTCTCCACCGGCATGGCAACCCTCGCGGAGATCGATGAAGCGGTTCATACCATACGGGAAGCCGGCAATAACCAGATTGCGCTCCTGAAGTGCACAAGTGCCTACCCTGCACCGCCGGAAGAGATGAACCTGAGGATCATTCCCCACCTCGCTGGGGCATTCGGGGTTCCGGTCGGGTTATCGGACCACACCCTCGGCATCGCCACTTCGGTAGCAGCGGTCGCTCTCGGTGCATGCATCATCGAGAAGCACTTCACACTCTCCCGTGCGGACCCCGGGCCGGACAATGCATTCTCGCTTGAGCCGCATGAGTTTAAGGCAATGGTGGATGCGGTGAGGGAGACGGAAAAGGCGCTGGGCAGGGTCTGTTATGAAGTCTCCGAGCATGAAATAGCGAGCAGAGTCTTTCGGAGATCACTGTTCGCCGTGAATGATATTGAGGTGGGAGAGGAGTTTACGGAAGAGAATGTGCGCTCGATCAGGCCGGGGTATGGGCTGCCCCCGAAGTATTTACCCATTATACTTGGTAGATGCGCCGCACAACGTATTGAACGAGGCACCCCGATGGATTGGGACTTAATTCTTTAAACCAATTTTGCTTGGATTCTTAAATAACTACAATCTAATCCTGCTCTGTAGATTATGAACGGGCTCCTTTTTTGAAATTACGTTGTGTTATCATTTTCTCACACTTAAAAAATATACACCCGAAGGAGAGGCATGCCACTAAATTAAAGCAGGTCAACAGTGTAAAGCCCGGAACCATTGGGTAAACTGTTGAGATATTCAACGCTACCGGCCAACAGAGTTCGCCTAGGAACAATGAGCTCACTGCCCCTCCGAAAGCCCAGAAAAAGGCCATTTGAACTAAGAATATATGCCAGGATGCCTGACCAAGTTGCTCAAGAACCGCAGAAACGACATTTTTTGACGCACTTGGCAGATGCATCAACCCTATCATGACAATTAACAAGGGCCAGAAATATGAGGGAGCGTGCTGGCTTCCCCATGCAGGGTATAGGAACCAGAACTGGATATTGAGATAGTTCACTGCAACAATGTAGGAGGTCATCCCAATACTCTCGCAATCATGACGCTGCATGCCAGGTGAATCAGTCCCATGAATGAGGTCTCATAGCGTTCATATCTGGGAGTAATCTTCTTAAATGCTTCAATCCAGCTGAAGAACCG
>JAEWLJ010000020.1 GCA_023393455.1 Methanobacteriota archaeon | reverse complement strand
GCCGGGAGGATGCCGTGGTAGATGGGATCGTCCTTGCAGTACATCTTCTCAAACTCGATGACGTGCTGCTGGCGCACGGGGTCGTAGGTCCCGGTGATGTCGACGAACGGCCCTTCCGCAACCTTCTCGGCGGTGATGTAGCCCTCGAGGACGATCTCGGCGTCGGGAACCCGGACACCGTTCTCGCACTCACTGACCCCGAGTTCGCCGCCCATCAACTCCGCGGCGTAGGCGAATTCTCTCCCCTCCGGGACGCGGGTGCAGGCGGCGAACGTCACCAGCGGATGCGTGCCGACGGTGACCGCGATCGGGAGTCTCTCACCCCGGGCGAGCGCCGTCTTGAGGAGGGTATGGGTATGCCGCCCCTCCACCAGGCGGGCGACGACCCTGTGATCGTCGAGGACCATCATCCGGTGGATGGAGGCGTTCTCGACGCCGTCGTAGCGCGAGAAGACGATCCCGGAGGTGAAGTAGCGCCCGGCGTCGCCGGGGAAGTGCTTCATGATCGGGAGCCGTGAGAGGTCCGCAGGGATGCCGCCCTCGAGCCGGCCCGCATCCACCACGCGGCCGCTGTAGGTCATCGCAGCCAGGTGTCCGACGAGGTTCTTCTCTTCGACACCGAGCGCCGCTGCAAGCGATCCACGGTCGGAGAGAAGGTTCATCACCCCCCGGCGGCCGTCGAGGTCGTGGAAGAAGAGGATCTTGTCAGTCCTGCTCGCCATACGGGGAGCCTCGTAGACGGTCGAGCAGGGGCTCTCGATCTCCTCGACCCCGCCCTGCCGGCGCATCCGTTCGATAAAGTCACGCATCGTATCCGCTCCATCGGGTTCCGAGTTTGTGTTCGACCCCCATGTGATCGAGCACCCGGGCCACCACCATATCGACGAGGTCGTCGATGGTCTCCGGGCGCTGGTAGAAGGGGGGGCTTGCGACCATCACGGTCGCGCCGGCATCGTCGGCGGCAAGCATGTTCTTCAAGTGGATCCGGGAGAGTGGCATCTCCCGCAGCAGGAGGAGGAGGGGGCGCCTCTCCTTGAGGCAGACGTCCGCCGCCCGGCCGATCAGGTTCTCGGCGAGGCCGTTGCTGACGGCGGCAAGTGTCTTCATGCTGCAGGGCACGATCGCCATCCCGTCGTAGCGAAACGAGCCGCTCGCGATATCTGCCGCGAGGTCGCTGTTCTCGGCATATATGGCATCGAACCCCTCAAGGTCCACGCCTTCGATCCCGGCTATCTGCCGGGCGGTGTCGGATATGACGACATGCACCGTTGCCTGATCACAGAGCACCTCGAGCAGGCGACGGGCGTAAACGACCCCGCTTGCCCCGGTGACTCCGACGACGAACTCTTCTGTCATGCGCTCTCCATATACTATACCACTACGAGTTTATCCTGTTTTGTCGCCCGCTTCACCCGGAGGACTTCCATCGCCGCCTGCTCGACCACGTTCCGGTGCTCCTGTACGGTGTAGACGCCGAGGCGCCACTGCTGCCGCCGGGTGTCGTTTAAGGTATTGATGAGAGGCGAGACCTCCTCGATCTCGACCATCGCGTGGCTGTTCCTGACCCGGACCTCCATCGAGAGCGCCCGGGGGAGACGGGGGATGTCGACGAGGACAGAGTCCTCTGTGACACCGGCGGCCCCGGCGATCTCGCGGGCGATCTCCCGCTCCCGGGCGGGGCCGAGGTTCTGCTGGAGGGATGCGGCGCTCACCCGGTCTTCGCCGATGTAGAGCGCCCGTTTGTAGAGATCCCGGGAATAAACCCGCCGGGCGAGGTCGCGGGTGACCGCGCAGGAAGAGTGCTTCAGCCGCTCCATGCAGGCGGCGTCGTCCATCCGCATCAGTTCGCGGGCGTCCGTGCCCGGGGTGTTCTGCACCTCCTCGCGGAGGGCGTGGACGAACATGCTCGTCGCGATCCGGCTCACATGGTGGAAGTAGACCGCCGGGCGCATCAGGGTCCGGGCGATGAGGAGCGACTCGGCGGCGTTGATCCCGCCTTCGGAGAGGGCGATGCCCGACTCGGTGAAGATGGTGCTCCGGATCAGCCGGTGGGCGTCGACCGTCCCGTAGGGGACGCCGGTGTAGTGGGCGTCCCGCATCAGGTAGTCCATCCGGTCGACATCCAGGCTCCCGTGGATGATGCTCGCGAGGCGGTGCTTCCCTGCAACGACGGCGCAGACCTCGGCGGGGTCGAGCCCTTCGCCTTCGAGGATCCCGGCGGTCGCTCCCTCGCGGACGAGGTGATCGATCTGGTGGTGGCTCCTCCCCGTGAACTCCTCCATCACCGGCTCGGTGACGTGGGAGAAGGGGCCGTGGCCGATGTCGTGGAGGAGGGCGGCCGTGGTGACGAGTTTCGTCTCATCCCTATCAAGCCCGAGCTGGCGCGACATGAGGGCCGATAGGTGCATCGTCCCGAGCGAGTGCTCAAAGCGGGTGTGGTTTGCCCCGGGGTAGACGAGGTTTGCAAACCCGAGCTGGGTGACGTGGCGGAGCCGCTGGACGACCTCCGAGTCCAGCAGCCGGAGCGCGAGCGCATCCGCCTCGACGTAGCCGTGCACCGGATCTTTGATGATCTTCATCGGTTCTGTTAAGAGTCTTGGGAGATGGAAGATAAAGGTATTCAAGAACGCGCGGATTGTGAGATTGTTCTGCTCGCACGGCGCGCCGGCCCGGCCGGAACCCAAAAAGAGGGTTGGGCCGGCCCGATCACGGTTGTGGGGCTCCCGGTACCTCCCACATATAGATCTCCCACTGCCCGGTGTTGTTGCCCATCCAGACGGCCACCTCATCGGAGATATCCGGGAGAGACTGGGCATACGGGTCCTCGGTGACCGGCGTCTCCACTCCGGTGCTGATGTTGTAGAGGAAGATGTCGAGGTTTCCGTTCCGCCAGTCCGAGTAGACCAGATAGTTCCCGTCGACCGCGACCGCATCGGGTTGTGCGGATTCACCGGTCACCTGCGTTAGGTTCCCGGTCGAGGCGTCGTAGAGGTAGACAGCGGTCCGGTTCTCGTTGGCGTTGATCCAGGCGATGCGGTTGCCGTCACCCGAGAGATCGGGGTAACTGTCGTCGCCGGCATCCCCGAGCAGCATCACCCTCGACTCATTCCGGGAGGCCACCGCGATGTCGAGGTCTCCCCCCTCGGTCTCATTATCCGCCCAGACGAATGTGTCTCCACCGGCGTCGGGCAGAATCTGCTCGTAGGGATCGTCCGTCACCTGCGTGGTGTTCCCGCTCGCAATCTCGTAGAGGTAGAGATCGCCCAGTTCGTCCCCGTCAATCCAGACGACGAACTCCTGCGAGACACTCGGGTATCCGGGGAGTCCCGAGCCGTTCGTCACCTGTCCCAGCCTGCCTGATGCGATGTCGTAGAGGAACACGATATCTCTCCCGGTCTGCGGGTCTCCTCCCGTCCAGACGACGTTCTTCCCGTCGATGGCCAGTTCGTGCGGCAGGCCGATAGGAGTCGATGCTGCAGTGGATATGGTCGATAGGTTCCCCGATGCAATCTCATAGAGCTGGATCGAGGCTGAATCGTTGTCGTACCAGACGATGTTATCTCCGGATATCGCCGGGAAGAGGTTATCCCCCGGGCTGCTTGAGATCTGCGTCCCGGAACCTCCCGGGGTGGTGCTCTGCGGAGCCCGGGTGGGCTGCACCCCCGGCGGCTGCAGGGGCGTGACGGACGGCGGCAGCGCCCACGTGACCGTCTGCATCGGCGTGGGCATCGTGGTCGTCGGGACGGTCGGCAGTTCCGGGATCGTACCTGTCGGGGCGGTTGTTTGGGTCGTTGGCGATTGTGTCGGCGGCTGCATGGGCGTGGCCGTTGGAGCAATCGGCGGCTGGATAACCGGATCCAGGGGTCCGACCACCGGCGGTCGGATGGGCGTTGGCGTCGGTGTCGGCGTATCCGTGGGTGGTGCGATCACCAGCGTTCGATCCGGCTGCACGGGGCTGATGATCTGTGCAGAAACGAACCCCGTGGCACAAATTACGGCGATGACGACGATAGCGGCGGTCATCGCCCTGGGAAATGCATCTCTCATCGGTCTCACCTTATTCCTTGCAGGCTCCCGTCTTGAGAGGGGAGAGCTTGCCGCATGCGATCACGATCCCGCGGGCGGTCTCTGGTGAGGTGCCGTTGCAATCGATGATCCCACGCCGCGGCGTGATGGGGAAGAGGATATATATACGTGACTGCACCGGGATCCCGCATGGCCGGAAAGGTGGCGTAGGGATCCGATATCGGAAAAGAATAAACGTCTTGCGGGATGAGCGGCAGAAGAGCGTGGAGGATCGTGCAACACGGCAGGGCCGGCATAAGGCTATTATGCCGGCGTCAAGACCGGGTGATTGTATGGATGTGAGTTCGAGAAACCAGCTGAGAGACACCATCAAGATGATCAAGAAAGGCCCGTCAACAGCGAGGTGACGGCCTCTACGCGTGTGGAGTGCCGATGCGCTACCCCACCGCAACAAATGAAACCGTTAACCCGGCAGACGGCACATACAATGACATTCACCCATGATCACCTTCCTCTCGGGCGGGCCCGGGACCCTCCCGCTCATCCATGGCGCCCGGCAGGTCCTCTACGATCACGAGATTACCGTGGTTGCGTCCACCGCCGGGAACTGCTGGGTCTCGGGGAGCCATGCCGCCCCGGAGATCGACACCGCCGTCTTCCTCTTTGCAGGTATCCTCGATACCGGCCGGTGGTGGGGGATCAAGGGGGATACCTACGCCACCCACAACTACCTCCCGAAGGTGGCGGGCGGCGAACCCTTCCCGGTCGGCGACCGTGCCCGGGCCGTCCAGATCGCCCGGGCGGCGCTCCTCAAGAAGGGATGGACCCTGACGGAAGCGGTGCAGGCACAGAGCCGCTCACTCAACATCGGGGCGACCGTCCTCCCGGTGACCGACGGCGATGCCGCCCTCTTCGTCGATACCGGCACCGAACGCCTGCCGCTCTTTACCTACCGGGTGGCCGCCGATCCCGGGACGGAGGTGCGGGAACTCGTCAGGCCCGAGCCCCCGGCAGTGACGGACGAGGTCCGGGCGGCGATCGAGGCGAGCGACGCCGTGGTGATCGGCCCCGCGAACCCGGCGGCGAACATCCTCCCCATCCTCGACTGCGCCGGCATGCGGGACATCCTCCGTGAGAAGTTCGTCGTCGCGGTCTCGCCGTTCTCGGGCAGCATTGCGCCCGACCCGAAGGAGACCGCGCTCATGCACGCCGTCGGCGAACCCCCGACTGCGCCCGCGGTCGCCCGGCTGTATGGGGACATCGTCGATGTCTTCGTCCAGGATATCCACGACAGAGACGACGTCCTGGGCTCGCTCCGCCTGGAGACACGCCTTCTGCACGAGCGGCAGGCGGAATCGCTCGCCTGGGATATCATGGCGGTCATACGCCACGCAGTTTCGTGAAAGTAGGGCATCCGCCCCCGGCACATTTTGGGAAAATTCATATATCGATGCACTTGATACGCTAACTATCCAATGATAACCTTCCTCTCGGGCGGAACCGGAACCCCGAAACTCCTCCGCGGGATGCGGGAACTGCTGGACGATCGGGATGTCGCGGTCGTCGTCAACACGGCCGAGGACACCTGGCTCTCCGGCAACCACCTCTCGCCCGATATCGACACGGTCATGTACCTCTTTGCAGGCATCCTCGACACCAACCGGTGGTGGGGGATCCGCAATGACACCTACATCACCCACGACCTCCTCGCACGGCTCGGCGTCGACGAGTACATCGCCGTCGGCGACCAGGACAGGGCGATCCATGCAGCACGGGGAGAGATGCTCAGGAACGGCATGCGGCTGACGGAGATAACCCGGACACTCTGCAACAGGCTGGGCATCCGGGCGACCGTCCTTCCCATGACCGACTCCGCCGTGACGACCTATGTCAGGACGCCCCGGGGAGAGATGCACTTCCAGGAGTACTGGGTGAAGCACCGCGGGGACGTCGCGATCGACGGCGTCGTCCGCAAGTTCGACGAGCCGCCGGTCGCGACCGACGAGGTGATCGAGGCGATCGAGGGAAGCGACGCCGTCGTGGTCGGGCCGAGCAACCCCGTCACGAGCATATCCCCGATTCTCGAGTGCGCCGGGGTGCGGGAGGCGCTCCGGCGGCAACACGTCATCGCCGTCAGCCCGTTCATCGGGGATGCGCCGGTCAGCGGCCCGGCGGCGGCCCTGATGCAGGCGTTCGGAAAAGAGGCCTCGTCCGCCGGAACCTACGGTCTCTACGAGGAGTTCGTGGACGTCTTCATCCAGGACATCCGCGACCCGGTCGAGCTTCCCGGGGCACTCCGCCTCGACACCCTGATGGTCAACCGGGGCAAGAGCCTCGACCTCGCGAAGAACATCCAGACCCTGGTCTACGGGTGCTAAAAGACCCTTTCACTCCTTCTTTTGTTTCCCCCGGTAGTCCTCTATCGCCGCGTGGAGCGCGTCCGCCGCCAGGTTCGAGCAGTGCATCTTCTTCGGCGGCAGCCCGTCGAGTTCGGTCGCGACATCGTCGCGGGTGATCGCCATAGCCTCCTCAAGCGTCTTTCCTTTGGCCATATCGGTCACCATGCTGCTCGTTGCGATCGCCGACCCGCACCCGAACGTCCGGAACCTGACATCCTCGATGACGTCGTCCTTGACCTTGATGAAGATCTCCATGATATCCCCGCAGACAGGGTTGCCGACCTTGCCGTAACCGTCCGGGTTCTCGATCACCCCGACGTTGTGCGGGTTCATGAAGTGCTCCATAACCTTCTGGCTGTATCCGACCTGTTCTGCCATGATGCTACCGTCCTCTAGCGGTATAATAGCCCGCAGGCGTTTAACTGTTTCTCTGCGGCGCCCCTCGTCCGGGGTTACACCGCCCGTGCCGCGCAGGAGCCCGCATTTCGGCCGGTCACGTCGTCTTTGCCACCGGAGCCGTTCCCTTACGCATGATGAAGGTCGTCACGCCGCTTGCGAGATGCTCTTCCTCGATATTATGCCCGTTCTCGGCGGCCCACGACCTGACCGATTCGACAAGGTCGGGCCTGTCGGCCGTCACCTGCAGAACCTGCCCTTTCTCGAGCACTTCCATCCCCTCCTCGATCATGAGCATGGGCGACTGGCACATGCCGACACAACTTACCGTCTTATCCGCGTACATTCGTCTCACCTCATCTTCGGAGAACCTCATGGCCCCGTCATCCTTCCCGGTTGCGGCACCGACATGGGGTTGCTCCTCCCGGTGCAGGGCGCGCGTGGGAATCCGGTGCCGCAACCTGGGAAATGATGCCGCTCCCGGGAGCACGGGATGCTGCCCCATCCCATATAAGCGTTCCTTTCGGGGTGGCGGCGGGAGAGCGTGGCAATGGGCGGTTCCCCGGGCCTCGGGAGGAGATCAGAAGGGTTATACTCCATCCTCTGCCACTTACCATCATCGGAGAAGACCGATCGTACGGAGGATACCGATGGGACTGTGGAACCGGCTTGGACGCAGGAAGGGGGAAGAAACGAGCGCATCAGTCGATGCGGAGGAGGAAGCCCGGGTAGCGGGACTCGCTCTCTCGCTTGAGAGCGAGGATATCGTGGCCCGGTGGAGAGCGGTGCGGGCGCTCGGGGAGATCGGCGATGCCGCGGTGCTCCCGTTGATGAAAGGGCTCGGGGACGAGGACTGGTGTGTCCGGCGGGAGGCGGCGGCCGCCCTCGGCCGGGTGGGGCCGGCGGCGATCCCGCACCTCATCGGGACGTTCTCACACGCGGACGACGCCATGCGGCAGGACGCCGCCCTGGCGCTCCGGTCGATCGGGAGCCCGGCAGCGGACGCCCTGAAGGAGGCGGCACACCATGAAGATGCGGCCGTCCGGTACGGGGCGCTGGAGGCGCTCGCGGGGTTCCCGGCCACAGACGCCTATCTGGAGGCGCTCGGCGACGACGATCCCCGGGTTCGGCGGTGTGCTATCGCCGGGGTGAGGCGTGCCCGGGACGGGCGCGGCATCGAGGGGCTTGCCGCTCTCCTTCGCGACCCGGACGAGCAGGTCAGGTCTCTCGCCGCCGACGCGCTTGCCGCCTTCGGCGAGGCGGCGGTCTCCCCCTGCATCGGGGCCCTCGGCGACGATGACGAGGACTTCCGGCGGCGAAGCGCAGCGGTTCTCACCCGTATCGGCCTCCCGGCGGCCGGCCCCCTCTCGGCCGCTCTCCGGGACGACCGACCGCACGTCCGCCGGTGGGCCACCCGGGTGCTCGGCGATATCCGGTCGGAAGAGGCGATCACACCGCTCATCGAGGCACTTGCCGACCCCGACCGCGAGGTGAGATGGCATGCCGGCGGGGCGCTCGCGGGCATCGGTACGCCGGCCGTCGGTCCGCTCGTCGAGGCCCTCGGGAACGGCGACGAAACCGCACGGCACCGGGCGATGGAGGCGCTCTGGCGGGTCGGCGAGGCGGCTGCGCCGGCCCTGATAGATCTCACCGGTGCCGGCGATGCCGGGACCCGGCGCAGATCGGTCATCGTTCTCGGCGAGCTCGGCGTTCCCGGCGCGTCCGAAGCGCTGCAGCCCCTCCTCCAGGACTCCGACAGGGATGTACGGCGCGAGGCGTTCGAGGCGCTTGAGGTGATCAAGGCGCGGGGAGACCTCGCCTGACGGGTGCGCTCCACCCTCTTCCCGGCGACCTGCGGGAAGGTCCCGGGTTGCCGCTGGATATGCTCCAATCCCGATTTTTAAGGAATGGATAGACGGGATCGAGCGTAACCGCAGTCGCCTGGAGGGCAATAAATTACCCGCGTTTTTCCGGGTAATTTCATATATTCCAGCACCCCATTCGCCTAATGCCAAATTGGTGCGAAATTTTGCCCCGTTTTGAATTTGTGACGGATATAACCGAAAATATTAAAAAAAACAAGCGATAAGAAGATCCTTAATGTTCGTTCCGACCAAGTGTTTCTTTACGAAAGGTGTGGGGATCCACAAAGACAAGCTGGCATCGTTTGAACTGGCCCTCAGGGAGGCGGGTATCGAGAAGTACAATCTGGTCTACGTCTCGAGTATCTTCCCCCCGAACTGCCAGCTGGTCTCGCCTGAGGAAGGCTTGAAGGAACTCTCCCCGGGCAGCATCGTCTATGTCGTCATGGCCCGCGCCGAGACCAACGAGCCGAGCCGGCTCGCCTCCGCGGCCATCGGTCACGCGATGCCGAAGGAGAGCAACACCTACGGCTACCTCTCCGAGCACCACGCCTTCGGCGAGACGGCGGAGGTCTCGGGTGAATACGCCGAGGACCTTGCAGCGACCATGCTTGCGACGACGCTCGGGATCGAGTTCGATCCCGACAAGGCGTGGCAGGAGCGGGAACAGATCTACAAGGCGAGCGGCCGGATCATCAACACGACCCATACCTGCCAGGCGGCGGAAGGGGTCATGGACGGCCGCTGGACGACGGTCATCGCCGCAGCTGTCTTCCTCTAAGACCTGCACCCCCCGGGGCGGCCGCTCTCTTCTCCTGCGGCTGCCCCGCCGACCTCTTCTGGGGAGCGGGAGCGCAAAGCAAAATACCTCCTGGGGCCCACACTGTATCAGGTTTTTCACATGCGTCTACCAATACAGGCCGTAACCGCTGAGACGGAATCTGCCGAGATCGTCGGCTGGGTGCACGAGGTTCGCGACCTCGGAGGACTCGCGTTCTTCCTGATCCGCGACCGGACCGGCATCATCCAGGTGACCATTCCGAAGAAGAAGGTCCCGGCGGAGATCCTGGAAACCGTCCGGAACGTCTCAAAAGAGTCTGTGGTCAGGGTCCTGGGCAGGGTAAAAGCGATCGAGAAAGCCCCCGGTGGGCGCGAGATCGTTCCGGACGAGCTTGAGATCGTCAGTCTCGCAAAGAGCCCGCTCCCGCTCGATGTCGCCGAGAAGGTGCCCGCCGAGATGGATACCCGGCTCGATTCCCGGTTCCTGGACGCGAGAAAACCGCGCGTCCGGGCCATCTTCTTCATCCGCTCGGCGGTGACCTCGTCCGCGACCGCGTTCCTTGCCTCCCGGGGCTGCATCAACATCACCACCCCCAAGATCGTCGCCGCCGCGACCGAGGGCGGCACGGAACTCTTCCCGATCGCCTACTTCGAGAAGGAGGCGTTCCTGAACCAGAGCCCCCAGCTCTACAAGCAGATGATGATGGCTGCCGGGTTCGAGAGCGTCTTTGAGCTCGGCCCCATCTTCCGTGCCGAGGAGCACAACACCGTCCGGCACCTCAACGAGGCGACGAGCCTTGATGTCGAGGTCTCGTTTGCCGACCACAACGACGTCATGGTGCTTCTCGAGGACCTGATCGTCCACATCTACGAGTATGTCCGGGAGAACTGTGCCGAACACCTCGCAGAACTCGGGGTCGATCTCAAGACCCCGGCAAAGCCATTCCCCCGGATCCCGTATACGGAGGCGATCGAGGTGGCAAACCGCACCGTCGAGGAGAAACTCACCTTCGGCGACGACCTCTCCCCGGCGGCCGAGCGGGCGATCGGCGACACGGTCGGGCAGCACTACTTCATCGTCGACTGGCCGACTGATATCAGGCCCTACTACGCGATGCCCTACCCGGACAGACCGGAGTTCTGCAAGGCGTTCGATATGATGCACCCCCGGATGGAACTCTCCTCCGGTGCCCAGCGTATCCACGATTACGACCTCCTTGTGGAGCGGATCCGCGCCAAGGGCCTCTCTCCCGAGAGTTTTGAGTTCTACCTGAAGACGTTCTGCTACGGCATGCCCCCGCATGCCGGGTGGGGGCTCGGCATCGAGCGCCTGGTGATGACGATGCTCGACCTCCAGAATATCCGTGAGGCGGTGCTCTTCCCGCGTGACCGGCACAGACTGACCCCATGACATTCATGAACAAATGTCTCCCAACCACGGTGGTCGGGAGTTATCCGGTGGTGAAAGGCTCGGGACTCTTTGCCCGTATGGACCCGCTGAAGCAGGCGGTCGAGATGGCGGTCGCCGACCAGATCGGCGCCGGGATCGATCTCATCTCTGACGGCCAGGTCCGGGGCGACATGATCCACGCCTTCACCTCCCACCTCGCCGGCATCCGCGGGTCGTCGGTCGTCGGGAAGGTCCAGCCTGCACAACGGCCCATGACGCTCGCGGACACGAGGTATGCCCTCTCCCGGCACCCGGCGGTGAAGGGAATCCTCACCGGCCCGAGCACGCTCGCCTACGGGCTCTCGATAGAGACGACGTTCTACCGGAACAAAGACGATCTGGTTCAGGACCTCGCTCAGGTGCTCGCGGTCGAGGCGGGCTACCTCCAGGACGCCGGGGTCACGCTTCTGCAGATCGACGAGCCGATCTTCTCCACGGGCGCGGCGAACCTTGCCGTCGGCCGCGAGGCGGTGAGCGCAATCGCCGGGCAGCTCCAGGTCCCCGTCTGCCTCCACGTCTGCGGAAACCTCGGGGCGGTCATCGACGAAGTCCTCAAGACGAACGTCGCCGTATTCGACTTTGAGTTCGCAAACTGCCCCGAAAATCTCGAAATACTCTCCAAAAAGGATCTGCGCGGCCGGATGGTCGGTTACGGTTGCGTGGACTCGGCCGACCCCGCCGTCGAGAGCGTCGAGACGATTCGAAGAAGGATCGAGGCCGGTGTCGACGTCTTCTCGCCAGAAGCGATGCTCGTTGATCCCGACTGCGGCCTCCGGATGCAGACACGTGAGGCGGCACTCGGGAAACTGAAGAATATGGTTGTTGCGGCAGACGAAGTCCGGGCCGGGTACCCGGACTGAGCCGTTACCGTCTCACGCAATGGCGGGCCCCGGTCTAGACCACCCGGCTCGTCGTCGAGAGTTCGAGGCCTCGTGCGACGATGTGATAGGGGATCACCCGTTGCGGCACGTCTGAACCTTTGATCTTCTCAATGGCGAGCGTCCGCTCGAACTCGTTGCCGTGGACCTGGTGCCTGAGGGTGATGAAGATGTCGGCGGCACGCATCATCCGCGCTTCCTCGAGGGGGCTGTGGAGACCCGTGTAGAAGAGGTAGACGATGGTTGCTCCCGAATCAACGACCTCGCGGGTCTCCTGCAGGACGAAATCGACGGCTGCGTCAACCCCCCACGCGATGACCAACGTAGAGAGGGAGTCCACGATGATCCGCTCTCCCTGCATGGCCCCGGCAAGCGTTGCGGCATCCATCCGTCGTGCGTCGGTCATATCCTCAGCCGGCACGGCGTCAAGCATCAGGTAAGTGCCCTCTCCTGCCTGCCAGAACTGCTGAGCCAGGAGTTCTAGGCCGCTCAGAGGAGCACCGGAGATGATGACACGCGTTGCCGGTGGAAATCCTCCGTCGAGTGCAAGGTCAAGGCCCGCGATTCCTGTCGAACGTCTGGTGGTGTCTGCCACGTCTATACCTCAGATATCTCTCGGGACTAACTATTCGCGGCCCTTTTCTTAATACTACCCATCGGGTACGGCCTCACACACCGCCGGTGGTGCAATAATCCTCCCGGAGACGCTTCCTGAGGAGTTTCCACCCGTTCACCCGGGGGATATCGCTGACGAAGATGATCCGGCGGGGAACCTTGTAGCCTGCGAGGCGTTCGCGGGCGAAGGCGATGATCTCACCAGGCGTAACACCGTCTTTGGAGGTGACCACCACGGCCACCGGCACCTCGCCCCGGTGCTCGTCGGTGCATCCGAAGACCGCCGCGTCACGGACGCCCGGGTGCTGGATGAGGACGTCCTCGACCTCGGTCGGGTAGACCTTCCAGCCCGACATGACGATCATATCCTTCTTCCGGTCGGTGATGTAGAGCATTCCTTCGGCGTCCAGGTGGCCGACGTCGCCGGTCAGGAACCAGCCGTCGGGGAGGAAGACGGCGGCGGTCTCTTCAGGCATCTCCCAGTAGCCGAGCGCCACCCCCGGCCCCCGGAGGGCGATCTCGCCGTCCTCGCCGGGTCCGAGTTCCAGGTAAGGGTCGTTCGCATCGACGATCTTCACCTCCGAGAACCCGACCGGGGTGCCGACACTCCGGAATTCATCCACGGTCGCGTAGTGCTCGGGGCGGATGGCAGTCCCGGTCCCGACGACGACCGTCTCGGAGAGGCCGTAGGCGTTGACGATGGGAATACCGAACCGATCGTGGAAGGGTTTCCAGACCCCGGGGGTCAGGGGGCCGCCGCCGCTGATCATCACGCGGGTGGTGGTGAATGCCGTCTCGGTCCCGGGCGGGGTCTGGAGGAGGGAGTGGATCACCGGCGGCATCCCGGCGACGATCGTGGCCCGGTACTCGCGTGCGAGGTCGAGGTAGCGGTCGAGCTCGAACCGCTCCATGACGACGTAGGTTCCGCCGGCCCGGAGGGTGGCGATCCCCCAGCTGATGCCGACGTGCCCCATCGGGTAGATCCCGAGGTAGACGTCCTCGTCGGTGATCCGGAGGACGTCCCGCTCGGCGTCCATCGCGGCGATCCAGTTCCCGTGAGTGAGCATGGCGCCCTTCGGTTTGCCGGTGGTGCCGGAGGTGTACTGGATCTGGCAGAGGTCGTCGAACCGGCAGTGGACGGCACGGAGATCCGCCGGGGCCCGGAGGAGATCTGTCCAGGAGGTGGCGCCGTCGGCCTCCCCCCCGACGGCGATGACGTGCCGGAGCGCCGGTGCCCGGTCACGGATGCGGTCGACGAGGGCGGCACCCTCCGTGTCGGTGATGATGGTGACGGCCCCTGCGTCACGGGCAGCGTAAAGGACCTCGGTCTCCCTATAGACCCGGTTCGTCGGGACGGCGACGGCGCCGATGCGCCAGAGAGCAAGGTAACTGACGAGGTATTCCACTGAACTGTCGAGGTAGATGCAGACCCGCTCCCCGCGTTCGATCCCGAGGTCCAGGAGGCCGCGCCCGACCCGGCAGACCCGGTCCCGGAGTTCGGCGCGGGTGTAGGACTCTCCGGTCGAGGGGACGACGAGAGCGATCTTTTCGGGGTTACAGGCGTTGGCATCGAGGAAGGTGGTACAGTTTGGCATGGGTGGACTCCGTGTTGCAGGGTTGCGCTTTGATGTATATTATTGTGCATAACGCTGTAAATAGGTTGCCCCTCGAGAGCCACACCATGGGTGATCTCCGCTCCAGAGCCAAAAGCAGATTCCCGAAGAGGCAGACTGATACATATGCAGAGCGACACGCTGCTCGTCCGGGAGGCCGTCGAGAGCGACCTGGACAAAGTCCTCCATCTCTATACGCACCTGCACGACGCCGACGAGAAGGCCGACGGCCATGAGCTCCGGACAGCCTGGCAGGAGATCCTCGCCGACCCGCGAACCCATCTCTTCCTTCTCGAGTGCGGAGGGACGCCGGTCTCGACGTGCGTCCTGCATACCCTCGCAAACCTCACCCGGGGCGCACGGCCCTACGGGCTCATCGAGAACGTCGTGACCCGTCGCGAGTTCCGGAACCGGGGATTCGGCACCGCCCTCCTTACCGCCGTGCTCGAGTGCGCGTGGAACGAGAACTGCTACAAGGTGATGCTTCTGTCCGGCCGTCGCGAACAAAACGTCTTCCGGCTCTACGAGAAGGCAGGGTTCGTCCGGGGCATCAAGGAAGGGCTGATTGCGTATCCGCCGGAGTGATCTCCGGCGGCCCGCCGGCCCGGATATGCCGGAAGAAAACGCAAACCCCAAATCCCCGGCAAAAAGATGGATGTTAAAGGTAGATAGTCGTGCAATCAAAGCGTTCACAGACCGCGAGGGCCGGATCGATCCTGTTCACCCTGCTCCTCACTCTCGTCTCTCCGGCATCCGCCGGCCTCTACACCGACTCGTGCGGGATGGTATGGACGGACGCCTCCGTCCCGTTCGAGCACAACAACGAGACAGCCTACAACGAGGAACTGATGGCATCATATGCACCCATCATGGCGAACCTGACGGAGGCCCCTGATCTCGGCAACATCTCCTGGAGCGCTGCCTTCCGCGAGACCTGCGCCTACATGGAGGAGCGCTATGCCTTCACGGAGTGGCGCGGCGTCGACTGGGATTCGCTGTACGCGACCCACGCGCCGAAGATCGCGGATGCCGAGAGGAACGGGGACAGCGCCGCATACTACCGCACGCTCCGCGAGTTCGCCTACGCCATCCCGGACGGGCACGTCATGGTCGTCGCTCCTGATGATTTCGGGGCGAAGTACGCTGATATCGGCGGAGGTTACGGTTTTGCCGTCGGGAAGATCGATTCCGGCAACGTCATCGTGACCTACGTCGCGGCCGGAAGCGATGCGGAACGGGCGGGGGTCCGGTTCGGCGACGAGGTGGTCTCCTGGAACGGCCAACCGGTCGGGGAGGCGATCGATGCGACAGGGATCATCTGGACGTCGATCAAGCCCTCGACCGCGGAAGGCATCCTCCTCCACAAACTGCGGTTCCTGACCCGGGCGCCGGTCGGCACCCCGGCCGAGATCGGGATCGCCGGTCCGGAGGATTCCATCCCCCGCACGGTCAACCTGACCGCAACGGACGACGGCTACGAGACCCTCGCCCGGACGAGCATCTTCCTCGGCCGCGAGGTGAACGACGGGACGGCCGGGTCGTCGGCGGAACTCAGGGCGATGCTCACGAACGAAACCGTGACTACCCGGACCCTCCCCGGAGGGATCGCCTACATCGCGGTCTATGAAGAGTCCTATGACGTCTACCAGCCCTTCAAGGCGGCGGTGGAGACTGCGATCGCGGACGGTGCGCCCGGCATCGTCGTCGATCTCCGGTTCAACCGGGGCGGGGACGACAACCTGGCCGCCGCCTACGGTGGGTGGTTCGTGGACCGGCCGGTCTTCTACGAGTACGGCACCACCTACGACCCCGGGACCGGGGAGCAGGCGGTCCTCTGGGAGTCGTGGACACAACCCCGGCCCGACCGCTACGAGGGGCCGGTCGCCCTCCTGGTCAGCCCCTACACCATCAGTTCGGGCGAGGGTCTCCCGAAGGTCTTTGCCGAATCCGGGACGGGCGCGATCGTCTCGTGGTACGGGACGAACGGGGCGTTCGGGATGGAGTCTCTCGGGCCGACGCTCCCCCCCGGTGTCATGACGGCCTTCCCGGCGGGCGCGTCGCTCGACGAGAACGGGAAGATCCAGGTCGACAGCAACGTATCGATGGTCGGCGGAGTCGCCCCGACGGTGCGGGTGCCGCTCGACCGGGATACCCTGGCCCGGGCGATGGCCGGGGAGGACGTCCAGCTCTCGTATGCGGTCGAGTGGATAGAGGCGCAGGCGGAGAGCACGACCGCGGAGCCTTCGGCGGTGCCGACACAGGCGGCGGCCGGGTGGGTGGTCGTGCTCGGGGCGATTGCGATCCTCGCGGTCTGGCTCGGAAGGCGGTGAGGGCTAGGAGAGATTACCCCGGGCCAAAGAGACGAGGATTTTCCCGGACGGGGACGGACTATTGTAAAAAAGAGTTCTCCGGGGGCCTCCCCCCGGAAGATCCGCTCACTGGTATTCCGGCGGCTGGATATCTTTCGGCAGTCCGCCCTTGAAGTGCTGCTGCACCTTCCCGTAGTATTGACGCAGCCGCTCGTTCATCGTCGCATGCACCTTATCCCGTGCCCGCTCGAAGTGCGACGGGTTCACGAGGGCAGCGCTCTCCCGCATGGCGAGCATGGCCGCCTCCCGGCCGAGCGCCTCGAGGTCCGAGCCGACGAACCCCTCGGTATCGGTCGATACCTTCTTGAGGAGCTGGTCTCTCGCCGGGTCGTCGAGGGTCACCTTCTGTTGCGCGAAGAGTTCGACGAGTTTCTTCCGCCGGACATGGCTCGCGAGCCCCTCATCCTCATTCGGCGCAATCGCGGCGCGGTGCTCTTTCACGTCCTCGACGCTCACCTGACGGTTCGCACCCACGGCGAGAACCAGGTCCTCAAGATCATTCTCCGTGAACCCTTCTGTCATCGCCACGAGGTCTTCCATCGTCGAGCCCTCGAGCGGCATGTAACGGGTGTGGATCGCGAGGATCCTCTCCCGGTCGTCCCGCCCGGGTTCGCCGATGTAGACGAGCCGGTCGAACCGCCCGGGCCGGAGCAGCGCCGGGTCGACCATGTCCGGTCGGTTGGTCGCGCCCATCACCACCACGCCCCGGAGTTCCTCGAGGCCGTCGATCTCGGTCAGGATCTGGTTTAGCACGCTCTCGACCACGTGCGACTCGCTCCCGCCGCCCCGGGCGGGGGCGAGGGCGTCCAGTTCGTCGAAGAAGATGATCGACGGGGCCACCTGCCGGGCCTTCTTGAAGATCTCGCGGACAGCCCGCTCGCTCTCGCCGACCCACTTCGAGAGGAGCTGGGGGCCTTTGACCGGGACGAAGTTCGCCCCGCTCTCGCTCGCGACCGCCTTCGCGATCAGGGTCTTTCCCGTCCCCGGCGGCCCGTAGAGGAGAACGCCCTTCGGCGGCTCGATACCGAGGTTCTCGAACCGCTCGCGCTCGGTGAGCGGGTACTCCACCGCCTCGCGGATATCCTGCTTCGCCTCTTCAAGGCCGCCGACATCCCCCCAGGTGGTGTGGGGCACCTCGAGGAGAACCTCGCGCATGGCGCTCGGGCCCACGTCGCGGAGAGCGTCGCGGAAGTCCCTGCCCTGCACTTCCATCTTCTCGAGGGTCTCTGGCGGGATCTCCTCGGCCTCCAGGTCGATCTCGGGCAGGTAGCGCCGCAACGCCTTGATCGCCGCTTCACGGGCGAGGGCGGCGAGGTCCGCCCCGACAAACCCGTGGGTCTGCTGGGCAATGGAGGAGATCGTCACATCGTCCGCAAGCGGCATACCGCGGGTGTGGATGTGGAGCACCTGGGTCCGGTCGTCCTCTGAGGGGACTCCTATCTCGATCTCCCGGTCGAACCGCCCGGGACGGCGCAGCGCAGGGTCGATGGCGTCGAGCCGGTTCGTGGCCCCGATCACCACGACCTGCCCCCGTTCCTCAAGCCCGTCCATCATCGTCAGGAGCTGGGCCACCACGCGCCGCTCGACCTCCCCGGTCACCTCTTCGCGCCGGGGGGCGATCGAGTCGAGCTCGTCGATGAAGATGATGGCCGGCGCATGCTGCCGGGCGTCCTCGAAGACCTCACGGAGCCGTTGCTCGCTCTCGCCGTAGTACTTCGAGATCACCTCCGGCCCCGCGATCGATATGAAGTGGGCGCCGCTCTCGCTCGCGACCGCTTTCGCGATCAGGGTCTTCCCCGTCCCCGGAGGGCCGTAGAGGAGGACCCCCTTCGGCGGCTCGATGCCGAGTTTTCTAAAGATCTCCGGGTGCCGCATGGGGAGCTCGATCGTCTCGCGGACCCGCTGCAGCTCACCCTTCAGGCCGCCGATATCCTCGTAGCTGATCCTCTTGACCCCCTCGAACCCGGCTGCAGGCTTCTCGGAGAACTCGATCTTCGTGTTCTTGGTGATGATCACGGCGTTCTCCGGCTCGACCACCACGGCCTTGAACGCGACGAGCTGGGGCTGCATGAACGGGAGCCCCGCCTGGATCGGCACGGAGTCGTTCTTCACGATCGGAAAGTCGATCAGTTTGTTGACGACGCTGCCGTAGTTGATGGGGAGTTGTTTGGGGAGGTCTTCGGGGGGCGCAAGCACAACTCGTTTCGCCTCGGCCTCCTCGTCGAGCGTCTTTATCTTGACCCGGTCGCCGATGCTCGCACCGGTATTGAGCCGGGTAAAATTATCGATCCTGACTTTGCCCTGGTGCCAATCGTTCACCATGGCGCGCCAGACCTTGGCTACGGTGCGACGCTTCCCTTCGATAGCCACCAGGTCTCCGGGGTTGAGCCGGAGCTGCAACATGGTATCAGGGTCAAGCCGGGCCTTGCCTGCCCCCTGATCCTCAGGATAAGCGCTATCTACCTTCAAGTATATCTCGGGCATTACCTCTAGTTCTTATATTTCGGGGATTTATAAGTACTGGAGACGCATGAACGTACTTCTATTCGACCCGTTCAACGGGGCCGCAGGCGACATGATAATCGGAACCCTCCTCGATCTGGGGGCCGATGAAGGGCTCGTCCGGGCAGCCATGCGCTCCGTCGTCGAGGAACCGACGATAGAACGGGTAGACCGCTCCGGCATCAGGGCCGTCCGGGTAGAAGCGCATGCCCCGGTACACCACCGCACCCTCGAGGAGGTGCTCGACCGGGTAGCCGAGAGCGACGCTCCCGCCCCTGCCCGGGAGACGGCACGGCGGGTCTTTCTCCGGATACACCGGGCCGAGGAGAGTATCCACGGGCCCGGAGCGCACTTCCACGAGGTGGGTGCGGACGACGCCATCGCCGATGTGGTGGGAGCCTGCACCGCCCTTCATTCCCTCGGCGTCGATGGGGTCGCCGTCCGCCCGGTCGCCCTCGGGAGTGGGTGTATGGTCGGTGCGCACGGAACCTTCCCGATCCCCGCCCCGGCGACCGTCGCGATCCTCGCCGGATCGGATCTTGTGACCGTCCCCGGGGACGAAGAGCGGGAACTCTGCACCCCGACAGGGGCCGCCCTCCTCGCCGAGTTCTCGACCGTCCGGCCCGAAGCCCTCGGCCCCGCGGGAATCAGGGCCGTCGGCTACGGGGCAGGGAGCAGGAACCCCCCGGGAAGGCCGAACGTCCTCCGTTCGATGCTCCTTGCGACGGAGGAGCCCACCACCGACGACCGGATCGACATCCTGGAGACGAACGTCGACGACGTCACCGGGGAGGCCCTCGCCTATACGATCGCCCGCCTGATGGAGGAGGGGGCACGGGACGCGAGCGCCACCCCCGTCGTGATGAAGAAGGGGCGGAGCGGCCACCTCGTCCGGGTGATCTGCCGCCCCGACGCGACCGACCACCTCATCGGGGTGATGGCCGTCGAACTCGGGACGCTCGGGATACGGTGCATCCCGATGGTTCACCGCTCCGTTGCAGAGCGGACGATCGAGCCGGTCACAGCGACCATCCAGGGAAGGGAGCGCACGATCGACGTCAAGTGCGGCTGGTCAGGCGGGAAGATCGTCTCGTTCAAGGCGGAGTACGAACAGGCGGCGGCGTGCGCACGGGAGACCGGACTCCCGTTCCGGGAGGTCGCCGGGACGGTCGAGGCGGCCGCACGCAGCCTCTTCTCCGGGCGGGGTCTGCTCCCATGAAGACCGACCGGGTCAGCACGGGGACCCCGGCACTCGACGACCTGCTCGGCGGCGGGCTCGAGCGACGGGCGATAACCCAGATCTACGGCGAGCCCGCGAGCGGGAAGAGCACCCTCTGCCTGATGGCGGCGGTGGCCTCCCTCCAGGCGGGGAACTCGGTCGTCTACATCGACACCGAAGGGTTCTCGGTCGAGCGATTCAGCCAGGTGGCCGGGGAGAGCGCCGGGACGCTTGCCGACCGGCTCTACCTCTTCGAGCCGCTCGATTTTGCCCAGCAGGGAACGATGATCGCCGATACCGAAGGGCTCCTCAGGAAGGACGGCCACGCTCCGGTGGGGTTGCTGGTGATGGACTCAGCCACCGCCCTCTACCGGACGGAACTCGATCTCGGGCGGGAGGCGATACGGAAACTCTCGCACCACATGATAAGACTCCTCGGCCTCGCGAAGAAGTATGATATCCCCGTCCTGATCACGAACCAGATCTACATGGACATCGAGCGCGACCGTGCGGAGGGGCTCGGGGGGACGGGGCTCGAACACCTCTCGAAGGCCATCATACGGCTTGAAAAGAAGGATGGGGTGCGGCGGGCGATACTCCGGAAGCACCGGTCCCGGCCCGAAGGGCTTATGTTCGATTTTGTGCTGACCGAAGACGGGATTAGAACGGTATAACGCCGGAAAAGACCGTCTCGGCGGGGCCTTCCATCGTGACGGTCTCCCCGAACCGTATCACGAGTGGGCCGCCTCTCGTCTCGACCCGCACCGTCTCGCCGACTTTGCCGAGATGCCGGGCGACCGCGGCGGACGCCGTCGCGCCGGTCCCGCAGCTCTCGGTCTCTCCCTCGACGCCGCGCTCGAACGTCCGGATCCGGATGGTGTCGCCGCCGGCCTCTTCGACGAAGTTGACGTTCGCGCCCTCAAGGAAGGAGGGGTGGTTCCGGATCGCCGGGCCGGCGACCGCAATATCGACGGCGCCGATCTCTTTTACAAAGACGACCGCGTGGGGAACCCCGGTGTTTGCGGCGTAGACGGTGAAGTTGCGGATCTCCTCTTTGTATTCGCCGTCTCCGACGGCCGGGATGGCGCTCCGTTCGAACGCGGGCATCGGCATCGTGATCGTCGCGGTGAATACATCGTCCATGTAGCCTGCCGAGACCTGAACGATCCCGGCCCCGGTCTCGACCGAGCAGGACTCTTTGACGTATCCGGCGTCGTAGGCGTACTTCGCCAGGCACCGGATGCCGTTCCCGCACATCGCGGCCTCGCTCTCGTCCGGCTGGAAGAGCCGCATCCGGACGTCGGCGCTATCCGACGCCTGGAGGAAGAGGATGCCGTCGGCGCCGATGCCGAACCTGCGGTCGCAGAAGAGCGCCGCAAACCCTCCTTTCATATCCTCGGGGATGATCTCCTGTTTGAGCTCGTCGACCAGGACGAAGTCGTTGCCGTTTCCGTGCAGTTTGGTGAACGCGATCTCCATGGATAGTAGCCTCTCCTGTAGATATGGGAGCGGCGGGTGATAAACCGTAGGGGTATCGGTGGGGGGTTACGCCCCCCTTACGCCACACAGCACAGGCGCATCCACCCCGGGAGATCCTTTTGGGGGCCGATGACCAGTTCGGGCGGGGACTGGAATACCGTGAACTTCACCGGGATATTCTTGGTTCCCATCTCTTCTGCCCACCCGTCAAGCAGAGCATACACCGCCTCTACCGAGGAGACGTTCTCTGGCGGAGGCGGGCCGTTCCAGATGCTCACCTGGAGATACCCGTCGATGTCGTAGCCGAAGCCGATGAGCGATCCGTTGGGATAGAGGTGACGTTCACATATCTGATCGGCCGTGGCGGCGGTGAAGTCTGCGAGTGATGTTCTGCTTCCGCTTTTCGAGAAGGGCAGTGCTCCGAACGTGATGGTGACGGGTTCCCGCCTGTTCAGGCCGACTTTGAGGTCTTCGACGAATGGCGGTTGGGATGGCTGGAATTCCCCGGCAGATGTTCCCGACCCCTGCTCGGTGACGATCAGGTCGACGTACTCCGCTGGCGTCACGTCGAAGGCCGGGTTCCTGACCCGCACAAAGGGGAGCTCCTTTGCCACCTCTGCCGGGAGCACCTCGGCAGTGTCCCGCTCCTCGATCTCGATCAGCTCCCCGAGGATCGTCCTCGGCGCGAACTTGTAGGTCTCGGCCGCGACGATGACGTTCGTCCGGGCCTCGTGTGCGGCGTGAGCAATCTGGGCCGTCCCGATCTTGTTCACCACCGCGCCGTCCACTGCGATAGCGTCGGCGCCGACGACGATCAAAACTGCGGTGAGGCATCGTCTTAGTTGGCCTACAACTCTGGTGCAATGGAGTGATTGTTCTCTTTCAAGAACGATTGCAGTTACGTCCATCTGCTCTCCTCAAGGGTGTTAGCCTGGTTCCGGCACAGCCTGCTATCACATGATGAGGTCGGAGAGGTTCTCTGCCGGAGCGGGATCCGTTGCCGTCTCGGTAGAGTTGCCATATGACTCGTTCAGGTACAGGAGCGATGTCTCGTTGTAGGCCATGATCGGGGCGTCCCCCAGGTAGACTGTATCGATCCCGGTCGAGGAGCCGTGGGTCTTATAATATATCGGGAAGGGTTTGTTCGGATCCGGAGTGCTCGGCACGAGCGCAGAGCCGCCGAGCACTGTTCCGGTGGCCTCGTCGACGGTGACGGCAAACCGGATCTCCTCGTAGCGGACAACGAGGCTCGGGTTCCGGTTGCAGTAAGGGTCGCTTCGCGGGCAAGAATGGAAGAGCACGGCAATCGATTCGGGTTTGCCACCATGCTGAATGAGAGCCTGGGTCCGCCCGTCGCCGAGTGCAATCCCGGCGATGTACGAGCCATTTGTTCGAATCAACTCTGGAGTGGCTACGGGGATCTCCGATACATTGATGCCGGGGCCGGGCCTGCCCTCAGAGAGCAAGCACCACATCGTTGTTATGGATTATGTAGGTAATATTGTCGGCCGTACGCGAGAGATATCCGGACGGAACCTCGACTGACTTCTTCTCGATGCACATGCAGTCGATGTTGACAAGGAAGTCGATCGTCATCTCCCCGTATCTGATGCGGACAGCGGGGTAGCACCCTGGACCCACGGGTTTGGTCGCTGCGGTCGGCGGGCAGGCGACAACGACGCCCGCGATCTCGCCTCCATCCGAGAGGAGCCGGCTGGCGGCGGGGTCCTCCCTGACGAGGTCGAGGAGTCCACCGACAACCTCGACGAACTCTCCGGTCTTCGCATATTCCTCGCAAGGTCCAGGGGCAGAGGCTGTGCTGCTGTTATCGGGCGGATGGGCCGCCCGGTACCGTGCCACAATCTCATCGAGATCTGAGGAGTTTCCCGCATCATCGGGACGTTGTGAGGGAAGGGCTGACGAAGTAACACCGGGAGAGGGTGTGCTCCCCGCATCCTCTCCCGCTTCACTTTGAGAGCACCCCGCCGAAACGAGTACCAACAGGAGGGCGAAGAACGTCATCCCGGCAAAAAGGACTCCTTTTTGACTGAATTTCATTAGTATCTCCCCTTTTGCGTCAGCCCTTAATTCGCAGTGTGCAATATCACTTCTGTCGGGTTGGAGACGAATTCGACATTTAGTCCAGTTAAGGGTGCACTCGATGAAATATACCGATAAAGAGTTACAGATATCGGGTTTCCATTGTTTTTATATGCCATGTTATAAAACTTCATATCTCCTGGAACATCCGAGTTGTCATCGATATTCCATCCCTCCAAAGTCACATCAACCTGTACATTTGTGTTAGGGACGTAATCTGACCATAAGTATTCCGACTCACCCGTAGTGATATCAGAAAGCTGGATGTACCATTGGTCATAGGTATCACTCCAATGAAGTTGCCCTTTCAATGTATCCCCTGTATTAACAGTGATCCGGCCGCTATAGACATCCTGCATGCCATCTTTTAGCGCCCAGCAACACCCTGTCCAATACTGGCCGGTAATCGGCTGATTGTATTCTAATACAGGCTGTACTATTGCGGTTTCATCCGGTGTGCGTATTCCATTAAACAAAAACACTGGTTCTGCGAATTCGGAGGATGGAGGGCATGTTGGGGCTTTCCAGTATGCATCGAATTGTGTTATTTGGGGGATATTCTTGTACGCATATTCGATCCATCCATTGAAACCACCTACATCCATATACTCGTTCCTCTGAAGACTTCCGTACTCATCTGGCTGATCACTCAGCACAGTCAGGATTAAATCACCGCTATGGAAAACATACGTGGTATTGTCCCGATGGATCACGTGCGATCCCGAGGGGACCTGAGAGACAAACGTCGCGGGTCTAAAACCACGAGGTGTGGCTATCTCTTTAGCCATAGAATCGACCGCAGATAAAATTTGCTTTCCATCTGAACCGTAAACCCTTGTTAGACCGTCCTTTGTGTGATGGATGATCGAGCCGGAAGGGTTCTCATGAACCCCCGGGCCATAGGCACCTGAGCCTTCCACCGGGCTCAGTTCAGCGGTTATGATCACCGGCTCTTGTGAATCATCAGTTTGAAGAACGGGTAATTTTATGTCATCGAGATTTACAGCATTTCCCCTTCAGAGGGAAGGGAAAATTGTTCTTCATCACTTGCGTCAAACGCCACCACAGGCACAACGCCCACGCTCACCAGCAGCAGTGCCTGGAGCATGGAGAATGCCCGCATTCCAGTTTTTCTGTTCATTTCATATTCCTTCAGTAACTTCCCGGAGGGCGGAGGGGGAGTACACCCCGTACCTGCTTGTTCAGTGCAATGTGGTCGAACGTCACGAGGTCGTACCGGGTAATGCCCTTCGGGACATTCAGCTCTTCCGGCTCGGTGATTCCAGACGTTCGCATATCGGATACCGATGTAGCACCCGCGATAAGCACATCCATCGAACCACCGATGACCAAGACTGGCTCGCCGTCGCCTGTGGCAGGGGTCCCTGTTACATCCTGAGCACTCACCGCAGAGACCCCTCGCTCAGAAACTCCGATACACCTTGCTCCGATGCCCGACTGCGATGACATGGATCACCAGGAGGTCGTCTATGACCGAGAGAACCACCCGGTAGTCCCCGATCCGGAGCGAGTGGAACGGGGGGTTGCTCGCTCCCTTCAATCGTTTGAGATACTTTTTCGGGTTGGTCTCGCCGGCGAGCGATGCAATTTCTTCGCCTATCTTGACTGCTACGGGGCGTGGAATGCTCCTGAGATCATGACGGGCCGCTGCTGTGATGACCACCCGGTAGGTCATTCCTCCTTCAGCTCCGCCATGACCTCCTCTAAGGTGTAGACTCTTCCGGCCCTGAGATCCTCAAGCGATTCCTCGATTCTCTGGATCGCCTCTTCGCTGAGCGGCTCTTCGTCGATTGCCATCTCGGCCAGGCGCTCGATCACCTCGTTGTATGACTCCCGGGGATGGACTTTCAGGGCGTTGAGCCGGTCCCTGAGTTCTACGTCGATCTTGATGGTGGTGCTCGTCATACTGAGGTATACTCAGGTTTACCTGATGAAGGTTTGCATGGATGTGTCGGGTGTGTTGTGTGGTTTCCTGCGGAGGTGTTCAGGGTATCGGAGATCGTTGCCAGGGGATGGCCCCTTCACCGCAACTCCTCGATCTTCCACCCGAGATAATCCCTTATCACCGTAAACGCGAGCCCCGGCGGGATCGCCCCCTGCTCGGTGACGATCAGGTCGACGTACTCCGCGGGGGTCACGTCGAAGGCCGGGTTCCTGACCCGGACGAACGGGAGCTCCTTTGCCACCTCTGCCGGGAGCACCTCGGCCGTATCCCGCTCCTCGATCTCGATCAGCTCCCCGAGGATCGTCCTCGGCGCGAACTTGTAGGTCTCGGCCGCGACGATGACGTTCGTCCGGGCCTCGTGTGCGGCATGCGCGATCTGGGCGGTCCCGATCTTGTTCACCACCGCGCCGTTCACCGCGATCGCGTCGGCGCCGACGACGACCAGGTCGACGTCGTTGATGAAGTAGCGAACCGCCGAATCGACGATGTAGTTCGTCCGGATACCGGCATCGTTCAACGTCCGGATCGTGATGAGCCCCTGACCCCGGGGCCGGACCTCCGTCGCGTAGACCTCGATATCCTTCCCCTGCCGGTGGGCCTCGAGGATGCACCCGAGCGCCGCCTCCGAGTTGCAGTGAGTCAGGAGGACGTCGCCGTCGGAGATGTGTCGTGCCCCGATCGCCGCTATCCGCTCGATTGCGTGCTCCGAGTGGTCGACGAACTCCGCTGCCCGGGCAAGGATAGCCTCCCGTGCGGCCTCTACCGAGTCGAACGAGTCGAGCGCCCGCATCACGCTTCGCACCGCGTTCGGGAGCGAGACGGCGGTCGGCCGGGTTCCGGTGAGGAGATCGGCCGCCTCCTGCATCTCCTGCTTGAAGGTCTCGGGGTCGGATACATCGAGATTTCGGGCATAGTCGGCCAGTGCTTCCACTGCCGCCCGGGCGATCCTGCCGGCGCCCCGGATCTCCATATTCTTTATGCTTGCCGCCGTCTCACTCAGTAACATAGGTCCTCATTGAAGAGAGGACAAGAGACTACATAGATTTATTGACGTGAAAATATGTCGGTAGCCGTTGTTTTTGATAGTGCGGGCACACTTCTGCGGACGTACCGGGTAGCGCGCGACATCCTCCACGACGAGATGCTGACCGAGGTCGAGACCACGACCATCACCTTCGGGTCGGAAGCGCGAGTGCTCGTCGTCCTCCACCTCCACTCCCGTGACGTCATGGAGGCGCCGGAGGACCAGTGCCTCTCCGAGTTCTTCCTCTCCCGGTCGGTCGGGTTCGGGGTGGCCTGCTCCCGCCGGGTCATCCCCGCCGAAGAGGTGGGGGACCTCCTCTACAACGACGAACGTGCCCGTATCGGTGATCTGCAGGCATGCATCCGGCAGGTCTGGAGCTGCTGCAAGAGAGAGTCGATCGTCACCATGAACAGCGGCGTGATCCTGAACATGGACATCCCCGGCATCGAGTTCACGGTGACGACCGGCGGAAGGCCGTTCGAGGGCGCGAAAGAGGCCGTCAGCGAGCTGCACCGGATGGGCGTCCCCGCATACATAGCGTCCGGCGACCGCGTCGCGAAGCTCGAACGGATGGGCGATTACCTCGGCATCCCCAGAGAACGGGTCTACGGTGTCGCGACCCCCTCGATGAAAGCCCGGATCGTGGAGGACCTCAAAGAGCAATACGACAAAGTTGTTATGGTGGGAGATGCCATCAACGACTTGAACGCCTTTCGGAGAGCGGATCTCGCGGTGCTCACCGAACAGCAGTCTGACCGGAAACCGGCCGTCCTTTATTCGAGCGTGGATCGGGTGATCCACAACGTCAGCGAGGTGCCCGGTATCGTGGCAGAACTCCTCGCGGATACCACGGCGTCCGGGAAAAGTGCAACAATATAAACCCTAATATGATCCCAGATGAAGATCAGTTTAACGAGGACCTCAGGATGACCCCACTTATTACTGTGAAGAATCTTTGCATGGAGTTCAACGGGACTGCCGTGCTCAAAAATATCAATTTTGAGGTGGCGGAGGGAGAGACCGTCGGCATCATCGGCAGGAGCGGCGCCGGCAAGACCGTTCTCATGCACCTCATGCGAGGTGTCGAACAGCCTCCGACACAGGGTGCCATCATCTATCATGTCGCCGTCTGCAGCGGCTGCGATCGCGTCGATGTCCCGAGCGAGGCGGGAAAGCCGTGCCCCGTCTGCGCTGGCAGGATGGAACCGGCGGACGTCGATCTCTGGGCGGAAGAGAACGCGACGATGAAACGGCGGATCATGCGAAGAACCGCCATCATGTTCCAGCGGACGTTCGCGCTCTATGGCGACGACCGGGTGATCGAGAACATCCTGCGGGCGCTCGACGACGTCGGCTACCCGGGCGAGAAGGCCGTCAGCAGGGCTGCCGACCTGATCGACCAGGTCAGGCTCTCCCACCGGATGATGCATATCGCCCGTGACCTCTCCGGCGGCGAGAAGCAGCGGGTAGTGCTCGCACGACAGCTCGCGAAGAACCCGTTCATCCTCTATGCGGACGAACCGACCGGGACGCTCGATCCGGAGACCGCCACGCTCGTCCACCGGATGCTCATCGAGAGCGCCCGGGAGAACGATATGGGAATGATCGTCACGTCCCACTTCTCAAACGTCATCGAGGATGTGGCCGATCGGGCAATTCTCCTTGAGAACGGGGAGATAAAGGGGATCGGCGACCCCGGTGAGGTCATCAGCCAGTTCATGGAGGACTACAGCGACGTCGCAGAGCGCCAGACTGCGGAGGTCGGCGAGAAGATCCTGATCGCCCGCGACGTGATCAAGCGCTACCTCTCGGTCGACCGGGGCGTCGTCCGGGCGGTCAACAGCGTCTCGTTCGAGGTCGCCGAGAAAGAGATCTTCGGGATCATCGGGAAGAGCGGGGCGGGCAAGACGACCCTCTCGCGGATCATATCCGGGATCCTCGAGCCCACCAGCGGCGAGATGAACATCCGGATCGGCGACGACTGGATCGACATGACGAAACCCGGCATCGAGAACCGCGGCCGGGCAAAGGGCTACATCGGGCTCCTCCACCAGGAGTACGACCTCTACCCGCACAGGACGGTGCTCGACAACCTCACCGACGCCATCGGTCTTGAATTCCCGAAAGAACTCGCGATGAGGAAGGCTATCATCACCCTCGGGATGGCCGGGTTCACCCCCGAGAAGAGCAAGGAGATTCTGGACCGCTATCCCGGGGAGCTCTCCGAGGGCGAGAAGCACCGGGTGGCCCTCGCCCAGGTGCTGATCCGGGAGCCTCTGCTCGTCGTCCTCGACGAACCGACCGGAACCATGGATCCGATCACGAAGATCGACGTGAAGCACTCGATCCTCCACGCCCGCGAGGAGATGGACGAGACGTTTATTGTGGTCTCGCACGACATGGAGTTCGTGAAAGATATCTGCGATCGCGTCGCCCTCATGCGGGGAGGCAAGATCATCAAACTGGGGCCGACAGCTGAGGTGCTTGCCCATCTCACCGAGGATGAACGAACGGTGATGGGGGGCGGCGGAGCCGCCTGAGGTGCACGTAATGGAGATCCATCTGGACGGCAAACGCATCTCGGTTCCGGCGGCTTCTCTGCTCGGCGACCTCCTCCCTGAACGGGATGAGGAATGCAGCGTCGCCGTCATCCGCCCGGCGCTCGTTGAAGATGAGGCCGAGTCGCAGGAGGTCAGGTTCACCACCCCGGCAGGCGATCTGGTCGTCGAGGTGGCGAAGACCGCGGCGGTCTCCTCCCTCCTCCGCCCGGAGGTTGCAGAACGGCTCCGCCTGCACTGGCAGGACCGGTACGCCGCAGCCTTCGGGCAGTTCGAGTCCGACGTCCGCCCGGCACGCCGTCCGGGCCGGTACGAGCGCGGGGACGTGATCCTCGGGTGCGGGGGCTACGATCCCTCCCGGTCCTACCTGATCTTCGCGCGGATGGGGCATACCGCCGACTACGGCGCCCCGGAGGACGGCGGCGTCATCGGCAAGGTCGTCACCGGCCGGGGTTTGCTCGACCGGCTCGCCGATGGCGACCGGATCACCGGTGTCGAGCGGGTATTCCGGCGTGTCGACCGTTCAAACGTCATCGTCACCCGCGACGCGAACTTCCCGCTCGAAGACGGGATGCAGCTCGTCTCCTACGTGGAAGCGGAGGTGCAGGGTATTGGGGAGGACGGGATCGATACCGGCACCGCCCGGAGCGTCGAGCACTTCCTCCTCTCCGTGCAGGGCGGCAGGTTCAGGGTGGCCTCCTCAAGCAGCACCTACGTTGCCGACACGCACCTGGTCCCAACCCGGGTTCCGGCAGAACTCTCCGGCCCGAGGCTTGAAGGCACCGTCACGGTCCGGACCGCCGGGAAATCCCCCGGAGGGGTCTACATCTACACCCAGGGCGTCTCGGCAAGCCCGGCGCACACCGTCGTCGGGAGGGTCATCCACGGCATCGAACTCGTCAGGTTTGCCGGGGAGGGCGTTCTCTTCGCTTTCCGTGCGGAGCCGGAACAGTTCGATCTCGTCGGCCTCTCGCTCGCCGAGGCGAAAGCGGTCGCCGCCCGGCGCGGCGTCTCCCTCGCCGCCGACGCGGCCGAAGGCGATCGCATCGTGGTCGCCCAGACCCCGGCAACAACGCTTGAGGTGCTGGCCGGCGGCGAGGTCCGGCTCGAGACGGTGCCTGCCGAGAACGTCGTCAGCATCACCCTCGATGAGGCGGCCGCACCCCGGTCGGTCACGATCTTCCGTGAGGTGACCGGGCTCAAGCACCACAGCGTCGGGAAGATGCCGCTCGTCTTCGTCTTCGAGGACGTCTTCCTCTTCAAGCCGAAGATCGGAAAGGGTGTCGGGATCATCCCGGAGAACACGCCGACCGGGGAGGTGCCGGCCTACACCCTCGCGATGACGAACGACTCCCGGCGGGGCGCGGGCATGGTCGGCATCCGGACCACGGCGAACGCCGAGTTCGGCCCGACGTCTGAGCCGCTCACCGGCACGAACGTCATCGGGAAGGTGCTCGATGCGGGGAGCCTTGCCGGGATGCGCGAAGGAGCCACGGTATACGTGAAGGAGGTGAAGTGATGGCCGAATATACCCCGGATTACGTGGGCACGGTGACCAAGTACGTCTTCGTCGAGTCCCCGACGATGACGCCCGGCGAACTCGCGCTCAGGGCCTACGAGGCCTCAGAAGGCGTCCTCATCAAGGAGACGTGTTTCGGTCTTCAGGTGACGGGCGAACCGGAGTCCGTCGACCGCCTCCTCGAGGAGATCCGCTCGTTCGACCCGACCCATATCTTCGTCAAGGACCGGGGGTTCCCTCCCGGGGACCCGAGACGCTGCCGGGCGAACCTCGGCGGGGCGAGGCCGGGCTATCTCGGCCACGAACGAGAGTTCCGCCTCCTGCGCTACATCACCCGCGGGCTCGAGGAACTCGGGCGGCGTGAAGGAGACGAGGCGGAACCGGCACCGCCCGAGACGAAACCAAAACTCGATATCAAGCGACTACAAGAACTGATAGATTCAGAGGAGTCCTGAATACAATGGCAAAGGTGTTTATCTACCCTGCAACGAGCCTCATCCTCTCCGACCTGGTGGCCCGGTTCGGCCATAAGCCGCTCGGTGCAGCCCTCGGTATCCGGGAGAGGATACAGACCGCCGGGGTAGACTCCCCGCCCCTGCAGATCACTCCCGAAGAACCCAAGCGCGGCCTGAAGTACGCGGCCGTCGAGGTGCCGTCCGGCGTTCGGGGACGGATGGCGATCTACGGCCCCCTCATCGAGGAGGCCGAGGCCGCGATCATCGTCACCGAGGCGGACTTTGCGTTCGGGTGCATGGGATGCGCCAGAACCGATGAGTTGATCCTCTTCACTCTCCGCCAGAGCGGGATCCCGATCCTGGAACTGGAGTATCCGAGAGATGAAGACGAGGGCATCCGGTTCGTCGCCGCTGTCAAGAAATTTCTTGCAGGTCTCGAGGACGGAGGTGAAGCGTGAAGAAAGTACGGATCGCCCAGCTCACCTGCGGGGCGGAGTATAGCGGCGTCCAGAAGGAGATCTATGACGCCGCCGAGTCGGTGGGTGCGGAGGTCTTCTTCCCCGATATCGCTCTAGGCGATGTGGAGCGTGCGGTCAAGAAGTTCGGGCTGGACGTCAAGAGCGCCGATCTGAAACTGATGATCGCCCGGGCGATGGCCCTCGTGGAGGGGAAGGTGGAGGCGGACGGGGTCTTCATCGGCACCTGCTTCCGGTGCGCCGAGGCGGCGATCGTCAGAAACGAACTCCGGCGGTACATCCCCGAGAACTCGAAACTCTCGGTGGTGAGTTACTCCTTCACCGAGCGGACGACCGCGGGGACCCTCCTCACCAGGATGGAGGCCCTGACCACCATCGCCCGCCGGAGAGCGCTTCTTGCCCGCGAGGAGCAGACCGGGATCACGATGGGCGTCGATTCCGGGTCGAGCACGACGAAGGCCGTCGTGATGAAGGACAACGAGATCGTCGGCACCGGGTGGCACCCGACGACCGAGGTGCTCAAGAGCGCCGAGAGCGCGGTCTCGGACGCGCTTGAGATGGCGGGCCTTACCCGCGAGGATATCCAGGCCATCGGCACCACCGGATACGGCCGGTTCCTGATCGGGAAGCATCTCGGTGCGGAACTCATCCAGGAGGAACTGACGGTGAACTCGAAGGGTGCCGTCTACCTCGCCGGTCACCAGCGGGGCGCCTCGACCGTCATCGACATCGGCGGGATGGACAACAAGGCGATCAGCGTCATCGACGGCATCCCGGGCACCTTCACGATGGGCGGGATCTGCGCCGGCGCAAGCGGGAGGTTCCTGGAGATGACCGCAAAACGGCTCGGTATCGATATCACCGAGCTTGGCCCCCTTGCGATGAAGGGCATGGGCAAGAACGTCCCGATGAACAGTTACTGCATCGTCTTCGGGACGCAGAGCCTGGTGAACGCCCTCGCGGCAGGGAGTTCGCCCGAGGACGTGGCTGCCGCGGCCTGCCACAGCGTCGCGGAACAGGTCTTCGAGCAGCAGCTGCAGGAAGTCGACATCAAAGAGCCGGTGATCATGGTCGGCGGCACCTCGCTGATCGAGGGGCTGGTCTACGCGATGGGCCAGCTCCTGCAGACCGAGGTCGTCGTCCCGCCCAACTCGCAGTACATCGGCGCGGTCGGAGCCGCCCTGCTCGCGTCGGGATTCATCAAAGGAGAGTAGATGCCCCCGTTGAACTACTTCGTGGTCGAGTCGCCGGACGAGGTCGGAAGGGTCGCTTACGAGCGGGTCGCAGGCGACGTCCTCCAGGACCTGGACCTCATCAAGGTGATCGACCGGCTGCATATCTACGTCGACCCGAAGGTGCCGATCTTCGTCGCGGCGGGGCTGCTCCGCCATATGCCGCGTGAGATCCGGGTTGCCGACTTTGCCAACGTCAACCGCGGCGAGAAAGAGGTCGTCCTCGATATCAGCGACGAGACCTATCTCGCGCCGCTCCTCCAGAAACTCTGGGTGATCTACGGCAAGGAGCACGTCGACCAGCCCGACCGGTTCACCATCGTCCTTCCGGCGGGGATGGCCGGGGACGAGAACCTCGACCGGCTGGTGGTGGCCGACCCGAGCGAGACCCTGTACAAGGACGTCATCTACGCGCTCCAGTACATCGCTCCCGAGGGGTTCAAGGTCCGCCGCCAGTACATCCGGGAAGGAAAGTTTTACTATGTGGCGAGCGAGGATACCCTGCCGACCGATATCGTGGAGACGACGGTCGTGCCGCTCTTTGAGAAGATGGGGGTGACGCTATGACGACACTGGTGCCGGTGACCTACAAGGGAGGCGTCTACCGGCACGACGAGATCATGGACCTGATCGACGACCTCGGGGGTTACATCGTCCAGAAGCATGTCATGGCCCAGGACGTCGTGCTCCAGTCGTTCGTGCCGCGCGACGACATCGAGTTGATACGCCGGATCGCAAAACCACTCGCCGGCGAGGTGGTCGAGGCGCCCCTCGTCGGGACGGAGATCGCTGTCGTGAGCCCGAGCCTTGAGATCCATCACCTCCCCCACATCTCCTGCGATATCGCCGAGTATCTCAGGCGGTCGGGCGCGAAGACCAACATGGTCGGGCTCGCGAGAGGGTTCGGGAAACGGATTGCAAACTTGAACGACGAGGAGCGGGACGTCATCAACGAGCACGATCTCGCCGTCTACGCGCTCGGCAACTTCGAGGAGTGCATCCGGAAGAAGTTCCCGGCGATCCGCCGGGAGATCGATGTGCCGATCGTGGTGACCGGCGCGCCCGACCGCGAGGCCCTGATGCGGGTGATCGACCCGCCCGTCGAGGGATACGTGGGTGGGATCGGCAGGATCATGCACCGGTTCAAGCGCCCCGAGGAGCTCGGGAAACTCGATGAACTGGTGGACGAGGTCTCCCGCGTCCTGGACGCCCGGCGGGACGCTCTCGCAAAAGACCCGCTCTCCGTCTTCCCGCCCCGCCTGATGGCGATCATCGAGGAGCAGATCCACGAGGTCAGCATGCTCACGCACCCGACGCCGGTGACCGCCCAGATGGAGGGGCTCCGGGTGAAGCTCCCCTACGATTCGTATGCCGACGACGTGCGGTCGCTTCCGGTCGCCGAAGGGGTGACGGTCGGTGATATCGCCGATGTCACGCCGTCGAGGATGCGCAACTACATATTGATCCGGATTAAACCATTCTCGGAGACAAGAATACTGGTGTAGATGCGATGGATTTCGAGAAAGTACTCACGAAGGTTGTGGAGCGGGGGTCGGACGTCTTCGCGGAGGACCTCCTCCGGGAGATCGAGAACGAGTACGGCCGGGTCCCTCTGATCTTTGAGCGGATGGCGGAACGCCCCGAGATCCTCATCTCACACCTCCTCTACAAGGGCGCCGTCGTCGAGACCAGCCAGCTCGAACCGAAGATGATCGAGTTGATCAGCCTCGCGGTGGGCGCCGCCCTCAAGTGCAGCCATTGCGTGGAGTATCACCTGCAGTCCGCGATGGCGAAGGGCGCGACCCGGGCTGAGATCCTCGAGGTAATCCTGATCGCGGGGATGCTCGCGAACTCCGCAGTCCTCGCGGACGCCTACCGGGTAGTGAACGGCACGGGTTCGGCTCCCTGCCCCTCCTGCGACATCAACGGCACGGGCCTGGATAAGACCTGTTCTGATAGATAACCTCCTGGTATCCGGAGCATGTGCGGTATCGCCGGGCAGTTTGCCCTGAACGGGGAGGATGCGGATCCGGCCCTCGTCGGGGCGATGGCGGAGAGGCTCGCCCATCGCGGTCCCGACGGCGAAGGAACGTTCTTCTCCGGGCCGATCGGCCTTGCCCATCGCCGTCTCGCGATCATCGACCTCTCCGACGAGGGCCGCCAGCCGATGGGAAGCGAGGACGGGTCGTTTCAGATCGTCTTCAACGGCGAGATCTACAACTATCCTGAGATCCGGGACGAACTCGTTGCCGCCGGCCATCGTTTCGCTTCCGCATCCGATACGGAGGTGATCCTGCACGCCTATGAGGAGTGGGGGCGGGACTGTCTCGCCCGGTTCAACGGGATGTGGGCGTTCGCCCTCTGGGACGGACGCCGCCGCGAACTCTTCTGTGCCCGAGACCGCCTGGGCGTCAAGCCGTTCTACTACACCCTGATCGATGGATCGTTCCTCTTTGCGTCAGAGATCAAGGCACTCCGGGCGCATCCCGACGTCGGCCGACAGCCGAACGACCGGATGCTCTCGACGTTCCTTGCATGGGGGGTTGCGGATCACACGGGAGAGACGATGTATGACGGCGTCTTCCAGCTCCCGCCGGCCCATACGGTCGTCGTCTCCGCGGAGGGCGTCGGGGAGCCGGAACGCTACTGGGACTTCGCGGTGAGCGGCGCCCCGGGCGGGGCCGACGACGAGGCCGCAGCACAAAGCGTCCGCGCTCTCCTGACCGACGCCGTCCGGCTCCGGCTCCGAAGCGACGTCCCTGTCGGGACCTGCCTCTCGGGCGGGATCGACTCCTCGACGGTCACCGCCCTGATAAACGGCCTCCTCCTGGCGGAAAGCCCGGAGAGCGTCGGCGAACGGCAGAAGACGTTCTCGGTCTGTTTTGACGACCCCCGGTTCGACGAGAGCCGGTATATCGATACGGTGGTCGCGGCGACGGACGTCGCGAGCCGCCGGACGACACCGGGGACGGACGGGCTCTGGGAGGACATCGAGCGGTTACTCTACATGCAGGACGAGCCGTTTGCGTCCCTCTCGATATACGCCCAGTACTGCGTGATGCGCCTCGCGAGCGGCGAGGTGAAGGTGGTCCTCGACGGGCAGGGCGCCGACGAGCAGCTCGGCGGCTACATCGCCTATCAGGCGCCGTATATCCGGGGCCTCCTCCGGCGCGGAAACGTCCTCGCGGCCCTCCGGGAGGGGGTCGGGAGCGCCCGCCACCACCGGTCCTTCTTCTCGTGGGCGGCTGCTCAATCCCGGGTACGATCAGAGCGCCGAGGACTCCTCCGGGGGGACGCGCCGGAGGTTCTCCGGTATGCGGGGTCGTTGGAGGAGGTGCTGAAACAGGAGATCACGGCGTCAAACCTCCCCCTCCTGCTGCACTGGGAGGACAGGAACTCGATGGCCTTCTCGGTCGAGGCTCGGGTTCCGTTCCTCGACTACCGTCTGGTGGAGTACATCGCGGCGCTCCCGCTCGACCAGAAGATCCGTGGCGGCGTCACGAAGTACGTCCTCCGGCAGGCGATCCGGGGGCTGGTCCCGGACGCCGTCCGGTGCAGGATGGACAAGATGGGCTTTGTCACCCCCGAGGAGGTCTGGATGAAAGGCGAACTTGCACCGCGTGTCCTCGACCTCTTCCTGGCTCCCGGGTTCGCAGAGCGGCCCTACTGGGACGCGGAGCGGGTGCTCGAGAACTACCGGGCGTTTCTCGAGGGAAAGAGCGCATACTCCACCGAGTTCTGGCGGATAGCCTGCGCGGAGATGTGGCTCCGGCAGTTTGATGCGTAGTTCCCTCTACATACTTTTTCGCAAGCGTCTCATCCACTCTCTTCCACTGTTTACAGAACACGTGGTGCCCGTTGGGTGGTGGTATTGTGCCGGAAGCATGGGGATATGCTAAAGAAGGGCGGTTCCCTGACTTGCTTCCCCGGATGCGGCTTTCCACTGGTTATCGCCATGACTGCCCCAGTCCCCGGGAGGGGGCGGGGGAGGAGCGCCGAAGGCGCGGGTGGAGTGGGGGTTTCCGAAAAGAAGTGTATACGAGTCTCCCCGGTGCCCCTCACCCTCCCTCCTCCTGCGGGCAGACCCCTCCCTTCTCCCGGAGCCCCCTCCCCGCATACGCCGCGAGCAGGACGGCGAGGATGCCGGTAACGAAGATGCCGTCGAAGATCCCCGCGCCTCCGATGGAGAGGACGGTCGGCCCGTCCGCGGTCAGCGCCGAGAGGACGTCGGGGTTCGCGAGGTTGAAGATGTCGGCCCCAAGCAGGGTGCCCATCGTCCCCCCGGCGTAGGCGAGGCCCGGGGCGGTGCGGCACCCGCGGGCGAGGATGAGCCCGGCTACGGCGCCTGCGAGGGGTGCGACGTAGAACGGCATCGTGATCCCGAGGCCCGGAACGGGTGTTGCAGCCGCGTAGGCGACGAGCGAGACCAGGACGACAGCGGCGAGGGATTTCGGCCACGAGACCCGGCCCCGACCGACCATCTCAAGCGTTACGAAGAGGGGGATGAGCGCTCCGCCCACGTTGACCGCGATGAGATCCTCCCCTAACGGGATGAACGGGATATCGATCAGGCTCCCGAGCAGCGCCCCGACGGTCACCAGCATCGCCTGGTAGAATCGGAGCCCGATCGACTCGAAGGCTCCCGCGGTGATGAGGAGCAGGTTAAATATGACCAGTGCCGGTATAAGGACCGCCAGCGCAACGAGGATCTGCTCCGGGCTGAAGGGAACAGGCAAGATCGCGATCGTGGACAGTTCGGTCTCCATGGGTCGGGCATACCGGACGGGGTCATGCCATAAATAGTTTAACGGCTCCGACCCCGGTGAGTTCCGGGGTCGTTCGTCCAGGTGAGGAAACTTCGACCCGCCCTGTTTCAGCGTCCGGTTAAGGGCGATTCTAACCGGCGATAAGCCAAAATTAGGGGTCAATAATCAATAGAAACCTCAGATTACCTGTTTTATTTTCATCTGAGAATAGATATATTCATATGTAGGTAACCAAAAATAATGTTAAACCCGGAGTTCCTTTCTCGAATCGGATAACGAGCACCGGATAACAACCCCCGGACGCGTATGTCGAGGTGTTTGTCGCCGGTGCAGGTTTCGAGACGGTAGGTGACCGGGAGCAACTCCGTCCTATCTGACCGGTTGCACCTACATAGAGGAGCATGACCGCCTTTACCGTTGAAGACCTTATCCTGCATCTGGAGCGGCTCCAGGCGAGGGGCCCGATCCCGTTCGACGTGAAGAGCGGAGAGGTATTTGGTATCCTCTGCCCCTGTGGCCAGGACCGGCAGACCCTGCTCTCCCTTCTCATGACGGTCCTCTTTCCGGTTCCGGGATTTGCCGAGCGCTCACCGCTCGCGGTTCTCGGGGGTCTCGGGGATATCCGCAGAAGCATGGGCATCGCCCTCCGGGAATCGGTGCTCGACCCTGCGTTGACCGGCAGGGAGAACCTGGAGTTCCAGGCCCGGCTGCATGGCCTGGGCGACGATCTCCGGCGGAGGAGGATCCCCGAGATCATAGACCTCTTTGGCATCGCCGGAGATGCCGATGCCGCCGCCGAGACCTACTCTCCCGCCATGCTGCAGCACCTCGAGCTCGCCCGGGCATACCTCACGCACCCGTCGGTTCTCTTCCTTGCCGAACCGACGGCCGGGCTGGACGATGCCGGGCGCCGGGAGACCTGGGACCTGCTCCGGCGGCTGAACCGCGAACGGAAGGTGACCGTCATCTTTACGACGCACGATCTGGAAGAGGCGGAGGCGATCTGCACCCGGGTTGCCGTGGTGGACCGCGGTGAGGTCGTTGCCCTGGACGAACCGGAGACCTTCCGTGCGGTGATGGGCGTCGATGATGCCCCGCTCGGATACGATGATGCCGCCTAGGCCTCCGGGCCGGAGAACCAATACTTATTTACGCCTGCGACCGCGACATGGATATATGGCCAATCTCCGCTCTCTGTTAGCGCCTTTGCTCCTCGCCGGAAGCACTATTGCGGCCGTGTTGATCGGCGGATGCGTTGGAGACAACCCTGCTCCACAAGACCGTGTCAACCGGACCGTGCCACCGGCTGAAGCGTCCGCCCTGATCGAAGAGAAGAAGCAGGATCCAAAATTCGTCATCATCGATGTCAGGAGACCGGCTGAGTATGCCGGGGGGCATATCCCGGGCGCAATCAACATCGACTCGGCGCACCTCTCCAACCGCCTTGAGAGCCTTGACCGGGATGCGACGTATCTCCTCTGTTGCCAGCGGGGCGGACGGAGCGCCGGCGCCCGCGAGGTGATGGAGAAGGCCGGCTTTGAGAATGTTTACGAGGTCAAAGGCGGCATGAGCGCCTGGCAGGCCGCCGGGCTCCCGGTGACCAGAACTTGATCCTCACCTCTTTTATCTTATGCCTTCGGGCTCATCGGCACCAGGGATCTTGGGGGCTGATGAGGGTAGCCGGATCTCCCCGGTCACAATGGTGATAGTACACTCTCTCAAGTATACTACCTTTGAGTGTATTCCCGTACAGGCCTCTATATTCAAGGCTTCTAGCATCCGGGCTGTAACTGATGCCTGGGTGTTGCGACAGCTTCCTGTCGGGTATCGCCACGCATGAGGTCACTCCCTCCCCGGAACCCGGACTCTTCGGGTAGAGAAAAAAGTTATCCAATATAACTTAGTTCTTCGCGGCCTCTGGCCTCTTCGGCTTCCTGGATCCGGGCTATGATCTGCTCCATATCCCCGGCCCGCTGCTGCAGTGAGGTATGGTCGACCTCGATCCCGGTCAGGCGGGAGAGCACCGTGAGAAGGCTCTCGGCGCTTTTAGGGTCGACGATGTAGCCGCTGGTCTCGCCCATCAGGCATATCCCCTCGATCCCCCGCGCTTTGCCGAGGCCGAGCAGGAGGCCTGAAGCGCCCACGATCATCCCGCCGCTCCCGACGTTCTCAAACGACCCGCCGGACGCCTCCACCTCGGGGCGGAGATGCTCCATGTTGACGGCCGAAAAGACCCTCGGGGTCTCGACCAGGTGGCCGACACCGTAGCCGCCGAGCGCGTATATCCGCCCGACACCGAGATCCTCAGCGATATCGAGGTAGTGCTCCGCGAGGATGTAGTGCCCCTCCGCCGAGTTGCTCTGGACGTCGCCCACGAGAAAGAGGGCCGCCCTGCCGTCCTTCTCGTAGCGATAGATCTCGTTGCTGGCGAGGTGGGTGATGCCCTGCTCGTCGACGATCACCTGCGGCGGGAAGTGGGGAGAGGAGATCTCCCCGATCTTCTCGGCACCGAGCTCGTGGATCAGGTGGTCGGCGGCGAGTTTTCCCACGTGGCCTATGCCGGGCAGACCCTCGATCAGGACGGGAGCATCGATATTCTCCTCCTGAAAAAAGGTTACTCTGGCGTGTTCCATCTGCGTACGGCCCTCCTGTAGACACCGTACCTATCCTCGGGTGAAAAACGTGCCGGGTGGGCCGGCCGAGACGGCCGGCCGCAGACCGGACAGATATCCGAGAGCGTGTATCTCCGGTCGTGCGGACAGCGGCGAATGCGGCTGCTCATAACTTCTATCCGGCCTTCTGCTTCCGGATGAACTTGCCGGAGCCGCCGGCCCGCTCGACCACGCCGACGGCGGCGCTTGCCGCCTTCTCGATCGCCTTCTCGGCTTCCTTATAATCGGGGGCAGTCACTTTTATCCGATATTTCGGGGCTCCGACGTAGATAAGTTCGATATCCACATCCTCGACCTTCGGCTGCGCACTCCGGAGCGCCCGGCGGATCACGTTGACGCCATCGGACCGGTACGATGTCAGGACAAGGTGCCCGCTGATCGTCACCTTCGGGACCTTCACGTTCTCGTTCGCGACGGTGATGAGTGCCGCTTCGACCGGCCCATCCAGCTTCAGTTTATCTGCTGCCTCGCCGGCGGTGGTGACGATATCCTCGAAGGCCGGGTAGAGTTGGCCGTATTCGCGGAAGAGCGCATCCTCGATGACCCTCCTGTCCACGCCCGCTGCCTCAGCAGCGAATCCGACCCATTTCGTGGCCTTCTGTTCGTTCTTCCACTCGTGAACCTTCTCGCGCCGCTGGTGCTCGTTCACGTCTTTCAACGAGAGATCGATGTGGCCGCGATCGGGGTCGACGTTCAGGACTTTGCAAACAACCTTCTGTCCTTCTCTTACGAAGTCCCGGATATGCTTGATCCAGCCCCGTGCTATCTCGGATATCGGTATGAGCCCTCTCCGCTCGTTGTACTCGTCCAGGGTCACGAACGCCGCAAAGTCCTTAACGTCCGCGACCGTGCAGACAACGAGTTCTCCTTCTTCGGGCCACTCTCTCTCGTTCATGCAATTATCACTCAAGTACTGTCAGTATCTCAGCTTTTATATCAGCTTTCCCGCCGTGGGGCTCTGCAAGGATACGCCCGCAGACGGTGCACTCCACGATAGTACTCGCTCTCTCAAAGACTATCTGTTCGTTCTCGCAGTCGGGGCACTTTACCCGGAGGAATGTGCTCCTGTTCTCTCTGTTTACCCGGACCATATCAACTCACTCCGTAAGCTCGAATTTACCGATCCTGAATCCCGGCCGGAGGTGCGCCTTGCCGCAGACCGTGCACCGGTATCTGACGTTGATCTTCTTCGTCGGCTTGTCGCCGCCGGGCACCTTATTGAACTTGCCCATGTTGCCCACTGTGCTCCTGCGTGCCTTCTGGCGGTCGATCCAGTTGAAGTGGCGCATTTTGCCCTTCTTTACCTTCACGACTTCGTGAACCTGGTGGTTCCTGCAGAACGGGCAGTATGTCTTGAATTTTGACGGCATTTTCATGATAGTAACCTCTATTCAACAGATTCGAGTACCTATATCACTTGTTAAGCCTAATATTTAAGGCTATGTCGTGCTCGCAGAGCACGTCTGCATTGTTTTCCGGCAGAGTGACGATATCCCCCATCTTCAGGACGTACGTCCTGCCGTCCATCCCCATGAACGACTCCATATCGGAGCGGATGTGCACGAGGGCGTAGGGCGACCGGGCGGGACGGGGGGCGGGAGCCGCGGATGCTCCCCGTGGTTCCGGCAGCCCCTCGCCCTCGTCGGTCCGGTCGGCCGCGGTCACGCCGTCGCCGACGAATGGGGCCGCCTCGCCGTGGACGAGCGCCTCCCGGCACTCTTCGATGGCGTAGATGATCCGCTCGTACATCACCCGCTCCTCCGGGAGCATCTTGCGGGCCTCATCTTTGCTCGCGTACTGCCCCTCCGCCTGCTGGAACGCAAGGTCGAGAACCTGCCGGGTCCTGACCGAGAAGATCTCCTGGACGGTCTCGGCGACGCTCCCTATCTCCTCGATGATCAGGCTTCCCGTCCGGTTCTCCAGGGGGTTTTTGAGGTCGTAGTAGTCTGTCTTGCGCTTCTCGACATACTCCCGGGCATCGTCGTAGAGGCCGGGCTCGATGTGGGAGAGCCGTCCCGAGTGCTGCATGTCGAGCAGCATCTGGCGGAGTTTCTCCAGGAGATCGATGGCCATCATGCACCCCCGGCCATCTCTGCCATGCCCCGACAGCAGAGGAAGATCGCGAGCGCTTCGGGGACGTTCTGGACCCCTGCGTTGAGCGAGTAGGTGTTCCCGAGCAGGGACGTGGTGAAGGCTGCCTTCAGATCGACCCGCACGTCGCGGTCGCCGAAGACCACGGCGTCCACGAGGGGATCGAACTCCGCGAAGTCCCGGAGATCGAGCGGCACGACCCGCATCCCGCTGCCGCCGTGCAGCGACCCCGGCGTCCGGATCAGCCGCTTGATATCGGTCGTGACCGGTTCGTCCGCACGCGCCCCGGCGTCCCGGAGCCTCTCCTCGAAGTCGGGTGCAGCCGTGATCGCCCGGATGACCCGATCTTTGAGGAGGTCCTGTGGGGGTTTCGCGGCGAGGCTCTCGATCTTCGCGAAGAACTCCGCGGCCGTTCGTTTCCCGATACCGTCGAGCCCGGAGAGGTAAGCCGTCGCCTCCGCCGGGTCGCTGGTCGCAAGTCGCGAGAGATGGGCGCGAAGAGCCTCCATGTAACGCCGCCGCCACCCGGTCTCGCCGCCTGTCGGCGTGAAGAGCGCGGCCGGATCGAGCCCGATGCCGCAGACGTAGTCGACGATCTCGCGCCGCTCCTGGCTGCTCCATCCCCGGACGGCGATCTCGGTGACGTGGATATGGTAGCCGCGCCCCCCGGAGAAGGCGACCCGGATCTGGCTCCTGGCAAACCCGAGTTCATCGGTCAGCATCGCGAGCAGTTTCTCAGTCTCCTCCTTGACCCGCGCAAGCATCATCGCGTAGGGGCCGCGGACGATCTGGTCGGCGTCGAGATCGAAGATGAGGTCGGCGCCCGCCCAGTGCTTCTCGTTCATTGTCGGCGCCGACGGCGTCTGGTAGTAGGCCGTCGAGTAGTAGACGTGCGCGGGGACCAGGTTTTTCACGTATGCGCCGAGTTCCAGCGGGTCGACAAACGCCATGTGCCGCCGCATCCGGACTTCGGCAGCGTCGAAGAAGACGAATCCCCATTCGCGCTGCTCAAGGGAGGACGGAACGGTGAGGTTCTGCCGCTGGTAATACTCGGCAAACCTCTGTTTCACAAACTCGAGTGTCGCGGGTTTCATGGGAACGTCTTGATCATATATGGCCCCACTCGTTCATATCCCTGTTTCCTGTAGTAGGGCCGCACCCCGACACCGCTCATCACCGCGAGTCGGCAGTAGCCGTGATCGCATGCCTCCTCTTCGGCCGCGGAGAGGAGGACGCTGCCGAAACTGCGGTGCTGCCACTCGTTGGCGGATGCTGGGGCGCTGATCGGCACCACGCTCCCGTAGACATGGAGCTCGCGCAGGAGTGCGGCATCCGCGAGCTCATCGCGGAAGGGTCTCTGCGGGAACCTGAGCCGGGCAAATCCGACGAGGGCGTCTTCCGAGCCCGCCTGGATGAACCGCTCCTCTCCGCCGCACGCCTGGTAGACAAGGGTCGAGACCGTCACTTCCCCGGGTTCGGGCACCCTCCCCACCTCGCGGCAGCGGATGCACCGGCAGCGGAGCCCCTGCTCATGGAGTCGTGCCTCCGCGAGCTGGCGGAAGTTGCTGTGTCGTGAGCCCGCGACGATCAGTTTTGCCGGGATGTCGCGCTGGATCCGCTGGAGGCGGACGTACTCCGGGAGGAGGGACTTCGCGTAGGCGACAAGATCGATCAGTTCCTCCTCGGTGTAGGGCTGGTACTCCCCCCGCTCCCAGAGCGCCTCGATCTCTGAGCCCGGTGTCACCAGGGTCGGGTAGATCTTCAGGAAGTCCGGTCGGAACCGTGGATCCGCGAAGAGTTCCCGCAACATCCGCCGGTCGTCTTCCATCCTTGCCCCGGGGAGGTTCGGCATCATGTGAAACCCGACCTTCAGCCCGGCGTCCCGCAGAAGGCAGTTCGCCGCGACCGAGTCCGCGACCGCGTGGCCGCGGCGGTTGTAGTCGAGGACCCGGTCGTCCAGGTGCTGGACGCCGAGTTCCACCTTGGTCACGCCCATCGAGAGCATCCGGTCGATATGCTCCTGTCGGCACCAGTCGGGCCTCGTCTCGAAGGTCGCGGCGACGCAGCGGACGCGTGCCGACTCGTTCGCGGCAAAGACAGCGTCGAGATCGGGTTTTTCCCCGGGTATCCCGGCCTGCGGGTAGTCGTTCATTGCCTGCACAGCGGCCCCGACGAACCACTCCTGGTACTCGAGCGGGCGGGCGGTCATCGTCCCGCCCATCACGATCAGCTCCGCCTTGTCGACGTGGTGGCCGAGCGCCTCGAACTGCCCGAGGCGGGCCTGCACCTGGGTGTAGGGGTTGAAGGCATGCTCTCTTGCCCGGAGCGCCGCGGGCTCCTCTCCCGTGTAACTCTGGGGGGAGGCAAAGGGGTGCTCCGGCCCGCCGGGGCAGGGGAGGCATTTGCCGTGGGGGCAGGGGTGGGGCGAGGTCATCACCGCAACGGGCGCCACCCCGGAGATCGTTCGGGTGGGTTTCACCTGGAGGATCGGCCGGAGCCGCTCGCGCTCATCGGGTGTGGCTGCGGCGAGGACCGCGGAGTTCTTGGGCATGTTCCCGCCGTGCTCGCGGCAGACCTCGAGTTTGATCTTCTGGACGTCGGCAGTATCCCCGGTAGAAAAAAGGCGGGAGATGATCTCCCGGAGCGTATCGGTATCGTTCATCGTCTAGTGTTCGGTTGCAATACGTTCGGACTGATAATCAGCGTGGTATTCGATGTAAGGATTGTGATTTTCCCGGATGTGGTGGATGAGCTCGCCCCCGAGCGTTAGAATTGCTTTTTTGTGGGTGATCTTGTTCTTATGGATATGGACGGGGGAGATGTGGAGAGCGTTATACTGGCCGGTCAGGACATCCTCACCCGTCGTGCTTTCGTAGTACTTCTTGATATGGACTAATAGCATGTGTAAGTGGAGCAGCTCTTCCTTTTGCACGATATCACCTTTCCTCGAAAGAATACTACTTTCCGCGGGTAGATATAATTTGTTGATGATCTTTTTATATGCACAAGACGCGGGCGGTCGGAGCGCTCGTAGGGCTCGCAATCGGCGATGCGCTAGGCGCGCCCCTGGAAGGCCTTCCGCCGGCTCCGTTGACCGTAACGGAGATGCAGGGGGGCGGAATTCACAACGTCGCGAAAGGCCAGTATACCGACGACACCCTCCAGGCGTCAGCTCTGGCGCAGACCCTTCTTGAGTGCGGTGGATTCGACCCGGCGGACTTCGCTCACCGCCTGGTTCGGGTCTACCACGCCCACCCGGAGTTCTTCGGGCCGACTTCCCGTGCCGTCCTCGATCTCGTTGATGAAGGTGTCGCACCCACCGTCGCCGCAAGGATGGCGCACGAGGCGAGGGGCGGGAGCCGGAGCAACGGGAGCGTCATGCGCGGCATCCCGGTCGGGATCTTCTACCCGCCACAGGAGGTGCGGGAGGCGAGCCTCGTCGCATCCCGCGTGACGCACTTCGATCCCGCCGCGGGTGAGGCCTCGGCGTTCGTCAACCGGATGGTCAGCGGGATCTGCCGGGGGGAGAAGGTTTCCGTGGCCTTTTACCGGGCTCTTGCCGCCTGCAATGACCGAGAACTCCGCGAACTCCTCGAGGATTACCGGGCGTATCCGCCGGAACCGTCGCTCGATGCCGTCCTCTGTACCCACTGCGCCGTCAGGATCTTCATGGATGCCGTCTCCTTCCGCGAAGCGGTGGTCACGGCGGTCAACCTCGGGGGCGACGCCGATACCGTCGGCGCGATCGTCGGCGGACTCGCCGGGGCGCGGTACGGGTGCGAAGCGATCCCTCCTTCGTGGCTCGCCGCGCTCCGCGACCGGGAGGAACTTGTTGATCTGGCCCGCAGGCTTGCGGGTGTGAGCCGGGGATAAGGTCCGGGAATCTGATAGTTCTATACACGTCCCCTTCCGTTTTTTGCGACTTCGCATCGGAGCGTGGGTATCGGAGGTGCGAGGTGCGATACGTCTGGAGTTCGAGAAGGCTAAAGGCCTTCGCTCTGTGGCAAACAGTGTAAGCAAAATGGAAAAATATCACGGTGGAGTGGACCGTGGGGGAATCGCCACGCGGGGAGGGGGAAACATCCCCCCCTCTCCTGTCTCTACCTTATGTTAGGACACCTGTAACCCCCACCCCGCCCGGCCTCCGGCCTCCTCCCCCGCCCCTGAGGGTGGGGGCAGTCATGGTGATAGGCGATGTCCCCCCGGGACATCGCTGGAGAAGACCGAAGGTCTTGGACTGATGACTGGCTGAAGGGCGGGAGCACGAGCACCGGAGAAAGACGTTCCTCTAGGAACGGAGTTCGGGCACCCGGAGGTGTGAGGTGCGCAGCCCCCTTGAAATCCGTGTATGGGTATGTGCGGCTGAGTAAAAACCGAGTACCGTCAGGTGCGGGTCACACAAACCCCGTGGAAATCGACTGTAGGTTCCCCGCAGTAACTTCAGAGCGGCCGGAGTTCTACCAATTTCAGCGCCCGGCCGCGCTCGCAGACGTCCGGGGCGTTGCCGAGAACCTCACCGATGACGTACTTCTCCCCCTCGATGACACCGTCGGGACGGCAGAGCGGGTAACTCCGGCACCCGATCCTCGGACAGGAGAACTCGTAACTGACCTTCGAGTTTGCTATCGCCATATCGGCACCGATCAGCGCAATGACGGGGGCCTCCATGACGTCGACCGCGATCACCGCCTCATGATGGACAGGGCAGTCGTGGCGGGTGTTCGTGCGGACGGCGGCGACGCAGTACTTCCTGCCCCGCTGCAGGTTATGGCAGGTCTTACGGACCCTGCACTTCTCACACTCCGTGCACGAATCACCCTCGTAGACGAAATCAAGCCCCTGTTTCGCGAGTTTCGCCCCGATAAGCGTTACCTTTGTCTTCCCTTTCACCATCTCTCATCACTCCCGGTAGAGCATCTTCACCAGATCCCGCGCCGACTCCTCGGTCAGCCCCATATCCAGGATGGTGAACCGTTCCGGCCGGATCGTCTGTGCGGCGAGCAGTGCCGCAACCGCCGTCTCGTCGTCGACCCCGATCTCGGCCGGGGTCGTCGGTGCGCCGATCTTCTTGAGCGAGTCGCGGATCCCTTCCCAGTCCCCGCCATGGAGGTACATCGTGATGATCGCCCCGATGCCACACTTCTCCCCGTGGAGGCCCTTCCCCGGCGCGAGCCGCTCGAGCGCATGGGAGAACTTGTGCTCGCCGCCGCTCCCGGGCCGGGACGACCCCGCGATGCTCATCGCGACGCCTGAAGAGACCAGCGCCTTCGTCACGAGCCAGGCACCCTCTTCGGAGTGGGGTTTGATGAGGTCGGCGTTCTTAAAGAGAATCTCGGCGGTCATCCGGGAGAGGGTCAGCGCGTACTCCGAGAGCGGTTCGCACCGGAGACGGTGGGAGAGTTCCCAGTCGAGGATCGCGGTGTAGTTCGCGATGATGTCCGCACACCCGGACGCCAGCAGCCGGTGGGGCGCCGACGCGATGACGGCGGTGTCGGCGACGACGGCGATGGGGGGCTCGGCCGCGAGCGAGACGTTCCCCTCGGCGGTCGGCACCGAGGCACGCGACGAGGCGATCCCGTCGTGCGACGCGGCGGTGGGAACGCTGATGAAGTGGCGGTCGGTGTTGTAAGAGGCGATCTTCGCCATGTCGATGATCCGGCCTCCGCCGACGCCGATGACGAACCCTGCCGTTGCCGCCGCCACCTCGGCCTTCCTGATCGTCTCGAGAGGATCGCCGTCGCTTGCGGCGAACGTCGCGACATCGTAGGAGCTGGAAAGAAGCGCCTCGACCCGCTTCCCGGCAACGTCCCGTGTCCTCCCTCCCGATACGATGAGCACAGAGTCACCCAGAGCAAGGTCTTCGCAGACAGCCGGGATCTGCTCGATGACGTCGTGGCCGATGACGACGTCACGGGGGAGCTGCATCCATTTCGACTTGTCGAAGACCTTGGTTCTGAGTAGGTTTATGCGGTCTGCGCTCATTTAGATCAACAATGATTAGGGAGTTCCTCTACAAATACTACATCGATCCTATCCGTTACGGCGAGGCGTATACGCTTGTCGATACGCTGACCTATGCCCTGATCCTCATCGTAGCGGTCTATATCGTCTATCGGGGTCTCAGGCGGCACGGGATCGCCGTCGACGAGGAACTGGTGCTTGCAACCATGCCGTTCGTCGTCCTCGGGGGGCTTCTCCGGGTCGTCGAGGACACCGGGATGATAACCTCCGACTTCCGTTTCCTCCTGATCACACCCCTGATCTTCTTTACGATCTTCGGTATCGCGATACTATCTCTCTTTGCCGGGAAACTTGCGGAGAACGCCGGTCTCGTCGCCCGCTACAGCCACTTCTACGGCGGTGCGGGGATCGTCGCCTGCATCGTTGCTGCTCTGGCTCTTGCCTGGTTCGGCCTCACCGAGACGACGATCGCCCTCAACGTCCTCGGCATCATCCTTGCCCTCACGGTCGTCTCGTCGCTCGCCCTCTGGGCATTTTTTGTCTACGTGCTGAAGTGGGACTACGCTTCAAACATCCTCTACAAACTTCTCATCTTCGGTCACATGCTGGACGCGAGCGCCACGAGTTACGGGATCGACATCCACCCCGTCCGCTACGTGGAGCAGCACGTCGTGGGTGGAGCCCTGATCGAGGCGACCGGAACCGCGTTCTCGATGTTCCTCCTGAAGCTTGCGGTGCTCGTCCCCGCCATCTACATCCTTGAGATGTACCGGCGCGAAGGAAACCCCGGTCTCTGGCATCTCATCCTGCTCGCCATGATCGTCGTCGGGATGGCGCCGGGGATACGAAGCCTCGTACGGATGGCGCTCTATGTCTGAGAGACCGCTTGTCCGGTCAACAGGTCTCGCGACCATCTTCTTCGCCGCCGCGATCGCCATCGGCGTCGCTGCCGTGGCCCGCGACCCGGGCATAGGCACAGAAGCCGCGGCCCTCTTTGCCGAGCAGGTGGTAGGCGATCTCCTCTCCGACCCCCCGGCGGTTCTTGCGGGGAAACTCTTCCTGAACAATCTGGTCGCCTGCCTCCTCCTCTTCCTCGGGGGAGCCTCTCTCGGGGTGGTCACGCTGCTGATCCTCTCGGTCAACGGGCTCTTGATCGGCGCGATAATGGAGCTCGTGCGGCAGCAGCAGGGCATGCTCTTCATCGCGGCGGCGCTCGTCCCCCACGGCATCTTCGAGATCCCTGCCTTCCTCATCGCGGGGGGCCTCGGTCTCCTCCTCGGGAGGGCGCTCATCGCCGAATGGCACGGCACGGCCGATGCCGCCGCGGAAGCCCGGCCTCTTGCCCTGCTCTTTCTCAGGGCGGTCGTCCCGCTCCTCGCGGTCGCCGCGGTCGTAGAGGCATTTATTACGCCGGCAATCCTAGGTATGATAGCTTAATCAACAGGCTTTGAGGTACGAGTCGGATGGATGAAGATACGGGAGCACTTCCCCAGAAAGAGAACTTTTCCGAGTGGTACAACGAGATTCTCTGGCGAGCCGAGATCATGGATGTCCGCTACCCGGTCAAGGGGCTGTACGTCTGGTACCCCCACGGGTTCGGCATCCGGAAGCGTGCGTACGGGATACTCCGCGACCTGATGGACCGCGAACACGCCGAGACTATGTTCCCGCTCCTCATCCCGAAGACCGAGTTCATGAAGGAGGCCGAGCACATCAAGGGCTTCGAAGACGAGGTCTACTGGGTCACCCACGGCGGTACGAACGAGCTCGACGTGCCGCTCGCCCTCCGGCCTACGAGCGAGACCGCCATCTACCCGATGTACTCCCTCTGGATCCGGTCCCACACGGACCTGCCCTTAAAACTCTACCAGATCGTCAATACGTTCCGCTACGAGACGAAGCATACCCGCCCGCTCATCCGTCTCCGCGAGATCACCTCGTTTAAAGAGGCGCACACCGTGCACGCGACACGGGAGGAGGCGGCGGCGCAGGTCGAGGTCGCGCTTGGCCTCTACCGGGAGTTCTACGACCGTCTCCGGGTCCCGGTGATCGTATCCCGCCGCCCGGACTGGGACAAGTTCCCAGGAGCCGACTACACCATCGCGGTCGATACCATCATGCCTGACGGCAAGACGCTCCAGATAGGGACGGTGCACATGCTCGGCGACCACTTCTCCCGCACCTATGCTATCACCTACGAGGATGCGAACGGGGAGCGGCAGTATACCTACCAGACCTGCTACGGCATCTCGGAGCGGTCGATCGCGGCCACGATAAGCGTCCACGGCGACGATAAAGGACTCGTGCTGCCGCCGGAGGTTGCACCGATCGAGATCGTCATCGTCCCGATCATCGTCGGGAAACGGCGCGACGAGGTGCTCGCGGCGGCAGGTGCGCTTGAGGCGGAACTCCGCGGCGCCGGGTTCGCCGTGAGGCTCGATACGCGGGATATGCGCCCGGGTGCGAAGTACTACCACTGGGAGATGCGCGGCGTGCCGCTCCGGATCGAGATCGGGCCGCGTGATATCGACGCAAACAAGGTCGTCGCCGTTACGCGGAACGGCCGGAAGACCACGCTTGATAGGCGGGGCGTCGTTGAAGGGGTCTGTTCCGTCCTTGCGGAGTTCGGGGAGGAACTCTCGAAGGCGGCAGTGGAGGCCGTCGCCAGCCAGATCACCGTGACCGGAACCCTGGAAGAGGCTGCCGCAGCGGTGAAGACCGGCGTTGCAGTCGTGCACTGGTGCGGGTCGCAGGAGTGTGCAGAAAAGATTGAGGCGGCAGTGGATGCGAGCATCCTCGGGTCCGACATCCGGTCGGACCTGATCACCGTCTCGGACGGCCCATGCATCGCCTGCGGCGAAAAGGGGACGTCCGCCCTGGTTGCCCGGACCTACTGATCAGCAGGACGGGCAGGTATACGTTCTCTGGTGTTCGGGGGACGAAATGTCTCCCGAGATCGCCGCTTTTCCTCCAGAGAGGAATATTCTACCGCACTTTGAGCATCTCTTCGGGAGCAGTCGCTCCCAGCGGCTCATCGGAACTTCCAGAGAAAACTGCATCTTCTCCGCGTCGGCGGGGTTGCACTGGGTGAGCTCCTCGTACCGGGAGAGGATCTGCATGACCTGGAGCGGGTTTGCTCCCTCGTTGCAGAATCGCTTGAAGACATAAAATTGGAAGATCATCCACCCGAGGTCGGAGCGCTCTATGGTCTCCTCATATTCGCTGCACGTTCCATCGTCTTCGTCGAGGGAGTACCCGCAGAGGGGGCAGCGCCCACCCACGAGTTCGTCCAGGTAGACCTCTTCATGGCAGCTGGGACAGGTGGTGTGGGGGGTATGCATTCTGGAAGTCATGTTAATACTGGCCTCATACCTCTTATTCTTCCAGAGACACCGGGCGCGGGGCTTCGTGCCTTCCGGAAGCATTCCACGCGAGATGCGCGATCTCTACGATTGTCGTGAGGTTTACTACGTATTGCGCTCGGGGTGCTCTTATACGTGTCGAATGAGGCGTGTTGATCCGCCCGCCTGCGGTGCCGCAACCCTGCCCGATCCCCGTCTTCTCCAGACGCGAACGCCTGCAGCTCGACCATTTATATCGTCCCGGGGTAATGGCCCAGAATTTTTATAGGTTGTCGTGTCACTCTGCGCGCATGGCATCCCCCGCGGCATCAGAAGTCTACGTCATCGATGCATCCGATCGCCACCGTGCCGTCGAGGCGCTCTGGCGCGAGATGGTTCTCCCCTCACTCGACGGGAAGGCCGTTGCGGTCAAAGCGAACTTCAACAGCGACGACCCGTTCCCCGCGACGACCCACCCCGATATGCTGGAGGCGATCTTTTCGGAGGTCAACGGTGCCGGTGCCCGGTCGATTGTGCTCGGGGAGCGGAGCGGGATGGGAGAGACCGCTCTCGTGCTGGAGAACCGGGGCGCCGCAGCTGTAGCGGCCCGGGCGGGTGTGGAGGCGGTGGTGCTCGACTCGCTTCCCCCGGAGGGGTGGGAGGCGATCCCGCCGGACGGCCTTCACTGGAAGCGCGGGTTCCTGGCCGCCCGGCTCTTTCTGGAGGCCGATGCGGTGGTCGAAACCTGCTGCCTGAAGACGCACCGGTTCGGCGGCCAGGTCTCCCTCTCCCTGAAGAATATGGTCGGAGCGGTGGCGGAGAAGGATCCGGAGGACGGCTACAACTACATGGCGGAGTTACACTCGTCGCCGCACCAGAGGAGGATGGTCGCCGAGATCAACCGGTCCTTCCCCTGCGGCGTCGCCATCATGGATGCGACGGAGGGGTTCTCGACCGGGGGGCCCGAGCGGGGCAACCGTATCGCTCCGAACGTCATCCTCGCGAGCACCGACCGGGTCGCCCTCGACGCCGCCGGTATCGCGCTTCTCCGGCACTACGGCTCGACGCCGGAGGTGATGCAGGGCCGGATATTTGCAATGGATACCCTCGCCAGGGCTGCGGAGCTCGGGGTCGGTGTTGCGTCGGCACAGGATCTCCGGCTCGTCGCGCTCGACTCCGAGAGCAAAAACCTCGTCCTTGATATGCGGCGGATCCTGGACGAGAACGCCTGAGGTTCAGGTGAAGAGACGTTCGAGCAGGATCCGTAGACCGATCCCGATGAGGATCACCCCGCCGACGATGCCGGCCTTCCGCCCCATGATATGGCCGAACGCGCTCCCGAGGAGCACGCCGGCGGCGGAGAAGGCGAAGGTGACGATCCCGATCGTGATTGCGGGCAGAACGATGGGGGTATTCAGCACGGCAAATGAGACGCCGATGGCGAGGGCGTCGATGCTCGTCGCGACGGCGAGGAGGAGGAGGGTGGCCGTCCCGCTCTCGAACCGGACGCTCTCGCCGTCCCCACGCACCGCCTCGGCGATCATCTTACCGCCGATCAGGACGAGCAGCAGGAAGGCGATCCAGGGACCGTAAGTCCCGACGAACGAGGCGAGCCCCATTCCCCCGAGCCACCCGAGCACCGGCATCCCCGCCTGGAACCCGCCGAAGAGCGCTCCGGCAATGACGGCCCAGCGGAGCCGCTCCTTGCCGACGGTGGCGCCTCCGCTGATCGAGACCGCGAACGCGTCCATCGCAAGTCCGACGGCAATCAGGAGGGTCGTCGCAAACTCCATGGCTGGAGAAGTTCGGCACGGTGCGAGATAACGCTATGGCCCGGCAGTTGATATAAATCGCTGGAGCGTCCTACCGATACGGAGAGATGATGGAGATGAGCACAGAGAAGATCGGCCTCATCCAGACGGCGGTGAGCGGAGACCCCGACCGCAACCTGGAGCATACCCTCGAGGCGGCGAGAGCGGCGATCGCAAAGGGTGCACGGATCCTCTGCCTGCAGGAACTCTACCGTGTCCCCTACTTCCCGCAGTACGAGGGGAGGGGCGCTTCCCGCTACGCCGAGACGATCCCGGGCCCCTCGACCGAGGCCTTCGCGGCGCTTGCCCGGGAGGGCGGTGTCGTGATCATCGTGCCGGTCTACGAGCGGACTGAGACGGGCGAGTACTACAACACCGCCGCGGTGATCGATGTTGACGGCCGGCTCCTCCCTCCCTACCGGAAGGTGCACGTCCCCTACGATCCGCTCTTCTACGAGAAGGACTACTTTCAGCCCGGCGACCGCTACCGGGTCTACGATACCCGCTACGGCCGGATCGCCGTGCTCATCTGCTACGATCAGTGGTTCCCGGAGGCCGCACGGGCGGTTGCGCTCATGGGGGCGGAGATCATCTTCTACCCGACCGCCATCGGGAGGATTGCGGGCGAAGAACCGCCCGAGGGCGACTGGCGCGAGGCGTGGGAGACGGTGCAGCGCGGCCACGCGATAGCAAGCAGCGTCCACGTCGCCGCCGTCAACCGGGTGGGGAGCGAGGGGGATATCCGGTTCTTCGGGAGTTCGTTTGTCGCCGACGCGTTCGGCAACGTCATCGCCCGGGCGAGCGAGACCGACGATGAGGTCCTCGTCGTTGAGGTCGACCTTGCAGGAAACGAGGCCGTCCGGGAAGGCTGGGGCTTCTTTAGGAACCGGCGGCCGGAGACCTACGGTGCGCTCACCCGGAGGCTCCCGCCGGGGAAAACCCCGCAGGCGCTCGGCTACCGCATGCCGGCGGAGTGGGAGCCGCACGATGCCGTCTGGCTCTCCTGGCCCCACGACCGGGAGACGTTCCCCGACCTTGCCGGCGCGGAGCGGGCCTACGTCAAGATCATCGCGGCACTCCAGGGTTCCGAGACCGTCAACCTCCTCGTCACCGACGAGAAGATGCAGGTCCGGGTGAAGGCGATGCTGGAGGAGGAGGGCGTCGATACGGGGGGCATCAGGTTCCATGTCGCCGATTATGCCGACGTCTGGTTCCGGGACTACGGGCCGACGTTCGTGGTCAACCGGAAGGCCGGGAGCCTCGCGATGGTGAACTGGACGTTCAACGCCTGGGGGGAGAAGTACCCCGAACTGCTGGAAGATACCGGGATCCCGCTCGTCATGAACCGCGAGATGGGACTCCCCCTCTTCACCCCCGGGATCGTCCTCGAGGGCGGCTCCATCGAGGTGAACGGGTGCGGGACGGTGATCACGACGGAGGCCTGCCTCCTGAACCCGAACCGGAACCCGCACCTCACCCGTGAGGATATCGAGGCTTACCTGGAGGGCTACCTCGGCGCCGGCCACGTCATCTGGTTAAAGCGGGGTATCGCCGGCGACGACACCGATGGCCACATCGACGACATCGCCCGGTTCGTGAATCCGACGACAGTCCTCTGCGCGGTCGAGGAGAACGAGGACGATGAAAATTACGCTGCCCTGCAGGAGAACTACGAGATCCTCCGGGCATCGACTGACCAGGACGGCAACCCCCTGACGGTCATTCCCCTTCCCATGCCGGGGAAGGTCGGCGGCACGGAGAGGCTGCCGGCGAGTTACGCGAACTTCTACATCGGGAACACCGTCGTGCTGGTGCCGGTTTTCGGGCACCCGAACGACAGGGTTGCCATGACCCGGATCCGGCAGGCCTTCCCCGGCCGGAAGGTCGTCGGGATCGACTGCACGGCGATGGTCGCGGGTTCCGGTGCGATCCACTGCATCAGCCAGCAGCAGCCGTCGGCGGGGAGAGCCGGAGCACGACCGGAGTAAGAAGGTGGGTTGCGGTGCTCTATGGGCGGGTGATGGTCTGAGCCATTCGACGGCGAGGCTCTGGATGGTGTCATCCCTCCATGTCCCTGCCCTGGACCGAACCTATGGGCGCCGGGAATCCGGGGGTTCCGTCCCCTCCCCATCGACCGTCTCTTCTTCGGGCGGCTCCTTGCTGCTCCTCTTTTGGTGGTTCCTGAGGGACGAGAAGGGGAACTTCACCATATCCCGCAGGCCCCCCGCCGGGGAGAAGTTGCGCATATCCCGTCGGACCCCCGCAAGGAGTTCGTTGACGACCTCCTGCTCCTTTGCCTCCCCCTCCTCCTGCACCGCTGTCAGACGGTGGAGGGAGTAGAGCCCGAGGATGAAGGCGAAGAGGAAGAAGAACTCCCACTGCTGCAGGTCGAGGGTGACAAAGACGAGTTCTCGCACCGGGCTCCTCCATACCAGCGTCCAGATCAGCTCCCGTTTGGCGAAGAAGTCCACGAAGAGCCCGCCGAGGATCGGGGCGACGCCGGCGGCGACGGAGTTCGCAAAGGTGCTTGCCGCAAGGTAACTGGTGGCCTGGCCCTGCGGCGCCATCTTCAGGCTGATGTTTCCCGAGGCGAGCGAGACCCCCGCGAGTGAGATCCCCATGAGGATATGGATGAGGATGAGCAGCGGGTAGGTCAGGATGTAGATGTTCGGGAGCGTGACGAACATCCACGCGAAGACCGCGAGCATATAGAGCGGCCCGCTCACGGCAAGAACCGACTTGTTGGAGTAGCGGTCGGAGACCCGCCCCCACGAGCGGTAGAAGATGATGTTCATGACCTGGCTCCCGACGCTGAGGGCGACGACGAGCGAGATGTCGAGACCGATCCTCTGGAGCATGTAGACGGTGAAGAACGGCGCCGCGAGGTTGGCGGCGAAGTTCCACGACCCGAGGAAGATGATGAGGTTCCTGAAGTTCAGGTCGGCGAACGGCTTTCTGATCGCGGCGAGCAGGCCGTCCCCCCCGTCGTCGGGGGCCATCCGGGGCTCGGGGGTTCGGGCGAGGAAGGTGATCCCGACGAGCCCTGCGATGAGCCCGAGAAGGAAGAGGACGGAGTAGCCGTAGGCGGCGAGGTCGGGGAAGGCGGCTTCCCACGAGTCGATGAAGAACCCGGCGACGAGGCTGATGACGAGCGCGATCCCCGTGGAGAGGGTCAGCCGGCGGGAGAAGAACTCCCCGAGCCGGTCCTGCGGTATCAGGTCGCGCATCCAGGAGTTCCAGCCGCAGTGGGAGAGCGCCGAGAACGACGCGTAGAGGGCTATCGAGGCGGTGAGCGCGATTATCCCCTGCCACGGGGAGAGGAAGAAGGGTATCAGGATTATCGGTATCCAGCAGAGCCGTGCCGCGAGCGATGCCGCGACGACGACCAGCCTGCGGTTCCGGATGCGGTCGATGACGTAGATGGAGGGTATCTGGAGGAGTTCTGCGAGCGGGGGGATTGCGGCGAGGAGGCCGATTACGGTGTTGGATGCCCCGAGCTGGAGGGCGAAGGCTACAAGGAAGATGCCGCCGGTCAGCGTCACCATCGCCTGGGTGGTGAGCCCGTCCCGGATGACGAGTCTCAAGCCGTGGTCGACCTCTTCGGCCGCCAGGCTCTCTTCTGGCTCGAAGATCCTGCGCCGCCTGCGTCTTCTCGTTCCGCTCAAGAAATCGGTCACCTCGCTGGATCGCCCGCGATAGCAGAGACTGTTGCGGGCGATTATTCGAGCCAAGTTGTATAAAAATAGAATTATATTAATCTGTTTGAATGGGTTGCGTGGTTCTCCGGCCCCCGGGTGGGAGTGGCCGCGATCCCCGGGAAGGTATGCCCGTTACGGTGGCCCTCCGCGGGGCGGCTGAGTTATCAACCCCGGGTGGGTCTCAGCGCCACTCCTCGATGACTTTTTGGACAAGCGCTCTCCGGTCTGGTTTTCCGGCGGTGAGCGCCTGGAAATGCTCCTCGTAGATCGGCTTTTTGACCGAGTAAAACGTTCCGAGCGGGATCGGCGCCTCCCGATCGTAGTCCCATTCCCGGATCTTATCAAGAGCGCTCTCGAACCGGCCGGTCTCGATCTCGCCCTCCTGCATCTCGTAGGTGTGTTCGTTGTAGTAGTCGGTCAGGTTGAAGTAGGTCGCGCAGATCTGGAGGACATCGACGAGCGAGAACCCGCGGTGCATGATCGCCTCCTTGAAGAGACCCTTCAGGTGCTGGACCTTCCTGGTGTAGCCGCGTGCGATGTGGGTCGCCCCGGCGGCGAGCATGACCTCGAGCGGGTTCAAGGGGTGCTCCGTTATCCCGCCCGGGGTGGAGCGGCCCTTGAAGCCGGAGGGCGACGTCGGGGTGTACTGCCCGGTCGTCAGCCCGTAGACCCGGTTGTCGTGGACGATCACCGTGATGTCGCTGTTCCTTTTGGCCGCGAAGAGGAGGTGGGCGAGCCCCTCGGCGTAGATGTCCCCGTCCCCGACGTGGCAGATCACCTTGAGATCCGGGTTCGCAAGCCGTATCCCGGTGGCCGCCGGGATCGACCGGCCGTGGATGCCATAGAAACTGTTGACGTTCAGGTAGTCGACCAGTTTCCCGTGACACCCGATCCCGCCGAGGAGAACGAAGTTCTCGATGGGTATCCTCTCCTCCTTCGAGAGTTCCGCGATCGCCGACTTCATCATGTGCTCTATCGAGAAGTTACCGCACCCGGGGCACCAGGTGTTCTGTGCCGTGGTGATGAGGTCGCCGGCCGGCTCTGTCGGGGTCATGCAAAGACCTCCCTGAGACGTGCCTCCAGTTCGTCGACCGCGAACGGGCGCCCGTCGTACTTCAGGACGGGCCTCCCCGGGTCGAAGTCGTGCTGGCGGAGGAGGCGGGCGAGTTGTCCCGTAGCGTTGTTCTCGACGCAGGCGACGTCCCCCGCCCCGATCATCGCCTCCTTCCAGGCGCGGACGGGGAACGGCGCAAGCACGAGCGGCTGGACGACCTGCGCTCCGAGCCTCTCGGCGGCCTCGATGCAGGCCCACTTCTCCGAGCCCCAGCAGACGATCGTCTTCCCGGCATCCCGCGTGCCGTAGGTCTTCACCGTCGGGTAGGCGGCGAGTTCCTTCTTGAGGCTCTCGCCTTTCCGGAGCATCTTCTCCTGGAGTTTCCTCGTCTCGTTCGCCTCTTCCGTCGTGAACCCGGCCTCGTCGTGGGCGTAACTGCTCGCCTTGACGATCGCGCCCTTCCTCCCCGGGAAGGCGAGCGGCGAGACCCCGCTCTCTGTCCCGGCATACCGGCGATACTCGCCGTTCCCGTCCCAGAGTTCCGGTTCCCGGTCGGGGGGCGGAGTGACGGCCCCGAGATCAAACGAGTAGGCCCCCTCCGCGAGCGTCTTGTCGGTCAGGACGATCGAAGGCACCTGGTACTTCCACGAGAGCATCAGGGCGGTCGCCGACCAGGAGTAGGTCTCGGCAAGGTCGCCGGGGGCAACGACGAACCGCGGGAACTCGCCCTGACCCGCGTTCAGGACGAAGTGCAGGTCGGTCTGGGCGGTGTAGGTCGGCAGGCCGGTGCTCGGGCCGGGGCGCTGCCCCACGACGATCGTCACGGGGGTCTCCGACATCCCGGCGAGCGAGAGGGCCTCGGTCATCAGGCAGAACCCCCCGCCCGCGGTCCCGACCGCCGTCTTCTCCCCGGCGTAGGCGAGGCCGAGCGCCATCAGGATGACGCTGATCTCGTTTTCCGGGTGAAGGACCTTGATCGAGAGGTCTTCGGCGCGGTTCGCGAGGAAGTGGAGGATGTTCGATGTCGGGGTCATCGGGTAGGCGACGTAGGACTCAAGCCCGCCGTGGACGAGCCCGAGCCCCGTCACCTCGTTTCCGGTCAGGACCGGGAGTTCCGGCCCCTCGAGTGGTTCGACGGTGAAGACGCCCTCCACGGCGTCGTAGCCCCGCCCGGCGACCCGGAGGTTCGAGTCCAGGTGCTTCGCGGGGACGCTTTTATGGAGGACTTCATCGAGCACGTCACGCCCGATCCCCGCCACCCGGGCGAGCGCCCCGAGCATCGCGGAGTTCTTGGTGATCGGGGGAGCTTTCTCCTCTTTGACGATCGTATCGAGCGGGAGGCCGTAGCCTTCGCCCCGCACCACCTGCGAGGCATCGTAGACGACCGTCGTGCCCTCGTGGATACGCTCCCGGTGGTTCTCGATGCTGTTCTGGTCGAAGGCGAGGAGGACGTCGACCGGGGTGCGGTGCGCCCCGATCGGCTTCTCGGAGGCACGGATGATCGCGAAGTTGTGCCCGCCCCGGATGAGCGAGGGGTAATCGAAGTACATGTAGGTGCGGTAACCGAGGCGGGAGAAGAGTCCGGCGATGGAGAGGCCTGCCGTGTTGATCCCCTCCCCCGCCTTGCCGCCGATCAGGATGGAGTATTCGGCCATGGTGATCAGATGCGGCGTAGCCTGCGGGCGGGTATATATGTTGTGTTATGGTGTGTGGTGCTCGTTCACCGCACCACCGGCGATGCCGTCTCGTCGAAGGGGTTGCTGCGCATCGCAAGCGAGAAGAGGTAGGGGTAGTTGCACTTCAGGTGCTCCATGTAGGCGAGCCATTCCACGATGAGCCGGTTGTATACCCGTTCGACGTCCCTGGTGAGATGCGCGATGTCGCTCTCGGGAAGGCTCGCGAAGTCCTCTCTGCGCTCGAGTTCTTCGGTGAGATGGAAGGTCGCCCGGAGGAGGTCGGTGAACGATTCGTGCTCCAGGAGGACGGGGTTTTCAAGCAGGCGAAGGAGGAAATCCCGCCGTTCCTTCAGGTAACCGCAGAGTTCCTGCAGGTCACCGGGATCGACGGCGACCCGGCAGGTGTGGTCCCTGAGGCGGTCGCGAACTGCGCCGAAGGTCTCGGGCTTCCAGGCATCCGTCACGACGAGGTCCTGGTGGGCTCCCCCGAGGTCCGGGTCGCGTGCGGAGATGTAGGCGAGGAGCGCGGTGCCGACCTCCGAGAAGAAGGTTCCGATGACCATGTTCAGTTTCTCCAGCCTCTCGCGCTTTGCCCGGACGCTCAGGAGTTGGTTCAGGATAATGGTCACCAGGAGGACGTTTATCGGCAGAAACCCGAGAGCGTTGAAGATGTACTGGTAGGTGTTCTCGGGATCGCCGAGGAGGAGGTATTTCACGCTGTAGATGGCGATCGAGGAGGCGACCAGGACGATCCCGAGGCGTACCTCCCAGGTCCGGAGACTGTGGCGCATGATAGGAGAACATATCCGCGGCAGGGAAATAAAGGTTGGGAGCCGTGCCTTCCTCAGACCCGGAGGGGTCCCGGTCCCGGCGTCGTGATGGGTGCAGGAACCTTCTTCTGCGCTGTGATCTCCGCTTCGACCCAGGAGACCAGGTCGAGGAGGCCGGCCTCGAGGGGGACTCCGGGCTCGTAGCCGAGAACCTCCCGTGCACGGCTGATATCGGCGAAGCAGTGGCGGATCTCGCCGGTCCGTCCGATCCCCGGGATCTCCACTGCGAGGTCCTGCCGCCCGGTCATCGTCGCAAGGATGCCGGCAACGGTCCTGAACGTGTATGGCCGGCCGCTTCCTATGTTGAGCGTCTCGCCGGCGGCACGGGGTGATTCGAGTGCCAGGCGGAAGGCCCGGGCCGTGTCGTAGACGCTCACGAAGTCGCGCTGCTGGTAACCGTCCTCAAAGAGCCGGATGGGGAGTCCGTGGAGCAGGCGGGACGCGTACTCGGTGAGCATGCCGGAGTAGGGGTTGGCATACCCCTGGTGCGGGCCGTAGACAGAGAAGAGCCGGAGAACGGTCGTTGGGATGCCGTATGCCTCCCCGATCAGCCTGCACATCTCCTCCTGGTCGTGCTTGGAGATGGCGTAGACCGAGCGCGGCGACGTCTCCTTCGTCTCCGGCGTGGGGAGGGGGTAGACCACCTCTCCCTCCGGGCTCCGGGGCTCCCATCCGCCCCGTGCCGTCCGGTGCGGGGAGCGCCTGATCTTCGGATAGGTGGTGCCGTTGTAGGAACAGTACAGCCCTTCCCCATAGACGGCACAGCTCGAGGCGACGATCAGGCGCTTGAGGGGGTGATCGAGGAGCGCCTCCAGGAACACGGCGGTTCCGGAAGCGTTGACGCTCATGTACTTCTCGATCTGGTACATGCTCGACCGGTCCCCGACGACCGCCGCCAGGTGGATGACGGCGTCGACCCCTTCGAGAGCCTCCTTGAGCTGGTGCGAGTCCCGGATATCCCCGACGATGACTGTTGAGCGCCGGTCGAGGTGGTCGGGCCGGTGTCGCTCCGACCCGTGCACCTGCGGCATCAGGTTGTCGAGGATGCGGACCTCATAGCCGTGCTGCAGCAGTTCCGTCGCGAGGTGCGACCCGATGAATCCCGCTCCCCCGGTGATGAGAACGGTCGGACTGGTATCCGTATGCATATGCATCAGGCATTCCTGACGCACTCTTTGCATTAAATATTATCGAGGATACAAAATATAAATAAAAATTGTTTATTTTGGACATTTGCATCTTCCGAGGTTGTTTAACCTCTCCCGGCCCGGTGTCGGGGGCGCATGGTGTGCGGCCGGCGGGGGAGGTTGTTCGTCTCTGCATTTCGTCTTACGAGTCGAGTATCGCCTCGGCAGCGTCGCGGTAGGCCCGCATCACGTAGGGGATGCCGGAGACCGCCTCCGCCTCTTCGGTCAGGGCCATCAGGTCGCTCCGGCCGACCGTCTTGAGGCTGAAGTTCCGACTTCCGGCCATGATCTGCTGGAGACCGGTCCTGAACTTCTGGACGTAGGTGTAGAGCCCGACCGCTCCGAGCGGGATCTCGTCCATCCGGCCGGGGTATCGCTCCTTGAGGTCTTCGTAGCAGACGAAGATCTCCGCGGCAGTGCTGCCGTACTTCGAGATGGTTCTCGGGAGATCGCCCGCCTCAAGCCACTTCCCGATGTTCTTCCCGACCATGCCGGGGATCATCAGAGCGCGGCCCATACAGACCGCCCTGACGTAGGGACTTCCCATGGCCAGCCCCTTGAAGACGTTGGCCTCGTCCGCGAACCCGCCGGCGATGGCGATGTCCGGGACCCGGATGCCCCGCTGCCGGAGCCTCTCGGCGAACTGGTAGGCCAGCGACTCGATGTAGAACGTCGGGATGCCCCACTCGTTCATCATCGGCCAGGGGCTCATCCCCGTGCCGCCGGGCGCGCCGTCGATGGTGAGGAGGTCTATCTTCGCTTCTGCCCCGTAGCGGATTGCCATCGCGAGTTCGACGGCCGAGTATGCGCCGGTCTTGAGGGTGACGCGCTTGAATCCGATATCGCGAAGCCGGTCGACCTCTTCGAGGAACCCCTCCCGGGTGACGAAGCCGAGACGGGAGTGCCGCTCAAACTCCTTTGTGGCGCCGCCCTCGAAGGCCGCCCGGACTTCGTGAACCCCCGGGTCGGGGAGGACGATGTAGCCCCGACCTTTGAGCTGGTTCGCCCGGTCGAGGTTGTCGACCTTGATCTCGCCGCCGATGCACTTCGCCCCCTGGCCCCACTTCAGCTCGATCGTCTCCAGGTTGTGCTTCGAGGAGACGTACTCGGCGGTCCCGAGCCTTGTATCCTCCACGTTCAGTTGCACCAGGAGTTCCCCGTAGCCGTCCCGGAACTTCCGGTAGGACTCGATCCGGCGATCCATCTCGGGCGACCGGGCGACCTTGCCGTCGTGATCGAGCACCAGTCTCGTGTCGACGCCGCAGACGTTCTCCCCGCAGACGAGCGTGATGCCCGCTATGGCTGCTCCGACGGCGAAGTGTTCCCAGTTTGCCTGCGCAATCTCGGTCGAGCCGAGCGCCCCGGTGAAGATCGGCACCCGCATCGGCACCTTGCTCTCCCACCCGTACTCCGTTCGGGTATCGACGGCGGAGAAGATCGCGGTGTCGGGATTGGCCTCGACACCTTCCGGCAGCCCTTTTGCGCCCCGGGCGTAGCCCTGGATGTTCAGGTGCGAGTAGTCGACCGGGTAGTCTTTATCCGCGCCGGCCGTGATCTCGCCGAACGGGCCGGGGTAGAGCACCTCTCTCCCCCTGAATGAAGAGAGCCAGATCTCGCAGGATCCTTTGCACCCGTCGACGCACCGGCTACAGATGCCGGACATGGGAACGACGTCACGGGAGCGGTTGGCGGTTCCCGTCGCATCGTTGGCGTTTGGTCTTCGCAGGTTCATCGGTTGCACCTCCACAGTTGTAGATAGAAGATTCCTTCCAGGGGTTATAAATTTTTCTATCTATGGACCTGCTCCCCGGGATCCCCGTCGAGATATCACTCCTCTCTGTTCCATCCGGATGAGATCCCCGGACCGACTGCATCGCGGGCTATTTATGCCCTCGTATTCACGGTATGCCGTGGGCGTGACGAAAGGGTGAAATACATTGATGTGTATGATGCATTATGAACTTCAGGTTGTTATCAGCTCTGACTGTGCTTCTGCTCGCATTCCTGCTCTGCGCCGGTTGCACCGGCACGGGCGGCGATGCCGACCCCACGACCCCGAGGGCGACGGCGACGATCACGCAGGCTCCCGTGGCTACGGGGGCGCCGGTCTCGCTTACGCCCGGCCCGACGCAGACGGTGCCGCCGGGAAAAGAGATTGACTTCCAGCTCCAGGGCGGGTACCCCTCACGGATCACGAACGATCTCTACATCGCGTTCAGCGGGGGTAAAGGACAGGATTTCATAACGAAGATCGACGTGCGCGTGACCAAGTCGACCGGGGAGGTCATCACCGACACCCTGCAGCCGGTTCGCGGTGACGACATCATCATCCAGAACGCGAAAGGCGAGAACCGGGTCGAGATATCCGTGTCCCTCGTCACGGGAGGCACCTATAAGGTCAAGGACCAGATCGTTGTAGTGCCCTGATCAACATACCTTTTTTCGGCCGGCCCGGAGTGTGATCGCCCTTCGAGCCTCCGTTCCTAAAGATCATCCAGCGGGTCTCTTTCGCCACAGTATCTCTCTACTTCCCACCGTATGAGGAGGCCGTCATCGAGCCGGATGGCCTCGATGATCCGTAGCCGGGGGAACTCTTCCTCCCGGAGAAAACCCGTGCCGTCTGCCGGCGTGGGAGCGTCCTTCCCGCCGATGACGATGTTGCCGACGAAGACCTGGAGTTCGTCGACGAGCCCCTGCGAAAAAAGCGTCCAGATGAGCGTCCCCCCTCCCTCGACCATCAGGCGCCGGACGCCCTGGCGGTGCAGCTCTTCGAGCAGGGCGTGGAGGTCGACGGTCTCATCTCCCGCGACGATGACGGCGGCGTGCTGCCGGAGGGCATCTACGGCACTTTTGGGTGCCTTTTCTGAAACCGCGACGATGCGCCTCCCGCTTCCCTTGTGAAGGATATCCGCATCCGGGGGCGTCCTTCCCCTGCCATCCACCACGATGCGGATGGGGTTCTCATCCTTCCCGGCTGCCCTCCGCTGCTCCCGGAGTTCCGGGGACTTGACGGTGAGCGAAGGGTTGTCGGCGAGCACTGTCCCTATGCCGACCATGATGGCATCGCTCTCCGCTTTGATCCGATCGACCCGGAGGTAGTCCGCGCTCCCCGAGATCCTCACCTGTCGCCGCTCTCTCGTCGAGATCTTTCCGTCAGCGCTCATGGCGATGTTGACGAAGACAAACGGACGCATAATCTAGGGTTGCACGCCGATCTTCATATATGCTCCTTCTCCGGCGGTATTGGGCCTGCCGGTTCTCCTGCCCTCTCCCCTTCGTGAACTGAAAAATATTCGGGGTTCTGCTCCGAAATTTCAAAGAACTGCACTCCTTTTTCTCAAACACTGCCGGTTATCGGCCGGGTATTTCGAATATCTTTTATATGACCTCCGGGAATATTCTCTACATTGTCTATGCACCCGAACCAGAGTCTCACAAGCCGCATTCGCGAGGATCTCTTTACCGGGACGGATCTCGTCAAAATGATTGTGTTGGTCTCGTTCTCGGCGACATCCCTCATGCTCACCACGGCCACACCGATGAACGCCCAGCTCCTCTCTCCCCTGGTTTACTGCATCCCGGTACTCCTCGTTGCTCTCTGGTTTCCCCGGCAGGCGTTCGCGACGACAGCGTTCCTGGTTGCCGGGTTCGTGATCATCCGTGCCTATCTCTCGAACTTCGGTTTTGCCGTCGACCCCGTGGTGACGGGGCTGCACACGATGATCATCTTCTGGGTCTTCGGGGCCGCGACGCTCTTTTCGCAGGATTCGCACCTGGCCGCCTCCCGGTGCAGGCGGATCGTGGAGGATACCCGGACTGCGAGATTCCTCTGCGACCCGGAGACCCTCCGCGTCGTCTGCGTCAGCAGGAAGTGTGCCGAGATCCTCGGTTACGCCCCCCGGGAACTCGTCGGCACCCCGGCAGAGGCTTTCTGGGCGGACGAAACCGGCAAAGCGTGGTTCATCGAGGAGATGGGGCGGGAAGGCTACGTGGGAAACGTGGAGATGGCGTTCTACGCGCGTAGCGGCGATGCCAGGAGAGTTCTTCTCTCCGGCAGGGTCATCCCTGCCGAGAACCTCTTCGAGTGCACGATCGTCGACACCGGCAGGCTTCTCGGCGAGAACGACGGCCTCATCCAGTCGAACAGGCGGCTGCTAGACCTCATCCGGCAGACAAACGAGATCTTCTTCATGCTGGATGCCGCGGGCCGCTTCGTGCATTTCACCTGGACCCGTGCGCCCGAGTATGGGCTCTCTCCTGAAGATCTTGTCGGGAAGGGTGTGGACGCCCTCCTGCCCGGCGATATCGCCGCGCAGTGCATGGAATGGATCCAGAAGGCGATCGAGGGGCAGGAGAGTTCCTGTTACGATCTCGACGTGGATGTCGCAGGCACCCGGCATACCTTCTCTATCTCGATCGCGCCGTATACCGTGGTGGAAGGTGGGTTCACCGGCGTCGTGGGGTCGGCGCGGGATATCACCGAGATGCGGCGGCAGAGGCTTGCGTGCAGGCAGCTCTCCTGGGAGGTCGAACAGTGGAAGGAACTCGTCACCAAACTGGCCCACGAGTCGCGCACCCCGTTGCAACCGCTCCTCGGCTATCTGAGGATGATCATCGAAGATCCCGGTTATTACGGCATCACGGAGGATACGGAGAAGATCCTCAAGACCTGCCTTGCGTGCGCCGACCAGGAGCAGGCTGTGGTGGAGAGGACAGTCGAGCTCAGTCTGCTCACGATGGGCTACGTTGATCTGACCATCCAGCAGATACCCCTCCGCGAGCTCGTGGATGCCACTGTCTCTGAGGGCGGCTACGGAAAAAGTGCCCTGATTTATAACGAAATACCCGATAACGTCCGTATTCTGGGAGACCCTGATCGGCTTTCCATGACGGTGATGGGGCTGGTGTCGAATGCCGTTAAGTATAATGAACCGCCAGAGAAGGTGTGGATCCGGTATACGAGATCGAATGAAAACCATTATATTATGGTGTGTGATAATGGCATCGGTATCCCCAAAAATATCATCGGATCGATCTTTGAGCCGTTCTACATAGGGGGCGCCGGAGAACAGGCCTGCAAAGGCGGCAGTACCGGCCTTGGGCTCTCGATCGCGGACAAATATGTCCGATTGCACGGGGGAGACATAACGGTTACGAGCGAGGTGGGCGAAGGGAGCACCTTCACCATCAGGATACCGAGGGAGGTATGAACTTTGGGAAACAAGATCATGGTCGTTGACGACGACCTGCCGACACTGGAAGTTATGGAACTGCTGCTCAAGAAGATCGACCGCGAACCGCTCCTTGTTCACAACGGATGGGACGCTCTCCGGGCGATCAAGAAAGAGAAGCCCGCACTCATTATTCTTGACGTGATGATGTCTCCTATAGACGGATGGCAGTTCCTGGAAGAACTCAAACGAAACGACGAATACAAGGATATCCCTGTCCTGCTCTTCACCGCGAAACACGTCTGGCCGGAGGAGTACTCGAGGTATAAGGATGATATCGTCGGGGTCCTGGAAAAGCCCATCTCTCTTGCCGAGTTGAAGACCGCCCTGGAGAAGGCCCTTCCCCGCGACGCTTCTTCTCGCAGGGACGACGACACTCACCGGACCCTGCCGGTCAGAAGCGGCTGACCCCGTTTTGGACGCGCGCCCGCGACATCCTCTCCCCTACCGAAAGGCATTTTATCGGGTGGGTGCGTATTGCCCGGTAGTGTTCCTCGCATGATTGTTACGGATCTCCCCGGGTTCCCCTCTCTTAAGGAATACCAGCGGATCGTGGGTGAAGAGCAGTTTTCGGCGATCGAGGAGCTTGGTGAGCGTCTCTCGGATCTCAGGTTCCAGGAGATCAACTCGACTCGCCACGGAGGCGGCGTCTCGGAGATCCTGATCTCGTATGTCCCCTTCCTCAACGCGCTCGGCCTTGAGGCGACGTGGAGCGTCATGGAAGCCGAACCGGCGTTCTTCGACGTGACAAAGACGCTCCATAACTTCCTTCAGGGGAGGGAAGGGGGATTTTCGCCGGAGATGATCGAGACCTACTGGGAGGCCCAGCGGCAGAACGACGGGCTGATCGAGGACGATTCCGATGTTGTGACCATCCACGATCCCCAGCCGCTCGGTCTCATCGAGTTCCTGACGGAACGAGAACTCGAGCGAAAGAGGCTGCTCTGGCGGTGCCATGTCCAGCTGGAGACGGTGCCCACCACGGCCGTCGGGAGCATGGGGAGCATCTTACGCGGGCTGGTCGAGAAGTACCACGCCGGCATCTTCTCCAGTTTCCAGTATCTCCCCCTCTGGAACGTGCCGAGTTTCATCATCCCGCCGTTCATCGATCCCCTCTCCGAGAAGAACCGCGATCTCCCTCCGGCGGAGATCGACGCAACCCTCGCGAAGTACGGCATCGACCCGGAGAAACCGATCGTCACCCAGGTCTCGCGGTACGACGTCTTCAAAGACCCGGTCGGCGTCATCCAGGCGTTCAAGATGGTCCGCCGGAAGACGCCCTGCCAACTCGTCCTCGTCGGCGGGCGGGCGTGCGACGACCCCGAGTGTTTCATCGTCCTGCGCGAGGTTCGCGAGACGGCCGAGGACGATCCCGACATCCATATCCTCGACCTCCCGCCGGACAGCCACCGGGAGATCAACGCGATCCAGCGTGCGTCCGACGTGATCGTCCAGAAGTCTATCAAAGAGGGGTTCGGGCTGACGGTGACCGAAGGGCTCTGGAAGGAGAAACCGGTCGTCGCCGGGAGTGTCGGCGGGATACCGCTCCAGATCCGGGACGGCTGGAACGGCTACCTGGTCTCGACGATCCAGGAGACCGCCGACGGGGTCCTCCACCTCCTCAGGAACCCGGATACGGCGCGAGAGATGGGTGCACGGGGAAAAGAGTTCGTGCGGGAGTACTACCTCCTCACCCGGGGGGTGCAGGATCACCTCACGGCCATCGACCAGGTGGTCAACGGGAGGATCACCGCCCGGGACAGCGTCATCTGCTACCACCCCCAGGTGGTGACGACCCGGATGGCCGGGTGCGCGGCCTGGCAGTGATCCCACGCCCCGTCACTCGATCGGGATCATCCTGCCGTTGGGTTCGGGCGCTCTCCCCATCTTCTTCAGGCGGACTTCGAGGACGCCGTTCTTGAACCCGGTCCGGGCGCCTCCCCCCACCACGCTCGCGGGCAGGTATATCGTCCGGCTCAGGGTGCCGTCCCCGCGCTCGTGGATGTAATACTCCTCCTCAGCCGGCTCGGCGCGCCTCGCTGTTATCCGTAGAGTCTGGGGATTCAGCAGGTTGATCCGGATATCACCCAACTCCACGCCGGGCAGTTCCGCAACGACGATCACCTCGTCGCCGTGTTCGAGGATATCGACCCGGAACTCCGCAGAGTTGCCGGGGAAATCACGGCTGCTTCTCTCCTTGCCCTCCCGGTTGTTCGCTCTCTGCTCCCCATCCTGCCGCCGCCCGGCATCGGGGGGATCGTCTTCTCTCCCTGTCATGATCCATGCCTCCTGCTGTCCGGTTGCCCTCAGATGGCGACCGGCCATCCCCTCTTGGGCGGGGATACTTAACATTTCGTACCCGGGTAGCGGTCGTCATCCCGTGCAAGCAGTCCCGTATACGTCGCTCCCACAGGGACGGTGGCGCCGGAACACCTCGATGCGGGTCAGAGGACCGTCTTTTGCAACCGGTCGTTATGTTTTTATGGCGTGGCCGGTATGGTGAGCGACCCCCGGGTCTTTTGTAGTGCGGGTGCGATCGCAAGGGTTCGCCGCCCGTACCCGTGAATCCGTGGGGTATGGAGGAAGACGAGATGGCGCAATTCAGACCCTTTGAGATGGAGGGCATGCCTATCGAAGAGCAGCCCATGAACTGGAAGGATATGGTTCCGGCCCCGTACGACAAAAAGGCGGTCGACGCCTACACCCGGACCCGGATCATCCTCATGAACGGGATCGAGAACAACGCCGTCCTGATGTCGCACGCGATCGAGCGGATGCACCCGGACCCCGCGGTGAAGAAGTCGATGGCCCTGATGCGACGGATCGACTCCCAGCAGCAGGAGACGATCAACTGGCTCAACCCGGCGGACCAGTCGATCATCGAGACCACCCTCGGCTACGAGCAGGTCGCGGTCGACCTCACCGCGAACCTGGCGCAGAACGAGCCCGATCCTTACGTGAAACAGACACTGGATTTTGCGCTGCTGGAGGACTTCGATCACCTCTACCGCTACAGTTGCCTCTACGACTACATCGAGGGCGGCGACCCTGACTCGATCGTCCAGGGCAGGACCGAGGTGAAGCCCGGGCGGCCGACGAGCATCGAGCACCGCCATCCCGACGACTCGATGCGCAAGCACTACGACAAGGATACGGCCGAGATCAAGACGAAGATGAACTACATCACGATCACCGCCGGGGAGCAGCAGACGATGCTCTACTACCGCTCGCACGGGTTCATGTATCCCGACGATATCGCGCGGCAGTTGTATGCCGAGATCGCGGAGATCGAGGAGCAGCACGTTACCCAATACGGCCTGCTCGGCGACCCGAACGAGACGATGCTCGAGAAGATGGCGATGATGGAACTCAACGAGGCGTACCTCTACTATTCCTTCGCAGAGCAGGAGAGCGACCCGAGGATCAAGGGGATCTGGGAGAACTTCATGAAGATGGAGGTCACGCACTTCAGCGAGTGTGCACGGCTCATCAAGCAGTACGAGGGCCGGGATATCCAGGACCTCGTGAAGACCGACGTCATCGAGCCCCTGGTGGTCTTCGAGCAGAACAAGGACTACGTCAACAGCGTCCTCGATGCTCAGCTGGATCTTGCACCGAACAACATGGAGTACGTGCGGATGCGCGAGCTTCCGGACGACTGGGCGAGTTTCGGCTACCAGCGCGTCATGAACGCAAAGGGCGTCCCAAGCGAGGAGGTCGTCTCTAAAGCGGGCCCGGGTCTTGCCGAGCGTGACCAGGCGGAGAGGATCCAGAAGGTCAAACAGGAGATGGCCCGCCGGGTCGAAAGGGGTATGGCGGCGGTGCCGGCCCGGTGAATTCTCTTTTTTTATGTGTGCCGTGCGGGTGCCGGGGGGCGTTTACCCCCGGCACGGCGAGATCCGGACATTCGTCTTATCCGGCGCCTCGCGCTTCGCGGGCAAACGTAAGCGTTCTTTCCGGGTTGCGGGCGTCGTCTTTCTTGACGCCGGTATGTACGTCGACCGCGTAGGGGTGGACTTTCCGTATCGCCTCCGCCACATTCTCCGGCGTGAGTCCTCCTGCGAGTATGACGGGGATCTCCGAGCGCGCCACGATCTCCGCGCTGATATTCCAGTCGTGCGGGATCCCTGTCCCCCCGAGCCTTTCTGCGGTTCTGGTGTCGAGGATGAGCGCGTCGGTGTAAGGCTCGTAGCGTTTCGCCGTCGCGATGGCTGATCTGTCCATGACGTGCACGGCTTTGATGATCGTTACATACGGGAGGGCGTCGCGGACGTCGTCCAGTTCGGCCGGCTCGACGGTATCCTGGACCTGCAGCGTCGTGCAGTGCGACTCCTTCACGAGCCTGATGAGGTCTTCCGTCTCCTGGAGGTGGGTGACCGCGACCGGTTCGATGAACGGCGGGAGGCAGCGGATCATCCTGGCCGCTTCCGCGGGGGTTACGGCGTCGCTCGTCAGATGGGTCACGCCCATGATGAACCCCACGGCGTCGCAACCGGCGGCGACTGCGCACCGCATGTCGGCAAGGCTCGCGGTTCCGCAGAATTTGATATGCATCAGATCAACTCTGTCGTCCGGGGAGAATAGGGTATTCCCGGGGATGGCCGCCAAAAGACCCACACGTATGTTCGGGTCGTGCCATTGCGGGGTCCCATCCTCTGCCGTGACAGGCATGTCACGGGAGCAGGAAGGCGTGTGGGTCTGCCCGGGATGCGGCGAGACGGAGTTGAGGCATGATTGGGCGCATGGACCCCTCCCGCATTTCTTCAAGGGCTTCGACAAACATGAAGAAGGCCTTTCTCCTGATGAATGATATGCCCGGAGACATGAGTGAACCGATCGTCATCAAGAGCAACCGGCAATCCATCTTGTTTCCGGGATACCCACGGGAAAGAGCGACCCGTGCCAAAAAAATGGGTGGGATCAGTCGACGCCCTCAAGGCTGATGCCGAAACACCCCATACCATAGAGATCGATGTCGTGGTCTGCCGTATCGGAGACGATCGCCGGGGACTGCCGGACACACCTGAAGATGGCGGCGTCGTCGGGCAGGACCGGGTCCATCGGGGCGTCGATGTTCTTCTGGATGACGAGGCGTGCGGAGTCGAGGTTTGCCGCGTAGTACTCCTTGAACGCCGTCCGCTTCTCCTCGGGGATGGCGACCCAGTCGGCTGCCTCGGCAACGGTCACGTCGTTCGGGACCCAGCCGTAGCCGGGGAGGTAGTACTCCGACCAGAAGTGGCCGCCGGGCGTCTCGGCCATGATCATCTGGTAGCCGCCGAGGGTGCGGGCCGGGATCCCGAGCGACCGGCAGAATGCAGAGAAGAGCGTGCTCTGGGTGCCGCAGTCGCCGTGGTCGGTCTCGAACATGTAGGTGGACTCGGCCACTTTGGGCTCCCGGGCATCGATCGAGCCGTGCGGGACGTGGCTGTAGGGGTAGGTCTCGATGATGTGGTAGTAGATCATCTGCGCCTGGAGGTGCGGGTTCGTCTCGTTCCCGACGATCTCCCGTGCCTTCGCCCGGACGGCGTCCGTGAGTTCGATGTTTCGCTCGGACTTCGTGTAGAGCAGGTACTCAGGATCGCTCGTGTTGTACTCCCCGACCAGCGCCGGGTCGATATCCTCGAATATTTGCTCGTAGGAGGTGAACGCGATATCGGCCGTGATGACGAGGTCGCCGTTGACCGCCCCGGCCGGGACTTCATAGTAGACGTAGCCGATAGCCCCCGTGGTGAACGGGCCGGCGACGATGTAGTCGGGAGCCGAGAGGTTCGTGACGGTGACGTTCCTCTGCGCGTCCGTCTCGACCGGGAGCGGGAGCCAGATCTTCAGGATTCCCGTCGACGGGAGTGCCTCGTGCGGGATCTCGAGCCGCTCGACGCCCACGTAGCGGACCGGGTTTACGTACGGCCCGATCCCTTCGGGCTGATCTTGTGCCCAGGCGAACCGGCCGAGGTAGTCGAAGTCCACGCCTCTCTCGTTCTGCTTCTGTATCTCGGCCGGGTGCGCGTAGAGATAGTTCCCGGCGACGTCGTAGAAGTAGAGCGTCTCGTTCTCCGAGACGATCGTCTGGGCCCGGGTGTCCAGCCAGTCGGCTATCGCCGCATCGGCGATCCAGGGGACCCGCTCCCGCATCGCCGCCTCTGCAGCGCTACGGTCGAACGGGTACTCCATATACGTCCGGTTCGCCCGGAAGATGGCGTTCCGGGATTTCAGCGCCTTATCCGTATCGCCGGCATCGGTGTAGAGGGTGTAGGCCTCGGTAAACCGTTCTTCGGCGACCCGGTAGTCGGCGGCTCCGTATGCGGCGAGCCCCCGGGCGTAGGCCTCGTCGGCCGGTGTACCAGGATCGTTCTTCTCGTCTGTTGTGGTGGTGCATCCGGCTGCAGCGATGAGGAGCAGGACGGATGTAACCAGGAGAGCGGTGAGTGCTCGATGAGTCATATGTGAGAATGCATACGGATCGAAAAAAAGTCTTTCTCTTTGTTCGGGCTTTTCTCTACATGGTACCGGAGATTTCTCGCATTCTGCCGTTACGCCGGATGCCGCCCCGGTTGTACCATGAGCAGAGCAGAAGGCACCGAAACGATGTTCTATGGGGGCGCAGTCTCCTCACCCGTGGGTGGTGGCGCCGAGCAGCGGAGGTTATGATCCCATTACGAAATACGAAATGGGAATATTTTAAGTATCTAGGGCAGAAAATTTGTCGACCTATGTTCCGGATGGGCGTTATGATCCCATTGCGGTACGTCTATGATCTATTCCTCGCTACGTACGTCAACGAGTGGCGCACACCCGGCCCGGTTGTTCCCTCTTTGCGAAGCGGGCCAAAGAGCGAGCATGTATGCCTTCCCGCGCCTGCTCGCCATCAACGAGGGGAACCGGTTGTGAATACCGGAGTATCCGCAAACCATGCCCGGGGGTTATGGGTCACCCATGACCCACAACGATCGGACCCGGCCGGCCACAGGCGGGCAGTAGTTCGTGCGCGGGGCGCTGGTCGAGGGCACCGCTCCTCCAGCCGGTGATAGGTTGCGCAGCCATCCCGGGCGCGATAAAACGCCCTGCCGGTCCCGGCTGGTGCCGTGAACGGAGGTCAGGGCCGAGGCATAAACGTGTCTGTTGAAGGATTTAAACCTAAAGAAAGAGTGCCCCCGCCCGGATTTGAACCGGGGACAACCAGATCTTCAGTCTGGCGCTCTCCCAGTCTGAGCTACAGGGGCTTCTGCCCTACAATGTTATCGGTTGTTCCTAATAAATACTGTGTTTCCCGGGGTGGGAACGGGGTCATAACCGCCTGTTTATCACGTCGTACACCGATATAGAGAAGAATGGCTGGAAGCGATCGAAAGCCGGATACCCGGGACACGAATTTTATGAAGGCTCTCTCCGGGAGGACGGAGCACGTCGTGCACCTCACGCACAACGACCTCGACGCCGCCGGGAGCGATGCCATCCACCGTCGGAAGTACGGGGACGTCTTCACCGTCTGGGCTTCGGTCGGCAAGTTCCTCTCCCTCTTCGACGCCGTCGCCGGCTCTCCCGGCCGGGGCGACCTCCTCAGCATATCGGATATCGGCTACCAGCAGGGTGTCGAGCAGCGGCTGGCGAAGGCCCGCTCCAACGGGTGGCGGATCGAGTGGCGTGACCACCACCGCTGGAAGGACGAGGAGATCAGCGCCGTCGAGAAGAAGACAGACCTCCTCCACGTCGACGTCACCACCTGCGCCACCGGGATCGTCGCACGCGACCTCGCCCCCGACGACCCGGTGGCCGAAGAGATCGCGCGGGTCGTCTGCGACTATGATCTCTGGAAGCACCAGGACGCTCGCTCGAAGATCCTCGGGCAGGTGGTGATGCAGAAGGGCTTCCGGGAGTACGTCCGCGACAACCTGGTCCGCGGCACGATCGTCGACGCAAAGATCGAGGGCGAGTACGATCGGATCGTCCGGGAGATGGAGCGGGATATCAGAAAGAGCATCGGGCACACCACGATCATCGAGAGCGGTCGCTACCGGATTGCGTTCGCGCCCCTCTACGGCTACCCGAGCGAGACCGCCCACGCCATCCGCGACGAACTCAAGACCGATATCGAGGTGGTCGTCTCGGACAACGGTCGCATATCCATCCGCTCCGTCCCCCCGGTCAGCCACCTCATCGCCCGGGAGTTCTCCGGCGGCGGCCATCCCCATGCGGCCGGGGGAACGTTCTCTTTCACCCTCCTCGACCGGCTCCTCTTCTGGCTCATAAAGCGGAACCGCCACTACCGCCGCCTTGCGAAGACGGCGGAGTCTATCGAGGAATAGAGGCCCGCTCGGCGAGGCTCTTCCAGTAGTCCGGGCAGGCGTCCTCGCAGTAGCCGCCGGACTCGAGCATATCCGGGTCGACGAACTCGGTTGCCGCCCGGAGATCCGCCTCCTCTGCATCGAGGAGGACGAGTTTCCTGACGCGGAACCGCTCCATCAGGTCGGGAGCCCGGGAGAGGGCTTTTGCAGGGAGGATGAGTTCGCCCTGGTACTCGAGCAGCAGTTCCAGGTCGAACGTCTCCGGGTCTCTTGGGAAGAAGAGCATCTTCCGGCCGGCCAGCACCTCGAGTTCGATCGCGTCCGCCTCCTCTGCGACCAGGACGTGCCCCCGCATGCCGAGATCCCGCATCTCCCGCGTGAGGCGGGCGTAAAGGTCCGCGATCGTCTCGGCAAACTCCTCCTCGTCCCCGATGCTGCCGTCGGAGAACCCGAGCACGTGCGGGGCGGGGAGGGAGAACCATGCGTCTTTGCGCCTTGCCGTGACTGAGCGGGCATCGCCGGCGACGGCGGCCGGGTCGATCCCCGGCTCGCCGACGAGCACCCCGTCCTCCATGCCGAGGAAGGCCCCGCTCAACCGCTCACCGTAGAAGAGGCCGCCGGCGGCGGGAACCGCCACTCCCTCCTGTCCGTCGAGCGAGCGGCTGAGCCGGTAGGTGGTGAGGTCCGCCTCCACCCCTCTATTTCCCTTCAGCCACTCCGCGAGTTCCGTAACCGCGGGCGTCCCGACCTCGGAACCGAACGACCTCACCGGGATTCTAATCTGTCGTGCCATGCGCTGGTATCTTTATTAGCATCGCAACCAGAGTAGATAAGGATGAGTGATAAGCCGTTGCTGGTGACGTGCGGGCTCCCGTACACGAACGGCCCCTGCCATATCGGGCACCTGCGGACCTACGTTCCGGCGGACTTTTACGTCCGGTATATGCGCCGGTCCGGGGAGGAGGTTGTCTTCATATGCGGTTCCGATAACCACGGGACGCCGATCGTGATCAGCGCCGAGCAGGAGGGTTCGACCCCCCGCGTCCTCTCGGAACGGTATCACGAACACTTCTACAAGACGTTCCGGCGGATGGGCGTCGTCTTCGACCGGTTCGGGATGACCGACGATGCCATGAACCGCGAGACCACCCGGTCGATCGTCGAGCGGCTTATCGCAAACGGCTACGTCTACGCAGAGACCATCAGCCAGAGTTACTGCCCGGAGTGCGAGCGGTTCCTTCCCGACCGCTACGTGGAGGGGATCTGCCCCCACTGCGGCGCGATCGCCCGGGGCGACGAGTGTGACCAGGGGTGCGGTCAGCACCTGGAGCCCGGCGAGATCAAGGACGCGGTCTGCAAGGTCTGCGGCGCCAGGGCGGAGTACCGCGAGCAGGAACACTACTTCTTCAAGCTCTCGGCCTTCCGCGAGTTCCTCCTCGAGTATCTCCCGGACCTCAAAGGCACCTCGACCGCCCGGAACTATGCCCTCGGGTGGGTGAAGGAGGCCCTGCACGACTGGTGCATCACCCGGACGCTGGACTGGGGCGTTCCGTTCCCCGGCCGCGACGACCTCGTCGTCTACGTCTGGGTCGACGCGCCGATCGGCTACATCTCTTTTACGAAGGAGTGGGCACAGAAGGCGGGAACCGACTGGAAGGACTACTGGTGCGGCGACGACACCCGTGTTGCGCACTTCATCGGCGGGGACATTATCTACCACCACTGCATCTTCTGGCCGGCGCTCCTCAAGGCGGCGGGCTACGGCCTCCCGCACGCGGTGGTCGCGAGCGGCATGGTCACGATCGAGGGGAGGAAGTTCTCGAAGTCCCGCGGCTACGTCGTCTGGACGAACGACGACTACCTTGATGTGGGCCTCCCGGCGGACTACCTCCGCTACTACCTCCTCTCCTACACGAACCACACGAAGGAGCTCGACTTCTCCTGGAAGGTCTACGCCGAGCGGGTGAACAACGAGATCGTCGGGACGCTCGGGAACTTCATCTACCGGACGATGTACTTCGCCGAGAAGGAGTTCGCCGGCGTGCCCGACCTCGCCCCCCGGCCGGAGGTGATCGAGGAGATCGAGCGGTCGCTTGCTGCTGTCGACACCCAGATGCGGGACTACGACTTCAAGAACGCCGTCGATACGATGATGGCGCTCGCGTCGTACGGGAACGCCTACATCCAGAACAACGCCCCCTGGAAACTGATCAAGGAAGACCGGGCGGCGGCAGAGCAGGTGATCGCCGACTGCCTCCAGATCGTGAAGGCGCTCGTCCTGGTTTTCCAGCCCCTGATGCCTGAGGCGATGCAGCGGGCCTGGCGGATGCTCGGCTACGAGGACGAGATTGCCGGTCATCCGATCGCGGAGGCCACGACGCCGCTCGGCGCCCGTCCGCTCCCGAAGCCCGCCCCCCTCTTTGCCAAGGTCGAGAAGGAGCAGGTCGCTGCCCTCGAGGCGACCCTCGATGCGCAGGTCGAGAAGGCAAAGGCGGCCGCCGCACCGAAGATGCCCACCGTCTCGATCGAGGAGTTCGGCAACCTCGATATCAGGGTTGCCAGGGTCGTCTCGGCCGAGCCGATCAAGGGGTCGAAGAAACTCTACAAACTCGTCGTCGACCTCGGCGGCGAGAAGCGGCAGGTGGTCAGCGGGATCGCGCAGTTTTACTCCCCCGACGAACTGGTGGGGAAGGACGTCGCGATGATCGTGAACCTTGCGCCCGCGAAGATCTTCGGCGTCGAGAGCCGGGGGATGATCCTCGCCGCCGGTGACGAGGCCTCGCTCCTCGTTCCCCTCCGCCCGGTCAGGCCAGGGACGAAGGTCCGTTGACCGGGACAACCCGGTCGATCCTGTTTTTCCGGAGCGTCTGATCGTAGACGACGACCCGCCAGTCGCCAGGCGAGAACGCCTGGACGCCGGGGTGGTAGGCCGTCGTAAAGACCATCTTCGGCTCGTCGGTTATCCAGTAGCCGGAGCGATCGGGGGCGGGGAAGCAGAAGATGTATGCGGCCTGCCCGTCCGCACTATCCGTGAGGATCGCGGTCTCGACGTTATGGAGCCCTCCCTCCGGGTCGGTGAGGTAGACCCGGCACTCCGTGAGGTTCGCGGCTCCCATCGCGACGCGGATCACCGCCGTCCCGTTGTGGCCGGCGACGACCTCCACCGGGGATGCGGTATCCGGAAGCGAGAGCCCCGCTCCATCGCCGGGCGGGAGGAGAACCGCGGCTACGGCGGTCATCATCACTGCGGCGATGACGACGGCAAAGACTGTCGCTGTTCCGGTGGAGATGGGCCCCCGTCCCATGAGCAGCCTCTGTAGCTAAGCCTGTATTTGAACCTATGGGATGGAGCGGGGACCTGAGAAGGGGTCTGGAAAAATAGGGAGATAGCGGGGAGCCCTAAAGCCGCTCGAGCGCTTCCCGCCCGGTCATCCCGACCACAACCCCACGCTCCCCTGCATGCCGGTTCGCCCCCTTGATCTCGCCGCGGAGGAGGTCATCGACCGTCTCGATCGAGGATGCGCCTCCCGCGGGTTTGACACGCGCTGCGGGGTAGCCGAACGTCTCGAGCGCATCGACGTCGAACGCGCCGCAACCGACCATCCCTGCATCCGTCACCACCGCGACGAGGTTCACCGGGCCGAGGGGTATGACGTAACTGTCGGCCTCTTTTCCAGCCAGCCTGACCGTTTCGTGCTGCATGGGATCTCATGGGCCATCCGCTGTCATCAATTCTGTGGTTCGGGGCGGGGGTGCGCCAGAAGGTCTCTTGAAGCCCGATGGGGGGACGCTTTCCGGTTCTGGCGCTACGATCTCTTCCTCTCTTCAGGCTCCGCGAAGTCGCCGATATCCTGAGATCCCTTATCGGAAGCGATCGCCGGCATGATGAACCGGAAGAACTCGTCGGCGAACCGGTCGTAACTGAACCCCTCCGCCTCGATCGCCAGCCTCCATCTGTGTTCCATGGAGAGGATGCCCATGAAGGATGTCATGAGATACATCGAGGTCAGGAAGGGATCGAGATCGGCCCGGATTGTACCGTCGTCGATGCCCTCCCTGACCGCGTCCGCGAGCATCCCGCGGCAGGTGCCGTATCCCTTCCCGATCTCTGCGGTGTAGGGGTTCTCCCGGGAGAACCGTTCGGAGCCGTAGAAGTGGATCAGCCGGAGATACTCCGGGTGCTCCTCTGAGAACCGGTAGTAGGCCCGGCCCATCAGGGCCACCCTGACGATGCCGGGGACATCTCTCTCCATGCACTCCCGGTACTTCTCCTTGAGGATCTCGATGCCCCGCAGAACGATGGTGGCAAAGAGCGCCTCCTTATTTTTGAAGTAGAGATAGATGGTTGCCTTGTTCAGTTCGACCTCGCGGGCGATATCTTCCATCGAGACGTCTTCGTAACCCCGGGCGAAGAAGAGGCGCTCCGCTGCATCGGCGATCTCGGTCTTTCGCTGTTCCTTCTCCCGTTGTCTTCTCTCGGCTATGCCCATCCCGACCCTCCGGCCTTTCCTCTCACGATCCCCGCGGGGTCGCGAGCGCCTCAAGCAGCCATGCCATGTTTTTGCCGGCATCGCGAGCGCGCCCGATCCCCTCATCATCCGCGCTAACAGCCCCGATCTCTCTCCCGAGACCGATGACGGGTTTCCTCGGAACGATCATGCCGGAGTATACCATGAAGTTGATCATCGTGTTCAGGGCGGTGGTGGCTCCGGCCCTGCGCATGACGGTCACTGCGACGCCGACCTTGCGCCGGAAGAGGTCGTTGTTGACCATCGCGACAAACCCTGCCCGGTCGATCAGTCCTTTCATCCCGGCCGTAACGTCGAGGAAGTATACCGGCGAACCGAGGACGATCCCGTCCGCCTCGACCATCTTATCGATGCAGGTGTTGACGATATCGTCGTCTAAGGCGCAGTGCCCGTCCTGGTTCTCCCGGCACCTCATGCAGGCGGTACAGCCCCGCACCTCGCCTCCGCCGAGGCTCACCTCTTCAGTGTCGATACCGGCGTTCTCAAGCTCTTCCAGGATATGCCTCAGAAGAATGGAGGTATTTCCCTTTCTCCGGGGGCTGGCGTTGATCGCGACTACCTTTGTCATCGTTCACCACTCAGTGTTGTCCATGCAGTGTTCCCATGGAGAGGGCGCACCGGCCCATCTCGTTAAATCTCCCGCCGGCGCCAGGCCTCGATCAGCGCCCGCGATATGCTTGCTCCCGTTGGAACGGAGGGCAGGGTCTCGCGGGAGAACCAGCCGGCGGCCTCGATCTCCTGGTTGTCGACCCGGATCTCCCCGCCGGCATGCTCCGCGACGAAGCCGATCATGAGCGAGTCGGGGAACGGCCAGGGCTCGCTCCCGAAGTAGCGGATGTTTCGCACCGTAATCCCGACCTCCTCCGCGACCTCGCGGTGGACGGTCTGTTCGAGGTTCTCCCCGGGCTCGTTGAATCCGGCGATGACCGAGAAGAGCCCCGGCGTGAAGCGGGGGGAACGGGCGAGGAGGATCTCCTCCCCTCTCTTGATCAGCACGATGATGGCGGGGGAGATCCGGGGGTAGACGATGCGGTTGCAGGCCGTGCAGGCCCGTGCCCTCTCAGTCGTGAGCGGACGGGTCGTTGCGCCGCACCTGCCGCAGAAGGCGGTCGACCGGTCAAAGTCGAGGATCCGCACTGCGTAGGCGGCGACGGCCATATCGCTCTCCGGGACCCTGCCGAGAAGTTCCCGGACGGGCGACGGCTGCCAGTCGGCGGGGAGCGCGGCTCCGGCAGCGACCTCGCAAGCGTAGTAGGCGGCGTCGTCGCGGGTGCCGAGGTAGACCGGCGCGCCGCACGAGAGACCGGCGGGGAGCGGGTCCGGCATCAGGACGGTGCCGGGTGCCGGGTTGCCCGTGAAGAGCACGGAGTTCCCCTGAACCAGGACCCAGCGCCTCTCGTGCGGCGACGGATCCTCCGGGTAGACGGGGAAGAGGGGGCGGACTGAGTAGAACGGACGGTGCTCCATACGTATATCCTCAGTCTGCAACCCTGAAATATCTCCCGATTATCGGCACGAACCTATCCGTTACAGGAAATGCTCCGGCTCCTTTCGCTCGCGATACAGCGTATGGAGGCGCATCGATGCGTCTTTGACCAGGCCGGGTTTCATCGTTCGGGCATGCTGCGGGCAGTTCTTGATGCACGCGCAGCAGGTGATGCACGTCGTCGTGTCGGCCAGGGCATAGTCCTCAGGATCGATGGCGCCGACAGGGCACCCTTCCGCACAGATCCCGCACCGGACACACGCATCGCCGACCGCGATAAAATCGACAGTCCACAGTCGCGAATCCCCCCGGTAAGGGCGGGTGCCGGGCAGGGAGAGATCGGCGATACGGTCGGCGGAGGGGACGGCGGCGAGTTTCTCCCGGATCGTTCGTCCGAACGACTCTGCGTGAGAAAGGTCGCCTGCATCCGGACGTCCTCCCGCCGTCGGGGTCTCGTCGGTGGAGAACGAGTGCTCCCCGATGTAGGCCGCACCGGCGATCGGCCTGCATCCGCGTTGAAGCAGGATGTCGCCGAGTTCGATGAGCGCATCGTCATAGACGCGGTTGCCGTAGACGACGACAGGTACCGCAGGCGTATTCCGGGCGGAGATCGTGTGCAGCCACTCGTTCAGGAGTGCCGGCACCCTTCCCATGTAGACCGGCACGCCGATGATGAGGAGCTCGTTCTCAGAGGTTCGTAAGGGCTTTTTTCTTGCATCCGGCCGGGTGATGTCGAGCATCTCCACGTTGCCGGGGTTCAGTCCGCGTGCGATACCCTGGACGACCGCTTTCGTCGTCCTGGTTGGTGAAAAGTAAACCAGTATGACAGACTCCACTTCCATCTCGCTCACTCCATGAAGGCAGGGGCCTTCAGAACCCGCTCGCACCTCCCTCCTATCGGGAGAGAGTCGCGTCAGATGTGTATATCTATCGGCTGTAATGTAACTGTCGGTTACTTAATAACTTTCAGTTGGATCTATCGCGATACAGGTTCCGCGTTGAATAAGGCTCATACCTGACCGGGATGAGGTTTTGAACGTTCATGCCGGAGAACGGGGTATGGCGGCGCCTATCTCCTGACACTCGCAACTGAGGATAAAAATGACGGGCCTGGAGGGATTCGAACCCTCGGCATCCGGGTTAGAAGCCCGGCGCTATGTCCTGGCTAAGCCACAGACCCCTGTGGTATTCCCATACATTTTGGTCGCACGGGGATATTAACCCTTTGAGGGTTCTGACGCCAAAATGGAGGAGCGGATCATCCGGCCCGGTAACATGCCGAACGGACGATCTCGACCTTGGTCGGGTCTCCCCACTTCCGCCCCTCCACGTCGCGCGTGAGGGTTATTCCCCGGAACTGGACCTTGATCCGGGCGGACATCCGCTCCCGCTCCTCGTAGAAGAACGAGTTGGCGACCTCGATCCGCCTCATGCCGATGTTGAGGGCGAGGAGATCGACCATGATCCCCGGATCGCCGGGCGAGAGGTCTTCCTCGTTCACCGACGTCACGAAGATACACTCGCCGGGAGCGGCCTCGGTCAGCGTGATGATGTTGTGGGCGCTGGTCAGTTCGAGGGTGCGGGCCCTGCCGTTCTTGAGTTCGGCAATGACCGCCGGCGAAATTCCGGTTAACGCTGCGTGCTTCATGCTTCCTCACCCATACATCGGCAGCTGCTCTCTCCGGGGCGTAGCCTCCGTCTTCTGCACCTGCTCGGCGATCTCGGACATTGCCGCCTCGATCTCCACCGCCTGTTCGAGCAGCGGCTGGATGTCCAGGTTGAGGTCGTAGATCTGGTTCAAGACCTCGATCGTGGCCGCCGACGACCGCGGGTCGGGGGTGTTCACCGTCTCGCCGAGGAGCCCTATCCCCGGGATGCCCCGCGTCTTGCACTCCGTGAGGAGGCTTGCCGCGACGCCGGAGATGCTCCCCATCGGAAGGATGATCGTCTTCTCCTCGACGCGCTGCAGCACTTCGCTGCTGGTCGCGACCCCGAAGACCCTCTTCTCCGGTTCGTTCGTGATGATCCCTGCGATCGTGACGATCTCCCTGATATCGAACTGGGTGAGCCAGTCCATGATGCCGTTCGCCACCTCGTAGCTGATCGCCGGGTGGATGGGGACGTCGGAGATGACCGCGACGAGGCCATCCTTCTCGTAGAGGCGTACGGGAGCATTGATGACGCCTTTCGTCATGAGGGCGACCGGCGGGAAGTATTTGCTCGTGATCGCCCCTATCTGTTCGAACTCCATCTGCTCGACGAGATACTGCAGGGCAATACTCCCGACGAGTCCGCTCCCGGGAAAGCCGATCAGGACCGTTTTTCCGGCGCCCTTGAGCGCTCTGGATGTAACCTTTATATCGTCCATGGGATCAATCACTCACTCCTGGATTAGTTTAACATAGCTGAGTGTCCCTTAAAAATATTATGCAGGAATACCCGATCAAGCGCGGATACACGAAACAACTCGCAGAATCGATGATCCAGGGACTCCGCGACCAGTTCGAGACCGAACCCCGTGCGGCGGAGGACGGCCATTATATTATCTCCTACGGAGCGCTCCTGCGTCTTGAGGTCTCTCTGGGTGCAGGCGGAAAGACCCTGGTCGTCGATACCGAGGCGAACAAAGCTGCCGACGACGAGACGATCATCGACACCAACCGCCGGTTCCGAAACTACCTCCAGCAGGTGACCGGGTACACGGCGAAAGAGCGGGCGAAGAAGGCCCAGCAGGCCGTGAAGGGGAAAGAGTAACCGGATTTTTCTTCGACCCGGTATCGTTTCTCTTTTGCGGGCTGTAAATCCGCGTTCTTCATTCTGATTTTCGGTGTAGTGAGGTAGAGTGCTCCTGCCGTTCTGATGTCGTTGCTTGTCACTTGCACGTAGGACCTTCTCCCGCTTCAGTTCTCTAACTGGGTACACAAACCCATGCACGGCTTTCCATTGGCTATCGCCACGCACTGTCCCCGCCCCTCTGGGGCGGGGGAGGAGGCCGGAGGCCGGGAGGGATGGGGGGCGAAGGGAGCGGTCTCTCAATCAGATCCGAAGCACCTGAGATGGGTGTCGGAGACAGGGGAGGGGGGTTGCCCCCCTCCCTGTGGGCCCCACCCCCAATGGCGATACCCCAACGGTCCACCGTAACGGGCTTTTCCCTCGCTTGGGTTGTTCAGGAAGCATGTGACGGACAGTGGCCTTCATCCTTATTGTATGAGGTTGTCCCAAAACACCGTTACCGGGAGGGGGACACCCCCTCCCGGACTCTCCCCCGAGTGGCGATACCCAATGGGGAGCCGTTTCATCCCCCTGGCTCAGGATGTGGCTCAGATGGCGGATACCTGGGAATTAAGGGCTCCAGTTAGGGTATACCGAAGGTTCGGAGATCTTTTTGGGATGACCTCTATACCAGACCCTCTGCCCCGGCTCCACCGCCGAATCTCCATGGAGATACGAGGGGCGTGGGGGATGAACGCTTAAAGAACCATGCTCGAAAAACAAGCGTAAAAAAGAGTGAGCGTCCTACTCGATCACGATCGCCGGCTTGAACGGGAGCGCCCCCGAGGCCTTCGGGTGTGCACTCGCCTCGGCGGCGAGGACCTTCACCGGCACGCCGAACTCGTGCTCCAGGAACGCCCGTGCGCCCTCGAGGATCGCCTGCTCGTCGAGTTGCGACGCCGTGAGCTGTCTCACGAGTTCGGGCGGGAGTTTCAGGACGAGTTTCGTGATCTGCTTTGCGGCGTCCGTCGCCTCGCGGCCGCGCTTGCGCATCCCCTCGTTCTGCATGATCTCGCGCATAACCCTCGTCTTGTCGGCCGATGCCGCGATGATCCGGAAGGCCTCGTGCTTCCATGCCGGGGCGACGAAGAGGCTGATCGACTCCGGCTCCATCGGGATGAGTCTCCTGATCGACTCGATATCCTCGACCGTCCGGGCGAGGAGTTCCTCGGCGAGTTCGATCTCCGGTCTGACCATGCTCTCGTCCACCTCCGGCCAGGGGGCAAAGGCGGCCATGCCCTCCCCGCCGACGCTCTTCCAGAGCGCCTCGCAGGTGAAGGGGGTGATCGGGGCGAGCAGCCGCACCCAGGTGCGGCAGAGGTCCAGCATCACCGCCCCGCCGCTCGTCCCCTCGGGCAGGCGGCGGCGGTACCACTTCAGGTCGGCCTCTATCCCGAAGAACGCCTCCTGCAGCGCCTGCCGGGTCTGGAACCCCTCAAGCGCCGCTGTGGTGCTCTCGATACGGCGCTGGATCCTGCTCGCGAGCCAGGCGTCGATGTCGTAGGCGCCCTCCGCCTCTTTTGCGCCCTCGACCGTGTTCCAGAACCGCTCGATCTGCTTCCTCGTCGAGGAGACGAGCTCGTTCCTCCAGTCGAAGTCCTGCCAGGGCTCCGCGCTCCCGACAAGGAACATCCTGACCGTATCGGCGCCGAACTCCTCCACGGCGTCCTCGAGCAGGAAGACGTTGCCCTTGCTCGACGACATCTTCGCCCCGTTCAGGAGCCCCATCCCGAAGATCACCATGCCCTGCGGCTGCAGTTCCTGCGGGAAGATCGCCCGGTGATGGAAGAGCTGGAAGGTGAGGTGGTTCGAGATGAGATCCTTTGCCGAGAACCGGTAATCGTAGGGGTACCAATAGAGGAACTCGCTTCGGAGCCGGTCAAGCGTCTCCCGGTCGACCGTCCCGGGGTTTCCTTCGCCCTTGAAGATGTACTCAAAGACCTCCGGCGTCAGGTTCTCCGGCGGGATCGCCTTCAGGTGATGGGCGATCGTGTAGTAGGCCATGTAGATCGTCGAGTCGGAGAGCGGCTCGATGATCCAGGTCGGGTCCCAGGGGAGTTTCGTCCCGAGTCCCACCCGGCGGGTGCAGGCCCAGTCCTTCAGCCAGTCGACCGTCCGGTCGAACTCCGTCCGGACCTCGGGCGGGACGAGCGCCATCCGCTCGAGCTGGGTCTTCACCTGCTCCTTCCAGCACGGGTCGCTGTACTCCAGGAACCACTGGTCGTGCAGGATCTTCACGAAGACCCGCCCGCCGCAGCGGCAGATCACCTGGCGGTTGTCGAACTCGTACATCGGGATCGAGCCGTAGCGGTCCATCATCAGCGCCGCAACGTCGTCCCGGGCCTCTCTCACCGGCTTGCCGCCGTACTTCTCAAAGACCTTCCCGCGGGAGAACTCCGCGCTGTAGACCTCCTGGGTGAGCGCCTCCATCCCCGGGTCGTTCTGGTCGCGGATGCCCGCCCGCTCGACCGCGTCCTTTGCCGGAACCTCGCCGTAGCCCCCGACGGATATGAGCGGGACCGGCCGGATGGCCGTGTACTTCCCCTGCTGCTGCAGGTCGCGGAGGGCGATGTAGTCGAAGGGCGCGTGGGCGGGAACGCTCATGACGATCCCGGTCCCTATCTCCGGGTCGACGAACGTCGCCGGAAGGACGGGGACATCGCCGGAGAGGGGGTGGGAGACCGTCTGGTCGACGAGCGCCGTCCCGGGTATCTCCTCTCCTAAAACGACCTCATGATCCTGCAGGGCGAGTTTCCCTGCCGCCTCCCTGCTCAGGATCCACTCCTCGCCGTTGACCGTCGTCCGGACGTAGGTGACGTCCGGGTTCACCCAGAGGTTCGTCACGCCGTAGACCGTCTCGGCCCGGAGGGTGGCACACGGAACCTTCGCGCCGTCCCAGGAGAAGATCACCAGGGTGAACCGGATGATCTCGGCCTTGTCGCCTTCGAGGAGGTCGTGGTCGCCGACCGGGTTCTCGCACTGGGGGCAGTACTTGACCGGGTGAGCGCCCTTGACGACGTGTTCATCCTCGTGCAGGTGCTTGTACTGCCACTCGATGAACTTGCTGTACTGCGGGTCGACGGTGATGAACCGCCGCCGCCAGTCGATCGAGAGCCCGCACTTCTGCATCACCCGCCGGTACTCCTCCGAGAAGTGCCGGACGATCTCCATCGGGTCGATGAACCGATCCAGGATGTCCTGCGGCACCCGGTAGAGGTCGCGGTAGAGGCCGATCGTCTTCGTGTCGCCGTTCGCGATCCTCTTGGATATCCCGATGACCGGGGTGCCGGTGACATGGAACGCCATCGGGAAGAGGACCTGCTTCCCCCGCATCCGCTGGTACCGGGCGAGGACGTCCGGAACGATGTAGGTCCGCCCGTGCCCGACGTGCATCGCCCCGCTCGGATACGGGTACGCCACGGTCAGGTAATACTTCTCCTTCTCTGCCGGATCGGCCTCGAACGCGTGCTCCCACCGGGTGATGCACTCCCGTTCGTTGCCCTGCATATCAAGTCCGCCCACTCTAAGCCTCCAGATTCTGGTTCCTCATAGTTGCCCTATCATACCGGCCGCAGCCGGATCGCCTCGCCCTCGTTGTAGCGCTTGATCATCTCCTGGGCAATCGTGCTGTTCTTGGCGAGGAGGATATCCCCCTCCTCGTTCACCGTCGCCGTGAAGAGATACTCTTTCCCGGCGAAGACATCCACGATCTTGCCGCTGTTCTCGGGAGAGACGATCGTCAGCTGCTTCCGATCAAGCCGGATCTTGATGCCGCCGGCGAGCTGCATCTCCTCCTCGACGGGTTTCTGCGCCTCGAGTTCGCTCCTCGGCCGGATATCGATCCCGATGCCGAGTTTGTTCACGATCGCCGAGACGTTCTTGCCACCCTTCCCGATCGCCGCGGGGACGTCCTTGTCCTCGATGTAGACGACCGCCTTGTTGTCGCTGATGATCCTGACTTCGACCGGGCCGGTCGTGTACCGCCCGATCTCGCGCTGGACCTCTTTTCCCGCAACCTTCCAGGTGACGTTCTCCTCGGGCTCCGCTGCCTCCTTCGGCGCGACGACCGGAGGCTCCGCCGGTGCCGTGATCGGCTCTCCGGCGCTCCTCTTTGTAGTGAGCGGCATCACCAGGGTCTCCCCCTCATAGCGGAAGATCTCGATCTCGGGTTCCTGCCGGTCGTGCTCGCGGACGACGATCACCGGGCGGATATGCGCGTCGCCGGGCATGCCCTCCGGTGCCTTGATCGTCAGTTCGAGGTCGTAAATCTTCGCGATAACGCCCTTGACGACGTAGATGACGGTGTTGATGATCTGCGGCAGGATGCTGTAGTCCACGCGGTCGCAGAAACGCCGGAGGCAGTCGTGCACCTCCATCGCGTGGACCACACCGACCATGCCCATCCCGGCAAGGCGCATATCAGCATAGACGGTGAAGTCCTCGTTCTTGCGGACTTCATCGAAGATCACGTAGTCCGGCCGGACGAGCAGGAGGGCTTCGGCGGTGTTCGCCATGCTCCCCTCGAGCGCCGTGTACTGGGTGATGTGGTCGGGCACCTGCAGGTCGCGCGGGGCCTCCATCGTCTTCACGATGAAGTTGTTGTCGGCGAGGAACGTCGCAAGGCTCTGGGCGAGGGTGGTCTTCCCCGCTCCGGGGGGTCCCGCAATCAGGACACCGCGGCGGTTCCCGAGGATCCGCTGCTTGATCTCCGGCGCCATGGCGTAGTCGTCGAGCGCGAGATCCACAAGCGGCCGGACGGCCGTGATCTCCATCCCGTCCGAGAACGGCCGCCGGGCAATCGAGATCCGGAGCGACCCGATCTGGACGACCGTGATCCCCCGCTTCTCGAGTTCGATGAAGCCGTCCGGGTCGCGTTTCGCCCGCTCGAGGAGTTCCTGCGCCATGGCCTTGAGTTCGTACTCGGACATCGGCGCATCCCGGAGGGTGACCAGACGGGTCTCCTGGAGTTTTCCGATCTTTGCCACCGGCGGCGCCCGCTCTTTAAGCGTGATCGCGATCGTCTCCTCATCGAGGTACTGGTCGATCGAGAGCGGCGAGAAATCACCGATCTGCGGCCGCAGGTAGGTGACGTCGAGCCCTTTTGCCTTCGCTACCTCCGCCTGCACGAGATCGCTCGTGATGAACCGGGCACTGTGGTCGATCGCAACGTTCCGGATCAGGGCGTCGATCTCGCCACCGCTGGAGAGTTTCACCTGGTCGAGACTCGGGCGCTCTCCGGAGTATCGAAGTTCGATGATGTCTTCCTCCGACATCCGGAAGAGTTCCTGGAGTTCGTTCAGACCGGAAAACCCTATCTCCCGCCCCTGGTTCGCCTGGGCCTCCAGCTCGGCGACGACGGCTTCCGGTATGATTATTGTTGCGCCCTTATATTCTCCAGTTTTTATCAGCGATGTTATGCGTCCGTCTATTACGACGCTCGTATCGGGTACAATTTTCATAAAAAATCACCATAGTAATGAAGTCATTCACCCTTATTAGCGTATACCTTCTCGGGATCGAAGACCATTCCAGCGATCTCCTCGCCCTCGGCCGTCCGGTAGAAGCACGATGCGTGGCCGGTATGGCAGGCCGCACCGGTCTGCTCCACCTCGTAGAGGACGGCATCCTCGTCGCAGTCGACGAGGACGCGACAGACCCGTTGAACGTGCCCGCTCTCCTCCCCTTTCTTCCAGAGTTTTCTTCTGCTCCTGCTGTAATAGTGTGCGTATCCTGTGGTCCTGGTGAGTTCCAGCGCCTCCGCGTTCGCGTAGGCGAGCATCAGGACATCACGAGTCCGTCGTTCCTGCACGATGACAGGCACCAATCCGTCCTTGAACTGTATCTCCATAGTATTCACATTCCCGCGATTGCCTTCATAATCACAAAGAGGATATCTCCCATGAACAGCGCGGTCAGGAACCCCGCTGCGATCGGTATGATGAATGGAATGCCGTAGGATATCCAGACCTTGCCGGCCTTCCGGTAGAGGGCAAGTTCCCTCCGGTAGTCTTCGGGGTGCAGCCTGAGATCTTTTGTATACAGCCGCCGCTCTCCCCGCACGATGCGCCTGAGCGATTCCGTAAACCCGACGAACCGCCTGACCAGTCTGCCGTTTTCCTCCTCAATATCTTCCATGACGAAACCGAATTCGTTCTGGATGCTCTTTCCATCGACGGGAAAGCCGAGGAAGAGACAGGGCAGCGGGCCGCGGTTCCCCTCAAGGATGTTCTTTGCGAAGATTGCGATGGGTGCCGCGATATTGATGAGCACCGCGTTCGTCAGCACGCTGAATGGGAAGAACCCGAGCGGCGATGCGCCGAAGTACGGCTCGATCGGGTAGAACGGGATGCATGCGGTGATGATGATGAGGGCGTACGCATCCGCTCCCCCGAAGAGGTTTGCAGCCTGGAAGAAGTAGAAAAATCCGCAGAAGACCGCGACCAGGATGAGGTACCCCGCCGCCACCCGCCAGTCCGCGAGGATGGTCAGCCCGTACACCCAGAGGACCGCCGGGATCGCTATCGCGAGTGCGGGACGCCAGGTCTTGTGGGGCACCCGCCGCTCCTTTGCGTCCAGGGCGGACGCATATATGAGCGTAATCCCTATTGCAGCCGCTGCAATCATGAGGGGGATGCTTATCACCGGCGGAAGAATCATGGGCGGGTACCGTATTCACCTGTTATCTCTTATTTCTGGCGATCTTTCTTTGCAGGGTATCACTGCTGTTTCGATGCATTTTCCCGGCGGATAAGGCGCACTGCGGCATTCTCGCCCGCCAGGTCGGCCCTGGGGCTTCGGTTCATCAGTCCGGCGTCCTTTATGGTCGGAGATCCACTGGGGGTGGTTGAGTTCAAACGGTCTCATTCCATCTTCTGGATACGCCCCTTTCTCAAGGATATCTGTTAGAATCTCGATTCCATTATCACAAGGTATTAATAATAGCATACTGATGTGTTATATTGAGGTAGGGGGTAAAAACCCCCTTTCCGGCATATTACCTACAAAATACCTTACCTGAAGATCTGCATGGAAATATACGACCTTATGGGCGAGATCCTTCGACAGTCGACGAGCGAAGGACACTTCACGCTTGATGAGCTGTTGCGCTACACCGGCAGCAATCCCATGACCGGAATAGGGGTTTTCGAGAAGAAGGACGATTCGTTCTTCCTGTTTTTCTCCGGGGGCGAACCGGACGGTGCCATGTTTGTCGATGCGAAGGGAACACTCTTTGGAGACTCGGCCGTCCTGCGCCTGACCGGGGAGGAGGAGTTCGAGCTCTTCACGGTGGCGCCGTCGATCGTCGATGCGCTGGTCTCACGGTGCAGGATCTTCGACAAAGCCCACCTGAAGAAGAATGGGCGCCTCGAGATCCCGACCATCGGCACCGCTACCCAGCAGCGGGTAGGAATGCTCTATCTGATCGTGCGCAACGGCCGGATGCCTTTTGCCGGCGCCCACGTCGCGATCCGGAAGGGAAAACTCGTCATGACGAGCGACGTGACGGATTCCGAAGGGAAGGTCTGTTTTCGACTGCTCAATGGACGCTACATGTGCGTGGTCTCGGATAGGATTGGAGAGCGGGCACGGCGCATCGTTGAGATCCATGAATCTCAGGTAGAAGCATACGTTGATATTGGGGGCACAGAGGATGAGTTCAGGTGAAGATGAAGAACGTGAATTGATAGCAGCGGTCAGGAGCCTTCTCTCACAACCCGGGAATCTGGGAACTGGCGGCGGAGGAACCACGATGGAGACCGTCGATGCGGACTTGCTGTCCGGGTCTCCCCGGGAGGACGTGCTGGATGAAACGGCCCCGGAGGTTCAAAGGCCCATCACTGATGAACGATCGGAGCCGTCTCCCGTGCAGCATAGCGCGGATATCCCTTCGCTCATCGACGGGGCAGCGGTCTCGGGCAAATCCGGCGAATCCCATGTGTCCGCCAGGAAAGACCCGGTCCGGGCGCTCCTCGAACGGATCGGCCGGAGCGATCCGGGCGGCGCCGAAGAAGCCGTCTCCACCCCGACAGTGGAGACGGACGATCTCCTTCTCAGGCCGGAGATGCCGGCCGATCCGCCAGCGGCCCAGATGCCCGTTGCGAAGCCGGACGCGCCGGGTTCTGCCCCGCGGTCTCATGTCCCTGCGGGAATCCTCGAGCGGGTGAAAGGGTGGCGCGAAGGCGTTGAATCCGGCACCCCGGAAGAGAACCCCCCTGTCGTGGCGACGGCCGACGATCCCGGAGAAGACCTCTCTGATGGCGTGGTTACGGTCGAGGAGCTCGGGACCCTGGCGGACCTGATCCTCCCGAAGAGCGCGACGTTCACGATCGAAGAACTGAGCATCAACCGTGGCGAAAACCGGTTTGATTTTGTCGATAATGCCCGGGCCGTATCGGAATTTGACGACATCTTCTCCCAGTCCTTCTCCTCCACTTCGCTTGCTGCGGCTGCCGCACAGGTGGTGACCCCGACCCCGGAGGTTCCCCCGTCGCGGTTCGGGTTCCTCAGCAAACTTCAGATGCCGAAAGCCGGCGCCGTGGTCGAGGAATACAACCCCGCGCTCCACGGTCCGCTCGTCGATCTCGCGATGCGGCCGTCACCCGGGCTCGAGGAGATCGAACTCTACCCGGTGAACGAACCCTATGCCTACGTCCGGGTGACCTATGACGGCACGACACACGAGTACACCTACAACGTCATCGAGCCCACACTCACGCCCGGGGAGCAGGTGCTCTTCGGGGAGATAAAAGAACGGCTCTTTGAGACGCTCACCATAACTTCCCGTGACCTCACCCGCGAAGAAGCCCGCGTCGCGCTCCGCGATGCGGCGAACACGATCATCGCCGACTACGGGATCCGGCTCGACCCTCTCGGGCGTGAGAAGGTTCTCTATCACGTCGAGAAGGAGTTCCTCGGCGACGGGCTGATCGACCCGGTGATGCACGATAAGTACATCGAGGATATCTCCTGCGACGGTGTGGGGAGCGCCATATTCGTCTATCACACGACGTACGAATCGATGAAGACGAGCCTTGTCTATCACGACCACGTGGCGCTCGATTCGTTCGTCACCAAACTTGCCCAGCGGGCCGGGAAGTACATCTCCATCGCCGAGCCGATGCTGGATGCCACGATGAGCGATGGATCGCGTATCCAGATGACGCTCGGAGCTGAGGTGACCGCACACGGCTCGACGTTCACGATCCGTAAGTTCCGGGAGGAGCCGATCACGCCCACAGACCTCATCGAGTGGCACACCTTCTCGCCGCTCGGGATCGCATTCATCTGGCTTGCGGTCGAGAACGCCAAGTCCTGCATCTTTGCCGGCGGGACGGCGTCCGGGAAGACGACGACCCTGAACGCCATATCGCTCTTCATCCCGCCGCTCGCGAAGATCGTCACCCTCGAGGATACCCGTGAGTTAAAGCTCCCTCACCCGAACTGGATCCCGAGCATCACCCGCGACTCGTTCTCGCAGGACGGGCGGGGCGAGATCGATATGTACGAACTCCTGCGTGCCGCACTCCGGCAGCGTCCGGAGTACATCCTGGTCGGTGAGGTCCGTGGCAAGGAGGCCCTGACCCTCTTCCAGGCGATGAGCACCGGCCACGTCACCTACGCGACGATGCACGCCGACTCGGTGGCGAGCGCCGTCCACCGTCTGGAGAACCCGCCGATCGACGTGCCGAGGAACATGCTCTCTGCCCTCTCCCTGATGTCCATCCAGGTGCAGGCCCGTATCGGCGGTCAGCGGATCCGGCGCAACAAGCAGCTCATCGAGATCCTGGACATCGATCCGCGGACGAACGAACTGATCACGAACGAGGTCTTCCGGTGGCACCCGGCAACCGATGAGATCCGGTATTCCGGCAAATCCTACATCCTCGAACAGATCATGGAAGACCGGGGCTGGAGCGAGGAGCGGATGCGTGAAGAATTGAAACGCCGGCAGGAAGTCCTGGAATGGATGCGTATCAAGAAGATCCGCTACTTCAAGGACGTGAGCAAGATCCTGGTCTCCTACTTCCGCGATCCGGAGACGGTCGTCCAGCGGGTGCGCTCAGACCTCTATGGGGAGGGTGGTTCTACATGAACAGTTACGAACGGTTCTGCTTCAACCTGATCGGACACAACCTGAAGAAGAAGCGGGGGGACTACATCAGCCTCAGAAACGATATGATGGGAGCCCGGATGACAACCCCGTTCGAGGCGTATCTTGCGACTGCGTACGTCACCTCGATCGCCGCGGGGCTGGCCGCCGCCGTACTGATCGGGCTTCTGACCTTCCTCCTGCGGGTTCCGGAGATGATCGTCTACCGCGGAGCGGTTCCGCAGTTCCTGTACGCGCTAAACGACCACAAGATGCTGCTCGGCACCGTCGCCATCACAGCCATCTCGCTCCTGATCTTCGGCGGGGCAACCTACCTGATCTTCCTCCTCTATCCCGGTATACAGGCGGGCGAGCGCCGCCGCAACATCGACGCCACCCTCCCGTACGCCATCAACTACGTCACCGCCATGTCTTCGGCCGGGATCACCCCCGACGAGGTCTTCCGGCTGCTCGGCCAGAGCACGATCTACGGCGAGAGTGCTGTCGAAGCGCGCTACGTCTCCCGGGAGACCGACTTCTTCGGGAAGGATCTCCTTGAGGCCCTGCGTTCAGTCTCGCAGGCGACGCCGAGCGGACGGATGCGGGAGTTCCTGCAGGGGGCGATTGCGAGCATCTCCAGTGGGAGCAACCTCACGGAGTACTTCCGCACCAAGGCTCACCAGTACACGCTCGAGAACAACCAGGAACAGAAGACGTTTTTAGAGACGCTCGGGTTGATCGCGGAGTCCTACGTCACTGCGATGGTTGCCGGTATGCTCTTCTTGATCATCCTGCAGTCGATCATGACGCTCATCTCCGGCGACTCGAATCCGTTCTTCCTCTACATCATCATCTACCTGATCGTCCCGTTCGGGAGTATGATGTTCATCGTTCTGATCAGTTCTATGACCCCGGAGGTGTGATATGGGATTTAAAGACCTTTTCAATGATTTTTTGAACCGGAAACCCACGGATGGAGAGGTGGCTCCGGTGGACGGCCCGGACCCCGAGCGGTTCATAGAGCAGGACCAGGAGATCTTCGGCAGGGTTGAGAACTGGCAGAAGTACCAGGAAGGGTTTTACCGTTTCCTCAAACACCCGCTCAAGGTGATGATGGAAGAGCCCTACACCGTCCTCTTCCTATCCATTCCGGCCGCGCTCCTCCTCTTCATCGGCGGGTTCGTGAGCGTAGTCTCATCTTACGGCATCGGCGCTCTCTTCACGACGACGATCATCGACGACATCTTTGTCTTCGCGCTCCTCATCGCCATAGTGCCGCTTGCCCTCCTCGATTTCAAGGAAGCGTGGCGCATATCGAGCGTCGAAGCATCGCTCCCGAACTTCTTCCGCGATGTTGCCGGTATGAACGATTCGGGCATGACGCTCCCGCATGCCATCCATATCGTCTCGGAAGGCGAGTATGGGGCGCTCACGCCGCATATCCGTAAACTGGATACCGAGATGTCCTGGGGCGTCCCGTTCGTGGAGGCCATCAAGCGATTCGGGAAGACTGTGAAGACCCCGCTCGCGGAACGGAGCGTCGACCTGATCGCCCACGCGAGTTCCGCCGGCGGCGACGTGAGCGAGGTGTTGCGGGCGGCGGCACACGACGCCTACGAGTTCTTCAACCTGCAGTCGGAGCGTAAGAGCGGGATGATGATCTACATGATCATCGTCGTGATGTCGTTCTTCGTCTTCCTCTTCGTCATCGGGGTGCTCTCGGGCACATTCCTCACCACGATGGCGGAGGCGGGCGAGGCGGTGGCCGCGTCGGGCTCAAGCTCGGCCCAGTCGTTCATGGGCAACGTCGACCTCTTCCTCTACAACCGGATCTTCAGCCACTCGGCGCTGATCCAGGGGTTCTTCTCGGGGCTTGCAGCGGGTATCATGGGCGAAGGCCGGGTGGTCGCGGGGCTGAAGTACTCGGCGATCATGGTGAGTATTGCCTGGATTGCGTTCCGGTTCTTCATCTAAGGGCCGCTTGAAAACTGTGGAGCTTCAGGCTGACCCGGCCCGGAGTGACGTCGGGTGTTGGGCCTCGAAGCCTAACACCGACCGACATCGTATTTTTTCCAGTACCATCGTAACGCGTCACGTTCCACGCGCTTGATAAAACCGTCTTTGCCGTCACAGTATTGCCCTATATCTCGCGGATGCCGCGCGGCAAGTTCCGACTTGAGCGCGGCATACGCACGGCTGATCTCGGGACGGCACCTCAGATAATCCCGAAAGGCCAGGTGCCTTGTGATGTTTTGCACGTTATCGAACTGGAAGGCGTGTATCTGGTGGCTGCGTTTCTCCCCGCCTTTACGGAGGTACCTTCTGCCGGGTATGCCGAGTTCGCCCATGGTTTCATAGCCGATAGCCTCGAACTGTCCGGACTGCTCATCAACCTGCTCGATATCAAGTACGACCGGCATGATATCGATGATCGGTTTTGCCCGGAGGCCCGGCACCGACGTGCTGCCGATGTGAAAGATCTTCACCAAGTTGTCTTTCAGGATATCTTCTATCAGGCGGGCTTCCGTGCGAAAGAGGTTCGGCCAGGCGGGGTCGTAATCGACGACGCGGACGTGGATGTAATCGAGAACGGCTGCGTCCAATGGAGAGATCTCTCTTTCACTCATCCGCTATCACTTGAACTGACAGTCTATAACAGTGTAACTCCGGATGGTGCCGGTAGCATCGGTCGGTTTCCATACACCGAACTTTGCGTTCTTCGCACCTTCGGTGCTCCAACTCCGTTCACACCTTCGATGCTCATGCTCCGGCCCTTCGGCCCATCGCATTCCGCAAGAGCGTCGTTCTTCGCGTGAGTTGTTAGTGTAGATTACGATACGGCCTCACGCGAAGGACGCGAAGCCGCGAAGCGAGTTACAAACTCAACTCCCGCACTTCGCACCTATCGATGCTCGTGCTTTGATGATAACGAACTGTTCGCAGTTCGAAACCCATCGTGTTTCTCATGCTCCGGACGTTCTGTCCCTCACCATAAAAAACTCCAGAATCGTCTCCATATCCACGTGCTCCTCGAAATGCCGGGCAAGTTCATCATACGCGTCCGCGGCCCCGAGGCCGCCGCCGCTCGCCGCCGCGACCGGCCGGAAGGCTATGCCTCGCTGATCCGAGAGGTAGGCAAGGAGGGCGTTTACGGCTCCCGGGTTCCGGAAGAGACCGTGCATGTATGTCCCGAAGACAAGGCCGTCGGGGGTTGCGGCCCCCTCCCCGGCGAACGCCTCGGGGAGTTCGCGGCGCTCCGTCTCGCCCATGTGGATCTCGTAGCCCTCCACCTCCCCCATCGCCGGGAGGATGGGGCCGGGACCGGTCGCCTGGCGTCTGACCTGCACCGTCGTCTTGCGGTAGCCGGTAAACGCCGTCACGACGTCGAGGAGCCCAAACCCACGGTACTCCGCGGGGGTCTCCGACTCGATCCCGGCGTCATGGATCCGGCTCCCGAGCATCTGGTAGCCGCCGCAGATCCCGATGATCGGGACACCCCGCTCCCGGGCGCCCCGGAGTTCTTCCCCGACGCCGCAACCGTTCAGCACGGCGAGATCCTCGATGGTATTCTTCGTCCCGGGAAGGATGATACAGTCGTAGCCGGAGAGTGCCGCGCCGGGCAGGACGTAGTCCACCGTCGCGTGCTCTTCGAGGAGCTCGAAGTCGGTGAAGTTCGATATCCGGGGGAGGCGGAGGACGGCGATCCTGATCGGGCTGCGACTTCCCTGCTTGCCTTTATCGGCGATCGAGAGTGAGTCCTCGCTCGGGAGGGGGATATCGGCGAAAGGAACCACCCCGAGCACCGGGACGCCCGTGAGTTCCTCGAGTTTCGTGACGCCCGAGGCGAAGAGGCCGGGATCTCCCCGGAACTTGTTGACGATCACCCCGGCGACGAGCGGCCGGATATCCTCCGGGAGGAGGGCGAGCGTCCCGTAGACCTGGGCGAAGACCCCACCCCGCTCGATATCGGCGACCAGGAGGATGGGGAGGCGAAGCGTTCGGGCGAGCCTGATGTTCGCGATGTCGCGGTCGTAGAGGTTCACCTCAGCCGCTCCCCCGGCTCCTTCCACCACCACGTTCCCGAATCGCCCCCGCAACCGCTCGAACGCGGCGACGGCCTCGGAAAGAAGCGTGTCGGTCTCTCTGTAGTAGTCCTGGATCTGCACATCCTTATACGGTCGGCCGAGCAGCACCACCTGCGAGACTGAATCCCCCCTGGGCTTGAGGAGGATCGGGTTCATATCGGCCTCCGGCTCGACTCCAGCCGCGAAGGCCTGGACGGCCTGGGCGATCCCGATCTCGCTCCCGTCGGCCGTGACGTAGGAGTTGAGGCTCATGTTCTGGGATTTGAACGGCGCAACCGGGATCCCGCGGCGGTAGAGCGCACGGCAGAGCGCTGCAACGGTCACGCTCTTGCCCACGTGGGATGCAGTTCCAAGCACAATAAGAGACATTACCGGCAGAAGAGTTGGGCACGACGGGTTATTAAGGGCGGGGTTCCATCAGATGTCGTATGGAGATCTCAGCGCAAGGTCGTCTCCTCCTGGAGAGCCGCTACCTCCTCCCCGGCGAGACGCCGCACGATCTCTTCTCCCGGGTCGCCGATGCCGTGGGTGGGGCGAAACGGTCGCGTGAGTTCTTCTCGCTCCTCTCGTCCCTCCTCTTCCTCCCGAACTCTCCGACCCTGATGAACGCGGGCACCCCCGCCGGGCAGCTCTCGGCCTGTTTCGTCCTCCCTGTGGAGGACACGCTCGAAGGGATATTCAGGACGCTCGGCCATATGGCGCTCATCCACCAGTCCGGGGGAGGAACCGGGTTCTCGTTCTCCCGCCTCCGGCCCCGCGGCGATCTCGTGGACGGGGTCGGGGTCATGGGCGCCGCGACCGGGCCTGTCTCGTTCATGCGGGTCTTCGATGCGGCGACCGGGGCGGTCAGGCAGGGCGGCCGGCGGCGGGGGGCGAACATGGGGGTGCTCGCGGCCTCCCACCCCGACATCGAGGAGTTCGTCGCTGCGAAGCGGGAAGGGGGGCTCTCGAACTTCAACATCTCGGTCGGCCTTGACGAGCGGTTCTTCTCGTGCCTTGCGGCGGGGAAGGAGTATGACCTCACGAACCCCCGCGACGGCACGGTCTCGCGAAGCATCGACGCCCGAGCGCTCTGGCGTCTCATCGCCTCGTCCGCCTGGGCCTCCGGCGAGCCCGGGGTGCTCTTCCTCGACGAGATCAACCGCAGGAGCACCACCCCGCACCTCGGCCGCATCGAGGCGACGAACCCCTGCGGCGAGCAGCCGCTCCACCCCTACGAGAGCTGCAATCTCGGGAGCGTCAACCTCGCCCGGTGCGTGAGAAAGAATGACCTCGACGAAGACCTGCTCGGGAGGGTCGTCCGTTGCGGCGTCGACTTCCTGGACGCGGTCATCGACGTGAACCGGTTCCCCCTTCCCGTTATCCGGGAGAAGACCCTGTCGACCCGTAAGATCGGCCTCGGGGTCATGGGGTTTAGCGAGGCGCTCATACGCCTCGGGATACCCTACGAGTCGGGTGAGGCGCTCCGGTTTGCGGGGGGCCTGATGGAGCGTATAGAGGAGACCGCCCGGGAACGCTCAGAGGAGCTCGGGAAGGAACTGGGACCGTTTCCGGCGATCGAGGGCTCGGTCTTCTCAGGGGAGATGCGAAACGCCACCGTCACCACCATCGCCCCCACAGGCTCGATCCACATCATCGCCGGTACAACGAGCGGCATCGAACCGGTCTTCTCGCTTGCCTACGATCGGGCGATCGACGGCCGACCGGTCAGCGTCGCGAGCGACCTCGTCGCCGGGTTCCTGCCGAAGAGGATCGGCGGGAGGGACGTAGCGGATCACGTCCGCCGCCACGGCACGGTCGCTGGCCTCCCCCTCGACGACCATGCCCGCGACCTCTTCAGGACGGCGACCGAGATCACGCCGGAGCACCACGTCGGGATGCAGGCGGCGTTTCAGAAACACGTGGACAATGCCGTCTCGAAGACTGTGAACCTTCCGGAGGGTGCAACCGTCGACGAGATCGTCCGTGTCTTCTCCCTCGCCCACGACCTCGGGTGCAAGGGCACAACCGTCTACCGCTACCGGAGCAGACCCGACCAGATATACTCGCTAGGGTGCGATCTCTGCCGGATTGACGGATGACATGCCAAACAATATATAACGAGAGCTGAAAGGTACATGCAATGAACGGTGGGATATGTCCGACTTGCGGACTGCCAAAAGAACTGTGTATCTGTGAAGAAGTAGCAAAGGAACAGCAGAGAATCAGCGTAAAGATAAATCGACGCCGGTATGGGAAGGAAGTCACGGTCATCGAGGGTCTCGACCCCTACGACATCGATCTCGAAGACCTCTCCAAGTTCCTCAAGGCGAAACTGGCCTGCGGCGGCACGGTCAAAGACTCCTCGATCGAACTGCAGGGCAACCATCGCGAACGGGTAAAAGACCTGCTTGCCCAGAAAGGATACAACATGGACAATATCAGTTGACCGGGCTCTCCTTGGCAGAGGATCCGGATACTTTTTTTTGAAAGAGACTGCACCGGATGAGGTAACCCCCTCTCCGGGCGGGAGACACTATAATCAGCGGACAGGTACAATACAGGAGGTGGACGACCTATGGTGATGAGATGTTCGTTTGCGCTCGATCCCGACCTGATGGAGCAGATCGATCAGTTTGCCAGGGATCATGCGTTCGACAGAAACGAGGCGATTCTCGAGCTGATCGAGGCCGGCCTTGCCTGCAAGGAGGCGGGGGCGCCGACGGTTCGGCAGCCGCGATCGTTCGAGGAGTTGAACAGGCTCCAGCAGGAGCTCGAGGGCGTCAAAGAAGTCCTTACCGAGCTCAGGAACGAGGTCCGACTGGTCCACCACACGATCGAGACCGACTGGAACAACGAGACGAAGGGCGTTCCGTTCCAGACGAAGCACCCCTGGGAGTTCTGGCGGAAGTAAGCCCGGCTAGCTGATGATGTTTGCGATGCTCCGAAACCCTTCTCCTCCGGTATCGTCGCAGAGAACCGCCTCGACCTTCGCCATATCGATATCGGGTGCGTCCCGGCATCGACTGCAGTAGGCCCGTGCCGGCGACGGCAGTTCCTCTCCTCTGACCACGACGCGGGAAGAGTGGACGCAGAGCCGGCACTGCTCGACGGGAACGCTCTTCTGTTCCGTGCACCTGACCCGGCCCCGGACGACCGGAAGACGCCGCGGTTCACTCATAGGCTTCGACCCGGTATCCCACACGGCCGAGGACTGCGGCAACCTCGGTTTTCCAGGCGGTATCGTCGTCGGTGGCGAGTGGTGCGACCCCCTCTTCCCAGCATTGGCGGAGGGCGGCATCGGTGGTGTCGAGGCTCCTCCTCCCCTTCACTCGCCCGATCTCCCGGCCGCCGGAGTCAAAGATCCGCATCGTGCAGCAGGAGTACGACCGGCAGATCAGTGGCCGGCTGTTGTGGATGGTGCAGACGTACTTCCCCCTCTCCTCCGGGAGGGGCCGGAGGAACGGGCACCAGGAGCGGTGCTTCTCGTTCTCGGAGGCATCCCTGAAGGCGTCGAGGAACCGCTCCTCCACCCGGGCACGGAACGTGCCGCCGACGATCTTCTGCCGGCAGAGGAAGTCGCGGCTCGTGAGCCTCTTCTCGACCTCGATGAGCGCATCGCCTGCCTGTTTGCAGCACTTTCCGCAGAGGGTACATTCGAACGCCGTCATCCTGTAGATTCTTTGCATAACGATGGATAAAGGTTCGCGAACGAGTGCTTTGCCGCCCCAATAGGGTTAAATCGATACGCATACAATGGAGTGGCATGAAGGTGTGCATAATGTGCGGAGGGGAGGGCACACGGCTCCGCCCCCTCACATTCGGGCGTCCAAAACCGTGTATTCCGATCGTCAACAAACCCTCGATCCAGCACCTGGTCTCACACCTTGCGAACCTCGGGTTCAACGACGTGGTGATCACGCTCGGCTACATGAGCGACGCCATCGAAGCGGCCCTCGGGGACGGGTCGCTCTTCGGGGTCAACATCACCTACGTCCACGAGAAGACGAAACTCGGGACGGCAGGGAGCGTCAAGAACGCCCAGAAATACCTTGAGGAACAGCCGTTCCTGGTCGTCGGCGGCGACCACGTGGTGGGCCTCGACCTGCTTGAGTTCTACCGCGAGCACCTCAACAACGACTCGATCACCACCATAGGCCTCATCAGCATCGACGACCCGACCGAGTACGGGATCGCGGAGATCGATGCGGACTACCAGATCAAACGGTTCAAGGAGAAGCCGAGCCCGGGCGAGATCTTCTCGAACCTCGCGAGCACCGGGATGTACGTCTGCGACCCGGAGATCTTCGATCACATACCGACCGGCGAGAAGTTCGACTTCGCCCGCAACCTCTTCCCCGAACTGATGGAGAAGGGCTATCCCCTCAAGGCCTGGCTTGCCCGCGGCAACTGGTCGGACGTGGGGAGCCCCCGGTCGCTTCGCGAAGCGGAACGATGGAAACTGCAGGATATTGGGTTCACGAACATCTCCGGGGACCTCTACATCAAGGGCGCCCGGGTCCTCGGCCCGGTGCAGGTGGGGAACTGCGTCTCGGTTGCGGCGAACTCCCGGGTGATCGGGCCGGTCGCTATCGGCGCCGGGACGATCATCGAGGAGAACGTCATCATCGGGCCGTATACGAGCATCGGGGAGGGCTGCATCATCAAGAGGAACGCGAAGATCTTCTCCTCGTCGATCTACAACCGGGTGATCGTCGGGAGCGACAGCACCGTCAGCGGGAGCATCATCGACAACGACACCCTCATCGGCAGCGGGTGCAACATCGAGCACGACACGGTCATCGGACCGCACGCGGTCTTAAAAGGCGGCGTGGTCGTCCACTCGGGAACCCGGCTCTGGCCGGAGGTGATCATCCCGGAGGGGACGGTCGTCAAAGAGCATGTCCTGAATGAGGACTACGATACCCGGACGGAAGGGTCGTAGGGCCGGGACTGTAAAAAAAGATCGAGATGCCCTCCCGTCGGCGGGGGGCTCCTCACCCGTGCCTGACAAGCCGGTGGGTCAGCGCGACGAGGGGATGGCGGGCGTAATCGAGCACCTTGATGTCGTCGAGCGTCTTGAGGTTCAGCGTCCGGGCCGTCCGTTCCATCCCGAGCTCGATGTTCTCCCGGACCTCGATGATGTAGGCGTCGAGGTTCTTGATCCCGAGCCTCTTCGCCGCGATCGCGCGGTGGTGGCCGTCGACCAGGATCCAGCGGCCCGGCCGGCGGACCACGATCAGGGGTTCGGCAAGCCCCTTCTGGATCTCGTACATCCGCCCTTCGAGTTCGTCCTCGTAGATCTTCGACTGGGTGGGCAGGAGGTCGTTGATCGGGACGGAACCCCTTCTCAAAGCCGGCTCGACCCCGTAGAGTTTCTTCAGGGTCTCGATGAACTTGAAGACCTTCTCCGGCGAGACGTGCTCGATCTGCGACCGGATGACGTCGGCGTTCGACATGATCCCGATGAGTTCGTTTTTGTCGTTGACGACCGGGAGTTTCTGGATGCCGGAGCGGAAGATGACCCGGGCGGCGTCGTTCACGCTCATCTCCGGGTCGGCGACGATGAGGTGGCGGGACATCACCTGCTCCACCGGCGTCGACGGATGGGCAAAGAGGAGGTCCCGTGCCGATATGTAGCCCACCACCTCTTTTGAATCCCCCACGACCGGAAAACCGTCGTGGTGCGTCCGCTTTATGGTCTCGATGACGTCCCTGACCGTCCCGTGGGCGTTGACGGTGACGACGTCGTAGGTCATGTAATCCTTGACCTGCTTCCTATCCATCATGATAGTGTCACGCTGGTCTGAGATGAACTGTTCGGTCGAACTCGGAGCATACCCAAAAAATTGGTTACTCAATGGGGATCGTGGTCCCGGTCTCGGTCGGCGCTTTCTTCAGCCGGACCTCGAGAACCCCGTTCTTGAACGACGCGGCGGAGCCTTCCTCGGTCACTTCCGCCGGAAGCAGCACCATACGGCTCATCTGGCCGTAGATGCGCTCCCGCATGAAGAAATCGCGCCCCTCATCCCCGGTCTCTTCCGTCCGCCTGCTGCTGATCTCCAGGTGATGGGGATCGGCGAGCCGGACGGCGACGTTCTCCTTCTCGACGCCGGGGAGATCGGCAACGACGATCACTTCGTCCTCATGGTCGCGGACGTCCACGCGGAAGTCGCGGACCGCCGGGACGACCCGGCCCCGGACCTCTTCTCCCCGCGCGCTGATCCCGCCGATCATGGACTGGAACCTCCCCTCCATCTCGGCCATCAGGTCGTCGAAGTCCTGCCATATTGTGCGGTATGGTCCTCGGTCTATTCTTGCCATTGTAATCACTCCTGTAGGCCTGGATCGCCCCGGATGACCGGGTCGCCCTGGGCTAACCTTTAGGTAGTGTTCATATGTTATAAATATTTCGAGCGATCCCCTGACCCCCTCCCGAAAGATACCATTTTATTTCACCAAACGGCGATTGTACTCATAATGAAAAAGACTCAGCAGAATACCTCGAAGGAAGATAACTCCCCGTGGATGAAATGGGCCTACGTGGGTATTGCCCTTCTGGTTGCGGTTGCCATGGTTGGCACCTACCTCGCCCCGATGTTCGAGAGTAAACCGGCTGCCCAGGTAGGAAATACGGCGGTGATCGACTATACGGTTCTCGGCGAGGATGGGCGCCCTCTCATCACGACCGACCAGAGCCTCCTTGAGAGCGAGTACCAGAAGGGAAACGTTGTCCTTCTGACCCAGCGCCTGGAGATGTCCGTCGGCGGGCAGGTCTCGGGCGAGAATATCGCCGTCATCCCGGTCCTGCACCCACAGATCAGCGGTTTCTCGGGATTCGGCCTGCTCGGGTTTGAGACCAACGCAATCTCTGTCGGGCTTGTCGGGATGCGGGCCGGCGAGACGAAGACGATCAGTTTCTCCTACGGGGAAAACGACCTCGCCATGAACCTGAGCGAAGAGGACGCCACCGGAATCGGCCTCAACTTCACGGAGGCGGCGGTGGGCGACCTGGTTCCGCTCGGGCTGACGACGACGCCGGATATCCCCCTCGGCGGTGAGCTCAACGAGACCCCCGCGCTGCGTTTCGGCGAGGTCATCGCCAAGAGCCCCGACTCGATGACGATCGCGCACCGTTACGGCAGCGCCCGGATCACGCTCGGCGCAATAACCGGGTGACGGCACCCCCCACAGTTTTTTATAATCTCCCTGCGACCTCGCCTACATGGCGGTAAAGGTGATCAGTTTTTACCAGGAAGGATGCATGGGGTGCGATGAGCAGACCCCGATCCTTCGCGAGGCCGAGAAGGAACTCGGAATCAAGATAGAAGAGATCGATGCCGTGAAGAACCCGGAGTATATCCAGAAGTACCGTCTCCGGGTGACGCCGACGATCATCGTCCTCGACGGCGACGAGGTCAGAGAACGGATGGAGGGGCTCGTCCACCGCGAAGACCTCGAGGCCGCGGTCCGGCGTCACCTCCCCGAGCCCCTGCCCCGGTGAGGGTCAGCGCCCCCGGGTGCGGCCCTCGAGGTAACCGTAGATCCGCTTCACCCTGCGGGCAAACGTCTTCCACCCTTCTTTTCGTATGACCGGGCCGTCCCGGAGTTTGATATGCGAGATCCGGATCCGCCGGCCGCCGAAGGTGTAGGTCTCCCCGACGATGAACTCGTCCTCGCCGTCGGCGGTCTGGTAGAGCGGGAGGGTCGTGCGCCCGGTATGGATCGACGCCTTCACCACGACCTGCTCGATCCCCCGCGTCCAGAGCGTCGCCACTTCGCGGGCAGCCGCTCTCCGGACCCGTTTTGCTCCGACCTCGATGCCGGTGACCTCGACACCGAAGACCTCGTCGCCGCACTCCGCGGCGATCCGGTCGCCGAGAGAGACGCTCTCGTCGTCGAACATCTCGACACTGCAGACCGTCGACTCCGTCTCCTGACTCACGATAGCCTTGATGGTAAGGATCTCGGGTTCGGGCGGTCTCGGTACCCGGTGGACCTGGCCGCACTCATTGCACTGCACCACCAGTTCGGCGGCTTCCCGGAGAACCTGGTGTTCGCACTCCTCTTTACAGACGGGGCAAACGATGCTGATCATTCATTAGCAATAGCGTCCCTCTCCTAATTAAGCATGAAGGCACGGGATGTAGTGCGGGCGCGGGGACACCCGCTCGTCAGGGGTAGCCACCGGACGACGTTTGAGGTGACAAGAGACGAGACGCTGACCGAGACCGGGGACTGCATCATCGGCGTCGGGGCCGACAAAGGTTCCGCCGATCTCGATTCCGGCCTCAGGGCGCTGCTCTGCGACGACCGGGCGGTGCTGACGACCCGTCTTACCGCGGGGGGCGAGATCGTTGAGGTCCACTCAAGGGGCAGCGCGGCGTTCACCCTGGATCACCCCGCCGATCTGGTCTGGCGGCGGAGCGACTTCGTCTCCGACCGGACGGTGGGCATCCGCTCCGACCGGGTCGCGGCGACCCTCCCCCGGGAGTTCATCGAGGCGCTCCGCCGGGGAGAGGAGCTGGTCGTCGAACTCGAAGCGGAGGTGCCGGAGGATGACGGGGAGTAGGGTTGGGGCTCCGAAGGGAGGACCTTACGCGATAGAGACAGGGGAGGGGGCATGCCCCCCCTCACCGCAGGCCGCCACCCCCAATGGCGATATCCCCACGGTCCACTGCATGGGAAGGCCCAGGGGAAGAACCCGGCACGGCTTTCCACCGGCTATCGCCACGGACTGCCCCCGCGCAGGAAGGGGGAGGAGGCCGAAGGCCGGGTGGGGGCTATAGGTGTCCTTTTTCCGAGAGACGGAGGAGGAGGCATACTCTCGCCCCCCAGTGGTGATACCCCCACAGTCCACCGACCGGGAGAAAACAGTGTATTTTCCGGGATACAACCCTCCACCGGCTGCGCGGTGGGCTCTCCCCCGTCACCGGTCGCGGCCGAGTTCGGTGAGTTTCATCTCGGCCGCCTCAAGGAAGTCCTCGCATTGTTTGATGAGGAGCGCGCCCCGCTCGTAGATGGCGATGCTCTCCTCAAGGCTCGTCTCGCCGCCCTCGAGTTTCCGGACAATCCCCCGCAGTTCTTCCAGGTTCTCTTCAAAGGTCTTCGTCATACGTTATCTCCTCCACGACGGCGTTTGCCCGGCCGTCCATCATCCTGATCGTCAAGCGCTCGCCCGGCGACAGGCTCGCGGCACTTCTTGCAATTCTCCCGTCCGCCTCGACGATGCAGTATCCCCGCTCCAGGATCGCAAGCGGATTCTGCCCGCCAAGGCTCGCCCGGACCTCCGCGAGGGCGGCCCGTTCCCGCTGCACCCGTCCGGCCGCCGCCCGCCTGAGCAGTTCCTCGTGCTCGGCGAGGCGCTGCATCCGTTCGTTGATGCGGCGCGAAAGCCGCCGGGGGTGTATGCGCTCCCGGAGGTCCTCGACCTCGCCCGCCGCGGCGGCGACGCGGTGGATGAGGAGCGAGCGCATCCTCTCCTCGAACCCGGCAAGTTCCCGGAGCACCTCCCGGCGTTCCGGAACCGCGTGCTCCGCCGCTGCGGAGGGCGTCGGCGCCCGGATATCCGCGGCGAAGTCGCAGAGGGCGGTGTCCACCTCGTGCCCGACGGCGCTGATCACCGGCGTCCTGCACCCCGCGACCGCCCGCACGACGTCGGGGTGGTTGAAGGGGAAGAGGTCCTCGAAACTCCCGCCCCCGCGCCCGACGATGATCACGTCCACCAGCCCGTCGATCCGCCGGATCGCCTCCGCGATCTCGGCGTGCGCCCCCTCGCCCTGGACGGCCGTCGGGGAGAGGAGCACCTCTGCCGGGTAGCGCCGGGAGATGATCGAGAGGATGTCTGCGAGCGCCGCACCGGTCGGTGACGTGACCACGCCGATCCGCTGCGGGAAGGCGGGGAGAGGACGCTTCCGCTCCTGGGCAAAGAGCCCCTCCGCGTCGAGCTCCTGCTTCCAGCGCTCGACCATGAGGTGGCGTTCGCCGAGCCCCGCCGGGAGCATCTCGCGGACGATGAACTGGTACCTGCCGTGCGGCTCGTAGACCTCCACGGATCCCCAGGCGAGGACGTCCATGCCGTCTTTTGGCGCGAACGCGAGCGCCGACGCGGAGGTGCGCCACATTACGCAGTTGATCACCGCGGCGTTCCTCCCGCTTCGCTCCGAGAGCGAGAAGTAGCGGTGGCCGGAGGCGTGGTTCTTGTAGTTGGTCACCTCCCCCCGCACCCAGATCTGGCGCAGTCGGGCGTCGTCGAGGAGGTCACAGATGAGCCCCGAGACCTCAGAGACCCCGAAGATCGGGGTTCCGAACTGTTCCGGGCCGGTGGAATGACCGCCGATCATCATCACAATCTATTAGACCGATCGGTTATATCAAGTAGTGTTATGGGCCGTTTCGCCGTCTCGACCATGTTCTTCCACGAGTATCCCTGCGACCAGATCTTCGACTACGTCGCCGAGTCCGGCCTCGACGGTCTCGAATTCTGGGTCGAGACGCCCCACTTCTGGCTCCGCGACCGCCCTGAAGGCGAACTCGCCGGGTGTATCGGTGCCCACCCGGAGTTCTCGCCGATCACCGTCCACGCCCCGACGCTGGACTTAAACCCCTGCTCCATCAACCCACGAGTCGCCGATATATCGGTCGAGTACACCATCGAGGCCATCCAGATGGCGGAACGGATGGGTGCCGCGGTCGTCACCGTCCACCCCGGGAAGAGAACGGCAAAACGGCACCCGAGCGCCTACGACTACCGGCGGTTCGAGGCGTATATCGCCCGGCTCCGCGAAGCCGCCGAGGGGACGCGGGTGAAGGTGGCGATCGAGAACCTGGAGCCCCGGGTCAACGCTCTCCTCTCCACGGCGGAGGATGCGGCCGAGGTGCTCGAGCGGGAACCCTGGCTCTGGTTCACGCTGGATATGGGACATGCTATGATGACGTCATCGGTGGAGGCGACCCGGTTCATCGATCTCTGCATTGAGAGGATGGTGAACGTCCATGTCAGTGCGATCGGCGGTAACGGGCGTCCCCACCACCCCATCCACGGCGACCTGCTCGCGACGGGGGTGCTTGAGGACCTTGCCGACCGGGGCTACGATGGACACCTCACCCTGGAGATCGATGACCTGGTCGTTCCCGAGGCGCTCTCGTCCGAAGAGAAGGTTGTGTTGCTTTACCGGGAATCAGAGGCGTTACGCGAGGCGTTCTCGTGATGCGCTGGTTTTATATCATCTGCCTACGACATAGTTCATATAATCCCGGCGATCAATCAATCCCGGATGTTGCCGCTTGATGCGGCGTGGAGTCAATGGTAGTCGTAGACTTTCTCACCACAGGGATCATTTTATTCATTGTTTGTCTGCTCCTTTCGGGCTTCTTCTCGAGTTCGGAAGTCGCCCTCATATCGATAACCCGGACGAAAGTCCGCGCTCTCGTAAACCAGGGTCTCAAAGGAGCGGAAGCACTCGATGCGCTGAAACGATCGAACGATACAATAGCCCTCACCACCCTGATCGGGAACACCGCAGCGAACGTCGCGGTTACGGTGCTCGCGACCGCGATCGCCGTCACTCTCTACGGCACCGCCGCCGGCATCGCGATAGCGGCCGTCGCCACGGTGCTCCTGCTCCTGGTCTTCGGTGAGGTCGGGCCGAAGATGTACGCGTCCCGCCACACCGAAGACGTCGCGCTCCGCGTCGCCCGGCCGATCCTCTACTTCTCGAAGGTGCTCTACCCGGTGCTCTGGGTCTCTGACCGGATCAACCGGCAGTTCGCCTTCAGACCCGGCGTGACCGAACCGGTCGTCACCGAGGCGGAGATCAAGGAGTGGATCGACGTCGGCGAGGAGGAGGGGACGATCGAGGAGGAGGAGCGGGACATGCTCTACTCGGTGCTGCGCTTTGGGGACACGACGGTTCGCGAGGTGATGACGCCCCGGGTGGACGTCGTCATGGTTGAGGACGTCGCCACGCTCGAGAGCGCCCTCACCATCCTCAACGAGACGGGTTTCTCCCGGATCCCCGTCTACCACGAACATATCGACAACATCGTCGGGCTCCTGAACGTGAAAGACGCCTTCTCAGCCGCCTTCCGGCGGCAGACGAGCGCGACGATCACGAACCTGATGTACGAACCCTACTTCATCCCCGAGAGCAAGAAGATCGACGAGCTCTTGAAGGAACTCCAGGTGAAGAAGCAGCACATGGCGGTCGTCCTCGACGAGTATGGGTCGTTTGCCGGGATCGTGACGGTCGAAGACATGCTCGAGGAGTTGGTCGGCGAGATCATGGACGAGTTCGACGAGGAGGATCCCGAGGTGCAGCAGATCGAGGATGGCGTCTACCTGGTCGATGCGCGGACATGGGTGGGGCACCTCAACGATGACCTGGACTTGTCCCTCCCGCTGACGGACGCCTACGAGAGCATCGGCGGCCTCGTCATCGACCGGTTGGGCCACATCCCCCGACGCGGCGAGGTGGTCCAGATCGGGGAGAGCAACATCACGCTGGTGGTGATGCAGATGCGGGGCCGGCGGCTCGTCAAGGTGAAACTGATCGTCGCCCCCCGGAATGTGCCGGGCGAGGTCCCGTAAGGAGTCGATACGTATGCGTCGAGAGATGCCTGTTGATAAGAAACGGATTGCGTTCCTCGTCTCGGGGAGAGGATCGAACTTTCAGGCGGTGGCCGATGCCGTCGCGGCCGGGGATATCCCCGGGATCTGCGTGGGGCTCGTCACCGACAACCCGGAGGCCTACGCGATAGAGCGGGCGAGACGTGCCGGTGTCCCGGTGACGATCGTCGACTATGCGCGGTTCCCGACGAAGGCTGCCTACGAGGAGGCGCTCCTCTCCGCGATGCGGGGTTGCCAGGCCGACCTCTTCGTCCTCGCGGGCTACATGCGGATCCTCGGCCCTGGTATCGTCCGCGAGTTCTCGGGCCGGATGATGAATATCCATCCCGCCCTGCTCCCGGCGTTCTCCGGCCTGCACGCGCAGCGGCAGGCGATCGATTACGGGGTGAAGGTCGCGGGCTGCACCGTCCACCTGGTCGACGAGGGGCTGGATACCGGCCCCATCGTCGTCCAGCGGTGTGTGCCGGTCCTCCCGGACGACGACGAGACGGCGCTCGCCGACCGGATCCTCGCAGAGGAGCACGAAGCCCTCCCACTCGCGGTGAAACTCTTCTGCGAGGAGCGCCTCGAGGTCGACGGCCGGCGCGTGCGGGTTCGCTGACTGCGACCATCTACCTGATATATATTCTCGCGCCTCCAATCTCAAGACCCATCACTGTGACCGATCGTACCATGGCAGACACTAAACGAAGATCAGGCTCCCGGAGACTTGCTCGCGAGAGGATTACCGTCCTCTTTGCGCGTGCCGCGGAGTTCTACCCGGAGAACCCCGGCTGGAGCAACCGGTGCGTGGAACTGGCCCGGAAGATCGGCATGCGCCACCGGGTCCGGATAGAGCGGCCGCTGAAACGCCGTTTCTGCCGCCGGTGCTACGCCTACCTCGTCCCGGGGTCGAACGCGCGGGTCCGGGTTCACCGGGGCCGCGTGGTCGTCACCTGTCTTGCCTGCGGGCACCGGTCACGGTTCCCGGTCGGGAGGCCACGAGTATGAGCAGAGAATCGTATCAGGATCTCAAACCCACGGTCTGGATCGGGAAACGCGGCATAACGAGCGTTATGAGCGACGAGATCCGGCGGCAGCTCAAGGACCGCAAGGTCATCAAAGTGCGATGGCTCAGGAACACCGAGGTCGATCCCGAGGAGATAGCGGCATCGGCCGGGGCAGTCCTGGTCGAGGTCCGGGGGCGGACGCTTGTCCTTGCGGAGCGGCGGAACCGATCCCCCGGGCACAATCCTCGAAATATATAAAACATCATTGGACGAATATGTAAAGACTGTTAGCGAGAGTGAGGTTCATCTATGACGACTGTATATGACATCCCCGCCGATATGCTCATCCGGCAGGTTGCAGAAGAGTTCAAGACAAATTCGCAGATTCAGCCCCCAGACTGGGCCGCTTTTGCAAAGACGGGGGTATACAAAGAGATGCCCCCCGAGAATGACGACTGGTGGTACGTGCGTACGGCGGCGGTCTTCCGGCGAATCTACACCGACGGCCCTGTCGGCATCCAGAGGATGCGGTCCGCCTACGGCGGCAGTGCCAACCGCGGTGCGGCTCCGAATCGGTTCAAGCGGGGAGGCGGGTCGATCGTCAGGAAGATCTTCCAGCAGCTCGAAGCGGCCGGATACGTCGCTCACAGCAGTTCCGGGCGCACGGTGACCCCGGCGGGAAGATCCTTCCTCGACAACGTTGCAAACGGCCTGAAATCCGAGGCCGCGAAAGCTGCCCCTGGCCTTGCGAAGTACTGATCTCCGGAGGCATGACTGATGGTAGACGACGAACTCGCTGAACTGCGCCGCCGCAGAATGGAACAGATGCAGCGGCAGCAGGGGATGGATCAGCAGGCTCTGGAGGATGAGGCCGCACGCCAGCAGCAGATGGATGCACAGGTCCGCGCCGCACTCATGGAGATCCTGGAACCTGAAGCGAGGGAGCGGCTCAATACCATCAAGTTGACCCGGCCGGAGTTTGCAAAAGCGGTTGAGCAGCAGCTGGTGATGCTGGCCCAGAGCGGCCGTGTCCGGCAGCGGATCACCGACGAGCAGTTGAAAGCCCTGCTTGCCCAGGTGACGCCGTCGAAGAGAGAGTTCAGGATTACGCGGAAATAATGGAAGCAGGTGTGCTCTTCTCGGGTGGGAAAGACAGCGCGCTCGCGGCGCTCATGCTCGCGCGCGATTACGGCGTGGAACTGAATACCTGTGTATTCGATCCCGACCGTGAGGTTCCAGAGGTGCGGGCCGCAGCGGCCGCTCTGGGTCTTCCCTTCAGGAGAAGGGTGCTTGGAAAAGACCTGCTTTCTGAGGCCGTCGACCTGCTCCTCTCGTGCGGATACCCGAACGACGCGATCGACATGGTTCATCGGACGGCGGTCGAGACCCTTGCGGCTGAGTATGCGGTGGTCGGCGACGGCACCCGCCGGGAGGACCGGGTTCCCCGGCTCGAACGCCCCGAGGTTCAGCACCTGGAGATGACCACCGGCTGCTCCTACGTCCGGCCGCTCCTTGGCTACGGGAAGACCGAGGTGGAGCGACTGGCCGGGCGGTTGCTGGTCATGCGCTACGGGGAGACGGGCAGCATCGGGAACGGCGACTACGAGGGGGAGATCCGGAGCGCTCTTTGCGCCCGCGGTATCGACCCGGCGTCGTTCTTCCCCTCCGGCCACCGGCAATCGCTGGTGGTCGCTCTGAGAGAGACCTGAATATTACGAGTGTGGAAACTATGAGCAAATTGATGAAAGGCCGGAAGATCCGGCTGGCAAAGGCATGCGAGCAGAACCGCCGCGTGCCGGCATGGGTGATGATCAAGACCAACCGCGCGGTTGCGTCCCATCCGAGGCGGCGCAACTGGCGCCGGAGTTCCCTGAAGGTGTAAGGTTATGGCAGAAGCATTGAAGGAGCATATCTATATCATACCTCTTCGTGAGGTGAAGCGTTCGCCCCGGTGGAAGCGGGGAAACACCGCAGTCAAGGACATCAGGGCGTTTCTCGAGCGGCACATGAAGAGCGAGGACGTCAAACTCGATAAGAGCATCAACGAGAAGGTCTGGGAGAACGGCAGTTCCAAGCCCCCGAGAAAGATTCGCGTCCGCGCGATGAAGTTCGAGGATGGGCAGGTTCAGGCCGAGCTCGCCGAGGAGTGAAATGACAGGGACGATCGATCTCACCGGCGATCCGAACATCGGCGTCTATGCCCGGGTATTTGAGGATATAGCGATCGTCTACCCCGGGGCGCCCGAGGAGTTCATCGCGACCCTCACACAGGACCTCGATCTCGAGATCGTGAGCACCTTCATCCAGGGAAGCAGCATCATCGGTTCGCTCGTTGCCGGCAACAGCCGGGGTCTGGTCGTCAGCGGCCTTGCCACCGACGAGGAACTCTCGGTCCTGAGCGAGTACCGGGACATATTCCTGCTTGACGGAACCATGAACGCGGCCGGCAACGTCATTCTTGCAAACGATCACGTTGCCGCCGTCCACCCCGAGATGGAGTTCGATGTTGCCGAAGAGATCGGGTCGTTCCTCGGGGTGCCGGTGGTCCGGCTGACGCTCGGCGGCATCAAGACCGTCGGCATGGCCGGGTTCGCGACGAACAAGGGTATTCTCGTCCACCCGAGGGCCAACGATACGGAGATCGCGAACCTCGAGCGGGTGGTCGATCTCCCGATCGGCCTCGGGTCGGTCAACATGGGCAGCGGTCTCGTGGGAACCGGGCTCCTTGCAAACAGCAGGGGTTACGTCGCAGGATCCGCCACGACCGGGTTCGAGCTGGGACGAATAGAAGAAGTCTTTGGGTTTTTGGAGTGATACAGCATGGAGAACCAGATGTTTGAAGTTGTAGGCGCGTGCAAGATCAACAACGAGTGGAAACCGTACCGCAAGGTCATCGGCGCTCAGAACGAGAATCTGGCAAAAGAGAAGGTTCTTGCCGATATCGGAAGCAAACACCGCCTGAAGAGAAGTTATATCTCGATCGAATCGGTTAACGTAGTAGCTGGTGAATGACGTGAACCAGGCAGATCCCCGCGAGATACAGACCCTCCAGATGTACCTGAACGAGTACGGGCAGCAGATTGAACTCATGACGCAGCAACTCTCGATGATCGAGCAGCAGCGCCTTGAGGGCACCGCCGCCATCGAGACCCTCCGCGCCCTCCAGGAGAACGCGGAAGGAGTTGTCCTTCTCCCCGTCGGGGGAGGCGCGTACCTCCGGGTGAAGGTGCTCGATGCCGGCCACGTTCTCGTGAACATCGGATCAGATGTCTCTGTTGAGAGGGCCACCGCGGACGCGGTGGAGTATCTTGGGGATCGGCTAACCGAACTTGAGGCCGTGGCAAAGAAGGTCACAGGCTCGGTAGAACACCTTCAGGGCCAGGCAACGGAGATCTCCCGGCGTCTCGAGGCGGCGTATCGGGGGGCCAGGCAGGCTCAGGGAGGCCCAGGCGGAAGTTCATAATGTTTGATTCCTTAAAGAAAAAACTTCAGAATATCAGGACAAAGTTCGCCTCGAATATCGAGGAGGCTGCCGGGCCCGAACCGGAGCCGCAGATTGCAGAACTGCCGGAAGGAGCAGGGACCCAGGAGCCCGTCTCCACCCCCGCCACTCAACCCGAATCCGCGCCCGCAGAGGCGGCCGATGAGGGCCGGCAGAACCCTACGTTTTTTGAGAAGGTGAAAGTTCTTGTCCGGGAACGGGAGGTTCTCCTCCAGGAGAAGGACGTTGAGGAGCCTCTCTTCGAACTCGAGATGGTTCTCCTTGAAAACGATGTCGCGCTCCCGGTCACGGACGAGATCATCGCTCGCATGCGCTGCGACCTGGTGGGCAGGCGCCGTAAGATCGGCGCATCGGTCGACGACCTGGTCGTATCGACCCTGCGCTCCGCGCTCTGCGGGGTGCTGGGCGACGGTCTCGACCTCGCCACCTACATCCGCGAGCATGAGCGGCCGGTGAAGATCCTCTTTACGGGCGTGAACGGAACCGGCAAGACGACGACCGTCGCGAAGGTCGGGCAGTACCTGCAGAAGAACGGCTTTACGGTCGTGATCGGCGCAGGTGATACCTTCCGAGCGGGTGCGATCGAGCAGATACGGGTCCACGCCGACCGCCTCGGGATCAAGACGATCCAGCACCAGACGGGCGCCGATCCTTCTGCGGTCCTCTTTGACGCCGTCCAGTACGCGAAGGCGCACGATATCGACGTCGTCCTCGCGGATACGGCGGGGAGGTTCCACAACCGGGCGAACCTCATGAACCAGCTCGAGAAGATCCGGCGGGTCATGAAGCCCGATCTCGTCGTTTACGTCGACGAGGCGGTTGCAGGGAACGACGCGGTCATCCGGGCCGACGAGTTCAACAAGGCCGTCGGCACCGATGCGGTCGTTTTGACGAAGGCGGATATGGACCCGAAGGGTGGTGCGGCGATATCGGTCGCCCACACCGTCGGAAAACCGATCCTCTTCCTCGGAACCGGCCAGGGCTACGACGACATCATGCCGTTCGATCCCGGGGCGGTGGTGAACGAACTCCTTGGAGATGATGCCTGATGCTCGATAATCTCGGTACGTCCTTGAAAGACGCCGTCAAGAAACTCGCCGGCAAGACGGTGATCGACCGTGCGGCGGTTGACGAACTGGTGCGCGACCTGCAGCGGGCGCTCCTCCAGTCGGACGTCAACGTCAAACTCGTGATGCACCTCTCCCAGGCGATCAAGCAGCGCGCTCTCGATGAGGAGCCCCCGAAGGGGATGGGCGTCCGGGAGCACGTTCTCCGGATCGTCTACCAGGAACTCGTCCGGCTGATGGGAACGCCCGGCGAGGTGGCTCTCGGGCCCCAGACGATCCTGATGGCAGGGTTGCAGGGGAGCGGGAAGACTACGACGACCGCGAAACTTGCTCGCTACTTCCAGCGCAAGGGGCTCAGGGTCGGGGTGATCTGCGCCGATACCTTCCGGCCGGGCGCCTACGAGCAGTTGAAGACCCTTTGCGACCGGATAGCCGTCCCGTGCTTCGGCGACCCAAAGGAGCTCGATGCGCTCAAGATCGTCCGCGAAGGCCTCCCGAAGTACCGCAAGCTCTACGAAGTCGTCATCATCGACACCCAGGGGCGGCACGCCCTCGAAGAGAACCTGATCGAGGAGATCGTCAACATCAACGAGATCGCGCACCCGGACCACCGCTGGCTCGTCATCGACGCGGCGCTCGGCCAGCAGGCGAGCGAGCAGGCCCGGAGATTCCACGAGGCGATCGGGATCGACGGTGTCCTGGTCACGAAGATGGACGGCACGGCGAAAGGCGGCGGCGCTCTCTCGGCGGTAGCCGAGACGCAGAGCGGGATCGTCTTCATCGGGAGCGGCGAGACGATCGAGGACCTTGAGAGGTTCGACCCGGACGGGTTCATATCCCGGCTGCTCGGGATGGGCGACTTGAAAGCGCTTGTCGAGCGGGCGGAGGAAGCGGTCGCCACCGAGGATCTCGACGTCAACGCGATGCTCAAGGGGAAGTTCACGCTCCGGGACATGTACAAGCAACTCGAAGCGCTCAACAAGATGGGCCCCCTGAAGCAGATCATGAGCATGCTCCCTCTCGGCGGGATGCAGATACCCGACGACGCCTACGATATCACCAGCACGAAGATGCAGCGCTACAAGGTGATCATGGACTCGATGACGTCTCCCGAGCTCGACGACCCGTCGATGATCGGGAGTTCCCGGATCCAGCGGGTCGCCCGGGGCGCCGGGGTGACGCCTGATGACGTCCGCGACCTCATCAAGTACTACAAGGTCATGCAGCGTGCCTTAAAGGGCATGCGGGGCATGGGCGGCGGCAAGTTCAACATGCAGCGCATGATGAAGAAGTTCGGCGGACCCAGTAAATGAAGCGGTTTGCCGTCGTGGGCCACCTTGCCGCAACGAGCGGCACCTTCAGCCTCAACGATCTGCCCGGGAGCGGCGGGAGGATGGACGTCCTCTGCCGCGCCGTCAACTCGTCATTCTTCCTCTCGCACGACCTGCGGCGCGACGTGGAGTGCTACCTCGTTCTCCTTGGAGAACCCGGCCCCGAGAAGACCGTCCTCTTTCGCGGCGCCGAGGTGCGTCACCTCTCGCCGGACGAGCGGAGCAGCGGCGCCCTGATCAAGAAGGCGCTCTCGATCCCCTGCGGGGATGAGTTCCGGGAATCGACCCCGGGCGTCTACGTCCGCCGCGGCGGGCTCTCCCGGCTGCTCGCCGAGATGCCGTTCGCGGTGCTCGACGAGGCGGGAGAGGATATCCGGACGGCCCCGGCGCTCCCGGAGAACTATCTCCTCTCGGATCACCACAACTTCGCTCCTGAGGAAGAGGCTTTGATCGCGGGCTCCCCGCGCTACTCGGTCGGTCCGCGGTCGCTGCACGGCGATCATGCCATCACTGTCCTCCAAAACGAGATGGACCGGAGGGAATCCTGATGGATATCATACCAGAGATAGAAGCGATCCTTGGATACGGTGAGACCTGCAACCACTGCCTCGGGCGATTTTACGGGAAGCGATCGTTCGGGCTTACGAACGAGGAGCGGGGCAGGGCGCTCCGGATCACCCGCGAGCTTACGGCAAACGAACCGCACTATGAACCCGATCCGGACTCCTGCTGGATATGCGCAGGCGAACTCTCCCACACCGAAGAGTGGGCGGAGAGGGTCGTCGAGGCGCTCGCCGGCATCGAGTTCGAGACGTTCCTTATCGGGACGAAGGTGCCGCCGCTCGTCGCGGAGAGCGAAGAGATGGTCTGGAGCGATCTCTCGCTCCACGATCCCGAACCGCTGAAGGCCGAGATGAACCGGGAGGTCGGAAAAGCCGTCTCGACCCGCTCGAAGAAGACGGCCGACCTGAAGAAGCCCGACGTCGTCGTGATCCTCGATCTCGGCGATGGCACCGTCGAGGTGCAGGTGAACCCCGTCTTCTTCTCCGGTCGCTACATGAAGTACGAGCGCGGCATCCCCCAGACCCACTGGGACTGCCGGGCGTGCAGGGGTGCCGGATGCGAGAAGTGCGACTTCACCGGTAAGCAGTACGCAGACTCCGTCGAGGAACTGATCGGGAGGCCGGCGATCGAGGCCTTCGACGCGGAGAACGCCGTCCTGCACGGTGCCGGAAGAGAGGATATCGACGCCCGGATGCTCGGGTCGGGCCGCCCCTTCGTGATGGAGATCGAGGCGCCGCGGAAGCGGTCGTTGGATCTCGCGGCGCTTGAGGCGGAGATCAATCGGGCGGCCGGCGGCCGGGTGGCGGTTCATCTCAACGGATGGACTGACCGGAAGATGGTGCAAAGCCTTAAATCCGACAAAGCGCATAAAAAATACAGGATCCTGGTTGAGATCGACGGTTCTGCAACCCCAGATGAGTTCAGAACGGCCCTCGATCAGTTAAAAGGTGTAACGATACGGCAGCGCACCCCGACCCGGGTGTCACACCGACGGGCAGATAAAGTCCGGGAACGGCGTGTTCTCGATATCGGATGCACGGGCACAGAAGACGGCAGATTCTGGGTTGAAGTCGTCGGCGAAGCGGGCCTCTACATCAAAGAACTGGTATCGGGAGACGGCGGGAGAACCCAGCCCAGCCTTGCCCAGATCCTGGGGCACACCGCAAGTGTTGTCAGCCTCGATGTGGTGCTGGTCAAAACTGCAAATGAGTATGGTGAGTAATCATGGCACATCACAATGGACCACGCAAGAAGACGCGGTATAAGTTCAAGAAGGACCTCAGAAAACGCGGTATCGCCCCGGTCACCTCGGTGATTCAAAACTACGAGATCGGGCAGAGAGTGCACGTCGTGGTCGAGCCGAGTGTCCAGAAAGGCATGCCCCACCGGAGGTTTCACGGAAAGACCGGCACGGTCATCGGACAGCGCGGACGCGCATGGGTGCTCGAGGTCAGGGATGGAAATTCGGTAAAACAGGTGATTGCGAGACCGCAACATCTAAAAGCGCAGAAAGTATAAACCTCAGTAGTTGTGGTTGGCATGACGGTAAAACGAATTGTGAGTGAAGAGCGGATGCTGCTCCCCGAGTTGCGGGACACCCTTCTCGCGGTGGAGGCAGTCCGGCTCGAGTCCGGAGAGGAGATGTCGTATGAGTTTCGTAAGAGTATCGAGCATGCCAACCAGCTTACAAAGACGTCTTCGGAGAAGGCCCGCGCCCTTGTCGACGAGCTCCTGAAACTCGAGAAGATGAAAGAGGAGATCGCCTACCGCATCGCGAACCTGATGCCGCGGACCCGGGACGAACTGCGGGCAATCTACGCCAAGGAACGGTTCAACCTTACGACGGAAGAACTGGACGAGATCCTCGATCTGGTAATGACCCACTTCTAATCGAAGGGGTGGTGCCAATGAAGACCGATAGGAAAGAGGAGAACGCGATAGTCATCGATGTCCTCCCCATGGGCTACATGAGCGAGCAGCGCCAGGGCTACAAGCGCGAACCGATCGTCCAGGCGATCGGCGTGGACCAGTTCAAGTTGCTCGAGCTCATCCCGAAGCAGGGTGCGGACATTCAGATCTACGATCGCGTCTATATCGGCGATGCGGAGCGGGAGAAGGTCGAGCGTGTCAAGCGGCGGATCGGTTACGAGGACCTGACGGCGACCGCGAAACTCGAGTTGCCCTTCGTGGTCGAGCAGATCGTCGGCGAGAGCGAGCAGCGGTTCGTCGAGTTCTTCAATAAGTCCGTCTCCATCACGCCGAAGTTCCACATGCTGCACCTGCTCCCCGGCATCGGGAAGAAACTGCTCTGGGAGGTCCTCGAGCAGCGGGAGAAGAAACCGTTCGAGAGTTTCGCCGATATCTCCGGGCGAATCAGGTCGCTCCCGCACCCGAGTCGGATGATCATCAGCCGGATCCTGCGCGAGATCGAGGACCCGAACGAGAAGTATCACGTCTTCACATCGAGATGAGCGCTCCACGGGATCAGCATTTCCTCGTCGACCGTGGAGCCGTCGGGAAGATTGCCGGTTTTGTTGAGGTCTCCGGCAGGAGGGTGCTTGAGATTGGGCCCGGCGAGGGGATCCTCACCCGCGCCCTCCTCGACCGGGGCGCAACCGTCATCGCGGTAGAGATCGATCCGGCTCTCGTGGAGGAACTCGAGATCGCCTTCGCTGATGAGATCGAAGAGGGCCGCCTTGAGATCGTCAGGGGCGACGCGAAGAAGGTGGATATCCCGCCGTTCGATATCGTCGTCGCAAACCTTCCCTACTCTGTTTCTTCGCAGCTCACGTTCCGGCTGCTTGCGATCGGCTTTGAGGTCGCGGTCCTGATGTACCAGAAGGAGTTCGCCCAGCGGATGATCGCGCCGCCGGGGACGTCGAACGTCGGGCGGCTCTCGGTGATGGTGCAGACGTATGCATCGGTAAAACCGCTCCTCGACCTCGGGCCCGGCTCGTTCCGCCCGAGGCCCCGGGTCCGCTCCTGGGTCGTCCGGATCACCCCACATGAGCCGCCGTATCCGATACCGGATAGGGAGGTCTACGCCGACGTCGTCCGGGTGCTCTTCTCCCACCGGCGAAAGACCATACGGAAGGGCCTTCGGAGCGGCAAAGACACGTTTTCGCCCGAGTCGATCGAGCGGGCGATTGCAGGTCTGCCCGACGATCTCCTGCAGCGTCGGCCCGAAAACCTGACGCTCGAGGAGTTTGCGCTGATAGCAAACAAGATGAGCGGGAGTTGAGGATGCTCCCCGACCAGGTCTATTCTCCTGCCGAGGACTCGTTTCTCCTCCTCCGGGCGGCGCTTGCCGAGGTCCGGCCGACCGACCGGGTGCTGGAGGTCGGGACCGGGAGCGGCTACGTCGCGGCCGGACTTTCCGGCCGGGCGGCGGTGGTCGCGACCGACATCAACCCCTTCGCGGTGGGGTGCGCCCGCGCCCGCGGGGTAGCGGCGGTCCGGACCGATCTTTTCTCGGGGCTCTGTGGCCCGTTCGACCTCATCCTCTTCAATCCCCCGTACCTCCCGACGCTCCCTGAGGAGCGGATCGATGACTGGCTGGAGTACGCCCTCGACGGCGGTTCTACGGGGCGGGCGACGATAGAGAGATTCGTCGCCGATGCTGGAAGGGTGCTTTCGCCCCCCGGGCGAGTTCTGCTCCTGGTCTCGTCGCTGACCGGGCTTGACGAAGTCCGGGAACTCTTCGCCCGCCAGGGGTTCGTCTCGTTCGTCGTCGACACCGAGGCGCTCGAGGACGAGACCCTCTACGTCCTCCGGGCGATACGGGACCTCTGCCGGATGGGGGCGTGAGACTCCCCTGGAAGGTTTTAACTTGCGGGGTGAAGGGAGGCGGATCGAGAAGTATTGGTGCAGGTGCTCCCCCTTTCCCACCTTCCCTCACCGCTGAGATAACTTCTTTCTGAAACTTTTCTATTTTCAGAGTCCTTTTAAATTTTATCGAGAGTTATTTCCACTCAGATATATTTCGTTGTCCATCAGATCTAGGCACATAGTATGCTTGATTTCTACTGTTTGGCTTGTCAGGAATTGTAAGAAACACCCTTTCTGCATTAACAAGTTCCCTTAAGCAGTTTTTGGCCCATGTTCGTGTCTTTCTAAACAAGAAACTGATCTCCGTAGCAGTAAATGGGCGGACTTTGCATACCTTGAATATCAGTTCCTCTCGTTTCTCCGGTGTAATTCTCTGGGCAAGGTTTTGAATCTCATCCTGGAGACTATCTGGAAGTAGTGATAATATACGATCTCTCTCCGATTCTATCTGGGTATCTTGTGATCTTAACTGGGTAACTAAGTCTAATTCGGACTTATTTTCAGTTTCGATCTGGATATCTTGCACTCTTATTTGGGTATCTAAGCCTGTTTTTGACTCCTTTTCCAAGCAACTACTGGGCAGTGTATAATATGTTCCGGATCCGTGTGAGTGCTGTTCTAAAATACCGCATCCTCGGAGTTTCGTAAGGAGGTTACTTGCCTTTGGCGTATCATACCCCGTCAGTTTTCTACACTCCTCGTTTGAAACAGAGCCCTTATTTCTTGCAAAGACCAAAGTACGGGCTTCTTCTCCGGAAAGACCAAACCGGTTAAACTGATTTAACCAGGCAAGTGCTGCCTCATCCATTAACTGGTGAAGCGAAAGTGTTGCAATAAAGGTATTGTCTGTTTTCGATGACATGAAGTGGGGCGGGGGAAGTTGGGCTTCTTGCATCCTTCTCTGGACTTTTGCGATACCGGAACCCTTATTTTCCGCATATTCTGTTTCATGTAGAACGCTTGCAATCGTCTGATTCCGGCTCTGTGAACCCGGCGTACCGATACGATCAATTGGTTTCAATGAGTACCCAGGGTTATGGAACTCAATTCTATCAGTAAATCGAACCACTAAAGTAGGTCCGGCTACCTGATAGTCACGGTGCATAACCGCATTCACAAGAACTTCACGAATTGCATCGTATGGAATTGCAGGTTTTTCCTCACGTGTTAAACTTCCTTTCGGGAATGAAAACTCTCGCTCCATACTATCCATAATTGCAGCTTCCGCTTTTGGAAGAAGTGTCAATAAAGCTTCTCTCAACTCAATTGAGTAGTATGTATCATCCATTTCGCCTCCCCAATCTCTTCCTTTGACCCGGACATAATCAAACCGCATCATTGAAAAATAACGTCTTAACACATTTTCATTCCCGAACAGGAGCAATCCCGCGATAGTTGGTCTTGAAATCCCGTCTACCTTCTCGATACAATGGAGGGCATCAAGCAACTCCTCATCATTATAACGCAGCTCCGATGCATTAGGATGCTTTTTTGCCCGCAGTTTCCGATACTCGTTTAATGCATTGGGGTTTATGTCCGACACTGACGTTTGGGGAAGCACCGTCTCATCATACGGTCGGATATTCCGCAGTTGGAATAGTTGGGCTAAATCATCTGGCGTGCATACCTGGTCAGTTGGCCCAACTCGAATGTATGTTCCCTTATCTAGCCCCTGTTTCTTCATGAATATTGGTTTTAACCGTGCTTCTGCTTCAGGAACATGCACACAAATCACAGTTTTCCCTTCCAAAATCCCACTTCGAATGTTTGGGCGGATAATTTCATTAAACTTAGACGAACATTGGGTTGCTAACTCACTCTGAAGTTTATCCGGATTACCAACACCCACGACGGTATATTTTGGGCTGGCGTTTTTATCCTCTTTGATGCCAAGGAGAAGATACCCTCCACCAAGTCCAATCGTATTTGCATAGGCACAAACTGTCTGCATCACAGAATTTCCGATCTCGTTGCCGAGCTTCACCTCTAGCCAGATATGCTCGTCTCTTTGCAGAAGTTGTTCCCATAATTCACGAATATTCATATCATACCCCTGAGACTCGATTCTGAGTCGGAATTCATTAGCAGATATTACGCCCGTAAATCCTTATTATCTTTCCATAGATATTCAAGGTGTCGTGCCCAATTGAGAAAATACCCGTTAATGCCTCACTGGCTCGCTATCTCCAGTCGTGAAAACTCCGAGATCACGGACAAAAAACAGATCCGGAGCGCCCCGAAAAGATACATCAACCAGATCAGCAAGACCATACCCGACAACACCCTCCTCGTTTACGTCGGGCAGCAGGTAGTCGGAAGGGATAAACCCTCCCGCAACCGGCGGCGAACTTCCTTGCCTGGCGACCCCCGACCTCCCTCGCATAGCGGTGGCTATAATCTCCTCAACTGTTCTCCAGCAACATGCCGTGGGTGGAAACAGAGCGCCTCCTCCTTCCCTCGCGCCACTACGCCCGCTCGAACACCTCCTCAAACTCAAAGTGCGCGAACTCCGCGAACGGTGCATCTAAAATCCCCTTCGCGAGGTCCTCTTTTGCAACGGCGAATGCACCCGCATCCGGGTACGCGATGAAGGTGTACTCGGTGGTGCCCTGGTACTCCTCCGAGAC
>JAEWLJ010000023.1 GCA_023393455.1 Methanobacteriota archaeon | reverse complement strand
CGAGCGGTAGCTCTCGAGAAAATCCAAAAGAACCTCTAAAGGCAAGAGTTCAGGAAGGAAACGGCTCAGCAGTGACGGAACGAAAGTGCAAATCCTTGATGGAAGAGAGGGTTAATCGCAATTCTCTGTAGTGAGTTCAGCCCATATGTATAGATGAAGTCAAGGCACCAGACCATTAAGTTCTGTGCTTTAATGCCGCTACTGTCTCCAAACCTGCTTGAATCTTCGAACATGAGTTGCGCCATGGTGATGCACTTGTTGACGGTAACGGCTCTATCTTTCATGTCCCAGAGCGTCCTCATAAGTTCTTGTGATAGTGGTTGGCTCGGGGTATTGGAGGGTTGATTATCAATTACCTCAGCTATACTTTTCAGAATTTGGAACATTGCCATTTTAGCAGGCGAATTGTCTGCCTTGAGTCTGAGGGTGAGACCTGATTCATTCAATCTTTCTTCAAGAACCTTTTCATCCCAAAACTCCACATCAGAAGCGAAAGTTTCCCGTTGGTCTCTGAAACTCTGAGCTGCCCCGTTAACATATACGTACACGCGCTCATGTGCACCTCCTTGGGACAGTTCTAAGACCTGTCCTAAATCGTTCTTTTTCGGCTTCTTTTTTACAGCGACAATGATTTTTTTGCCGTCCGAGTCTCGTCTGCATTCGAGATCTATGCCTTTCTCGTTAGCAGGATCCTCTTTATGACGCCAGATAACGCTAAAGCCAAGGATCTCGAAATGCAGTTTGAGAATCGCTTGTATTTCTACTTCGGAGAATGATGGCCATGGTATTCCTTTCGAAATTGGTTTGCCGAGGACCATGCTCAATTTATCAAATTGTTCATCCCGTTCTTGAATATCTCTCTTGGCATCTCTGAAAATGCTGGTCGTGATATCAAAGAATGACATATTGGAAGATTTCTTTGGCTTTGCGTTTGTGGCTTTCTCCATGATGTGAAGGATGCTTCCTTGATTTAAATCAACTTTGATGAAAGATTGCTCGTTAAAAAGGTCAGATTATTTTGATGCGCATGGCATACTGCAAGACATCGCACATGTGGCGGGCAACCGGGTTACGCTGCCACAGCCGTCTCCCGGACGGCTTCGAGAACCCGGATTAGTTCATCCATCTCGGCCGACTGGAACAGACCCTCCGGCCCCTGCGGTGTAAGGTCCGTGAACGGCGACTCGTAGAGTTGGGCGGGTTCCATGACCCCGTGCTCGGTCAGATGGTCCACGATCAGGTTGACAAACACAAGCTGGTTCGCAGTGAACGGTTTTCCTCTAATGAACACCCCTAGCGCGTCCTTGGCCGCGCTCCGATCCATCCCCACAAGTGACCGCACGAAGAGACCCAGCCCATGGGCTTCGTCTGCTGCCCGGCGGACATCGTCCGGCCCGCATGTGCCACTCTCACCAAGCAACCGCTCCAGTTCGGCGAGATCCGCGGCGGTGAGTGACTTGTTCATCCGTAGTTTGGCGATCACGGCGTGATTGAGATGCTGGTTCAGGAACGCTCGCGCTTTTGCAGCAAACTTGGCTTGATCAGTACCCACCGTGCAGCCAGGCAGGGTGAAGTCGGTCTCGCTGCCCATCAGGTCCTCGAAATCTGTATAGACAGGCTTGCGTTGGTGCTTGTCGATGAACTGCACTAACACACGCAGACGGCGGCGCACCACTTCCAGCATCGGCACCGTGACGTTTTGCCACCACTCATCACTCTGCACGTCCTGGATCAGGGCCATCTGCTCACGGACCAACGGAATAGCATCCTTCTCTTCCAGCAATTCGGCGATCATCTTGACGCGGTCGCGCAGGCGCGGGAATCCGGGTTCTGCATGCAACAAGGCGAGTTGTAGGCGGAGGGTAAGCAGATCGAAGCGCTTCGCCTCCTCATTCTCGGGATCGAGCTGCGTAGGAAGCCCTGCTACCTCATGAGAAATCTCCGAGAGGGCCTCTCCCGGCAGCGCCACCCACGCCTCGGGCTTGGCGTATTTCTCAACCAGGCGCCGGTGCGGGCGGACGACGAAGTTGTCCATGTTCATTGACGCCACCTCACGTTGTAGCAGTTCTGAGACGGATCGCCTCAACTCCTCGTCAGTCCTCGGATCACCGTATATCGCCATCGACTCCTCGGCTGTCGCGACCGGAACGCCCTGGTCGCGGCTATCCAGCGCTGCGATCAGTTCCAGCCGTGCGTTAAAGAGCCGCTTACCCAGCGACGCTACCGCCGAACCCTCGGTTACCGAGATATCCTGGCTGAAGTACTCGAGGTTCTGGCAGTAGTCGAAGAGATAGAAGAACTCCTTGTGCTGCCCCGGGCTGAAAAGGTCCGGGCACAGCCGCGTGCCGCGGCCGACCATCTGCCAGAACTTGGTCCTGGACCGCACGAGCTTGAAGAAGACGAGGTTCACGACCTCCGGCACATCGATACCTGTATCGAGCATGTCCACCGAGATCGCGATATGTGGTGCCTTCTCCTTGTTGGAGAAATTGTCGATCAGGTTCTGTGCGTACTCGATCTTGAAGGTGATGGCGCGTGCGAACTCGCCCCTGCAGTGCGGGTAGTTAACGTTGAAGCGCTCGGCGATGAAGTCGGCGTGCTGCTGATTCTTAGCAAAAATAATCGTTTTACCCAGCCGGTCGCCGCCCGCAACCGTGAGACCGCGCGTCATCAGATGCTCCAGCACCTTGTCCACGGTATCCTTGTTGAAGAGCCACTTGTTGACGGCCTGGGCCTCGACCCGGTCCGGCACGGTGCCATCGTCGTCCCACTCCAGAACGTCCCACTGATCCTTCTCCTCTTCCGAAAGATCGTCATATGTGATACCCTCGCGCTGGAACCTGAGCGGCACCGAAACGGCCTGCGGCGGCACGAGGTAGCCATCGCGCACGGCCTCCTCCAGGGAGTAGGCGTCGGTCGGCACGCCATTCTCAAGGTCGAAGAGGCTGTAGGTGTTGCGATCTACCTCGTCCTTCGGCGTCGCCGTCAGTCCGATGAGCAGCGAGTCGAAATAATCGAAGATTGCACGGTACTTCTGGAACACCGAGCGGTGCGCTTCGTCAATGATTATGAGATCGAAGTGCCCGGGACCGAAGCGCCGCTGGCCGTCCGCAGCCTCATTGATCAGACCCATCATGGTCGGATAGGTCGAGACAAAGACGCGTCCCTCGGCATCTTTTTCGGTGACCAGGTTTACGGGCGAGGAATCAGGCAGGTGGCGCTTGAAAGCGTTCACTGCCTGATTCACGAGCGCCACGCGATCGGCGAGGAAGAGCACGCGTTTCGCCCAGTTGCAGCGTATCAAGAGATCGCAGAGCGCGATCACCGTGCGTGTCTTGCCGGCGCCGGTCGCCATCACAAGCAGTGCCTTGCGATCGTGGTCGCGTTCGAACGCCTCGGCGATACGGCGGATGGCACGGGTCTGATAGTGGCGTTCGACAATCGCCGCGTTGATCGGCGCCTCGGCGAGCCGCCGCCGCGTGTCACGGCGCTGGATCAGCAGTTCCATCTCCGACTTCTTGTAGAAGCCCTGCACCCGGCGCGGTGGGTAGCGCGTATCGTCCCAGACCCAGTGGTCGTAGCCGTTTGAGTAGAAGATGACCGGCCGCCGGCCAAACTGACACTCCAGGCAATCGGCGTAGAGCTTGGCTTGTTGCTGCCCCGCCCGCGGGTCGCGACGTGTGCGCTTGGCTTCGACGAGTCCAAGAGGCTTCCCGTCGTCCCCCCAGAGCACGTAGTCGACGTAGCCCTTGCCCTTATTGTTGGGCATGCCGCTGACCTCGAACTCGCGGTCACGGGGCTGGTCGAGCGGCCAGCCGGCCTCCTTGAGCAGCAGGTCGATGAAGTAGTCCCGCGTCTCGGCTTCGGAGTAGTCGTGAGTATCGGGCTGCGCCGCGACCGCCTTCTTCGCCTTCGCGACTTCGGCGCGCAGGCGCTTCAACTCTTCATCGAGTGCGGTCTTGTCCGCCAACAACGCCGAGAGGTTTTCGTCGCGCTCCCGCAGGCGTGCTTCCAGAGCCTGCAACTGCTCCACCGTCTGCGTCGCCGCCACTGCGGGCTGGGGCAGCGTCGCTGAATCGAACGTGAGATCCGGCACCGGCCGCTCGGCGCGTGCGTAGGTCCGAGCGAGCCAGTAGGCGACGTGGAACATCTCGCGCACCGCCGCGAACGCATCCGACTCTGGTACCGGGCGACGGCTGTGCACGGCACGGTTGCCGAGGGTATTGATCACCCGCGCCTTGTTGAACACCGCCTCACCCGCGGTCTGCTTGAAACTCGGCTCGTGGATCAGCGCCGAGAGGTTGTCCTGGTACGGGAGCCGCAACGCTGCGTCATGCTTGTAAGCCCAGTTTACTGCAAGTTCCAGCGCGCGGCGGGCATAGAAACAGGCTGTCCGCGGATCGGCGTGGATCGCTGCCTCGGCCTTTGACGCCGCCTCGAACACGGTGGTCCATTCATGCTCGAGGAAGGCGAACTGGCTCATCTCACGCTCCCCGATACACTTGGTCGGCGTTGAGTCCGTCGCTCAGGTACGGCATGAAGCCCGCGAACAGGATCGACATCGCCACCATGTCGTGCATGGCTATAGCTCCCCTCGGAAGACGCGATACTGAAGAGACGCAAATAATTCGCCTAGTCTGTCGAACGAGACTCTTTGTTTGCTCATCGCCTCTTCGACAGCGCACACCCGCTCCACATATATCTCCTGGAGCTGACTAGGAGGCAAAATAAGAGATATCCGCTCGAACCTGGACTTACTGACCATTCCTTTCATTCCCGCCGTCGATGCTTGCTGGACGAGGCACTTGGCGACGCGTAGCTGGCCGTAAATGAAGTGCGCATTCCCCTCGAATGGGACGATGGCATTGATCTGTTGATTGAATGCCACCTCTCGGTCGGTCATCGCCGAATTACCTATGCAGTCAGGACTGCCCGCGATGCAGGTGACTAGGATCGAACCCGCAGGCACGGCACGGCCTACCTGACGTCCTAACTCTGACAAACCCTCGTCAGCTCGCGTCAGATAGTAATTCGGCGTGTTAATATTATCAGACTTGATCCATTCGATTGCGTGTCCGTAGTAATCAGGATTCGCACGCGAAGGGGTATTCCCAGTGATCACTGTCGCAATATCGCTAATGTGCTTCCGCGGCCATCCCTTCGGATTCGCCGCGGGATCTCCGAACATATCGAGGAAGATGGATTGGGCGAGGGTGTCGAGTTGAGCGAGGGCAGCACGGCTCTTTGCCCGCAGCGCGTCCGCCTTTTCCAGGATCATCGCAATGCGCCGCTGCTCGGGGAGAGGTGGGAGAAGGAGCCGTTGTCTGTATGCGTCTTCTCGATTGAGCCCAGGGATGGCCGCCGCGCGGTTAAGCGTATTCAGGCCAAGAGCGGATAAGCGGTATGCCAGCCAACGGAGATCCACTTTTGTGGCGGTTCCATCGACGTAGTACGTGGTGTCAATCGGCCAGCATCCAACAGTGGAGTAAGCAACCTCGCCGAAGGAGCCCTTTCTACCGATAATTATCGTCGGCCCATCTGTGAGTGCCTCATCATGTCTACCTACTTCTCCATTCGAACCGAAAACCGGTACGTCGCCACCGGCACGCGCGGCTTCCGGCAAGCTCTTACCGTACTTGAATTCGCACACCTCGCCGAGGGTGACCGAGGGCCAATTTCGCAGCGTGCCACTCATTCCAGCATCCCTTCCAGTTCCCTCATTCCTCGCTGAATCTCCTCCTCAAGTTTCCACAACTCGGCGAGAATTTCCCTAGGCGGCCGATGGTTAACCTCTTCGCAAACCACCTCCTTGTAGCGATTGAGTGAAAGGTCGTAACCCTCCGCGACGATGTCGGCCTTGGGCACGCAGAAGCTCTGCACGGTGCGCGGGCGCTCGCGCTCAGTGCCGGCACGCTGCGACCAGCGTGTGAGCACGTCGGGCAGGTTGTTCATCGCGTGCTCGTCGTCGGCGAGCGCCATGTGGGGCACCGAGCCGAGCTTGTCTTCTGATAGGAGCGCTGAGCGTTTGTCGTCGAGGCTCCAGCCGTCGGCCTCGACGTCATAGAACCAGACGAAGTCGGTGCCGCCGGAATTGGTCTTGGTGAAGACCAGGATCGCCGTTGAGACGCCCGCGTACGGCCTGAACACGCCGCCGGGAAGTTTCACCACGGCGTCAAGTTTCTGGTCCTCGACCAGGATGCGGCGCAGTTCCTTGTGCGCCTTGCTGGACCCGAAGAGCACGCCGTCAGGCACGATTACCGCCGCACGTCCGCCGGGTTTTAAGAGACGCAGGAAGAGTGCGAGGAAGAGCAACTCGGTCTTCTTGGTCTTGACGATCTGGAGGAGGTCCTTTGCGGTGTTCTCGTAGTCGAGGCTGCCTGCAAAGGGCGGATTGGCAAGCACCAGCGTGTACTTCTCTTCCTCGCCCGCGTGGTCCTGTGCGAGCGAGTCGCGGTAGCGGATGTCCGGACCCTCCACACCGTGTAACAACATGTTCATGCTGCCGATGCGGAGCATCGTATTGTCGAAGTCGAAGCCGTGGAAGAGGTGATAGTGGAAGTGTTCGCGCAACGTCTGGTCGTGGAGTAGGTTCGTGTTGTGCTTGCGCAGGAATTCGCCTGCCGCGACCAGGAATCCCGCCGTGCCGCAGGCCGGGTCGCAGATGGTGTCGTTCGGTTGCGGTGCCGTGAGTTCGACCATCAGTTGGATGATATGGCGCGGCGTTCGAAACTGCCCGTTTTGTCCGGCAGTCGCGATCTTGGCAAGCATATATTCATAGATGTCGCCCTTGGTGTCGCGATCCTCCATCGGCACCTTGTCAAGCATATCCACAACTTTGGCGAGCAGTGCCGGTGTCGGGATGGTGAAGCGAGCATCCTTCATGTGATGCGCGTAAGCAGAATCTCCATTGCCGAGCTGCTGCGCGAGATCTTCACGCAGGAACGGGAAGACGTGCTTGTCGACCACGGTGAACATCTCGGCGGGGGCGAAGTGCTTGAAACGCGACCAGCGGAAGTCCTCGTACGCACGGCCCTCGGCATCATTGCCTTGCGGGAAGATCCACCGCTCCATCGGTTTCTTAAGTCGGTTGGCCTTGTTCTCCTCCAAGGTGTGGAGGTCGTCGAGGCGGCGGATGAAGAGCAAGTAGGTGATTTGCTCAATCACCTCCAGTGGGTTCGAGATACCCCCGGACCAGAAGGAGTCCCAGATGTGGTCGATTTGGTTTTTGATGTCGCCGGTGATCATGCTTCTTCCTTTGAATATGGTTACTGTGTAACGATGAGTATTCCCTGCCGCTGGCGTGCCGACGTCAGCAAGAACCGTTACAATAGCATTGTCAGATTAATATGCATTGATGAGAGCGTATCAATGTTCCTAAACAATGGCTAGAGAATTTGTTGGTATAGGGCTGACGCTCGATGAGGAAATCGCGGCTGAGCGCAGCGTCGCGCTTGTTGAGCGCACCCCTTCACCATGCCCCTTCCGATCGAGTGGCCGGCAGCTCACCCTTAACCTGATGGAAAGAACTGTGCGAAACGGTTGGCGCATGTTTCATGCGTTACCTTCGGTTACTGAATGAGATAAACGAAAGAGATTCGAACCGAAAGTTCTGACGCGGGTATAGTATAGGCAAAAATGCCACCTTTGTATCCGCATTTTACAGTAATGTGATTTTCTACAGTCCTTCAAGATGTAAACTTTTGATGAAACTTGATGAGTTGAAGGATTTGTAGAAAGAAAAGTAAGATATTATATATATCCATTTTAAAGAATTAGATTGATGCCTTCATTCCCAGATGGAGTTCATAGAGCCATTATTGAAGGTTGTTCTGGTGTTGCAACTTATGTTATTTTTAGTGCGCTATTTTTAGCATCTGGGATTCCACATGCAATTGTCATTTTTAATATATTTTCAATAATCTCAGTAGTCTTTCTCCTTGACAAAATGACCTATTGGTCGTTAACCTACATGTTGGGATGGGCATTTGGATTATTGGTAATTGGGACTCATGTCTTTAGTTTGATAGAACTGCTATTGTATGGTGGAGTCACTGGAATTGCCCTGTACATCAAAATCAATAACCGACTATAAACTGTTTTATCACCTATAGACAGAATTGAAGCCTTCCAAGTAGGAGTGCAAAATTTTGAAAGGTTATAATTAGCAGCATTTTTCGCTTAACTATAACCCAAAGTTCTGATGCGAGGGGTGGGATTCGAACCCACGGACTCCTTCGAGAACGGATCTTAAGTCCGTCGGTTTTGGCCGGGCTAACCTACCCTCGCTCCAAAAGATCCAATAACTATTATCAATTGCATGTAATAAGTCCGACGCTCGATAACGGCTTCGGTAGAAGGCGAGATATAGTAACCTTTTTTAGTATTAAATCTTAAGTCCACCGCCTTTGGCCGGGCTTGGCTACCCTCGCTCGAAAAGTGCCATTACCTATTCTCCACCGCATGTATTAAGTCCAGCGCCCGCATGCCGCCGGGGAAAAACCCGCTCCGGGAACCGTTCTCCGCCGCAACCCCCGGGGCCAAAGGTATTTGATGCCGGGCCCGAAGGTGGGAAGCATGAAGCGAGACCATAACCCGGACACGCCCGAAGTCCCCTACTGGCACGTCTGGACCGATGAGGACGGCGTGAGCCGGCAGGACCGCTGCCGGATGAGCAACTTCGCATTCGCGAGCATATCGACCGGTGCGGCGCCGTCGTGGATCGGCAGGCTCGCCGACCCGGCTGCCCCTGTGGTCGCCCTGGTCCTCCCCGCAGGCTGGGTCGGCGAGTGGCACGAGAACCCTGAGCCGCAGTGGATCGTGCCACTCTCGGGCCGCTGGTTCGTGGAGACCATGGACGGCACCCGCGTGGAGATGGGGCCGGGCGAGCTCTCGTTTGGCAACGACCAGAACACCCGGCCCGACGAGCGGGGGCAGAGGGGCCACCGCTCGGGGACCGTGGGCAATGAGCCCGCGGTGCTGATGCTCGTCCAGGTGGAGCGGGCTCCGGCCCCCGGCTGGCCCGAGTAGGGGATGGTGCAGGCCTCCGGGGTCAACGCCGCCGGAGAGACCACGCACCGATCGCAAGCAGGCCGGCGACTGCGACCAAACCCCCGAACGGCGCCGCCGCCGGAAAAGTGGCTGCCTGCATCGCCGCCGCCAGGTCCTCGCGGGCGTCCGGCATATCCGGCCAGGGAAGGCTGTAGTCAGGGTCGAGCGTGAGCGAGCGGTTCAGCGCCGCGGCCGCACCCGTGGCGTTGCCGGCGGCAAGGAGGACCTCCCCCCGGACGTGCCAGAGGTGGGCGCTCTCCGGAGCGAGGGCGAGTGCCCGGTCGACGGCCGACTCTGCGCCGGCAAGGTCGTCCATCCCGGCGAGCGCCATCGCCTTCACGCCCCAGGACGTGGCGTCGGCAGGGTCGAGGAGGAGCGCGGCCTCCGCGTCGGCAAGCGCAGCAGAGGAGTTCCCCCTCGCGACATAGGCATAGCCGCGGTTCGCGTAGCGGACGGGTTTCGGGTCGAGGGCGATCGCCTCGCTCACCACGGCCGCCGCCTCCGGGTAGCGCCCGAGTTTGCGCAGGGCGTAGCCTTCCATGCAGAGGAGAGAGACGTTGCCGGGCTCGACGGCCAGCCCCTCGCCGGTCGCGACGAGGACGCCGTCCCAATCCCTCTCCGCGACGGCGGACGTGGCCCGGTCAACGGAGTCGGAAATGTTCGCGGTATCGGCGGCGAGGCAACAGGGGACGACGAGCAGGAAGATGAGGAGAGCGATGCAGAACCGGAAATGGCCCGGAAGAAGAGAGCATGAGGTCATTGAAGAGTACAGGACTCTCCCCGCCGTTAAACATTACGAAACAGCGGGGAGATCAGGCCAGCCGCCGCACCACCCTCGCCAGCCGGTGGATCCCCTCGACGATCTCCTCCTCGCCCGCCGCCGAGAAGTTCAGCCGGATCGTATCCTCCCCGCCGCCGTCGGCGTAGAACGGCACCCCGGGGAGGACCGCGACGCCTTCCCTGACACCCTCTGAAAAGACCTCCATCGACGAGATTCCATCCGGCAGCGTCGCCGTCATGAACATCCCGCCCTCGGGGTTGGTGTGGGTCACCTGCGGCATCAGGTCGTCGAGGAGTTCGCACATCAGCCGGCAATTTGCGCCGTAGACCGCCGCGACGCGGGCGACGTGGGCATCGAGATCGTGGGTCGATAGATAGCGGTGCAGGATCACCTGGCAGAGGAAGTTCGAGTGAAGGTCGGCCGCCTGCTTCGCGACGTTGAACTCCCGGAGAACCGGCGCCGGCGCATATATCCAGCCGATCCGCATCCCGGGTGCGACGATCTTTGAGAACGACCCCGAGATCACCGTCTGGTCCGGGAGGTAGCGCTTCACCGGCGACCGGGGCTTTCCGTCGAAGAAGAGTTCGCCAAAAGCGTCGTCCTCATAAAAGACCGTCTCCGTTCCTTCGAGGGTCTCTGCGATCGCCCGCCGCTTCCCTTCCGAATACGTCCTCCCCGAGGGATTCTGCGAGTTCGGGATGCCGTAGAAGAACTTCGGCGCATGGTCGCGGATGAGCGATGCGAACGCCGCAAGATCCGGGCCGTCCTCCTCCAGGGGAACCGAGTGAACGACGGGTTCGTAGAGGGAGAAGGCCTCGATCGCGCCGAGGTAGCCCGGCCGCTCCATCCCGACGGCGTCGCCGGGGTCGAGGAAGATCTTCGCGACCAGGTCGAGGCACTGTTGCGAACCGTTCACGACCTGGATCTCCTCAGGCGTCGCCGGAAGGCCGAGCCGTCTCCGGTAACGGTCAGCGATGAACTCCCGGAGGGGAAGGTAGCCGTCCGTCGTCGTGTACTGGAGCGCCGTCCGCCCTTCGTCGGCAAAGACCTCGCGGGCCGCCTCCCGGATCCCCGTAACATCGATGTAGGCCGAGCCCGGCAGGCCGCCGGCAAACGATATCACTCCGGGGACGGCCGAGACCCGGAAGAGCTCTTCGAGGAACGACTCCGGGGCATGCCCCATCCGACCAGCGAACCGGTAGTTCATGATAGAGGTTTGGGCTGCAGAAAGAAAAAGGGCGTTCCCGCCCCTACTGGAGCGCGATATAGGCGAGGACCGAGAGCAGGAACGCGAGGATGAGGATCATCAGGCTCAGCGGGGCGATGAACGCGAGCATCGCGTTCACGGTGCTCGCGAGCTGCGAGACCCGCTGCGACCCGAAGACGACGATCCCCTCGCACGATGCCGTCGCCGCCCCCACGCGGGCCGGCGCGAGATCGGCTATCGCTTCGCGGACCGCCTGCTCGATGTAAGGGACGATCGCCTTCGCCGGCACCACGTAGCCGACCGGGTTCTTCCCGGTGATCGTGTTCACCGTGTGCGTATCGGTCGTCATGATCTCCGCCTCGTCGACGTCTTCGAGCGCCACCGCCCGCAGTTGCTCCCGGACGCCCGGGGCCACGTTGTTCCCGTCGATCAGGACGTAGGCCGCCCGCTTCCCCTCGACCTCCGTCACCAGCACCTGCACCCCGAGCGACCCGAACCCCTGCTCACGGGTGAACGGAACCCTGACGTGCGAGACACCGATCGAGAGCGGCTCCTGAGGGAGGTCACGGGCGGTGGCGAACCCCTCGCGTGCGGCGGCGATGTACTCCGTCGCGATCTTCGTCGCCGGGAGGACCGGGGAACCCACGCTGGTCATGCAGTTGTGGGCATCGACGAACGCAACGTGGGAGAAAGCGCACCGCCCTTCGGCCATGATAGCAAGGCCAATCGAGTAATCGAGATCCTCCGTGCGCTCCGGCGACCGGGTGCTCACCATCAGGAGGGCGTCCCCGAACCGCTGGCAGAGGATCGAGACCGAGCCCGATTCGACCCGGACGGGACGGCTCGCGACGGCGGAGTAGGCGAGCCCCTCCCGCGACGCCTCGACGGCGTGGGCGATCTTCTCGATCTCGCTCTCCGAGACCAGGTTGAAGTCGTGGGTGGCGCAACCGTGGGCAACAAGCGTCTCCTCGGGGAAGGTGTCGTGGAGGATCCGGGGGAGGTTCCCGCCGCCGACGTCGCCCATCGGGCCGGGGTGGACGTTCGGGACGGTGAAGAGGACATCCTCCCCCGAGTCACGGGAGAAGAAGAGCGAGACCTCCGGAACATAGACCTCCTCGCCGATCTCGCGGAAGAAGTCCTCCATGTTCTTCGACCCATCGGTCAGGTGGGCGATGAAGGTGTTGAGGAAGTTGAGTCCGCTGATCTGGAACGCCCGCTTCAGCGGCCGCTCGATCACCCAGATCAGGAAGACGAAGACCAGGCCGAAGACCACCTGGAGGAGGAGGGCGTAGGGCGCGAACCCGGGGGTGAAGAACCAGGCTCCGACCGCTATGGCAACCGCACTCTGGGTGAATGCGGGGAGGACCATCCGGGAGATCCGGTAATCGGCGACGGCTACGAGAACCAGCAGCCGGAGGCCGAAGGCCAGGCCGAACGCTATCGCATAGAGCGTGGGAAAGAGAGCACGACCAAAGATAAGCACCGGCGAGAGGCTCAGGATCACCGCAAGAACCGTGCAGGCCAGGGCGAGGAGCGCCGACCGGTTCCAGGTGATGGAGCCGCCAAATGCCCGCACCAGCGGCACCGTCAGCAGGAGAGCGACCAGTGCCGGGACCGAGAACCCGAGGGTGCCGACCAGGAACAACTCGTCCCCCACCCGGTAGGTGGCAGCATCGATGACGAAACCGAGCACGACGATGAGTGCAAGGGACCGCGGCCAGGATGGAGCAGAGAAGATGTAGCGGGTGAGCCGCTCGACACGCACGTCGGGGCCGGACTCCATCAGACGCCTCCGGGTATCCTCGTGCCGGAAACGGCGGCCGGCAGAGAGATACCGGCCATCAGCGCTGTATTTCCCATAATTCAGATGATAATTTCGCCGGGCTCGCCAAAGACCTTCCGGTACCGCGCAAGCATTCGCTCCCAGTCGGGGAGGTTCGTCTGGGTGCCCGGCCGCTCGACGACGAAGGAAGAGACCACCGCCCCTGCGCGACAGCAGTCGAGCGGGGCGTAGCCCCTCCGGAACGCCGTGAGGAAACCGGCACGGTAGCCGTCTCCGGCACCGGTGGGGTCGACGGCCTCGACCTTGACCGCCGGGACGTGATACTCCTCACCGTCCATGCAGAGGATGCTCCCCTCAGCCCCCCGGGTAGTGACCGTCATCGGGATCGACGCGACGAGTGCGGTCTTCTCCAGCCCCAGCATATCACACATCCGGTCCATCTCATGGTTGTTCGAGAAGAGGATGTCGATCTTCGCGAGGATGATCTCGAGTTGGTCAGGCGTGTAGCGGAGGAGGTCCTGCCCCGGGTCGAAGGAGGCGAACCTGCTCTTCTGGGCCACCCGGACGTTGAAGTCGGGGTCGGCCGTCGCCATGTGGACGAAGTCGAGAGCGGGAGCCTCCGCACGGGAGAACGCGGTCGACGCGCCCCACTCAAAGAAGGTCTCCTGGTCGCCATCGTCGTCCGTGAAGACGTACGCGGTCGCGGTCCGGGCATCCTTCACCTGGGTGAAGTCCTGCACGATCTCGAGGCTGTGCAGCCAGCGGTCATAGTCGCTCCCCGGAAAGTCCCCGCCGACCGCAGAGACCAGCCGGCACCGCTCCCCGAGCACTGCAATCCCGGCCGCGATGTTCGCCGCACCGCCGCCGAAGTAGACCTCGTGACCGGCAATGTAGGTCGAGTTGTGCCGCCCGGGGAGTTTCGGCACCCGGAAGAGATGGTCGATGGCGGTATGCCCGACGACGGAGATCATAACTCCTGCACTTCCTGAACCTTCAGCGGCACGTCGTGCAGTGCTTTTCCCACGACCGACTTTGCAATCCTTGCCGCGTGCTCTTCTGACTCCGCACGGAAGACCTTCATCTGCAGCATGAGCCCGACGAGGGCGGTGCCGGCGACCACGAGCGCGGTGTTCAACTCCCCCTCGCAGAAGGGGCAGGCGATCATCCCCGCCTCGATCTCCACGAACTTCGCCGAGGGGTTGAGCCTTTTGCCGGCCTCGCTGATCGCAATGCTCACGGCGTCGTCCATAGACTTGACGTCTTTAATTATCCACGCTGATTCAAGCGTAACCAAATAATCCGACATATTCTCTCCAGGAATGGTTAATCCTACCAGGTCTCGCGGTGTACATGTTCGTCCACCGGCATTCTTTTCATGGGTTCGAGCAGCGGCCTCCCCTTCCCGACCGCGAGAAGCGCGACGGGGCGGATATGCTGCGGGAAGCCGAAGAGCTCGCGAACCTCGTTCTCCTCGAACGCCCCCGTCCAGCACGAGTGCAGGTTCCGGGCATGGGCGGCGAGCATCATGTAGGTGCAGGCTATAGTGGCATCCTCGAGCGCATAGAGGATCCCCCGCTCCCCATAGTGCGACATCGACCGGATGTAGTTCGCACAGACCACCAGGACCGCCGGGGCCTCCCGGATATGCACCTGCTCGAGGGCCGCCGACGCGAGTTCCAGCCTGACATCGTCGTCGGTGACGACGACGACATCCCATGCCTCGCGGTTGCCGGCGCTCGGCGCCGTACTCGCGCAGGCGAGGATGTAGTCGATATCCTCCGGATCGAGCGGCTTCCCGGAGTATTCCCGGACAGAAGACCGCGCTCTCAGAAATCTGAGGAAATCAGAGGAGTTCATGCTCGTTGAGTGTCTCCCATGCCATCTGGGCTGCGGTCGTGGCGGCGCTGACAGCCCTTCCGATCCGCTCCGACGCAACGCCGAGATCCATGCTCTCCGTCAGGCTGATCGCCTCGTTGAGGTGATCGATGGCCTTCTTAAACTCAGAAAGCCCCGTATCCCCATACGCAAAGTCGAGTTCCGAGCGGATCGACTCGAGCACCATCACAAGCATCCGCTTCCCGCCGGGCTTCTCCGTGAGCGGAAACTGGATCAGGGCTGTCGTCAGGTGCGACCCCACAATCAGTTCGGATTTCGCCCGTTCGGCAAACTGATAGGTCCTGATGGCGGATTTGAGATCCATACCACATACTGGAACTCTCAAGTATAAAAAGTATTGAAGGAGAAGAGGGGGACGGCTTATCTCGATTTCTGCTTGGTCCCGAGAGCCGACACCTTGGCGCGCCGTATGCCACGGCGTACCCGCACGTCCATCGTGGGAGCGCCGCCTCCCCTGCGCCCGCCGCGTCCACCGCGTCCACCGCGTCCACCGCGCCGCTGGTCCTGCCCTTCCCGGCTCGCCCGCTTCCGGATATCCGCTGCTGCCTTGAACCGCTGGTTCGGGCCGGGTTTCTTCACTTCGCCTTCACTTGCAGGGACGAGCCGGATCTGCCCCTTGACGCCCTTGACCTGCGCCCACTGAACACTGCCTGTCTTTCCCATGATAGAACTCCTTTATATTTATGCACTGATCCGATGATAAAAGTAACCCGGCCGGGAAGGACCTGGGCCGGGGATCAGGAGAGTAACCGCTGGAGCTCGCGCCGGAGGGTCTCGCTGATGACCTTCCCGTCGACGCTCCCGCGGAGTTCCTGCATGACGACGCCCATCAGGGGGCCGAGCGCGCCCATACCCTTCTCCCGGGCGAAAACCTCCCGTTCGGCGACGATCCGCCGGACAATCGCCTCCACGTCCGCCTGCGAGACGGACGGCCCCATCTTCTCGATCGCCGCGTCTACCCGAACGCCTGGTTCCCCGGCGTCTCCGGGGGTCTTTGCGAGCTCGGTGAGGAGGTCGGGGATCGCCTCCTTCGCCGCCCGGCCGCCCTCGACCGCCGAGAGAAGGGCAAGGATCTCCTCCTCGCTCACCCGGGCGACGTCGACGCCGTCCCGGGCGAGTTCCCGGCAGGTGGCAAGCAGCGTCCGTGCAGCAAGATTGGGGCGGATACCGGCGGCGACCGCCTTCTCGAAGAGCGCCAATCGCTCGGAGAACGCCACCTGCCGCGCCAGCCCTTCGTCGAGGGCGAACTCCCGGACGAACCGTTCCGCCCGGTCGGTGAGGAGTTCGGGGATCTCGATCTTCTCCCAGCGGTTCCCATCGATCGCGACCGTAAAGACGTCGGTCTCGGGATACATCCGGGCGGCTCCCGGGAGCGGGCGCATGTAGGCGGAACTCCCCTCTTCGAGCATCTTCCGCGTCTCCTCGGGGACCCCGGAGAGCGCCATCTCCGCGCGAACCATCACCTGCTCAGCGGCACACCCGGCGCGCTCCCTTCCCGCCGCCACGATGACGACGCAGTCGTTCTCCCCTGCCCCGACGAACTCCCGGAGGCGCGCCACCTCATCTGCGGTGACGCCGTAGGCGGGGAGTTCGTCGGTGTGGAAGATCCCGCCGACGCCGCACTTCTTCGCGTAGTCCGACATCTCGCTTCCGAGACGTCTGCCGGGCTGGATCTCCCGCCCGACGAGCCCCGCGAACCCGTAGAGCCGGACCGCGAGGACGGCTTTTGCCTTCTTCAGGATCGAGGACGCCGTCTCGGCAAAGAGGGCGGTGACGTCGATGACGTCACGGTCGACCCGGGCGCCCCTCTCCCGCAGGGCGTCCCGGATTGCAAGCAGATTGACCTGCCGCTCGACCTCGCGCCGCACCACCTCGGCGATCAGGTCGAGCTCCTGGACGCCTTTGATCTCCACCCGGGCGCCGTCGGCGATGGAGACGTTGATGTCCTGCCGGATCGTCCCGAGCCCGCGCTTCACCCTCCCGGTGGAGCGGAGCACCATCCCGATATGCCCCGCGACCTCCTGGACGGCCTCGGGGGTGCGCATGCAGGGGGCGGTGGTGATCTCGACGAGCGGGATCCCCAGGCGGTCGAGGGAGAAGGTCTCGTCCTCCACCCGCTGCGCCGCCTCCTCCTCGAGGCAGATCGTCTCGAGCCGGCAGCCGCCGGGAAGGGCGCCGGAGAGCGCGACGAGCGCCGTCCGCTGGAACCCGCTGGTGTTCGAACCGTCGATGACGAGTTTGCGCATCGTGTGCACCTGCTCGGCGGGGGTCATATCGAGCATCTTTGCTATCGTGAGGCAGATCTCGAGCGCCTCGGGGTTCATCGGGGACGGGGGCTCCTCGTCGTGCTCCGCCAGGCAGACCGTATCGTAGGTGTAGTAGCGGAACTTACGGACGAGTTTCATCTCTTCCCGCGCCGCCCGGTCGATCTCCCCGAGCTCACTCTCCGTCGCCCGGAGGTAGCGGTAAAACTCCCCCGTCCGCTCGGAGACGTCGCGGAGACAGGTGGGGCAGCGGCAGAAGAGCTTCTCGGCGGTGTCGAGCTGCTGGTGGATCTCGATCCCGGCTTTGAGGCCGAGTTTCCCGTAGTCCATCATGGGATCGACCTCCGCCGGATCTCGCCCGCGAGATCGGTCTGCATCATCTCTTTCGCCCGTTCGGGGTCACTCTCGTTCCCGAGCACCCACATCAGTTTGACGAGCGCCGCCTCAGGCAGCATATCCTCGCCCTCAACGACCCCGGCGGCGAGGAGATCCCTTCCCGTGTTGTAGACCCGGTCGCAGACCCGGCCGTGCAGGCACTGCGACGTCATGACGACGGTCGTCCCTTCTTCGACCATATCCTGTATCTTCGGGACCCACTCCGTCGCCACGTGGCCGAGCCCCGTCCCCGATATGACCAGACCGGCGTAACCCTCGAAGACGTCGAGGACGCTCGCAGGCATCCCGGGGTAGAAGTGGAGGAGGGCGCACCGTTCTTCGAGCGCGTCGCTCAGTTCGGGCTCCTGTGCACCCCGCCGGACCGCCTCGTCCGAGAGGGTGATGGAGAGCGAGGGGTAATCGACGTAGCCGAGCGGTTCCATCCCCATGCTCTGGAACGCATCGCGCCGGGAGGTGTGCATCTTACGGACACGGGTCGCCCGGTGGATTGCGCAGCGGTCGTCGTTCGTCGTCGCGTGCATCACCACCGCCACCTCGCCGAGATCGCCGGCGGCGACGGCGGCGCTGCAGAGGGTGTTCATGGCGTTGTCGGAACTCGGGCGGTCGGCAGACCGCTGCGACCCGACAAAGACGACCGGCACCGGCGTCTTGAGCATGAACCGGACCGCCGCGGCCGAGTAGGCCATCGTGTCGGTGCCGTGGGTGACGATCACCCCGGCGACGCCGGCCCGGATCTCGTCATAGACCGCCCGGGCGAGTTCCTGCCAGAGCGCCGGTTTCATGTTCTCCGAGAGGATGCTTGCGATCTGGCGGTCGCGGTAGCGGGCGACGTCCCCGAGTTCCGGGATCGCTCGCAGGATATCGCTCGCGGAGAACTGGCTCATCACCGCGCCGCTCCGGTAGTCCACCCTGCTCGCGATCGTCCCGCCTGTGGATATGACAGCGAGTTCCGGGAGGTCGGGGTTCTGGACGACGACCCCGGCGCCTGCCGGCGGTTGCGGAGCCGGGCGCTCGACGAACTCGATCTTCTCGGGCGACGCACCGATGTTGTAGCCGCTATCCAGTTTGACGACGGCCATCCCGTCGCGCTCTGTGATGTAAGTGCCGGTGAGCGCGGTCCCACCGTTCGCGTACCGCACCCGGTCTCCGGTCTGAAGTATCTCCGTTATGCTACCACCCTCCGTGATTCAAGGATAAGATGTTCTAGCGCGCTCGAGAGCGCCGCTCCGGTCTCCTCCGCCCATGCAACATCGCGGGCGAGGAGTTCCTTCTGATCTGCGATCTGAACCGCAACCGCCGCGGGTGCCGGGCCGCCGATGATGCTCCGCACGGCAACAGCGTGGCGCGGGTCGAGGACAGAGTCGATCCGCTCCTGGGTTATCCCGAGGTCCACGACCGAGAGGCCGGCCGCTTCACGGGCGGCGCCCTCGAGCGTGGAAAGGTCGAGCGAGCCGTGCCGTACCGCCCGTCCAACGATCCGGTGAGCGGTCCGGAAGGGAAGTCCGTAATCCCGGACAAGGACGTCCGCAAGCTCCGTCGCGGTGGAAAAGCCCCTGTCCGCCTCGGCGACCATCCGCTCCGTGTTGAAGGTGGCGGTGCCGATCATCCCTGAGAGGAGCGGGATGCTCTGTTGGGCGCCCTCCACACCCCGCCGGAGGTGAGGGGTCAGCTCCTGGAGGTCGCGGTTGTAACTCATGGGGAGGCCCTTGACGATGGTGACCGCCGCGGTGAGTGCACCGGCAACCGTCCCGGCCTTTGCCCGCATGATCTCGGCCACATCCGGGTTCTTCTTCTGGGGCATGATCGAGGAGGAGGAGCAGTAAGCATCGTCGAGCTGGACGAACCCGACGAACGACGTGCTCCAGAGGACGAGCTCTTCACAGAGCCGGCTCGCCGTCGTCATCATGACCGCTGTATCGGCAAGCACCTCGATCGCAAAGTCCCGGGCGGCGACCGCGTCCATGCTGTTTGGTGCCGGGCGGGAGAAGCCGAGGAGAGCCGCGGTGTAGTCGCGGTCGAGGGGGAACCCGGTCGAGGCGAACGCTGCCGAACCGAGGGGGGAGACGTCCACCCGGGCATACGCTTCGCGCAATCTGGCCGTATCCCGGGAGAAGGCCTGCTCGTAGGCGAGGAGGTAGTGGGCGAGCGTCGTGGGCTGGGCGTGCTGGAGGTGGGTGAAGCCCGGCATCACCGTCTCCGTGTGGGCGGCGGCGACGTCGAGAAGGGTCGCCCTGAGGTCGGCAAGCGACCGCACGAGGGCGATCATCTCTTCTCTCAACCGAATCCGTATGCAGGTCGCGACCTCGTCGTTCCGGGACCGTCCCATGTGGAGGCGGCCGCCGAAGTCCTCGCCGACCCGGTCGATGAGGTAGGCCTCCTTCCCTGCATGGACGTCCTCGAACTTCTCGTCGAACGCCTCCTCCGGGATACCATGGTCGTGGAGGTCGAGAAGCGCCGCCATCAGCGCCCGGGCCGGGGCCTCATTGATGATATCCTGCCGCACAAGGCCGAGGAGGTGCGCCATGTCCACGAGGAGATCCGCCTCCGCGATCCAGCGGTCGGTCTCCATCGATGCAAGAAAGTGCTCGAGATCGCCCGACCGTTCACCGGCGAGACGGCCCTGCCGAATCTGATCCGAACGCATTATATCAACATTCCTGTCTGTATCGTTTGGCTGCTGAAGAGATTAAAACCACGCACGAGGATAGGGGAGAAGTGTGAAACATGCGCCTGCCCAGCGGATAGAGATCGAGGCCACTTCGAGAAGAGATCGCAAATCGGCAGATCCGATCCTCAAAGATATGCAGCAGATGTGGGTATCTCAAACCGGATCTCTGAGAGAAAGCGGGTCCGTCCGGACGGTGGCGCTCATCAGGACCGTGACATCAACGCGGCGATCAGCATCAGGAAATCGCCCTGCAAGAGCAGCACCCTGTCGGGGTAACAGGTGATGGATAAGCGCTGTCGACTCAGATAACCGCCATCTGAACCATATACCAGGCAAAGATGATGGAACGAACCTCCATTGAGTACAGGCCCGGGAGGGGGTGTCCCGACAGAGGCATTGGGAGACGACCTCACCCGGCAAAGTGCGCCTCCGTCTCCACATTACCCTGCACCCATTTCATCTATTTGGAAAATACCGAACAAATTTTAATACTATAGTATAACTATACTGCCAATTTTCGACACTACTATATACCGACAGCGTGATGATTACTCGTTATACAGTAACTCATACTGATGGAGATGCCTATGAAACAGATCACTGCAATTATTCTGGCCGTGGCCCTGGTCGCGGCGTTCACGTTTGTAAGCGGATGCACCGGCACCGAGAGCGGCGATGTGACGCACCTGCAGATCGGCTACCAGCCGAGCACCCACCAGACCGCCCACTCCACCGCGATGGATAAGGGATGGTGGCAGGAGGACCTCGCGCCGCACGGTGTTGAGCAGATAACCGACTACAACTTCCCCACCGGCGCGCCCGAGATGCAGACGATGCTCGCCGGGGACCTGGATATCGCCTACGTCGGCGCCGCCCCGTTCATAGCGGCCGTCAGCACCGGACTTGACGCCAAGATCGTTGCCGCAGTCCAGACCCAGGGGTCCGACCTGGTCCTCAGGAGCGAGATCCCCTACTCGACCCCCGCCGACCTCGTGGGCAAGACGATCGCCACCTTCCCGCCGGGAACGATCCAGGACACCATCCTCAGGACCTGGCTTGAGCAGAACGACGTCGACCCCGCGAGCGTCAACATCAAGGCTATGGACCCCGGTGCCGCCACCACCGCCCTCTCCGCAGGCCAGGTTGACGGCGTCTTCCTGCCCCACCCGTCCCCGGCCGTCATCGCAGCCGAGGGCACGGGGAGGACCGTTGTGCAGTCGGGCGAGATGATGAAAGACCACGCCTGCTGCGTTCTGGTTGCAAGCGGCTCCCTGATCCGCGAGCACCCCGAGATCGTCGAGCAGGTCGTCCGGACCCACATCAAGGCGACGGAGTACAACCTCGAAAACCCCGACGAGGCCGCAACCATCTATTCGAAGAAGACCGGACAGAACGTCGAGACCGTGAAGGCCTCCTTCAGGAACTGGGACGGCACCTGGACCGCCGACCCGAACGTCATCACGACCTCGGTGGTCGATTACACGAACCTCCAGTACGAACTCGGCTACATCAACAAACCCCTCACCCAGGACGACCTCTTCGACCTCTCGTTCTACGAGAAGGCCCGGGCATAACCCGGGACCTCCCTGTTTTCTTCTCCAAAAGTATCTTTTACGGCGATGTCGATGAAGTAATAGAAAAGGTTCCGGAGACGATCGGCCAGCGATCCACTCCAGCACCCGTCACGAGCAGCGGAACAGAACCATGAAGCAACAGACACAGAAACGACTCCTCGGCATCGCAGCGGTCGCCATCGTGGCGATAATATGGCAGATCATCGCCGAATACGTGGTAGGGCGATCTTTCATCCTCCCGAGCGTCACCGACGTCGTCGAAGCATTCATAAATCTTCTCGGGTCCGGCACGCTCCTCGCCGACCTTGCGGTGAGCCTTGAGCATTTCGGGATCGGGATCATCGCGGCGCTCATCCTCGGCGTCCCCCTCGGGATCCTGATGGGGTGGTTCCGGGTGGCGGATTACCTCCTCGACCCGATCATCGAGACCCTCCGCCCCATCCCGCCGCTCGCCTGGATCCCGTTCGCCATCATCTGGTTCGGGCTCACCACCCAGGCGGCGGGCTTCGTCATCTTTGCAGGAGCGTTCTTCCCGATCCTGACCGCAACCTACGCAGCGTTCCGGGACGTCCCGAAGGTCTTCGTCGAAGCGGGCAAGGTGCTCGGGTGCGACACCTCGTTTGAGCTGATCCGCTACGTCGCCCTGCCCGCCGCTATCCCGGCGATAGCCTCCGGCGTCAGGATCGCCATGGGCGTCGGCTGGATGTGTCTTGTCGCCGCCGAGATGTTCGGCGTCTCCACCTACGGCCTCGGCTACCAACTCTGGCACAACTACTACCTCCACCAGATGCCCAGCGTCGTCGTCTACATGCTGATCCTCGGCTTTACGGGGCTCATCATCGACCGCATCTTCAGAAACTACGTCGATAAGCAGCTCCTGCGGTGGCGGGCGGGGGAGGTGGCCTGAAATGAGCGGAGTTTCGATCACGAACCTCGGCAAGGCCTTCCCGAAAGAGGACGGCACCCCCACGCAGGCGCTCGGGGGTATCAACCTGGAGATCGGCGATACGGAGTTCATCTGCCTGGTCGGGCCGTCGGGGTGCGGAAAGACGACGCTACTCCGGGTCATCGCCGGACTCGAGACCGCGACGTCCGGGAGCGTGACGATCGAGGGACGCGCGGTCACCGGCCCGGACCCGAAGCGCGGGATGGTCTTTCAGGAGTACTCCCTCTTCCCCTGGCGGAGGGTGATCGACAACGTCGCCTTCGGCCTCGAGATGAAAGGGGTCGCAAAAGAGGAGCGCCGGCGAACGGCGGATCGCTACATCGAGATGGTCGGCCTCTCCCAGTTCCGGGACGCCTACCCCTACGAACTCTCCGGCGGGATGCGGCAGCGGGTGGCGATCGCAAGAGCGCTCGCAAACGACCCCGACGTCCTCCTCATGGACGAACCGTTCGGGGCGCTGGATGCCCAGACCCGCAACCACATGCAGAAAGAGCTCCTCTCCCTCTGGAAACAGACGAAGAAGACGATCGTCTTCGTCACCCACAGCGTCGACGAAGCGGTCTACCTCGCCACCAGGATCGTCGTCCTCACCCCGAGGCCGGGTTCTATCCGGGAGGTCATCGAGATTCCCTGGCCGCACCCCCGGGATCGGACCAGTCCCGAGTTCGCGGAAGTCCGGCGAAGGGTGCTCCGGATGATCGACGAGAGCGAAAACATCCAGTAAGGTTTATTAGAGCAGATCTCCTTTTTATAAAGGACTCATCAGATCGGCAGGAGTTTTTAACCATGGTACGAAAACCAGCGAAGATGTACAGGAATCTCGCAAAAAAAGCATATACACGCAGGGAATACATGGGCGGCGTGCCGGGCAGCAAGATCGTGCAGTTTGATATGGGCAACCTCACCGAGGACTTCCCGGTCGAACTCTCCATCGTTGCCGAGGAGGCCTGCCAGATACGCCACACGGCGCTTGAGGCAGCTCGTATCGGCATCAACCGGCAACTCCAGAAGGAGGTCGGGAGGGCAAACTTCCACCTGAAGATCCGGACCTTCCCGCACCACGTCCTCCGTGAGAACAAACAGGCGACCGGCGCAGGTGCAGACCGTGTCTCGGAAGGCATGCGCCTCGCCTTCGGGAAGGCCGTTGGCACCGCGGCGCGGGTGGATAAGGGCCAGAAGGTCTTCTCCGTCTGGACAAGCCCGCAGCATGTCGAGAAGGCCAAGATCTCGCTCAGGCGCGGCATATACAAGCTTCCGACTCCCGCAAGGATCGTCGAAGAACAGGCGCCGAAAGCGTAAAACACGCATCATTTCCCATCTTTTTTCCGGGGAACTCCCCGCAGGCGGCGTATCCGCAACCAGGGGAAATACAGGTATTATATAGTCTCTTCCCACCAGTATAGATGATGGCTAATCCGGCAGGTCCTACCCTTTCGAGCGCACTGGCAGACGCCACAGCGAGAGCCCTTGCCGAGGCCGAGATCCGGCTGCCCCCCGATGTGCTCGCGGCACTCCGGGGGGCGGCGGCGGCCGAGAGGGACGAGATCGCGCGCCGGGAGCTCGGCAACATCCTCGAGAACATCGCGCTTGCAGAAGAACGGCAGGTGCCGATCTGCCAGGACACCGGCGTCCCGGTAATCTACCTCACCCTGCCACCCGACGTCGGGTTCTCGCCCGCCCTCTTTGAAGGGGTGCGGGAAGGAGTGCAGAGGGCGACAGCCGCGATTCCCCTCCGCCCGAACGTCGTCGATCCCCTCACCCGCGAGAACACCGGCGACAACACCGGCGCGGGGATGCCCGCAGTTCACGTGACACCCGGGGAGAGGCTCACGGTGACGGTTCTCCCGAAAGGCGCGGGTTCCGAGAACGTCTCACGGATCGGGATGCTCCTCCCCTCGCAGGCGAAGGAGATCCCCCGCTTTGTCGCCGAGACGATGCTTCTCGCGGGCGGCAAACCCTGTCCGCCCGTGATCCTCGGCGTCGGGATCGGCGGGACGTTCGATATGGCCGCCGCGCTCGCAAAGGAGGCCCTGCTCCTCCCGGTCGACACCATGGACAACTACGAGCAGGAACTCTGCGACGCGGTCAACGCACTCGGGATCGGCCCGATGGGCCTTGGCGGCGACACGACGGCGCTCAGCGTGAAGGTGAAGCGCGCCGCCTGCCACACCGCCTCCCTCCCGGTTGCGGTGAACGTGCAGTGCTGGGCCTGCCGCCGGGCGACCGTGGAGGTGGAGTGGTGAACCTCCAGATACCACTCGGCGACGAGGTGCTCGACCTCCGTGCGGGAGATACGGTCACGCTCTCGGGGACGATCTACACCGCCCGGGACGAGGCCCACCTCCGCATGATGGAGGAGGGCATCCCCTTCGATCCCGCGGGCGCCGCGGTCTACCACTGCGGCCCGGTGGTGCAGGACGGCCGGCTCGTCGTCGCCGGCCCCACGACATCCGCCCGGATGAACGCCATAACGGGGTTCCTCATCGACGCGGGTGTCCGCGCCCTCGTCGGCAAAGGCGGCATGGGCCCGGAGGTGGTCGAGCAACTCCGGGGACGCGCCGTCTACCTCGCGCTCACGGGCGGGTGCGCCGCACTTGCCGCCGCCCATATGCGCTTATCCGGCGTCTATTTCGAAGACCTGGGCATGGCCGAGGCGGTATGGGTCATCGAGGCTGATCGTCTCCCCCTTACGGTCGGGATCGACGCCCACGGCGGCGATCTCTTTCGCGCCGTACGCGAGAAAGCGAAAACACAATTTCATCAGCGATTCAATATCAAACAGGATACCGTCTCATGAAACTTGTCATCGATGAAAGTCGCTGCAAAGGATGCAATCTCTGCGTGCTGGTCTGCCCCTACGGGATCTTTACAGAGGGGACGGAACTCAACACTCGCGGGATCATCGCCCCGGCCCTCGACCGCCCCGAACGGTGTACGAACTGCAGGCTGCAGGCCCTCTACGGCAGGATGCTCTGCGGGATCTGCCACATGATCTGCCCCGACCAGGCCATATCCTGGATCGAGGAGAAGCCGTTCGAGCCTCATAAGGTGGAGGTGGAGTTTTGAGCAGAACCGAGTTTATGCAGGGGAATGCCGCCTGCGCCGAGGGCGCGCTCGCCGCCGGGTGCCGGTTCTTCGGCGGCTACCCGATCACGCCGTCGACCGAGATCGCCGAGACGATGGCCCGGAGACTCCCGAAGGCCGGCGGGGTCTTCATCTCGATGGAAGACGAGATCGCGAGCATCGCCTCGGTCATCGGCGCCGCCTGGACGGGGACGAGGGCCATGACCGCGACGAGCGGCCCCGGGTTCTCGCTGATGATGGAGAACATCGGCTACGCGGTCATGACCGAGACGCCGTGCGTCGTCGTCAACATCCAGCGCGGCGGGCCGAGCACCGGGCAGCCGACACGGGCGGCGCAGGGGGACATGCTCCAGTGCCGGTTCGGGTCGCACGGCGACTACAGCACCATCGCGATCACCCCGAACTCCGTCCAGGAGATGTTCGACCTGACGGTGAAGGCGTTCGACCTCGCGGACCGGTTCCGGGTCCCCACCTTCCTGATGTCTGATGAGATCGTCGGCCACATGCGTGAGCGGGTGACCATTCCCGACGCGGTCGAGGTCAAACGCCCCCGCCCGCTCGCGGAAGGCTCTCTTCCTTTCGCGGCCGGCGACGATGGCGTCCCCGGGTTCGCGCCCTTCGGCTCGGGGAGGTCCGTCCACGTGACCGGCCTCACCCACGACGAGCGGGGTTACCCGGACACGACCGATCCCGAGGCGCACGACCGGCTGGTGCAGAGGCTCGTCACGAAGGTCGAGTCGGCGCGGCGCGATATCGCCGATTACGAGATCGTAAACCCCGACGCCGAGACGGTCTTCGTCACCTACGGCCCGCCGTCCCGGACGGTCGAGCAGGTGATGCACGACCGCCCGAATGAGTCGATCGGCCATCTGCGCCTCCGGGTCGTCTGGCCGTTCCCCGAGTTTGCCCTGAAGGAGTTCCCGAACGCCGAGGTCTTCCTGATGCCGGAACTGAACATGGGCCAGATGGTCCGGGAGGTCCAGCGCCACGTGGACCAGCCGGTCGTCTCCCTGCCGAAGATCGGGGGCGAACTCCACACCCCCGCCGAACTTGCGCGGGCACTGGAGGCGCACCGATGATCGCGCCCGACTGGTTCCGGGAGGACCGTCTGCCCCACATCTATTGCACCGGGTGCGGCAACGGAACGATCATCAACTGCACTCTCGCAGCGGTCGAGGAGATGGGCTGGAAGCGGGAAGAGACGGTCTTCGTCTCCGGGATCGGGTGCTCCTCCCGGGCTCCCGGCTACATCCTCACCGACTCGCTCCACACCACCCACGGCCGGGCGCTTGCGTTCGCGACAGGCGTGAAGATGGCGCGGCCGGACCTGCACGTCGTCGTCTTCACGGGAGACGGGGACCTTGCCGCCATCGGCGGGAACCACTTCATCCACGCCTGCCGCCGGAACGTGGACATGACCGTGATCTGCATGAACAACCACATCTACGGCATGACCGGCGGGCAGGGGAGCCCGACGACCCCGCCGGGAGCCATATCGTCGACGACGCCCTACGGGATGAGCGAACCGGCCTTCGACCTCGCGGAACTCGCGGTCGCCGCCGGCGCGAACTACGTCGCCCGCTGGACCTCCTACCACGTCAAAGAGCTCACAAAGGCCATCACCGTCGGAATGCAGACGCCGGGGCTCGCTTTTGTCGAGGCACAGACACAGTGCCCGACGAACTACGGCCGCCACAACAAACTCCGGACCGTCCCGGCGATGATCGAGTACCTCAGAAGCCACGCGATACTCGTTGCAAAGCGTGATCGGCTGATCGCGAACGGAGAACCGATCCCCGAAGGGGCGTTCACCGTCGGGGAGCTCGTCCGAAGGAGCCGGCCGGCGATGGGGGTGCGGAGATGAGGCACGAAGTGAGGTTCTCGGGATACGGCGGGCAGGGGATCATCCTCTCCGCGGTCATCCTCGGGCGGGCGGCGGCGCTCTACGACGGCAAGTACGCCGTCCAGACACAGGTCTACGGCCCGGAAGCGCGGGGCGGGGCTTCGATGGGGCAGGTGGTGATCGACAGCGAACCGATCCTCTACCCAGAGGTGGCCAGGCCCGATATCTACGTCATCATGTCGCAGCAGGGGTTCGAGAAGTACGGGGCCCGTGCCGGGGAGGACGCGGTCATGCTCGTCGATGCCGACCTCGTCCGGTCGCGCCCGGGATGCCGCTGTCATGAGATTCCGGCGACATCGGAGGCGAAGGGCGCTCTCGGACGGGAGATCGTCGCGAACATCGTGATGATCGGCGCTCTCGTGACCGCGACCGGGGTCGTGAGCAGGGAGGCGATCGAGCGTGCGGTGCTCGACAGCGTCCCGAAGGGCACCGAGGAACTGAACCTGAAGGCGTTGAAGAGAGGATTCGAACTCGGAGAGCGAGTGTGAACCTATGAAACTACTGGAATACGAGGCAAAACAGGTATTTTCTGAGTACGGGATACCGGTCCCGAAAGGGGCGGTCATACGGGCGGCGGAGGAGGTCGCGGCACACCTGCCCGATCTCGGTGACGGCGTGGTGCTGAAGGCACAGGTGGACGTCGGCGGGCGCGGAAAGGCCGGCGGCGTCCTGATGGCCGACCGCACGACGGCGACCGAGACCGCCCGGGACCTCTTCTCCCGGGAGATCAAGGGCGTCCCGGTACGGGAGATCCTCGCGGAGGAGCGTCTCCCGATCGAGCACGAGTACTACGTGAGCATCGCCGTCGACCGGTCGAGCGGACAGCCGGTGGTGCTCTTCGCCGACGCCGGCGGCGTCGAGATCGAGAGCGATGTGACTGCCATCCGTAAGGTCGTCGTATCCCCCCTCCTCTCGGACATCCCGCCGTTTTTGATGCGGGAACTCCTCGGCGGCGCGCCCAGAGATCTCGCGCCGGTCATCAACAGTCTCTACCACGTATTCCAGGTGAAAGATGCCATGCTTGCGGAGATCAATCCGCTCGTGACGACAGCGCGGGGGGTCTACGCGGCGGATGCGAAACTGATCATCGATGACAACGCCCTCGCCCGCCAGGGGATAGAGGTCAACCGCGACCTCTCCGAGCGGGAGCGCGAGGCCGAGAAGCACGGGTTCTCCTACGTGGAACTGGACGGCACCATCGGGGTGATCGGCAACGGTGCCGGGCTCACGATGTCGACGCTCGACCTCATCGAGTTTTACCACGGCCGGGCGGCGAACTTCCTCGACGTCGGGGGCGGCGCCGACCAGGAACGCGTGATGCACGCCGTCAAACTCGTCGCGAGCATGCCCGGGGTGAACGTGATCGTCGTCAACCTCCTCGGGGGGATCACCCGGTGCGACGAGGTGGCGAAGGGGATCATCGCCGCCGGCGTCGCGCCGACGGTCATCGTCAGGATGGCCGGGACGAACGAGGAGGAAGGCCGGCAGCTGCTCGCCGAATGCGGCTACCGGATGCTCGAGAGCATGGATGCAGCCGTGAAAGCAGCGATGGAGGTCGCAGAATGATTTACGGGGATAAGAATCTCGGCGTGATCGTCCAGAACATCACCGGCAAGCAGGGCACGTTCCACACGGAACTGATGAACGCCTACGCCCGCGAGGTCGGCGGGCGGGGCGTCGTCGCCGGGACAGCGCCCGGGAAGGGAGGACGGGAGGTCCACGGCGTCCCGGTCTACAACACCGTAAAGGAGGCGCTCCGCGAGCACGACGCGACCGCGAGCGTCATCTTCGTGCCGGGCGGCGCTGCGGGCGACGCAATCATGGAGGCGGCGCATGCGGGGATAGAACTGGCCGTCGTCATCACCGAGCACATCCCGGTTCATGACGTTATGTCGGCGATCGCTTACGCGAAACTCCACGACTGCACGGTCATCGGCCCGAACTGCCCGGGCCTCCTCTCGCCGGGAGAGTGCAAGCTCGGGATCATGCCGGCCCACCTCGCCCGCCGCGGCAACGTCGGCGTCGTCTCCCGGAGCGGCACCCTCACCTACGAGGTGGTCGACGAACTCACCCGGGCCGGCCTCGGCCAGAGCACGGTCGTCGGGATCGGCGGCGACCCGGTGATCGGCCAGACGTTCGTGGACGTTCTTGCCCGGTTCGAGGAAGACCCGCAGACGAAGGCGGTCGTCGTCATCGGCGAGGTGGGGGGGAACCTCGAAGAGGAAGGCGTCCGGTCGACCAGCCTCCCCGTCGTCACCTACATCGCCGGCGTGAGCGCCCCGCCCGAGAAACGGATGGGCCACGCGGGCGCGATCATCGAGGGAGGCGAGGGCGACGCCCGATCCAAGGTCAGGCGGCTTCGCGACCAGAACATCCCCGTCGCATCCCGTCCATCTGAGATACCGGGGCTGATCCGCGAGGTCGTATGAACGGCGAACTGATGCTCGCAACCGCCTGCAAGGTGGCGGAGAATATCGGGGCGCGGGCAGTCGTCTCCTTCGTCGAACCGGCCCCGGTTCTCGCGGATGCTCCGGACATCCCGATCATCCAGGTGCAGGAACTCCAGCTCGACGTTCTAAAAGACCTCACCATGCACGATATCCTGGAGGTGAGCGAACGGCATATGCTCGACGCCGCCGTCCACCTCTACCTCCGGCGCAACCTGGAGAACGGGGTGGTCGTCGGCGTCTTCTCCTACGCCCTCATCATCTATGATATCGAGGAGGGGAAGAACTTCATCAACTTGAAAGACTTCTCCGACATCATCCCCCGCGAGGTGCTCCATGCGGCCCTCTCGCTCGCCCTCGAGATCGCGGTCGAGGGAAGAGAGGGGAGAGCCATCGGCACCGCGTTCATCATAGGAGATCCGGAGGAGATCTTCCGGCACTCCCACCAGGCGATCCTCAACCCCTACCAGGGACATCCCGCGGCGCTACGGGACATCAAGAACAAGGACAACTGGGAGAGCGTCAAAGAGTTCGCCCAGCTCGACGGGGTCTTCGTCATCGACAAGACCGGCGAGGTGCGGTCGGCGGGCCGCTACCTGGACGTCACCGGGCGGGGCATCTCTCTTCCCGGAGGTCTTGGGGGGAGGCACCGCGCAACCGCGTCCATCACCCATGAGATCCCGGTCGTCGGCATCACGGTCTCCGAGAGCGGAGGCATGGTGCGTATCTTCAGGGATGGACAATGCAAGATCGGCATCCGCTCCGATATCCGCCTGCGTAGTGACGGTTAGAAATGGTTATATGAATTGCAATCATTTCTCTTATCATACTTTAGAACTACGGTGGATTTAATGACCAGGAACATCAGCGTAGAATGGCTTGACCAGATCCCGATCGAGAAGCAGCGGATTGAACTGGTGGAGAGGAAGTGCCTCGGCCACCCGGACAGCCTCGCGGACGGCATCGCGGAGTCGATCAGCAGGGCACTCAGCAGGTCGTACCTGGAAGAGTGCGGCAGCGTCCTGCACCACAACACCGACCAGGGCGAGGTCGTTGCAGGAGAGTCGATCCCGAACTTCGGCGGCGGCCGGATCACGAGACCGATCTACTTCCTCATATCGGGCCGGGCCACCAAGACCTTCAACGGCATAAACATCCCCGCCGATGCGATCGCCGTCGAGGCCGCACGCGACTACATCAAAGAGATCCTCCCCACCATCAACATGAACCGCGACATCATCGTCGACTGCCGGATGGGGAACGGATCGACCGACCTGCGGGATGTCTTCCGGTCATGCGAGGGGAAGGTTCCGCGGGCGAACGACACCTCGTTCGGGGTCGGGCACGCGCCGTTCAGCGAGGCGGAGAGCATTGTGCTGGGCGTCGCCGCATACATCGACGGCACGCTCCGCCCGAAGTATCCCGTCATCGGTCAGGACTGCAAGATCATGTGCCTGCGTGACGGCGACGCCATCACCCTCACCGTCGCGATGGCGTTCGTGGACCGCTACTGCTCGAGCATCGCCGAATACGTCGAACAGAAGAACTTCCTGACGGAGCAGATCACGGCGGTCGCAAAGCAGTTCACCGCAAGATCGGTCAACGTCGCCATCAACACCGCCGACGACCTTGAGGCCGGCAGCGTCTTCCTGACGGTCTCGGGCACCTCCGCCGAGATGGGCGACGACGGCTCGGTCGGCCGCGGCAACCGCGCGAACGGGCTGATCACCCCGAACCGCCCGATGAGCATGGAGGCGACGAGCGGCAAGAACCCGATCAACCACATCGGCAAACTCTACAACCTCCTCGCAACGCAGGTTGCGCAGGACTGCGTCAGAGAGGTCGACGGGATCGAGGAGATGTATGTCCGCATGGTCTCCCGGATCGGCTACCCGATCGACCAGCCGCACGTGGCAAGCGCCCAGATCCTCACGAAACCGGGCGTCAAGATCGACTCCGTCAAACCCGACATCGAGGCGATCATCGACGAATGGCTGGAGAAGACCCCCACCATCACCGAGAAGGTTATCAGGGGAGAACTCTCTACATTCTAACCCTTCTAACATTTTTGGAGTCTAACCCATGAGTAAACCGTCACCCCGACAGCCCGCGCCCGGACCCGGGCTCGTTCGTCTCGCCATCCCGAACAAAGGAAGGATTGCCGGCCCCATCAACGAGCTGATCGAGAGGAGCGGCCTCCACCTGGCTGAAGGCGGCAGCGAGCGCAGACTCATCACCAGGACCCGCGACCCGAACGTGGAGATCCTCTTCGCACGCCCGATCGATATACCGGAGTACGTGGGGAGCGGCGTCGCCGATCTCGGTATCACCGGGAAGGATATGGTGATGGAGCGGGGCTCGGCGGTCGAAGAGATTCTCGACCTGCAGACCGGGAAAGCCACACTCGTCGTCGCCGTGCCGGAGGAGTCGGAGATCGAGACCGTCGCCGACCTTGCAGGCGCAAAGGTGGCGACCGAGTTTCCGGCGATCACCCGCGCGTTCTTCAGCCGGCACAACGTTGCCGTGACGATCGTGACCGTCGGCGGGGCATGCGAGGCGACGCCACACCTCGGGATCGCCGACGCCATCGTCGACCTCTCCTCCTCGGGGACAACCCTCCGGACGAACCACCTCCGCGTCATCGACGAGGTGCTGACCTCCACGACCGTCCTGGTGGCGAACCCTGAATCGCTCACGGCCAAGCGCGAAAAGATCGACGAGCTCGTCCTCGCCCTCGAGAGCGTCATCCGCGCGAAGGGACAGTGCTACCTGATGATGAACGTCCACCGAAGCGCCCTTGCGGACGTACGGGAGGTGCTGCCCGGCCTCTCCGGCCCGACGGTGATGGAGGTGGCATCCGACGAGAATCTGGTTGCCGTTCACGCCGTCGTGAAAGAGGAGCGGGTCTATCAACTGATCAACCAGGTAAAACGCGCCGGCGCAAAAGACATATTAGTCATGCCCATCGAACGGATCATACGCTGAGAAGATGGAGATCTATCCTGCAGTTGATATCCTGGACGGGCGGTGCGTGCAGCTGGTGCAGGGGCGGCCGGAGGCGGCGACGGTCTACGGCGACCCAGCCGCCTGGGCGCACCGGTGGCTTGACGAAGGAGCAGACGGCCTTCACATCGTCAACCTCGACGGGGCGTTCGGCCGGGCGCAGAAGAACGCCGACCTGATCCGGAAGTTCACCCGCGAGACGGAGACGTTCGTCGAGCTCGGCGGCGGCATCAGGAGCGTGAAGGATGCCGCGGGGTGGCTTGACGCCGGGATCAACCGGGTGATCGTCTCGACCCAGGCCGTCCGGGAGCCGGAGATCGTCCGGACGCTTGCCGACGAGTTCGGCGGCGACCGGGTGATGGCCGGTATCGACGCCCGGGCCGGCGAGGTGATGATCGAAGGATGGGAGCGCCCGGCAGGGAGTTATCTCGCCTGGGCAGAGCGGTTCGAAGGCCTCGGCGCGGGGTCGCTCCTCTATACGAACGTGGACGTGGAGGGGCTCCAGCAGGGGATCGCCATCGAACCCGTGAAGGAACTCCTCCGCCGGGTGGGGATTCCGGTCGTCGCCTCGGGCGGGATATCGAGCCGGGGGGACGTCACGGCGCTCCGAAAGGCCGGAGCGGCGGCGACGGTTCTCGGTTCCTCCCTCTACGCCGGGAAAGTGCGGCTCCCGGAAATCATGGAGGCAGCGCATGCGAACGAGTGAGATCCACCGCGCGACACGCGAGACCGATATCACCCTCTCCCTCTCCCTCGACGGAACCGGGGCGGGAACCATCGAGACCGGGGTGCCGTTCTTCGACCACATGCTGGCATCGTTTTCCCGGCACGGGCGGCTCGATCTATCTATCCGTGCGACCGGCGACCTCGTCGTGGACGCACACCACACCGTCGAGGATATCGGGATCGTCCTCGGGACGGCGCTTGCCGAAGCGGTCGGAGACGGGAGAGGGATCACCCGGTTCTCTGATGCCGCCGTCCCGATGGACGAGGCTCTCGCCCGGGTGGCGCTCGACGTAGGCGGTCGGGGTTACCTCGTCTTCGAGGCCGGCTTCTCGCCAGCAGGCCCGGGCGGCATCCCCGGCGACCTCATCGAGCACTTTTTCTACAGCCTCTGCACCAACGCCGGGATCACCGCCCACATCGCGGTCACGGGCAGCAACGACCACCACATCTGTGAAGCGGCGTTCAAGGCGTTTGCACGGGCCCTCCGGGCAGCCGTGGCGGTCGACCCCTCGATAGGCGACGTGCCGAGCACCAAGGGGACGCTCTGAGCCCCGGAGACGGCAATTTTTTGTCAGTGGTGCGTTGCACCCGGTTATCGGCTCTCGCGGGGCTGTGAGGGGCGCGGTTTTGCTCTATTAGGAAAGGGGAGCGCGAGTTGGGGTTACGAAAAGACTCATATGAGGTAGAGACAGGGCCGCCTCCCCAATGGTGACATCCCCACGGTCCACTGCACAAGAGATCTGGGTGAAGAGTCGCACCCGGCTTTCCATCGGCTATCACCATGACTGCCCCCGCCCCTTGTGGGCGGGGGAGGAGCGCGAAGCGCGGGCGGGGTGGGGGCTACAGTCACCCCGGGAGGTAGAGACAGGGAAAGGGGAGACCCACCACCCTGGATCCGGCTCGCCTTCCTGAAGTGGAGCGCCTCGCCCGGGAGCGCTGTAGCGGCCCGTAGAGCCCACACGGTGCAAGAGACATGGAAACCCCCGATATGTCGGGACAACCCCGCTGGAATCGCCACTGTGAGCGTCTGACATGCATCAGCGATCTGTCAGCCGGTCGGGAGGAGCAAAACGCCGTACCCGCCACTCTCCCGGAAAGGAGAGGTCATCCGGGCGTTCGGCATGTATGCTGCTGGAGCGGGATATGAAAAAGGGGCTCGTAAGAACCCCGGTAAAGAGAAGGGAAGATAGGTCGATTTACGCGGACTTAACCGCGAGGTCGACATCTTCCGCTTTGATCGTCTTGCGTCCTGCGTGCTGGGCAAGCCTGTTGGCTTCCCTGGTCAGCTCGGCGATGTACGCCTCAGCCTTGGTAACCAGTGCGGCAGCGGCATCGCTCCCGACTCTCTCAGCACCATTCTTCTTTGCGATACGTACAACCGCAGCAATAGGTAGATCTGCCATAATCTCATTCCACCTCTAAAAAGAGGTGTCTCAGTTAATATTTAAACGTTTCGGGATTATCTCGGGAATTTGCGTTTCTCTTTCCCATTAAGGGTGTGTCTGGACAGGGCACCCCAATAATCGGCAGGTATCAGTGCCGATTGAAATAATAGGCCTGGGAACCCCAATTGACAATCAGAGGCATAATCAGGGACTTTCCGATTGCGCCAGAGATTTCGCGAGAATTATCGCATTCGTATAATCTGCAGAGGCGCGCGACGTATCTACGAAAATTCTATCGATATTTACCACCGGAGCACCATGCCCCGCCCCGGCTCCGAGGAGCGTGAGTGTGCGAAAGATCAGGTTCCCGGAGATCCCGTCAGGAGCCACGACCATCCCGTACCGTCCTACCGCCTCCTCGATCAGGATCTCGGTGTGCTCCGCCCCGGTCAGGCGTGCAACGAGCTCGGCATCCGCCATCGTCCGGTCGACGGCCGGGTGCCGCCCGAGATCCCCGAGCCGTCCTCCCGAGAGGACCGCCACACCCTCCGGGAGCCCGAATCTCCGGGCGATATCCCCCCCGGTTCGGGCGAACCGCACCTTCTCCTCGACCGTCCAGCCCTCATCGACCCCGACCGGGGCGAGGAGGAAGAGATGCCCGTCGGCGGTCTCGAGGAGGGCAATCCGCTCCAGGTGATCGACACCTGCAGCCTGTTTGAGCGCCTTCAGCGTCGAAGCGGCGGGGAGAGTGCCCCTGACGGCGGCATCGATTCTGCCGGCATAGAGCGCTTCGATGAGGGCGATCTGCGGCTCCGCGGACTCGACGACCGTAACCGCATCAGGAAACGAATCGGTGGTTCCCGGCGGGGAAAAGAGGATGAGATCGACCTCCCGGCCGACCGCCCGGGCGGTCGAGAGGATCTTCGCGTCGGAGGACGCCGCACCAAGCCCGACCGTTACCGGCATGCCCCTCCGTCCGAAAAGATCCCCATGATGCCGTCCTGGTCGAGATCAAAGACCTGCGTCTCCCGGCCCAGGTACCTGACGGAGAGCCTCCCGGTCCCATCCACCTCCCCGATGGTGGCCGCGGTGATCCCGACGTCGACAAACCGGCGGCAGACCTCCTCCACGTTCTCCGGCCTGACGGTCAGGATGAACCCCATACCGGGATACATGCGTACCCACTGCTCGAAGGGGAGACCGATGGCGGAGAGGTCCGGCCGGGGTATCGCCTCGAGGTCGATCACCGCACCCTTCCCGCTCACCTCAAGGAGCATGCCGAGGGTTCCGATAACGCCCGGGTTGCTGATGTCTTTGCCGGCCGTCACCAGGCGATCTTTCCCCAGATCCTCCATCACCCGGATCTGGGCCCGCACCGTCTCCGCCGACTTCATCGTGACCGAGTCCCAGTTGAAGCTGCATGACGGGTGCACCCGGCCGTCGAGGTCAATCGCCGCGACGATCACGTTCCCTTCCTCTGCCGTGTTCGAGAAGATGAGCTGGTCTACCCTGGCTGTCCCGAGGATCGCCAGGTCCACGACGCTGTAGGGCGTCTCCGGGTGGAGGTGCCCCCCCACGATCGGGACGCCGAACTGTGCGGACGCCGTGACCATGCCCCGGGTCACCTCGTCGCGGATCCGGTCGTTCGTGGCAGAAAGTACATCGACCATCGCAACCGGCCTTCCGCCCATGGCGGCGATGTCATGGACATTCACAAGCACGGCGCAGTACCCCGCCCAGAATGGGTCCGCCTCCATCAACCTGCTCCAGATACCGTCCGCCGCAAGAAGCAGCGCGTCCTCTGCATTATGCCGGATGACCGCGGCATCCTCACCGAATGAAGCGATAACGTCGGGGCTCTCTATCCGGAGAGACCGGATCATATCCCCGATCTCCTTCTTTCGGGTGACGCCTTCGTATTCCCTTACGGCCCGTGCTACCGTATCGGTGGAGCAATCCTTCACCACAAGAACACCAACACTCCAGGTTTCTTTATGGTATTCTGCCTCATCAAAGATAATGTATTTGATTCACCGGTATTATGCACTCCGTTCCCGGAACCGATCGGGGAGGGGGCGGTCGGCAGGTATCCGGCCGGGATGACACGGTTCCCCTGCAGCGCGCCCTCCGGATCCCTCTGCACCTGCACCGGGGTGGCATTTTTGATGCCCCGCGTCGAATAGTCTGGTATGGACTGGGTGGAGAAGTACAGGCCGCAGCATCTTCAGGACGTCGTGGGGAACTCCGGCGCCGTCAGGCAGATATACGAGTGGGCGCGGGACTGGTCGCGGCAGAAGAAACCGCTCATCCTGTACGGAAAACCCGGCACCGGCAAGACCTCGAGCGCGCATGCCCTCGCGAACGACATGAACTGGGAGGTCGTGGAACTGAACGCCTCCGACCAGCGGACGAAAGCGGCCCTCGACAGGGTGGCGGGCTCGGGTTCCACCACGGCGAGCCTCTCCGGCGCGAGCCGCAAACTCATCCTGCTGGATGAGGCCGACAACCTGCACGGGCAGGCCGACCGGGGCGGGGCGAAGGCGATCGTGGAGATCATCGCGGCGTCCCAGCAGCCGATCATCCTGATTGCAAACGACTACTACTCCCTCACGAGAGAACTCAAGGCGGTCACGGAGGCGGTGCAGTTCCGGGCGCTCCAGGCCCGCTCGATCGTCCCCCGCCTCCGCCAGATCTGCGCCGCGGAAGGCGTGACATGCGATCCCGCCGCGCTCGACGAGATCGCGAACCGGGCCGACGGCGATATGCGGGCCGCGGTGAACATGCTCTACGCCGCGGCCATCGGGAAGGAGCATCTCGCGGCGGGCGATGTCCACACCTCCACGAAGGACGAGCGCTCGACCATCTTCGAACTCGTCGGAGCGACCTATAAAGGGAGGAGGGATGCCGACCTGCTCCGCATGGCGGTGGAGGTCGAGGACACCCCCGACGCTGTCGAGCAGTGGCTTGAGGGGAGCCTCGAACACATGCCGGATCTCGCCTCTCTCGCAAAAGGCTACGCCTCTCTCGCGAGGGCGGACGAGTATATCGGCCGGACGTACCGGCGGCAGTATTACACCCTCTGGCGCTACGCAAACGCGGTGATGCTCCTCGGCGTCGCCGACGCCGCCGGCGGGCACGGCGTCCGCGGCCGTATCATGCCGCCGTCGCGCTGGCAGAAGATGGGTGCATCGAAGAAGCAGAAGGCGGTCCGGGCAGGGCTCTCCCGGAAACTCAGCGAGATGACGCATATTCCACAGGATGCGCTACGGGAAGACTTCTTCACCGCGATCAGCATCCTCGTCGAGCAGGATCTTGCAAAATACGTTCGCGGGTTCGAGCTCGACGCCGACGAACTGACCCTCTTCATCCACGACAAAGCCCGGGCGACGAAGGTCGTCAAAGACGTGGCAAAAGAGGAGAAGGAGAGGGCAAAGAAGGCCGCCGCCGGAGAGAAGGCGACCCGAAAGACCAGGAAGTCGCAGGACGACGACCCACCCGCCGATACCGGAGAATCCCGACGGGACCCGCCCCCGGGCCAGGCGACGCTCTTCTAGAAGACCAGATCATCATATTTTTGAAGAATTTGGCGCGTGCGGCTCTCCACCTGTGGGGATGACAGATATCCTGAACAGGAAGAGATACGGGAACACCCCCGAGCCCCCATCCCCCAATGGCGGATATTCTCACAGTCCAATGCATGGTGAGATGCTGGAGAAGAATAGTTCGCCGGCTTGCTCCCAGAACACGGCTTTCCCGTGGCTATCGCCACGCACTGCCCCCGCCCAAAAGGGGCGGGGGCTATCGGAAGAGAGATACAGGCCTACATACCCCGGCGGCGGTAGCAGTGAAGGAGGACCGGGCCGCAGTCCACGACCTCGCCGCCGTCCCCGTAGATCTCGCATCCCAGGTGGTAGACCAGGAGATCGCTGTCGATCCGGTCGGCAAGTGCGATCAGCGGCGGGACCATCTCCACGCCGGGCCTCACCGCGTAGATCAGGTCCGCGCCCTCATACAACCCGATATCAGGTTCAAAGACGTCGTCGGTCACCACAGTAAGCCCGTCGTGCCGGATCCCCGACCTGACGTCGGTGCAGAGCATCAGGGCACCGGCGGCCGCAACCAGCCCTGCCGCCTCGGGGTTGTTGCCGATACCCACCTCCACGGCCCGCCGGTAACGGCCGGCGATATATTCCCCGATACTCCGTTCAATACGTTTATAGTGACACATTACCCAGAGATTAGGTAATGGGCATCAATATTCTTTGGGACCCTCAGGCACCGAGAGGTATCGAACTCCCGGTCATCAGGATGATCGCGATGATCCTCGGAAAAGATCCCGCGCTCGTCGAATACCCGTTCCTCATCGACGGATACGACCGAAACCGCGACCAGCACGATGCTCAAAAGATCCTGGACCGCCTGCAGGATACCCTCACCCGCAGATACGAGATCGACGGCCCCCTGCTGCTCGTCACCTCCCGCGACCTCTACGTCAACGGATTCGACTTCGTCTTCGGCCTCGCGAGACCGGGATGCGACGTCGCCGTCGTCTCGACCGCCCGTCTCGGAAACGACTACTACGACAGGACGCCGGACGACACCGACCTCATCGACCGGGCTGCCAAAGAAGGCGCGCACGAACTCGGGCACCTCCTCGGGCTCGACCACTGCCCTGACCCCGAGTGCGTCATGTTCCGGCCGAAGACCCTGGACGAACTTGACCGGAAGAAGAAGAAACTCTGTCCGACCTGCCGGGAAGCGCTCGCGTCTATAGGCGAGCGATGACGGCAAACCCGGTGCGACGCAAGGCCGGTTCCGACCGTCGGCCAATCACGCCGGGCGAGCGCCTTCCGGCAAATCGAGAGTAAACAAGCGCGGAATCGGCCAGACAAAAGTATTAAACCAGCGCGCCCGGATACCTAGATCACAATGGGATACTCTTCGTCCTTGATCCAGCGAAAGTTCAAAGATATCGTCGGGAAGCGGTACGACTCGGTCCTGAAGGATTACAGCGAGTTCCTGCTGACCGACGAAGAGATGGTCGTTCCCGAGATCCGGTCGATCCTGGTGCCGCTCGACTCCTTCGTTCACGACATCGGTGATGATGCAATCGACGTCTTCTCCGCCTACGACGCCACGGTATCGCTCGCCTACATAACCGACGCCGGGGTGATCGATCTCCTCAAACAGACGCTCGGCAATGAGTCGGCGGAGGAGTTCCGGGCAAAGAAGGAAGAGTACGGCCAGAGACTCCTCGAACGGACTGCAGCAAAACTCGAAGAGCGCGGGTTCTCAACCCAGACGCGGATGTTCGTCGGACACAAGGGTGACGACGTTGCCCGGATGGCAAAGAACCATGACATGGTTGCGCTCTGCCGCCGTTACGCCGACGGGGAGTCGACCGACGACTCGGTGAGCCCGACCGTTCTGCGCCTCTGCCAGCGGGTCCAGACCCCCGCGCTCATATACTGAAGGGTGCAATAGTGGATACGGTTGCACTGATCGCGGTAGCGGTCTTCCTCTTCACCTACGCGCTCATCATCGACGAACGGATCCACCGGGCGGTCGCCGCCATGCTCGGTGCGGCGATCGTGGTCTTCATCGGGATCGTCCCCTGGGATGCGCTTCTCGAGCACATCGACTTCGGAACGATCTTCCTGCTCATCGGGATGATGATCATCGTCAACACCGCACGCGGCAGCGGCCTCTTCGAGTACATCGCGATACGGACAGCGAAACTCGCGGGTGGGAGCCCGATCCGGGTCCTCATCCTCTTTGCGATCGTGACCGCGGTGGTGAGCGCGTTCCTCGACAACGTCACCACCGTCCTCCTCCTCACGCCGATGCTCCTCTACGTCGCGAAGGTGATGGAACTCAACCCCATTCCGTTCCTGGTGACGGAGATCTTTGCCTCCAACATCGGCGGGGCAGCAACACTCATCGGCGACCCGCCGAACATCATGATCGGTTCGGCCGCCGGCCTCTCCTTCAACGAGTTCCTGATTCATCTCGGCCCCATCATGGTGATCAATATGGTGATCCTCCTCGGGATGATGTACCTCATCTACGGCCGCTCGATGAAGGTGAACCCCGAAGAACAGAAGGAGATGGTCAAGACGCTCAACGGTCTCGACGAGCGGGCGGCGATCACCGACCGGTCGCTCTTCTATAAATCGGTGACCGTCATCCTCTTCGTGGTCCTCCTCTTCTTCGTCCACGACCAGATCGGAGCAATCCTGCACACGGTCCTGCCGTTCGTCGACCCGGCGATGGGCCTTGAGCCTGCAGAGGTGGCCCTCATCGGTGCTGCGATCCTCCTCGTCTGGAGCAGGCAACCGCCTGAGGAGATACTCGAGAAGATCGAGTGGCCGGCCCTCTTCTTCTTCGGAGGGCTCTTTGTCATCGTCGGTGCTCTCGTCGAGACCGGCGTCATTGCAGGCATCGCCTCGGTCATGATCGAGAACATCGGTTCGACCGGAGAGGCGATATTCATCGTGACCTGGTTTGCCGCCATCGCATCGGCGATCGTGGACAACATCCCCCTGACCGCGGCGATGATACCGCTCATCCAGAGCATGGGGTCGACGATGGACGTCTACCCGCTCTGGTGGGCACTCGCCCTCGGTGCGTGTCTCGGCGGGAACGGGACTGCCATCGGGGCGTCGGCAAACGTGGTCGTCATCGGTATCGCTGAGCGCGAGGGGTTCCACATCTCCTTCGTCGAGTTCCTGAAGGTGGGGATGCTCGTGCTCTTCGTGACGGTGGCGGTTGGGTTTGGAATACTCTGGCTGAAGTTTGTGGTGTGACCATGAAGATACTCGTGCTTATCGATGGTTCGAAGTGGAGCCAGAAAGCGGCTCTGCATGCGATTGAAGTGGCAAAGCGGAAGAACGCCGAGGTAGTCCTCTTCTCGGTGCTGGATATTGCGGAGGCCAAAGCGATGGCGTTCAACTTCTGCACCCAGAGCGGCATCTGCGCCCAGCTGAAGGATTATGAAGGCCGGATCTGGGAAGACATGCACAAAGATATCCAGGACGAGCAGAACAGCCTTCTTTCCCGCTACAAGGGCGAGAAGATCCAGTGCGCCTCAAAGGTCGTGGAAGGGCGTATCAGGGACGAGGTCATCAGGGAGGCAAACTCCGGCGGATACAGCCTGGTCGTCATGGGCACGTTCGGCAGAAGCGGGAAGAACCGGGTCAGCGCTCTGCTCGAACAGATCGGCGGTGCGGTCAGACCGCCGCTGCTCGTTGTCCGGTAAGCCGTCCTCTTTTTCAGCCCGGGCGGCCAGGACAGCCGGAGCGGTCTACTGACGGTTGCTTCTCGCTGTTATCGTGAGGGGGGCCCTCACCGCGAGCCGCCTCCCCAAATGGCAATACCCCCGTGGCCCACTACGCGGGGAGATGCCGGAGAAGAACCATACACGGCTTCCCACCGGCCGAAGGCCGGGGGGGTGGGGGTTCCAGATACGCCGGAGAGGTAGGAGCAGGAGAAGGGGTATTCTGCTCCCGCCGGGATACCTCAGGCGGCCTGCCATCAACATCGCACGCGAGGCCGCGAAATCTCGCAAAAGCGCACCGTAAAAAATAAGAAGCCTGCCCCGAACCTACTCGACTTTTTCAAGGTCTTCCGAGAGGTCTCCTGAGAGGTCGACCGTCCAGAAGTCGCCCCCGGACGGGAGCGCCATGGTGAAGTTCGCCGTGGTGTCGATCTGCACGGTGCCCTCCGCCAGGGTCATATCGAGCACGTGGCCGCCGGCGGTGCGGTCGCTGGCGATGAAGTGAAGGTGGTAGCCGGGGACATTGACCCCCTCCGCCAGTTTCGGCGTCCAGAACCCGACGGCGGTGCCGGTGACGTTCTCGAACGTAAAGACCGTCTGGTTTGCCGTCACATCGACGAGCCGCGGGTAGGGCTTCTCCTGGGAGGGCACGCTCCGGGTCACCTCACAACTCCCCGATGTCCTCGTACCAGAGGTCGGGATGCTCCCTGATGAACGTGCCCATCATCTCCTTGCAGATGTCGAGGTCGAGATCCAGCACCTCGACCCCGTGCGACTCAAGGAACTCCCGCGCCCCCGCGAAGTTCTTCGACTCCCCCGCCACGACCTTCCCGATCCCGAACTGGACGGCCGCCCCCGCACAGAGGTAGCAGGGCATCAGCGTCGAGTAGAGCGTGCATCCCGCATAACTACGGACCCGGCCGGCGTTCCTCAGGCAGTCGATCTCGGCGTGGAGGACGGGATCATCATCCTGGACCCGGCGGTTCCGGCCCCGCCCGATGATCCGGCCGTCGCAGACCAGCACCGAGCCTATAGGTATCCCGCCTTCCTGCAGGCCCGCTTCCGCCTCCTCAACGGCGCACTTCATGAATATGTCCATATCCATCTCCTTCTGGGCGCTCAGCCAGGTATATAAACTGATTGCAACACCCCGTCAGATATAAGAAGACGTTCCTGGATAATAAACGCATACAGGACGCGACGGCCGGCCGGGGCTGACCGGACTGAGAGCCACACCCTCCTCAGACGCTCGGGATCTCCCGCTCGGTTCCGATCTCGTCGAGCGCCTGCCGCCCGGCAACCCTGACGTCGCGGTCGGCATCCCCGAGAAGGCGCAAAAGTGGTTCCCGGGCCTGTGGGTTGCCTATCCGGCCGAGCGCCCAGGCCGCCATCCTCCGGACCCGGGGTTTTGTGTCGTCGAGCAACCGGATCAACGGCTCGACCGCCCGGGGATCGCCGATCTCCCCGAGCGCCCAGGCCGCCCCCATCCGGACCCAGGGGCTGTCGTCCTGGAGGCTCCGTATCAACGGGAGGACGGGTTCGCGTCCATCGATGAGCCCGAGCGCCTTCGCTGCCTTCCACCGGACATCGACGTACCCGTCCTCCAGCGCCTCGATGAGCGGCTGTACCGCGCGACTGTCGCCGAGTTCCCCGAGCGCGTCAGCAGCCCGCCACCGTGCGTTGAGATCCCCTGACCCGAGCATCGAGAGATACCTATGGAGTCTCTCTTCCCTCTCAAGGCCTTCGGTCTCTCTCTCCGGCACCGGCGGATCCCTCCCTGCCATGGGCCACCCCACGCCTTCTGGGGCCGGCCGGGTATAAGGTTTTGCCCCGGAAGCTGCTCACAACGGGTGCATTTTTCTACTCTCCCTGCCTTCACCATAGTATGGAGAGTCCGACGGTTAAACCGGAGGGTACGGCGTTTCCCCCGGATCTGGAACGTCTCGGCATCGTTGCCGGAGCGAAGATCGATATCAGAGACCTCGATGCAATGGGACGACGCCACAACTTCCAGGTCTTCCTCTACTTCGAGGAAGATCTGGCGAGAGACTCCACGCTCCAGGAAGACCTGCAGAAATACGACAGCGTGCCGGAGACGGAACGCCCGTTCGTCGACCTGAACGCGTTCCTCCGGTTCGCAGCCGAGCAGGATCCCCTCTTCACCCGGCAACTAGACGAACTTCCGCTGATCATCGAAGTTGCGGCCTACGGGGAATACAGAACGGAGAAGGGTAAACCCAGACCGTACGTCAAAGGGCTGATGCCGTTCCTGGACGAACTCACGATGGAAGAGCCCGGGACCACATCGTAAACCCTCTTTTTACGGAAGCCTGACGGTGCCCACGCCCTTCAGGATATCCAGGCTCACGTCGAAGTTCCTGACCGTATGGGTGAGGGCACCCATGCTGATGATATCGATCCCGGTCGCGGCATACCCGGTAAGATCGCCACCGGCGATGCCCCCCGAGACCTCGAGGGTGACTTGTTCGCGAAGACCCCTGGACGCCAGCGCCTCGACCGTCTCCCGGATGTCGTCCGGCGTCATGTTGTCGAGAAGGACGACGTCGGCACCGGCAACCGCAGCCTCGACGGCGTCCTGTGCCGTCTCGACCTCCACCTCGACCGCCCGGTAGCAACTCCGCGCCTTTGCCTTCCGGACTGCCTCGGCGAGCGGCACCAGCGCGAGGTGGTTGTCCTTGATCAGGACCATGTCCGAGAGGCAGTAGCGGTGCGGGTCGCCCCCGCCGAGGACCACCGCCTTTTTGTCGAGCATCCGGAGCCCGGGGGCGGTCTTCCGGGTCGCGGCAACCCGGACGTCGGGAGAGACCGCCCGGACGGCCTCGACCGCCTCCCGGGTCCGGGTTGCGATCCCGCTCATCCGCCCGATGATGTTGAGCGCCGTCCGCTCGACGAGGAGGACGGCCCTCGCGGGGCCGTCGAGTTCGAGAAGAGTCTCCCCGGGGGCAACCGCTCTGCCGTCGGGGATACGCTGGCGCACCGTGACCCCGAAGTGCTCGAAGAGCGCCCGTGCCTCCTCGAGGCCGGCGACGATCCCTGTATCCTTCGCCCGGATCACCGCCCGGCAGGCGACGTCCGGAACGACCGCCTCTGAGGTGGCGTCGCCCCACGGCGCATCTTCACGGATGAACCGGAGCAGGTCGTCGATCGGGACCATCCGCATCACGCTCCGACGGCGATCATCCGCTCGATCGCCCGCCGCACCCGGTTCATGACGTCCGGCGGGAGGATGACCTCGTGCTCCCCGGACTCGAGCGCCCGGCGGAGGTCTGGAAGAGAGACCTTCTTCATATCCGCACAGACGGCCTCTGGTTTCTCGTAAAAGACCCTCCCCGGGTAGAGCACCCGCAGGCGGGAGGCCATCTCCCGCTCGGTGAAGACCCACCAGGGCTCGTCTCCACCGGCCGCGGCCTCCCGGACCATGCCCCCCGTGGAGGCTATCCGGTCGGCCCGCTCCTGGACCTCCGGCGGGCATTCGGGGTGGCAGACGATTTTGCCGCCTTTCTTCCGCGCCGCCTCGACATCGGCGAGCGTGAAACCCGCGTGCACATAGCAGTGGCCGCCGGGCGGGAGGGGGATGATCGTCTTTTCGGGGAGTTCCCGCTGGACGTACGCCGCGAGGTTTGCGTCCGGCCCGAAGAGGATCGTATCGTTTGGAAGCGATCGGACGACCCGGACCGCGTTTGCCGAGGTGCAGGTGATGTCGGCGAGCGCCTTGCTCTCCGCGGTGCTGTTGACGTAGACCACCACGGCCGCGTCCGGATGCTCCCGGCGTGCCTCCCGGATCATATCCGGGGTCAGGAAATCCGCAAGCGGGCATCCAGCATCCTCAACCGGGATGACCACCATCTTATCGGGGTTGAGGATCTTTGCCGTCTCGGCCATGAACCGGACACCGCAGACGACGATCACGTCGGCCGGGGTCTCCTTCGCCTTCACCGCGAGTTCGAGGCTGTCGCCCACCACATCGGCGAGAGCCTGGATCTCCAGAGGCTGGTAGTTATGTGCCATGACGACTGCGTTCTTTTGGGCCTTGAGCGCACGAATCTCCTTTTCCATTGTTACGTACCAACCACCAGGGGGTTCTCGAGGTTCTTTAAGAGCGTCAGTATGGAGAGAGCTGCCATGTAACTCGTCGCCGGGTTACCGGGGCTCGGGACGTTCCTGACCCGGACGTAGATGTCCCCGAAGTCTCCCTCGACGAATAACTCGTGGATGTTCCTCTCCGCCACAGGGTCGACCCAGAGTTCCACGTCGGCGTCCCTGCCGGCAGCGAGTCCCAGCGCTACCGCGACGTTGATGTTTTTAGGGTATTGTTTTATACACTCGTGTGCCAGCCCCTTAAATATCTCGGTCGGAGCTTCGGCGGTCATCCCGAGCGACGCGGGAGGTTTCGTCGTCCGCAGAAGGAGTTGCGTCGGCGGCGAGATCTGGCCGACCTTGAGGTTGTCGAGTCCGACGATGGCGCCGCTCGGGATGCGGATCTTCTTTCCCATCTCCCGTGCGACCTCGATGAGGTGCTCGCGGAACTCGTCGTCCGCGAGAGCTCCCGCGGAGAGCACGGCGATGTCTCGCCCCGACCGGAGGACCGCTTCGCTATATATCCTGACGGCGTCGACCGAGGCGGCTTCCACGACGATCGAGAAGTCCTCTTGCATGAAGGCGTCGAAGTCCGTGTAGGGCCGGGCATGGCAGAGTGCCGCGAGTGTCTCCGCCCGCCCGGGGATGATATCGAAGACGGCGGTGACCTGGATGCTCTCGGCGTGTGTGGCGATGATATGCCCGACGTTGCCGCATCCTAGCAACCCTATTTTAATCATCGAATAAAGAAGTTGTAATGTCAGCGTTTAAGTATTGTGCTCGTCACGAATCCGGTCGAAAGAGGAGGAAACTATCCTCCGACCGATAGGGGTGACCGGACCGCCGGGAACCCGGGCCGGCCACCGACCGCGCGCAGGGGGAGTCGATCGCCATCACGTTTGAGGGACTGCAGGATAGACGGGTCTACATCGAGACCTACGGGTGCACCTACAACCATGCCGACACACAGAGGCTCGCGGCGATACTGGACGGGCTCGGCTGCACCATGACCGAACACCCGGAAGAGGCGGACGCCGTCATCGTCAACACCTGCACGGTGATCGGCGCGACCGAACGAAAGATGCTCCGGCGCCTCGCTCTCTTCGCCGACCGCGACCTCTACGTGACCGGATGCATGCCGGTCGTCCAGCTGGATAAGATTCGTTCGGTCTGCACGCCGCACGTCATCCGCCCGGACGAGATCCACGAACGTGCCGGCAGCGTCGGCACCCGGGGGCCGGGGGCAACCGGCGTGGTGCAGGTGGCGAGCGGATGCGTCGGCCGGTGCAGTTACTGCATCACCCGGCTCGCCCGGGGGCGGCTGATAAGCGCACCGCGCGAAGCGATCGCCGACGCCGTCCGGGCTCTCGTCACCTCAGGCGCCTGCGAGATCCAGCTGACCGGGCAGGACGTGGCCGCATGGGGGCTTGACCGGGGCGAGTCGCTCCCCGATCTTCTGCAAGAGATAGCAGAGATCCCCGGGAGGTTCGCCGTCAGGCCGGGGATGATGCACCCGGCCACGGTGCTCGGGATCCTTGAGCCCCTCGTCGACGCCTACGAGAGCAAGAAGATCTTCCGATTCCTCCACCTCCCCGTCCAGTCAGGCTCCGATACCGTCCTCGAGCGGATGCAACGCGGCTACACTGCCGCCGACGTTCTCCGGATCGTCGATGCGTTCCGGGAGCGTTATCCAGATATGATGATCTCCTCCGACTTTATCACCGGGTTTCCCGGAGAGACGGACGAAGAGTTTTCACAGACGCTCGAACTCCTCCGGAGGGCGGCGTTCGTGAAGGTGAACATCACCCGCTACTCCCGGCGGCCCGGAACGCCCGCCGCGGCCTTAAAAGACCTCCCCGAGCGGATACGCAAAGATCGCTCCCGGACGCTGCTCGCCGAAGCAAACCGGGTCTACGACTCCTACAACGAGCGCTGGATCGGGCGGGAGACGGCGATCGTCGCGACCGAGAAGAACGCGCCGGGATCGACCGTCTGCCGGAACCCCTGCTACCTCAACGTCGTCATAAAAGAGGACCTGCCGTTCGGGTTTGCCGGACGAGCGGTGATAACCGGGAACCATCGGCACTACGTCACCGCCAAACTGATCTCCGACGACGAGAAGGTTTAGCCCCGGCGAAACTTTTTCTTCCGCCAGGACATATCCTCTTCCCATGCAGGGGATCACCGGCCAGGAACTCTCCTCGAAGAAGGCGGAATACCTCAAATACATCCATGCGCAGGACAATCTCGTGAAAACGACCGAGATCGCCGCCCACTTCTCCGTCGCGCCCTCGACGGTGACGAAAGCACTCACGGAGATTGCAAAAGCGGGATACATCAAGCATACGCCCTACCACGGGGTGAGGCTCACGCCAACCGGTGCCGAGTACGCCCGGTTCCTGATCCGCCGCCACCGGCTCGTCGCCCTGGTGCTCAGCCGTCACGGGCTCGAGCCTGAAGAGGCCTGCAGGGAAGCAGGGAAGATCGAGCAGTGCTTCTCAAAGGATCTCACCGACAGGATGTGCACATCGCTCGGGCACCCGATGATGAGCGTCTGCGGGGAGATCGAGCATGATCACCGCTGTTGCGGCTCTCCCGGCGGAACACCTCCCGGTGCGAGGGAAATTTAGATAACTACCAAATTCCGAGTGGAGAACGATGGGGATGAAAGTCAACAGGAATATCGCCACTCTATCTCTCGTCGCAGCCGTATTCACGGTCCTTTTGCTGGCGGCAGCCACGGCGGGATGCACCGGCACCGACCGGCAGGATGACGGGGAAGTCGTTGTCGCGGTCACGATACCGCCCGAACAGGAGTTCGTAGAAAGGGTGGGAGGCGACCACGTCCGGGTGATCCTGCTGGTTCCGCCGGGAGCCGACCCGCACACCTACGAACCCCCGCCGGGAGTCCTTGCCGACGTCGCGGAGGCGGATATGTATGCCGTGGTCGGTTCGGGGATCGAGTTCGAACTCGCCTGGCAGGAGAAGATCGCCGCCCTGAACCCGGAGATGCTGGTCGTCGACTGTTCGCGCGGCGTCGACCTGATCAGGGCCGGCGACGGCGAACACGGGGGAGCCGACCCCCACATCTGGACGTCCCCAAGAAACGCGAAGGTCATGGTCGAGGAGATCCGCGAAGGGCTCATAGCGGTCGATCCGGAGAACGCCGAAGACTACCGTCGGAACGCCGATGCCTACCTCGGGGAACTCGACGCCCTCGACGCCGAGATCACCGGTGCGCTCGCCGCATCGGGAGTGAAAACGGTCATGGTCTACCACTCGTCGTGGGCCTACCTCGCCCGGGACTACGGCTTTGCTGAAGTGCCGATCGAGAGCGAGGGAAAGGAGCCCTCGCCGCAGAGGCTGGAGCACCTCATCAAGCAGGCGGAGGAGGAGAAGATAAAGGTGATATTCGCGTCGCCCGAGCACTCCACCCGGAATGCTGAGGTGATCGCGGACGCGGTCGGTGGGACCGTGGTGACGGTGAGCCCGCTCGCGAAGGACTACCTCGCGAACATGCAGCACGTGGCTTCGGCATTTGCGGAGAGCGGCAGGCCATGACCGCCCCCGTGATCGAGGTCGAGGATGTCCGGGTCAGGCTGCGCGGCCATACCGTCCTCGAAGACGTGAGCCTCGCCGTCTACCCGGACGACTTCTACGCGATCATCGGGCCGAACGGCGGCGGGAAGACGACACTTCTAAGGGTGATCCTCGGCCTCCTCCAACCCTCCCGCGGCACGGTCAGGATCCTCGGCGGGACGGGGTCGGCGGCGAGGAAGGAACTCGGTTACGTCCCCCAGTTCCGGACGTTCGACTTCGAGTATCCCATCACCGTGCGGGAGATGATCCTTTCCGGCCGCCTCGGCCACATCACCCGAATCCCACGGCGTTACGGGGCCGAAGACCATGCCCGGACGGAGGAAGCGCTCAGGATGATGGGCATCGCCGATCTCGCCGACCGGCAGATCCGGGATCTCTCCGGCGGAGAGCAGCAGCGCGCGATCATTGCCCGGGCGCTCGTCGGCGACCCGAAGGTGCTGCTCCTCGACGAACCGACGGTCTACGTTGACGCCCCGACGGCGGCGCAGTTCTACAGTATCCTCGACAGCCTCCGCGAACGGATGGCGATCGTCCTCGTGACCCACGACATCGGGGTGATCCCGGAGCACGTGACCCGGATCGCCTGCTTGAACAGGCGCCTCTACACGCACGACACGAACGAGATCACGCCGGATATGCTTGAAGCCGCATACCACTGCCCGGTCGATCTCATCGCCCACGGTGTTCCGCACCGGGTCCTCTCCGAGCACGCAGAGGAGGAGTGAGGATGTTCGAGGTGCTCGGGTTCGAGTTCTTCAGGAACGCCCTCATCGCCGGGGTGCTCGCGAGCGTGGCCTGCGGCATCATCGGCACCTACGTCGTGGTGCGGCGGATGGTCTCGGTCAGCGGCGGCATCTCTCACGCGGCCTTCGGGGGGATCGGGCTTGGCTACTTCCTCGGGATAGACCCGCTCCTCGGCGCCGCCGCCTTCACCGTGGCGACGGCGCTCGGGATGGGCACGCTCCAGCTCCGGGCCCGGCAGCAGATGGACACCATCATCGGCGCGGTCTGGGCGGCGGGGATGGCCATCGGGATCCTCTTCGTCTACCTGACACCGGGATTCGCCCCCGACCTCTTCTCCTACCTCTTCGGGAACATCCTCCTCGTGCCGCGGGGAGACATCCTGTTGATGGGGGTGCTCGTTGCCATCATCGTCGCCGTCGTGGCTCTCCTCTACCAGGAGTTCCAGGCGGTCACGTTCGACCCGGACTACGCGAAGGTCATGAATCTCCCGGTCGAGCGGCTCTCGCTCCTCCTCCTCGTGCTGATTGCGCTCACCGTGGTGATGCTGATCCGGGTGGTGGGGATCATCCTGGTGATCGCGCTCCTGACGCTCCCGGCAGCGATCAGCCGCCTCTACACCACCCGGCTTTGGAGCATGATGCTCCTCGCCGTGGCCCTCGGCATCGCCTTCACCCTGATGGGGATAGGGCTCTCCTACATCGCGAACGTCCCCTCGGGCGCGACGATCATCCTCGTGAGCACGCTCGCGTATGCGGGCGCTCTCGGGGTTGAACGCCTCCGGCAGGACGATTAGCGGGACAAACCGGTGCGCTTATGCCGGCGCACGCAAGAGGTGAGTGAACAATGGATCCGACCATCGAAGAGGGATATGCCCGCCTCCTCGAAACTCTTGAGGAACTGCAGGCGAAGAAGAAAGAATCGGCCTCTGAACTCCGGGGCAGCATGGGTGCCCTTCTTGCGCGGATGGCCGTCGATACGGCGCCAGTCGTGAAGCAGATCGGACTTGAGATGCTCCGGCGCGCAAAGAGGGAGGCGTCAGGGGACCTCTACGACCAGGAGTTCTACGGGAAGAAGATGATCGTTCTCGGGAAAGGCGACCCGCTCCCTTACCGCCCCGACGACCCGAGCATGCCCGTCGATGCCCAGATCTGCGTCCTCGATGAAGATGGAGCCTTCCATGAGTTGATGTACACGACCACCGAGATCCGGACGGACTCCTACCTTGCCCCGCTCGCACCGGATGAGGCGTTCGATATCTACGGTTACGACCTCGTCTTCATGCTCTACCGGGCGCTCTACGAGTATGCCGAGAAGGATGAGGAACTGACGGCCGCGCTCGCGCGGACGCTCGAGTATATCGGCTCCTGAGAGATCACCTGTAATAGCGCCCCGGGATGCCGGGGGAGACCCCCCTCACCGGCGCCCGAAGATGGGGATGAGCGGTTCGGTAAGATCGCGCCCGGCCCCGAGCGCCGTGATCGGGTATGAGCGCTGGAACTCCCGACTTTCGGCATTCTCATAGGTGACGACCGCTTTTGCCTCCGAGACCATCGACGCCAGGCTGAACCGGAACTTCTCGTCCGGGTCGAGCGAGGCGACCTCGAACTCGATGTCGATCGGGACGAGAGCGACATGGATCTTCTGCGCCCTCGCAGTCCCGGTGTTGATGACGGTGATCTCCCGCGCATTCTCCGAGAGTTCCGCGATGACAAGCGGGTAGCTCGCCGTATCTCCCATGATGTGGAAACTCATCAGGAGAACGATCACGAAGATGAGTGCGATGAGGGCGAAGATGGGCTCGATGAAGAGCAGTCCGAGCGTGATCAGGGCGGCGGCCGCGAGGACAATCTTCTGGTTCTTTTCCATGGTAACGGATTGGCCTGCCGTAAATTATAAGTGTAGGTTTTGTGTGCGGGATGCAGTCCGGGTGCTGTGCCCGACCTTCGGCTGACGGGAAGCCGTTGTACGGTTTCTTCCGGGCTATTCCCCCGCAGTGGACCGGGGGGTACCGCCATTGGGGGAGGGGCAACATGAATATCATATACCGTCGTCGCAAAGTATTACAGAGAGACAGCATGCTTGAGTTGAAGTTCGTTCGTGCACACCCCGAGATCGTCCGGGCAGACCTCACGAAGAGAGGAGATACCGAGAAATTTGTCTGGGTCGACGAGGTGCTGGAGATGGACCGGAGGGTACGGGAACTCACCGTGGCGATCGGGGAACTGCGCAACCGAAAAAACGTCATATCCCGCGAGATCAGCCAGGCGAGGAAGGCAGGGAGAGATATCGCAGATCTCCTCGCCGAAACCGCAGGCCTCCCGGAACGGATCAAGGAGGCGGAGGCGGAGCACGAGACGCTCACCGGAGCGGTGCGGTATCGCCTGATGCGGCTCCCGAACATCCTCCACGAGAGCGTGCCCGTCGGCAAGGACGATACCGAGAACGTCGAGATCCGGCGCTGGGGTGAACCGAAACTTCCCGCATTCGACCTGAAGAACCACGGCACTCTCGCCGTCGAACACGACTGGGCGGACTTCGAACGCGCAGCAAAGATCGCCGGGGCCGGGTTCTACTTCCTGAAAGGCAGGCTCGCTCTCCTCGATATGGCGCTCCAGCGGTTTACGATGGATGTTCTTGTCGAGCGCGGATACACCCCGATCATCCCTCCCTACATGATGAACCGGGCCGCATACGAGGGCGTGACCGACCTCGCCGACTTCGAGAACGTCATGTACAAGATCGATGACGAGGACGAGTACCTGATCGCGACGAGCGAGCACCCGATGGCCGCGATGTACAGCGGCGAGATCCTGGAGGAGAAGGGTCTCCCGCTCCGGCTGGCGGGGTTGAGCCCGTGCTTCCGGCGCGAGATCGGGGCGCACGGGCTCGATACGAAAGGGCTCTTCCGCGTCCACCAGTTCCACAAGGTGGAGCAGTTCATCTACGCGACACCGGAGCAGTCCTGGCCTCTCCACGAGGAGTTGCTCGCGAACGCCGAGGAGGTCTTCCAGCGCCTCGGCCTCCCCTATCGGGTCGTCCTGATCTGCACAGGGGATATCGGGACGGTCGCCGCGAAGAAGTACGACCTCGAGGTCTGGATGCCGCGCGAGGAGCGCTACCGCGAAGCGGTCTCCTGCTCGAACTGCACGGCATACCAGGCGGTCAGGCTGAACATCAAGGTGCGCGACCCGACCGAGTTCACCGAGAAGCGCTACCTGCACACCTTGAACAGCACCGCGATCGCGACCTCCCGTGCGATCCGGGCGATCCTCGAGAACTACCAGAACGAGGACGGCTCGGTCACGATCCCGAAGGCCCTCAGGCCCTACCTCTACGGCGAGGAGACGCTGTAGGGGAACCGGCAACCAATCTTTCCGGCGGATGCAGGGCGCCGGATAACTACTTCTTTCGCAGTCCCGCTATCTCGCCAATCAGCATCCCATACGCCCGGCGCTCCTCGGTGACGTCCTCGTAGGTGACATACTCCGTCCCGTCCGAGAGTTCGACCGGCCGGAAGAGGATCACCTTTTCAGTTCCGTCCCGGCACCGGACGGAGAACGTCCGCGGGCGGGGCCGGCCGAACACCCAACGACCCCGGCATCCGGGATAAGAGCAGTTAGAAAGCGTGGCCTTTCCTGCGGATGCGCCCCTCACAGGTGTCGCTTAACGGCCCGCGACCGATGCCTGTCGGCAGAGAGGGGGGAGGGGGGATGCTCCTCCCTCCCGTAGGCCCCCCAATGGTGATACCCACAAAAAGCCATACCCGGAGGTGAGCCATACATCCCCCTTCTCCAGAGCCTCTCCCCGGGCAGTGGACCGTGGCGGTATCGCCATGACTGCCCCCGCCCCTCATGGGTGGAGTGGGGTTACAACAGATATACCGAATAGGCAGGGGCTACGCAGAGATTCCAACTCAGATCTCCTCTCGATAGGAATAGGAACCATTATGGAGCCGGGAAGAAGATCAATCCTCATTACAGGCCGGAACGTCCCCGTGCTCCGCCCCTGAGCCGGTCGTTTCGCCGGGAACCACTACGATGGAGTTCACCTACGGTATCGACGACCGGCCGCGACCGACATCCCTCCTCATCTTCGGCCTCCAGTGGCTCGCGGTGAGTGTGCCGCTCATCCTCATCACCGGCGGGGTGGTTGCCGGCCTCTCTGGCGGATCGGCCGTCCCGTACCTCCAGAAACTCTTCCTCCTCGTCGCCCTGGTGCTGCTCATGCAGATCTATCTCGGCCACAAACTCCCCCTGGTGCTCGGCCCGGCGACGGTGCTCCTTATCGGCATCCTTGCAAGCCTTGAGAGCGGTTTTGCGGTGATCAACGCATCGATCCTGATCGGCGGACTCCTCCTTGCAGGGATAGCGGCAGCCGGCCTCTTTGAGCACCTCAAACGCCTCTTCACGCCCCGGGTTATCGCGGTCGTCCTCATGCTCATCGCGTTCACCCTCGCACCCACCATCCTCAACCTGATCACGGACGGCGGAGGCACGGCTCCCCCGGCGCAGACCTTCCTCTTCGCCCTCGCGTTCGCCCTCGCCCTTTTCGTCGCAAACGGGCTCCTGAAGGGGATATGGAAGTCGACCCTGGCGCTCTGGGCGATCATCTTCGGGACGCTCTCCTACATCGCCCTCTTTGGTCCGGCTCCCCTGCCCCCAGAAGGCACCGCGCTGCTTGCGCTCCCTCCCGGCCTGCTTGCGCCGCTCGCCCTGCCCGACGCCGGGATGCTCGCAGCGTTCCTGATCTGCTACCTCGCGCTTGCCGTAAACGACCTCGGGTCGATCCAGTCGGTGGGCAGTCTGCTCAAAGCCGACAGGATGGACGAACGGATGAACCGCGGGGTGGCCGTCACCGGCCTCGGGAACGTCCTCGCGGGGGCTACAGGAGTGATCGGCCCGGTGAACTTCTCGCTCTCCCCGGGCGTCATCGCCGCCACCGGGTGCGCGTCCCGGTTCGCCCTCGTCCCGGCCGCAGTCGGGCTCGGGCTCGTGGCCGCATCGCCGCTTGCCATCAGTTACCTGGATAGCATCCCGGGGCCGGTCATCGGCGTCGTCCTCGCCTATGTCATGGCCTCACAGATCGCAGCGGGGCTCATGCTCGGGCAGGAGAGCGGGGCGGTCAGGACGTTCAACGAAGCGTTGATCATCGGCATCCCCCTCCTCCTCGGGACGCTGGTGGCGTTCCTGCCTGCAGAGGTCGCCACAGGGTTCCCGGCACTCATCCGCCCGCTGATCACGAACGGCTTCGTCGTGGGTATCGTCACGGTCTTACTGCTCGAGCACATCGTCTACCGGCGGCTACAGGCTTCAGGCTGAACGGGTGCGCTTCGTGCATCGCCTCCCCTTTCCCGCGATTTTAAACGAGGGACCATATTGCCGGAGAACCCCGGATGCAGCATGAATTTTGAATAGAGGCCCAGAAGTAGATATACAGTAACGAGGACAGCGAGGCCGTGAGATTTGAGCGCACGACCAGCCGGCGATATGCCGGGTGTGCCACCTGTTTGAACAACTCCTGAAAACGAGTTAGATGAGAAACGATGGGCCCGGTGCGATTCGAACGCACGACCTCCCGGTTATCAGCCGGGTGCACCACCGGCTATGCTACGGGCCCGGATGCACTCATCATAGTGCCTATAAATGTTGTATAATCTTCAATTTAAAGGTTGTGCAAGAACCCTGCCCCGGAATCGCCCGAGTGTGATATCGCTGAAGAACCAACAGGGGCAACAGTCCAGGAGTGAGTACCCTCCCGGGATGAAAGCCGTCGCGCATGGCTGCATCGGGGCGAGAGCAGAGGCGTTGCGATCACCGCCGCCCCCGCCGTGGGCAATGCGCATATCCTGAGGAAGAGGCGTCCGTGTTCAAACCCCGGGAGAGAACGCCTTCATCCCGGGAGAACGATGGTATACAACGGATGCGGCCCGTCGTGATTGCGCCGCAATACCCGGCATTTCAGCACCGGATTGTTTTAGACCGGCATCCAAAGCGCTATGTTCAAAACCGACAATAGATGTACAGTTGAGTGGAACAATGGCAGTACGATACCTACTCGGGAATGAGGGCATTGCACACGCATGCCTGGAGGCAAACATCGATTTTGCCAGCGGCTACCCCGGGACACCGTCTTCGGAAGTGATCGATGTCCTCCGGGTGCAGAAGGAGCGGCCCTTCACCGTGGAGTGGTCCACGAACGAGAAGGTCGCCTTCGAGAACGCGCTCGCCGCCGCCTGGTGCGGGCAGCGCGCACTCTGCACCATGAAGCACGTCGGGCTGAACGTGGCGGCCGATCCCCTGATGACGAGCGCATACACCGGGGTGACCGGCGGGTTCGTCGTCCTCTCCGCCGACGACCCCTTCGCGCACAGTTCCCAGAACGAGCAGGATACCCGGCGCTACGCGCACTTCGCCCGGCTCCCCTGCCTCGACCCGGCATCGGTCCAGGAGGCGCACGATATGATGCGGGACGCCTTCGCTCTCTCCGAGGAGTTCGGTCTGCCGGTCATCTTCCGCCCCACCACCCGGATCTGCCACTCGAAGGGTGACGTCGACCTCGGAGAGGTCGGAACCGAACACCGGACCACCGCGTTCCAGCGTGACCCGAAGCAGTACGTCGTCATCCCCGCGCACACCCGGGTTCTGCACAAGAGCCTGAACGCGAAGCAGCAGGCCTTAAAAGAGCGGCTTGTCGAACTCGGCTACAACCGCCACACCGTCCGGGGCACGACCGCCGTCGTCGCGAGCGGCGTCGCCGCCGCCTACGTCCAGGAAGTGATCGGGGACGACGTCTCGCTCGCGATCGCCGGGGCCCACCCGATCGACGAGGAGTGGCTCCGGGAGTTCGTCGACCGGCACGAGAAGGTTCTCGTCATCGAGGAACTCGATCCGGTCGTCGAGGAGGCCGTCCGGCAGGTGGCGACGAAGACCGAGGTCTTCGGCAAGATGGACGGCACGGTCCCGTACGAAGGGGAGTTCACCCCTGCGGTCGTCGCCGCCGCCCTCGAGAAGGCGGGCATGACTCCCGTAGCGACCTTTCCGGCGGCCGCCCCGGTTCAGGGCGTGCCGCCCCGCCCGCCGATCCTCTGCGCCGGGTGCATGCACCGGCCGACGTTCTACGCGATGAAGAAGGTCTTCCGCGACGGCATCTTCCCGAGCGACATCGGGTGCTACACCCTCGGCCTCCAGCTCGGGGCGGTGGACACCACCATCTGCATGGGCGCTTCGATCACCATCGGGAGCGGGATCGCCCGGTCGGGAGAGGAGCGGCCCGTGGTCGCGACCATCGGCGACTCGACGTTCCTGCACACGGGGATGCCGGGGCTCTTAAACGCCGTCTACAACGGCGCCGATATGGTCGTCGTCATCCTGGACAACCGGATCACGGCCATGACCGGCCACCAGCCGAACCCCAACACAGGAGTGACCGCTACAGGCGTCGAGAGCACCCCGATATCGCTCGACGCGATCTGCCGGGCATGCGGGGTCTCGTGGGTCGAGACGGTCGATCCCTACGATCTTCCCGTGCTCCTCGACACCTTCCGCAGGGCAAAGGAGCGCAGCGGCGTTCGGGTCATCATAGCAAAGCAGCCCTGCGTCATCACCGCACGCAAAAGCGGCATCCGGCGGAAGGCCTATATGGTTGACCTCGACCGGTGCACCGGTTGCGGTGTCTGCCGGTCGTTCGGCTGCCCGGCGATCGCGTTTGCCGGAGAGAACGCGACGATCACCGATCTCTGTGCCGGGTGCGGCGTCTGCGCAGACGTCTGTCCATCAGGGGCCATCGGTAGGGAGGGACGGCGATGAAGCCCTCGTTCGATATCCTGATCGTCGGTATCGGCGGCCAGGGAACCGTCCTCGCCTCGAACGTCCTCGGGGAGGCCTGCATCATCGAGAACCGGACCGTCCGGAGCGCCGAGACCCACGGGATGGCGCAGCGCGGCGGGTCGGTGGAGAGCCATATCCGGATCGACGGGAAGCACGGTTCCCTGATCGTGCCGGGGACGGCCGATCTCCTCGTCGCCTTCGACCTCCTTGAAGCGCTCCGCTACCGCCACTACCTCCCTGCAGGAGGGCGGCTTGTCGTGAACCGGAATCTGGTCGTCCCGACGTCGGTCTACCAGCAGGGTTTGGACGTTCCCGACGAGGAGAGCATCCTCGCCGCGCTCGCCGATCTCGACGTCGCCTGCATCGACGCCGCGGCCCTCGCCAGGGAGGCGGGGAACATCCTCTCGCAGAACATCGTGATGCTCGGGGCGGCGTCAGGCGATATCCCGCTCCGGCCCGAGACCCTCGAAGAGGCGGTGCGGCGATGCGTGCCCAAAAAGACCGTCGAGGTCAACACCGCGGCCTTCCGGCTCGGCCGGGAGAAGGGCGCCGGCACGCCCTGAACGGAACACCCGTCCTCTCCACATACCCCTATTTTCCCGCGGAAGGGGGCGCCGCAACCCATATAGCCATCCTGCCGGGCAGTTCGAGCGGACCCTCAGGCTCATAAAAAAAACTACGCCCCACCGCCGGCACGGAACGGACGGCCGCTCCTGAGCGCGTAGAGGATCCCGCCGAAGCCGAGGCTGACCGCGATAATCTGGATGAGCGCCCCGAGCAGCGGGATGAGGATGAGGACCTGCAGGATCACGAACCCGATGACGAAGATCCACGCACGGCCCGGGCTCCACCCCGCCCGGGAAGCGATGACGTCCCCGAGGGCGTACGCGACAAAGAGCGACGAGAGCATCAGGGCGACGACGAAGAGCATTCCTGCGACGAGCGCTATGGGGAGGCCGACGATCGTGATTGCGATGATGACGAGGATGAACGCCGATACGATGATCGCGACGAACCCGAGGATCGTCAGGAGAACCGGACTCTTCCGGACCTGCCCGGCCACCGCCGTAAACAGGTCGGGGAACCCCCGGATGAGGAGAAGGCCGAGGATCAGGAACCCGACGGCGAAGAGCACCGAGAAGAGGTCGGGCAGCGCCGACTCCGGCTCCTCCTGCTCGAAGGTCACGTTCCCGGCCGTACCGGTGTTGGTGAAGGTCTCGGCCTCGACCGTCAGGTTACGGAGGACCGATCCTTCGTTCGTGACCTCTCCTGCGCTGATCACCGCGTCGCGCTCTATGACGGCACCTCTCCCGATCCTGACCGCGCCGCCCATGACGAGGGCGTTCGTCGCGTTCCCGTTCAACTCGATCTCGCCGCCGGCGGCGAGCACCTTCCCGCCGACGTCGCCGTTGACGATCAGGGATCCTCCCGCGGCGATGATATCACCGGCAACCGGCGCGTCCACCCTCACCATTCCCCCGGCGACCGTCAGGCTCTCGACGGGAGCGCTGACGGTCACGGTCCCGCCTGAGACGACCACATCGTCGGGGATAGGGGTATCGATCAGGGTCTCGTCCCCGCCGAGGAAGGTGAGCGCCTCTGCTCCGGACGGGATGAGCAGCAGAGCAAGGATGATTATTGCCAGATGCCTCATGGGGCAGGGTAAGATCATCCCCTTAAAAAAGGTTCGCGCAGGTAGGCATCGTTGGCCGGTACGAAAGCCGGTCTGCTCCCGCCCGGCAGGAAACGCACAGGCGTAGCCGCCTCTCCTATACCAGGCCTTTAAGGCGCCGCTTGAGTTCGGTGATTGCCTCGTCCTTCCCGGCAACATCCGAGTCCTGAATAGAGCGGATGTTCTCCTCGACAGACGTGGCCACCCACTCCTTCGGGACACCAGACGCCGCGAAGAGTTCCTGCCAGTCGCTGGAGCCGAGCGGGATGACCCTGACCAGTTTGCCGAGGATGTTCCAGTCAACGACCCTGTACTCCTCTCCGGTGCTCGTATCCGCCACCTGCACCGACCGATCATCGTTGCACCTGATGACCCGCCCGTGGATGACGTAGACGCTCACCTCACCCTTATCGGTGAAGGAGATCTGGACAACATCGCCCGGCTGCGGGCTCTCCGGCACCATATAGAGGATGATATCGCCCGGGTACATCAGATCAGGTTCATACCGGTCTGCGATGCCGATGTAGCCGGTGTCGGAGACGTAGAGCCGGAGGTACTCCTGGTAGAACTTGCGGACGATCCAGTAGACCGCTCCCGGGTGCGTCTCCGACAGTTTCAGGAGGAGATTGTGGATAGCGCTCGGAATGCTCTCCGGCCGCTCCAGCACCTGCCGGGCCAGATTCTCGTACGCTTCCACGACCCCGGCATCCGTCTGCGTTGCTTCTGCCATAATAAAACCCCGGTGCATAATACCGGTGGTAGAATAAAAGTGTTCCTTCAGATCTCTCGGTACTCTCATCTCTACCGACCGCCGCCTTCGCCCTGCCAACGGCCCGGAACCAGGATCGATGACAACAGGAGGGTTGGGGGAAGCCCCCGGGCTTGAGCCCGTGGAGAGCGCCGATGTCACCGGTCATCCGCTACGAACAGGGAGAGTGGAAACTACAACGCTTATATTCGACCGTGACCATAACAGGTATACAGAGGATATTGACATGGGCGGCGTAAAAGATTCTACACATCTGGATGTGAAGAAGACCCTTTCCCGGCGGTTCTCTCCCCGGGAGGGGTGGCAGTATGCAGGGTCTCCCGCTGGCAGCCATCTGCCGGAATATGTGCTCTCCCGCCGGGTCGCCGGCAGGGCGGAACGGGTGCTCGTGAACGTGAATATGACCCCGGTGATCCAGGCAGGCGCAGTCGAGGCGCTCAAGGCTGCCGCAAGCGCCGGCAAAGCAGACAGGGCCGTCCTCGTCGTCCCCGGCGGGGCGGCCGTCCCTGAGGTTCCCGAGGGGGTCGACGTCCTGGAGATGGACAACTGGCAGATCGTCGGCGGCCGGATCGCCTGGTCAAAGAATGTCGAGAGGAGCGCGATCCTCGATGAGGAGCGCGCGAGAAGGGGTCTCGCGTAAAGCGACCCCCCAAACTTTTCTTACATCCCGAAATCAAAGAGCGTCGTCCGCGAGGGATCGACGTCGTGCCAGTCCCACCCGAGCGGCTCGATGATCCGCGAGAGAGGGCCTTTGAGCGTCTTTTCGAGCATCGTCTCCCAGTCGACGACGAACTCCGGCGGCACCTGGTCGGCGTACTCGAAGCAGACCACGTCCGTTCGCGGGTACTTCTCCGTGACGGCCTTGATGTAGACGCGCTTGGGTTTGCTGCCCCGCTTGAAATCAGTCCCGAGGTATTTGTTGGAGTACTTAGCGCCCCGGATATGGGCATCGTCGTTCTCGTAACTGTCGAGGTTCTTCCCGATACCACCGGGAATACCGGCCTCGTCGAGCGAGTACTCTCCACGGCGGTACTTCCTGATGACGTCGCGGAGATACGCCTGCACGTCGCTGAACGCGTCCCCGCGAAGGATCATCTCGATGACGGCGCGCTGCACCTCCCGCGTGATCTGCGGGGAGTCGCTGCGCCGGATCTCGAACCCGACGACATCGATCTCGTCGACGTCTTTTCCCTCCTTCCAGACCAGGTGTCCGGCGTAGCGCTTCTTCTTGCCCGCCTGGAAGAAACGGCGGTAGACCTTCTCAAACTTGATGGAGAAGTAGTGGGTATCGGCGTTCAACTCATCCTTTGCGAAGTCGCCGTAACTCGCGTTCAGCTTCGCCTCGATATCCCTTGCACGGGCGATCGTCTCCTCGAGGTTCCCCGGCGGAACCTGCACCATACAGGAGTCGGTATCCCCGTAGAGGACGGTAAAGCCAAGATCAGTGATGACGTCCCGGGTGTGCCGGATGATCGCCCGGCCAACCGATGTGACGGCCGACCCGATCTCGCGGTCGTAGAGCCTGAACCGGGTGTAGCCCGAGACCCCGTAGTAGGAGTTCATGATCACTTTGAGGACGTTCTGCTGGAGGTCGTAGAGGACGTACTCCGGCGACCCGAAGGGGTAAAGGTTTCGGAGGCGTTTGCGCTCGTCCCGCTCTTCGAGGAGTTCGGCGAGGATGCTCCTCGTCAACCCGTCCGGCTCCCGGGAGAACCGGACGCCGTTCGGCGCCCGCAGTTCGCCGTCCGGGCTCTTCGTCTCGGGAGAGGCGTTGATCGTCATCATCGCCATCGGGTAGAGCGACTTCAAGTCGAGGACCACCACGTTCTCCCGGAGACCGGTCGCAGGCTCAAAGACGGTCGCCCCCTCGAACTCGTCCCCGGCGGCAAGCCCTTTTGATGGGAGGACGAACCTTCCCGACGCCTTGCGGAGAACGTAGATATCGATGACGTTCGAGGAATTCAGCGTACGATCGAGCGGGCACCCGACGTACCGGGCGATCTCCCCGTAGAACTCAATGATGTTGTTCTTTTTGTCGATCCCGACACAGAGTTCGACGTCACGGCAGTTGTACTCCACGAGCCGCTTCGGGTCCGATCTCCAGAGATCGGTGATCGTCCCGGTGTAGCGGACCTTCGTCACCCCGAGTTCTTCTTCGCCGATAGCATCGAGCCGGTACGACTCTTTCTGTGCCTGATGCATCTTCCGGTAGGCGCTGAGGAGATCGAAGATCGACCGCCCGCGGACGGCGTTTCGCTCGGTCTGCCCGGGGAGACGAGCGAGAGCCTCGGCCTGGAGACCCAGCACCGCCATCCGCTTCACGATGTAGGGGATATCGAACTCCACGAAGTTCCAGCCCGAGAGGATGTCCGGGTCGCGCTCTTTCACGTAGGCGGCGAGCCCCCTGAGCATCGAGGCCTCGTCCGGGTACCGGACGACCCGGTGCCGCTCGTTGACACAAAGGTCGGGCGCGTCGCCCGCCACCGCGGAGGGCTGCCAGAGGAGCGTCGTGTAGTCGTCGTCGAACGAGTCCCAGCAGGTGACACAGATGATCGGGTCGCGTTCGGGCTCGGGGAACCCCTCCTCGTCCACGCACTCGATGTCCATGATGCAGGTGCGGGCAGGAGCCTTGACCTCGGCCGGCGCGAGGTCGCCGTACTCGACCTCAAAGGCACCATCAGGCGACTCGACAGCGTTGGCCGGGAGTTCGACACCGCCGGTAAGGCCGCAGTCTATCATGAACCGGGTGGTGAACGGGATATCGGCCTCGAAATGCTGGCTGAAGTCATCGCGGACGGAACGGACGTCGCCGGGACGGCGGGTGTAGAGCCGCCGGAGGGAAACGCCCTGGATGGAGCGGTAGGTCGTATCCCGCTCAACATCGATGACCTCCCGGGCGAGGGGTCTCCCGTCCACCTGCTCGGCGGGCGCGTAGAAGTAGGGCCGAAAACCGGTCACGTTGACCTGGACTCCCTTCCCGGCCGCGTCCCGGCCGAAGATATGAACGACCGGGGTATCGGCGCCGATGCTGTACTCCACCTGGTGGATACCGATACGGGTCTTCCCGAAATCATCGAGGGCGGTTGCAACGCTCATGCCGGACTCGAGCACCCGCTCAGTCATCGAACCTCCTCGATAGGCCTCTGACAAACGCTCCCGCCTCCGCCATCTTCGCGGACTCCCAGGCATCGAGTTCCCACTCCTCGATCCCGATGATGCCCTCCCGGCCTATCCGGGCAGGGACGCCGAGGGAGCAGTCGGAGAGGCCGTATTCACCGTCAAGCACGCACGAGCAGGGGAGGATCTCCCGCCGGTCTTCGAGGATCGCCCGGACCAACATGGTGATATGATACGCCGGCCCGAAGATCGTCCCGCCTTTCCCGCGGATAACCTCCATGCTCGCCCCGCGCATCCGGGAGAGGATCGCTTCCCGCTCCGTGACGCCGACGTCGTTTTCGGTCCTGGAGAAGAGCGGCACCTGGTACTCACCGTGCTCCCCGAGCACCCAGGCAGGTCCCGGGATCCCGGCCTCGCGGAGGAAACCGGCAAATCGCACGCTGTCGAGCTGGCCGCCGAAACCGATGCACTGCCGCCGGTCGATGCCCATCATCTTCCAGAGGCCGTAGTTGTTCGCGTCCATGGGGTTCGTGACGGTGATGACGACACCACCAAACCCCTGCAACTGCTCGCTGCAACGCTTCGCCACGGGGAGATTGGCCTCGAGGAGGTCAGCCCGGGTCTTGATCTCCGGCGTCCTCGGGGTGCCCGCTGCAAAGACGAAGATATCGGCGTCCCGCATCGCCGCCATATCAGTGGAGATCGCAACATCGATACCCGTGTGCTGCAGATCGAGCACCTGTGCCCGGAGGATGGGCTCATATGTGTCGTAGACGATGAGTTCGTCGACGAGGCCAAGCGCGGCGGAGAGAAACGCCGTCTCACCCCCCACCTTTCCTACACCCAAGATCGCAAGCGAGGTCATAATACTGTCCTGAATTGAGTAATGGTAAGATTGTGCGCACAAAGGGCCTTTATATGCCCGGAGGAACAACGATCCGGCAGGGAAAACGGCCACCTTACCGCCTCCTGCACCGGTATCCGGAGAGCGGAGCACATGCTTCTTCGTCAGTATACTTGGCGCGAGAGTATAATAATACTCTACTCCTACCTTTTTTCAATGGTTGCGCTGTATCCTGGCCCTGTCGAGGTCGGCGGCATCCGGTTGAAGAATCACCTTCTCCTGGCTGCCGGCGTCCTCGGAACCACCGGGGCGTCGCTCGCCCGTATCCTCGCGAACGGCGCGGGCGGTGTGGTCACGAAGTCCATCGGCCCGAATCCGAAAGAGGGGCATCCCGGACCCTGCCTGGTCGTCGTCGACGGCGGTATCATCAACGCCATGGGCCTGCCGAACCCCTCGGCCGCGTTCGTGGAGGAACTGACCGCCCTTCAAGAGGAGCCGGTGATCGTGAGCATCTTCGGGGGAACACCCGAAGAGTTCCGGACGGTCGCCGGCTGGTTTGCCGGTAAGGCCTCGGGGCTCGAACTGAACCTTTCCTGCCCCCACGCGGAGGGCTACGGGGCGGCCATCGGCAGCGACCCGGCTCTTGTGGAGGAGTGCACGAGGGCGGCGGCCTCTCTCGGTCTCCCGACGTGGGTGAAACTCACCCCGAACGTCGCTGATATCGCCGAGATCGGAGCGGCCGCACAGCGCGGCGGGGCGGACGCGATCGTCGCGGTCAATACCCTGAAAGCGATGCGGATATCGACGGCGCTCCGCCAGCCGGTGCTCGGGAACCGGTTCGGCGGGCTCTCGGGGAAGGCCATCTTCCCCGTCGCGGTCCGGTGCGTCTACGACCTCTACGAGGCATGCTCCATCCCGATCGTCGGGTGCGGCGGGGTCTCCACAGCCGACAACGTCGTCGAGATGATGATGGCGGGCGCGAGCGCTGTCGAGATCGGGAGCGCGGTCATCGACGACATCGGTATCTTTGCTGCGATAGCTGACGACCTTTATGCCCCCGACGGCATCGATGCGGACGAGATCGTGGGGTGCGCCCATGCATGAGCAGATGCCCGCAGGGGTCATGATAACGGAGATCGTGGAGGAGACGCCGTCGATCAGGACGTTCGTCTTCGACCGGAAGATTGCAGCGCGGCCGGGCCAGTTCGTGATGGTCTGGGTTCCGGGCGTGGACGAGGTTCCGATGGGGCTCTCCTCACCGTCTTCGATAACCGTTCAGAAGGTCGGAGACGCGACAACTGCCCTCTTTGCGATGCACGCGGGCGACCGGATCGGGATCCGCGGCCCCTACGGGAACGGCTTCTCCGTCTCCAGGAGGACGCTCGCCATCGGGGGCGGCGTCGGCACCTCCCCGCTGCTGCCGCTTGTTGAGGCCGGGCAGGTGGACACCTTCCTCCTCGGCGCGCGGACGGCCTCCGAACTCCTCTTCGCCGACCGGATACGAGGTGCGGCGGCGTTGATGGTCGCGACCGACGACGGCACCGCCGGCCACCATGGGTTCGTGACGGAACTCATATCGAGGGTGGACCTCGCCGACTTCGACCACATCTGCATCTGCGGGCCGGAGGTGATGATGGCGTCGGTCCTCGCCATCCTCGACCGGGAAGGGTGTGCGGAGCGGGGGCAGTTCTCCATAAACCGCTACATGAAATGCGGGGTCGGTCTCTGCGGGTCGTGCTGCACCGACCCGCACGGCCTGCGGGTCTGCAGGGACGGCCCCGTCTTCTCCGGCGACGTCCTGCTCGACAGCGAGTTCGGGCGTTACGCACGCGACGCGAGCGGGAGCAGGCACCGGGTCTGAACCCTCATCCTGCCCAAAAAGAGTGGGTCAGGCCAGGAAGTCATCCTGGGGTTCAAAGAGGAGGGAGATGATGTTCTCCACCCACCCGAAGACCCTCGAGGTCATCGGGACTTCCTCTGCCCCGGCGCTCACTCCCCCCGTACCCGTGCCGGTGTTTTCGGGTGCCGGGGAGACGGTCGCGTCTGCCGCCGCTTCGCTCGGCTGTTCGGTCTCGTTGATAAGAGCCTCCGGCGGATTCCAGGCCTCGACAAGGTCCGGATCGTCTGTGAAGAGACGGATCGACCGATCGCCCTCGCCGCCCCCGACGACGAGGAACGAACCATCAGGGGTCACTGCGACGGATTCCACACGTCCGGCGAGGCCGATCTCCTGGGCCCTGGCTCCCGTCCGGTCGAGGACGTGGATCGTCTTGCCGGCCGCAGCGAAGACCCTGTCAGCCTCGTTCGTCAGGGCCGCCGAGGTGATGGCCTCTTCCACGGGATACTTCCAGAGGTGTTCACCCTCCCCCGTGGAGAGATAGAGGCACCGGTCGACCGACCCAGCCGCCACGAACCGCCCGTCGGGGGTAAGGTCGATCCCCCTCACCAGCTTCCCGGTTCCGTAACTCCAGGACTCGCCCTGCCTGCTGTTGAGGAGGTAGACGCCCTGGTTGTCGCAGCCGATCGCGATCCTGCGGCCGTTCTCCGATATCGCAAGGCCATAGCTGTCGGTCCCCATATCGTAGTCCCAGAGTTGCTTCTTGTTTTTATCAAAGATGTAGACCGCGCCGTTGTCGCAGCCGGTGGCGACATACGCCCCGTTTGACGAGAGATCTACGCTCCGGTAGATAAAACCCGTCTTCACCGTCCAGAGCAGGTCTCCGTCCCGGTTGTAGAGATAGAGTTTGTCCGCAGCAACGCCGATCCGCGACCCTTCGGGCGATATCCCGACGCCGTTCACGCTGGAACCGACGGAGTTCTGCCAGAGGACGTTGCCCTCCTGGTCGAGAAGGTATACCGTCGAACCCGCAGAGGCAACGATCGTAGAACCGTCGTGCGCGACCGCCACGGAACTGACCGGGCCGCCTGCCCCCAGGCTCCAGACGGGAACATACTCCCCCTCGTCGGCTGAGACAACCCCGGTGAGGGCGGCGGTAAGAATACAGAACAGAATGAGCGGTCTTGCGATAACTTTTGCCCGGCATCGCCGGACCCTGGTGGTAGAGCTGGACAACGTCACTTCCCCCGATGACATCAGGGCCTGACTACTCGGAGAGAGTATATATATTTTTCGGGCAACCTGCCGCCTCCGGATTCAGGGACGGTTCGCCGGCTCCTGCCTGAACCCGGAGCGGGCCGGGCCGGGGTTGCCATGGATTAGGGAGGGCCGGTAGAACATTTTGAGGGGTAGGAGAACCGGTCCGGGAACTCGCCGGCCCGGGGGCAAGAAAAGAGATGTCTGCAGGGATACGGCAGGCAGGGTAATCTCCCGCACGCATACGGGATCAGGGCCCTCGGCGAAGATCGGCGCTCAGCGAGCGTCGCGCAGGTCGTCGGTGTCGTCTCCTGCCGCAGGACCGATCGACTCCAGGTCCTCGAGGTTGTTGATGTTCGTGAACGTCAGCAGGTCGGGATCAATCTCCCGGATCTCCTCCATGCCCACGTACCGGGTATTGAGACTCCAGATCATCGCCCGGACCGAGAGCGAATCGTGCTCCTCAAGATAATCAAGCAGTGCGCTTCTCCGGTAGACCGCGTGGAGCGGTTCGAGCATATCGGCGTTCCAGCTGGGGATGGCAGCGTCGTAACCGGCCACAGCGTCGAAGAGCAGTCTGACCACCCCCGGATGGATGCAGGGCATGTCGCAGGCGGCAACGAAGACATACTCGCCGTGCACCGCAAGCGCCCCCGCGTGCAGGCCGCCGATGGGGCCGAGACCTCTCCTGAGATCCGGTATGCACTGGATATTCCCGAGATGATTGAACCGCTCGCACTGCCCGGGATCCCGCGCAACGACCACGATCTCGTCGACCGCCTCCTTCAGGGTGTCGATGAGGCGGTCGATGAAGGTCTTGCCCTGGAACGTGAAGAAGTACTTCTCCCGCCCTCCGGCACGGCGTGCCGCTCCGCCGACAAGGACTATCGCAGATCGCATGCTCGTTCTCCGGCCGTCAGAGCCGCTCCCGGAAGTGGATCAGTTCGGCGATACAGGTGTTGTAAGGCGCCTCGATGCCGTGCTTTTCGGCGAGTGTCGCCACCGCACCGTTCATGAAGTCGATCTCGGTCCTCTTCCCACCGGCGAGGTCCTGGAGCATCGACGAGTGGTGGGCGGCCGTCGCAGGGAGCTGGGCGGTGCGGAGATACTCGAGGTAGGCCTCCGCCGTCTCCCAGGGAAGAGCGACGCCTTCGGCTTTTGCCACCGCATAAGCCTCCCCCACAATCGCGGCGACGACCGTCCACGCGTGCGGATCGGTGAGTGCACCGTACGGGACGTTCATGAGGGCACCGAGCGGGTTTAACGCGCAGTTGTAGAGAGTCTTGCTCCAGACATCCGTCCTGATCGCGGGGGTTGCCTCCGCCCGGATACCGGCCTCCCGCATGAGGGCGGCCAGGTCATCGACCGCATCGTCCGTACCGGACGGGAACCGCCCGAGTTTCATGGGAGACGCCTCCACCGAGACGTGGACCGACGCATCGCCCCGCCACTCGAACCCGGTGATGATCATGCCCGCGATGACCCGGTCGGTGAACCGCGCGATGATCTCCTCGTTCCCGATGCCGTTCTGGAGGCTCACCGTCTCGTGCCCTCGGATGAAGTCGGCGAACTGGCGGCAGATCGCCTCGGTGTCGGTGGACTTCGCGGTGACGATGTAGTAGTCGGCGTCCCGCCATCCGTCGGGGAGATCCTCGGAGCAGCTGAACCGGTATCTGCCCGCCTCCCATATGCCGGTCATCAGAAAGCCCCGCTCCTGCACCGTGTTCGCATGCCGCGCCCGGGTAACGGCGTGAACGTCCGCGACGCGGGACAACTTTGCGGCAACGGTCAGCCCGACCGCCCCGGCACCCAGGACCACGATCTTCATCTCGATAGTACTATTGCGGAGTTACCTGTTAACTCCTCCCTTTTCCGACATGCAGACATCTCCCCGGCGTTCCATCGCCAGCAGGGCCTCTTTGATCGCGAGATCGGGAGAGAAACCGCCGATGCCGGTCTTCGCGACGACACGGTGGCAGGGCACCACGATCGGGGTCGGGTTCCGGGCCATCGCCGCCCCGACTGCCCGGGGCGCGGTCCCGACCATCCAGGCAACCTCACCGTAGGTGACGGTCTCCCCACAGGGGACTTCCCGGACGGCACGGTAGATCCTCGCGAAGGTCGTCTCGCCCTCGGTCGCGACGCTTCGAAGCGTGGAGAGATCCGACGGTCGCCCGGCACAGTAGCGCAGGATCTCTTCCGGGACGGGGCCAGGGATACCTTCGCGCGCAAAACGCACCCGGTAGACGAGATCGTCCTGCCACGAGACATGGACGTGCCAGAGACCGAAGCGGCACGACCCGCTCAGGATCGCCATCTCTCGGCCTCCTTTCGGAACTCTTCGAGGGTGCATCTCGTCATCTCCTCCTGCATCCACGGGGGCAGTCCGGCGTGAACCCGGGACTCGAGGAACCGTTTATCACCGAGGACGAGCATCCCCCGGTCCTCGGGCGTCCGGAGCACCCTCCCTAACGCCTGCAGGGCGCGGTTGATCGCCGGCAGAGTATAACTGATGAACTCCCCCTCCTCGCCAAACTTCATCCGGAAGTAGTCGATCACCATCTTCCTGACGCGGTTGAACGGCGCGAGCGGGAGGCCGATGACGAGCGCGCCCGAGAGCATCTCGCCGCGGTAGTCGAGGCCCTCGCTCCACTTGCCGCCGCAGACCGCAAAGAGGACGCCCGAGCGGCCGGTCCCGGGGAGGGCCATGAACTCCCGGAGCATCGCGGCCGAGGCCGAGGTATCCTTGGACTCGATGTAGATCTGCTTCTTTCTGATCCGGGGGGCGCAGCGATCCGCGAAGGTGTTCAGGAGATCGTAGGAGGGGAAGTAGATCGCGAGGTTCCCCGGGATGCGGGCGAACGTCGTGATGTAGTCCTCGGTCCGCGCGAGGTTCTCCCTGTCCCGGCGCATCGAGTAGGCTGTGGTGATGTCGTTTGCGCAGAAGATGCGGCGGTTCTCGGGGGGGAAGGAGTTCGGGAGCGAGATCGCCGTGACGGGGAGGTCGCCGAAGTAGTAGCGGCGGTAACTCTCGATCGGCGAGAGCGTCCCCGAGATCAAGACGCAGCAGGCATGCGCACGGGCGATCTCCTGGAGTTTCGTGCTCGGGTCGATGTTTCTCACCTCGAGCGCCACAGCCCCTTCTTCCTCTTTGCGGTAGACCGTGAGATACGCCGGGTCGGCGGCGGAACGGAAGATCCGGTAGAAGAACTCGGTCAGCCGTTCGATCGCGCTCTCCCGGAACTCGCCCGCCTGCATGTTCTTCTCGCGGATCCCTTCGCTGATCTTGAGGAGGTCGTCCACGATCTCCTCCACGTTCCGGTAGAGTGTCCCGGCGAGGATCATCCGCTGGAAGATGGCGGGGTCGAACCAGTCCTCGACCTCGTGCGAACCCTTGAGCGCCTCCATGAACCGGGTGATCTGCGGCAGGATCTGGACGATGGCGTCTGCCTGCGGCGACCGGCGGCGACCGGAGAGTTCATGGCCGGCCTGCACGATATCCCGCTCCTCGATCGTCACGCTCTCGATGCTCTGGACGACGTCGCCGCAGTTGTGGGCCTCGTCGATGAGCAGCAGGGCATCGTGCCCCTCGACCCCGAGCGAGAGGTAGATCTGCTCCCGGATGGTGTCGTCGAAGAGGTGGTAGAAGTTCACGAGCACCACATCGGCGTCCCGGGCGGCATGCATCATCGTGTCGTAGGGGCAGATGTCACCGCAGAACCCGGCGAGCTGGTCGGGCCAGATCATCTCGGTGCTCACCCGCTCGGCCCGGACGCGCAGGGCCGCCGAAGGGATCATCTTCAGCCCCGCGTCCTCGGGCTCCACGAAGGATTTGCCGTGGATGAAGTAGGGGCAGATGAGCGGGTGCTCCGGGTCCATCTTGCGGATCTGCTGTTTTATCTGGCGGTCGTTTGCAGGGACGAGCGATCCCTTCTGCGCTCGCTCCCGCATCAGGGCCGTCGAGAAGGACTTGACGCCCTCACACCGCCGGTAGATGTCACCCTCGCCCCCGAGCGGACACATGCTGGACTTACCGATGAGGTAGGCGAACTTGAGGCCGCCACGCTTCTTCCGGATGAGCTCGAGTTCCCGCATGAACGTCGCAAGCTGGCTGATGGTCCGGACGGCGACGAAGACTTTGCGTCCCCGGCTCTCCGCAAGGAGCGCGGAGACCACGCTCGACTTGCCGCTCCCGGTCGGCGCATCGATCATGGCGATGCCGCCGTCGCGGGCGACAGTTGCGGCCGACTCAAGCATCTCCCGCTGGTGAGGGCGGTACTCCCGGTACGGGAACCAGTCGTCGAGACTATCCATTGCATACAGTTCGGCGTCGTACATCAATGTAGTTTGGGTGCCCGGGGCGAAAGTGAAGGGGAGGAAGGCGAGTGGAGAGGAGGATGCCGGGTCTGCCACGATCCTGCCAGGAACGCAACACAACGCACAGATAGGCGTCGGTTCCCCTTGAGAGGTGTCAGGGGAGACTCAATTGTCTGACGGAGGCCGGAAAACGAGACATAGCGAAAGTATTATCTTGTTTACCGTGAACTTCCGACTGAGGAAAAACATATGTCCTTCAAAGCAGAGGTCATCGAAAAGATAGCAGCCCTCATCACGGCCGCATTTGGTCTGGTCGCCGCTCTCGCATGGAACGGGGCCATTCAGGAACTTTTTGCCCTCATATTCGGGGAACAGAGTACGCTCGTTGCCATGCTGGTGTATGCCATCGTCGTGACGATCGTCGCGGTGATCGCAGTGATCCTGATCGGCCGCGCCGCAGCGAAGGCAAAGCAAGAGGATGAGGCAGCAAAAAAGTGATATCCGCAAACTACTCCCATTTTTGACCCATTCATCCAGACCAGATCCTCCCAGGTCCCCAATGAACCGGCATGATAACCGGGCAGAGGAACCCGTCTACACCGATACTGCCCACACACGACCGATCACCGTCACGGTCATCGACTACGACGCGACCCGTCTCGACGAGTGGGTCTGCACCCGGCCACGAGACCTCCGGGACCTCATCACCCGCCCGACGGTCACCTGGATCGACGTCGATGGCGTCCACGACACCGGGGTTATCCAGGAGATCGGGGAAGCCGCCGGGATCCACCCCCTGATCCTGGAGGACATCGCGAACACCCGCCAGCGACCGAAGATCGAGGACTACGGCGACTACCTCTACGTTGCGGTCAGGATGCTCGCCCCCGACGGCAACGGCGAGTTCCAGAGCGAGCAGGTCAGCCTTCTGCTCGGGAACGGCTACGTCGTCTCCTTCCAGGAGCGGCCGGGCGATCTCTTCGGGCGCACCAGGGAGCGGCTGCGCGCGGGAGCAGGAAGGCTCCGGGGCGAGGGGGCGGACGGCCTCTTCCACGCTCTGCTCGACGCGATCGTCGACGGTTATTTTACCATTATCGAGGAGTTCGGGGAGCGTATCGAAGCGGTCGAAGACGAGGTGGTGGTAGAGCCAAACCGCGAGACCCTGCAGGCGATCTACGCCCTGAAACGGTCTCTGGTCGCACTCCGGCGCTCGGTCTGGCCGCTTCGCGACGTGGTGGCACAACTCGAGCGGGGCGAATCGCCCCTGATCCGTGAGCCGACGCGTGTCTACTTCCGGGACATCTACGACCACACCATAGAGGTCGCCGAGACGGTGGAGACCTACCGGGAGATGGTGACCGGGACCCTCGACGTCTATCTCTCGAGCCAGAGCAGCAGGATGAACGAGATCATGAAGGTTCTCACCGTCATCGCCACCATCTTCATCCCGCTCACTTTCATCGCCGGGGTCTACGGCATGAACTTCGCACACATGCCGGGGGTCAGGCATCCCCTCGGCTATGCGGCCGCCCTCGCCTCAATGGCGGTCGTCGCGGGGTTGATGCTCCTCTACTTCAGGAAGGAAGAGTGGATATGACGGCGGGCCACACGGTGCGGGGCAGGTGCGGCAACCCTTTTTTGTAGCGAGACTGCCAACACTCTTCCATTATGGCAATCCATCCCATCGAATACCGCTACGGCACTCCGGAGATGCGCACCGTCTGGAGTGAGGAGAACCGCTTCCGGGCGATCGTCACGACCGAAGTGGCTCTGGCCCGCGCGGAGGCGGCGCACGGGATGATCCCCCGCGAGGATGCGGAGATGATCGCGGCCCGCGCGCCGGAGGCCCGCCTCGAGCGAGCGAAGGAGATCGAGGCCGAGATCAACCACGACATGATGGCGATCGTCAAGGCCGTCGCCGAGGTCTGCGGCGACGCCGGGCGGTGGATCCACTACGGCGCGACCTCAAACGACATCCTGGACACGGCGACCGCCCTGCAGGTCCACGAGAGCCTCGCGCTCATCGAGGAGAAACTCGGTAAACTCCTCGGCGTGCTCCTCGCCCGGAGCGCCGAGACGAAGACCCTCGTCTGCGCCGGCCGCACCCACGGGCAGATCGGCGTCCCGACGACCTACGGGCTGCGGTTCGCGATCTGGGCGAGCGAGGTCTCCCGCCACATGGAAAGGCTCCGCCAGATGCGCCCCCGCGTCGTCGTCGGGCAGCTCACCGGTGCCGTAGGCACCCAGGCGGCGCTCGGTGATGCCGGCATCGAGGTTCAGGAGACGATGATGGAGTTCCTCGGTATCCGGGCCGTGGACGTCTCGAACCAGATCATCTCGCGGGACCGCTACGCGGAGTACTTCATGCTCCTCGCAAACGTCGCGACCACGCTCGACAAGATCGGGCTTGAACTCCGGTTGATGCAGCGCTCCGAGATCGGGGAGGTCGCGGAGGCGTTCGGGAAGAAGCAGGTGGGCTCGAGCACGATGCCCCACAAGAGAAATCCGATCAAGAGCGAGCAGGTCTGCGGCCTTGCCCGGATCGTGCGCTCCGCGGTCGAACCGGCGCTGCAGAACAACGCCCTCTGGGACGAGCGTGACCTCACGAACTCCTCCCCCGAGCGGGTGCTCTTCCCCGAGGCGTCGGTGCTCGCCGACCACATCCTGAACGTAATGATCGGCGTGATGGACGGCCTCGAGTTCAACAAGAAGAATATCCGGAAGAACCTGATGATGCTTCGCGGCGTGAACCTCGCCGAGTCGGTGATGATCGACCTGACGAAGCGGGGGATGAACCGGCAGGACGCCCACGAGGTGATGCGGACGGCGAGCATGCAGGCCCTCGCCGAAGACCGCGACCTCGCTGAGGTGCTCGGCGAGCGCTCCGAGGTCACGGCGTTCGTCACCCGTGCCGAACTCGATGCGCTCCTCGACCCCGACGCCTACATAGGGACGGCCGTCCGGCAGGTGGAGCGGCTGATCGAGAAACTCACGCCGCTCTGCCGGTGAAAGGGTTTCTGACGCGCTCAGAGTTTGAACCGGGGAGGGACATCGAAGAGTTTGCGGTACAGCGATCCAAAGAGCGCGGTGTACTCCCCGGCCTTCTCGGTGGCGAGGTACCGGGTCCTGTCCCCCTCCGCCACTTCAACGATATACCCTTTTTCCACGAGAAACCGGAGATACTCCTGCCCGGTCTTCGAGTTCAGGTCGCACCGGTTGATGATGCCGGTGAACGACTGCGGCGTCCTGCAGAAGACCAGGATCTCCCAGTAGATCTCGAACACCGTCCTGCGCCCGCTCATCGCCGATCCAGCTCCATTGTTTCTTTCAGGAGAGACTCGGACGCCTCGACCCCATCAAGCCGCTCGTCCCAGACCCTTGCGAACCCCGAAAAGTAGTAGGAGGAGGCAAGACTGGTGAGGGCAATCCCGATCGTGAGGAGCATGAACGGGATGACCAGGTAGCTGTTGATGGTGAAGGCGATGCCGTCCAGTGAAACGGAGAGGTGTTCCAGGCTGACGGCGATCCCGAGGAGAAACGAGCAGAGACCGCCGAGCGTGCAGACAAGAATCATGGAGTGGATGGTTGCCCGGTTCTCGCGGTAATGCGAAAGCATAGTGACGATGAGGCGGGTGAGTGCCTCGTCCGAGACCTCGCTTCCCTCCTCATCCAGATCATCCTTGATCGCCTTGATCCCTTCGAATATCCTGATGCTGGCGAGAATCCAGTGAAGGCCCATAAGGGCAGCGACAAGTGCGACGAACAGGATGACAGGGGAATAGATCACGTACTGTGCGGTCGCGAAGGTTTCGTACATAGAGACCGCCTCTCCGACGAGTACGCTGATGCCGAATGCCAGCACAACTGCGGCAAAGACGACGTTCGCGATGGTAACAACATAGAAGTGCCGAATCTCGCTTCTGAATCGGACGGGTGCTGATTCGTGCATGGGGGTATTCACCGGTCTATCTATCTATTCGCGTTCTGCAAATAAAGGGGATGAAACTAAGATACGTATCGATGTTTCGCAGGCATATCCAAACGAACAGCCGATACCGGCCGACCCCTTGCTCAAAATAGAATAACGAGACGGGAGTCGGATCAGAACAGAGCGCGGCCCCCCGCCGGAGAAAGAGGGTGGTGGCGATTCAGACGGGATGCACCATCGCATCCCGTTCGGCCGCCACGATCTCCCGCAGGAGCCCGAAAGGTCGGCGATCAAGTAGTGCCCTGCCGGCATGTTCAGAACTTTTCCGCGATGCCGTAACCGTATGACCGCAGTACCTCGCTCCCCCGCTGCTTCGGGTATGCGGCAAGCACGAGCCCCCGCGACTCCAGAAACTCCTTCGGCGGAGACGATGGAGATGGGCTGGATCTGTTCGTCTTCGCCGGGCACCATCGACCAGGTATGGATGTAGTAGTCGACCAAGTATGGATGTAGTAGATGTCCGGCAGCCCCTCTTCTTCGTGCAGGTAGAGATCGCTTCCGCGCCCGAATGCCCTGCCTGCGTTGCCGCCCCGTGGTGCGAGGTAGAGCCAGACGTCACGGTCGGTGTCGAGGAGGATCTCACCTTTCTCGGATTGAATACATTTCTTCATGGTCAGTCACCTCTGCCCCGCTGGCCGTGCAGGGCGATTCGGCAGGCGGCGGCGATGACCCCGAAAGCCCGGTGAGGTGGCCACACCCTTCCGCGGCCCGGGCCGAGGAACAGGAGGTTCCGCCACCGCCCACCAGGTAGAGATATCATGACGAGTACCATATATTTTGATAATTTTAATATTAAGTACTACAATTTAAATCATTTGTAGCATAAATATCCCGGACGGCGTCACCGTCCCGGTCTTTTGCCGTCCGACCGACCCCGGCTCCCCGGCATGCCGGACAGTGCCCCGGGAACCAACCGATACAAGAAAACCAGATCTCTTGAACCTCTTCCGCGCCTGCTCCCGACGAACACAACTCCCGGGCACGACGGTTCACCGAACGTGCACCTGACGATGCTCGAAGGACGCTCCCTGAGGGGCATCCTGATCCTGAGGATGCACGCCTCCCCGGGGCAACCCTTGAAGATACACTCGGCGGGATATGGTCGAGCGTGGTGGCGCTGATCCTCTAGCCCGTCGTCGTCTTTGCCGTCGCATACACGCGGTTCATGCGGACGGATATCCGATGATAGACGGGCGCGCACTTTCGCTCCCCGGGAAGGGCTGCATCGGAGGCAAGCCGATTATTCCGCCGGGTTTCGATATTCGGGGAAGGTATGCAGGATTCTTACCGGGGTATGCACTCATACCCGCGATCCGGGGACCGAGGTACATTTCCACTGGAGATCGGCCGTGCTGCCGGGAGATGGCACAACGAGGGCATGTCAGGAGAATGCGACGGCCCGGGTACAGCCACGACAGTTCGATGCTTGTCACAGAAAAGGTATATGGGGGAACGTTGACGCCTTGAACGGTGACACTGTGTACGGTATCCCGCGGGGGCCGGGAACCCCGATTGCCGTCGTATCCCGGCCCCCAAAAGCGTGCCCGGAGGGCAATAGGGCTGCTGGGTGCCGGGGGATAGCCGTTGCGGTTCCGTGTTCCTCCAAGCACTGTTACGGAATTTCGAGTGACATAGTATTGCAATGGGAAGGGAATGTGCCAAATAGGATAGTGATGTGATGTCAATTGGTTCTTGTGGTCCTGTTCAGGACGTTAAATTGAACGCGTCGGCAAAGATTAATTCTGCAGAATTGTACCAGAGGGATAACGGTACCCGCTATGTTGTAATAGACTGGTATGTAAGTGGATGTTTCGATTATAGTCGACAGTTCACGTTCACGAGCTGCGAACTCAGTACAACGATCAAAGTGAGTTGGCCTAGTGGTTCGAGTGAGATCGTGAAACCTCTCTATACCGATTACTGCATACAGTCCGGTACGGACAACATAGCTGTGGCGCCTTCAGCTTCCCCCTATACAGTGGAAGTAAAAGTACATGCTGAATGTTGGGTCTGGGTTATCACATGGACAAATATCGGTAGAGAGGATGCTGCCGCTTCCTGCGTTATATACCCATGAAACGTACAGGAGAGGTCTGTGTGAATCAAAAAACGATCTGTATCGTCCTGTTGCTGATCGCGTCCGCTCTCCCGGCAGCGGCTGCACCCGTTGTTCAACTGACAAACGATTCGGCATTCGATGCGTATCCCTTCTGGTCGCCAGACGGTGCCAGGATCGCCTTCGTCTCATCCGACGGAGTCCATGCCGGTATCCGGGTGATGGAGCGTGACGGCCGGATCCTGACGCAGGTGACGGCCGACCGTTCGTGGAATCTCTTCACCGAGTTCGATCCCTGGTCGCCGGACGGGGAGAAACTCCTCTTCCTCTCCGACGACGGAGGAGGGCTCGACCTCTGGACGATGAACCCGGACGGGACCGGGAAGGTGCGCCTGACCGAAGGCGGCCGCATCACCCCCAGTCCGGGGCTCTCCGGCTACGGGGCGGACTGGAGCGCCGATGGAAAGCGGATAGTCTATACCTCCTGCCTCTTTGAGAATGCGGCCATCCAGGAAGGGTCGCCTGCGGTGAACCTCTCGGCCATCCGCACGGAAGCGAATATCTGGATCATGGACGCGGACGGGGGTAACAAGAAGCAGCTGACGAGCGACGGGGATGCACGTCTGCCCCTGTGGCAGCCGCAGGGGGACAGGATCGCATACCTCGCAGACAGATCCGGGAGCCGGGAGATCTGGACCGTGCAGAGCGACGGAACGGGCAAGACACAGGTGACGTTCAGCGAGGGGAGCGTATCCGGGTATTCCTGGTCCCCGGACGGTGCCAGGATCGCCTACGTCGTCGCGTCACCGCCGGGGACATTGCCGGAGTTCTCTCTCTGGGTTATCGATAGCGACGGATCGTGTTCGGAGCAATTGACAACCGGAAACCGGGACAAATCACCGGTCTGGTCGCAGGACGGTACTAGGATCGCCTTCCGGTCGGAATCGCGGGACCAGACGCTCTGGGTGATGATGAGCAACGGTTCCGACCTCGCACCCCTCGGCCCCGATAACCCGGCATTCATGATGCAGCAGTGGTCTCCCGACGGCAGAACGATTGTCGTGAGCGATGGAAACGACCTGTCTGCAATCCAACTCGAAGACCCGGCGGCACCCGCGTCGCCGGGATTTGAGGTAGTTTCTGCAGCGGGTGCACTGCTTCTCACAGTATGTCTGCTCAGACTGCGAAAACAGGAATGAAGGGGAGCGGAAATGTGCCGCACGAAGACGATTACCGGTGGAGCGCGACGCGTTAACGGGTGTCGCCATCGCCGTCTTCACGCCGCTCACTCCTTCTCCCGTGCTCCCCGCAGTGTTTTTACATCCCCCACGGTCACCACGCGAACCACACCGCTCGGGACGTCGCCTCCGGCATCGCCCATCCGGTCCTCGATCCAGCCCTCCATCTCCAGGTACGCCGCCCGCAACCCTTCGAGAACATCCGGATCGGCATCCCAGAGGGCGCGTTCGTGCGCTTCAAGCAGCCGTCTCCCGATCACCTCCAGCGCCCAGGGATTCTCGTGGGAGCAGACGTTCGCGAGCGGGAACGGCGTGGGGGGACGCTTTCGCTCGATACGTCGGTGGAGACGATGAAGATCAACCGGACTTCCCAGTCACCGCCCACGATTGAAATCGTGGTCAATACAGGCCTCCCGGTTCCGCTGAACACGCCACTCTGGGAGGCGTGCAACGAGACGCTACACGAGACAAGGACATATGCCAATGTCGTTAACTGCACGTCCTCCTCCAGAGACGGCCGGGTGACGCTCACCTTTGCCGAGGGCCACGCGCCCGAGGTGACGCTGCGTCCTGCCAGGATCGCCATATCCGCCCGGGGGTGACAGATTCAGGCGGAAACCCCCCAACCGCCCGCATTTCGCGCCGGCCGGTGTACGCACATTTATAGTCCAACAGTGCAAACACTGACACGGATCCGTTTTTTGAGGCATCCGCGTACCGCGTGAACCTCATGGCGATACCTGCCGGATTACGGAATATGCCGACCATGAACCTGACGGGCTGGATCGAGCGTGACGGGGTGCGGCTCTCCCCTGCCGACGTGGAGCGGATGCTCAACGAGGAGCCGGAGGCTCTCGCCCGGTGCGGCGGCGAGTTCCTGCTCACCTATGGTGATTACATCGCCCGCGACGCACTCGGGATCGTCCCCGGCCCGGTTCCGCCGGGAACCGTATACTGCGGCGGGCGGGAGGTTGCCCGGATAGCACCCGATCCGGTGCCCTGCACACTCGAGGAGGCGATCGTCACCGCGATCAGCCTCCGGAGCGACGAAGGGGTGGTGGCGTTCTCCGGCGGCGTGGATTCAGCCCTCATCGCCGCGTTCGCCGGCCTCCCCTGCGTGGCGGTGGGGCTCCACGGGTCGCACGATGCCGTGTGGGCAGAGAAAGCTGCAAGGATGATGGGACTCGACCTCGATGTCGTCACCCCGACCGTGGACGAGGTCGCGGAGGTACTCGCCCGCGTCGTCCGGGTCATCCCCGACCCGGAAAACCCCGTCGAGGCCTCGATCGCGACGACCCTCTCCTTCGTCGCCGCGTGGGCAGAAGAGCACGGACACACCCGTATCCTCGCCGGGCAGGGGGCGGACGAACTCTTCGGCGGCTACGCCCGCTACCTCACCTCCAGCAACCTCGCGGCGGAACTCGAACGGGACTTCGCGGACCATGGACGCCAGAGGGCGCGGGACCAGGCGGTTGCGGCGCTCCACGGCACATACATCTCGATGCCGTATCTCGATCTCCGGGTGGTGCGCGCCGCAAGGTCGATCCCGGCCGCCGAGCGGGTGCGCGGCGGGGTGAGGAAGCGCCCCCTGAGGGAGGTTGCACAGCGGCACATTCCCGCCGAGATCGCCAGGGCCGAGAAGAAAGCGATGCAGTACGGGAGCGGGATCTGGCGGACAATCCAACAACTTTCACGTACAAATGGTTATAAAAAGTCGGTACAAGGGTACTTAACGGAGATCAGCAGGGCGGAACATGATTACTGAGAGCGATATTGAACATATAGCGGAACTTGCGGACATCGGGATATCAAAAGACGAGGTGCCGGAGTTCACCAGACAATTCAACGCGATCCTCGAGTACTTCGAGGTTCTCGATACCGTCGAGGGCGAGAACGCCCCAGATACCCGGGTCGTGAACGTCTTTCGGGACGACGAGCCCGATCCCTGCCTCTCGCAGGAAGAGGCGGTCGCAAACGCAGGATCGACCGAGAACGGGTTTATCAAGGCACCGAGGGTGATGTGAGTGGCGGGAACCCTGAACTTCTCGCCGGACGACCGGTATAACGCCTTCATCACCACCTGCGCCGAAGCGCCGTTCGGTGACGGTCCGCTCGCCGGCACCGCCGTCGCGGTCAAGGACAACATATCGACATTCGGGATACGGACCACCTGCGGGTCGAAGATCCTCGATGGCTACGTCCCGCCGTATGACGCCCACGTCGTGGACCTCCTCAGGAGAGCAGGCGCCGCGATCGTCGGCAAGACCAACATGGACGAGTTCGGGATGGGCTCCACCACCGAGACGAGCGCGTTCGGCCCCACCAAAAACCCGGTCGACCTAACACGGGTGCCCGGCGGATCGTCCGGCGGGAGCGCCTCCGCCGTCGCCGCGGGCCTCGTCCCGATGGCGCTCGGCACCGATACCGGCGGCTCGATCCGGTGCCCCGCGGCGTTCTGCGGGATCGTGGGCCTCAAGCCCACCTACGGCCGGGTCTCCCGCTACGGTCTCATCGCCTACGCAAACTCCCTCGAACAGGTCGGGCCGATGGCACGGACGGTCGAGGATGTATCGAGGCTGATGTCGGTGATCGCGCACTACGACCCCCGCGACTCGACGATGCTCGACCGCCCGTACGACCACCGGCCTGTAGCCGAGGTCAAAGGGCTCAGGATCGGGATACCCGAAGAGTACTTCGGCGAAGGCGTCGATCCCCGCGTGGGAGAGAGTGTCCGCGACGCCATCGGGGTCCTGGAAGGGCTCGGGGCCAGCACGGTACCGGTGAGCATCCCCGGGATGCGGCACGCGCTTGCCGCATACTATGTCATCTGCACGAGCGAGGCCTCCTCGAACCTCGCGCGGTTCGACGGCGTCCGCTACGGCCCGGCGGTCGACACCAGGAAGTCATGGCACGAGGCCTACCAGGATCTAAGGCAGGAGATGTTCGGCACGGAGGTCCGGCGCCGGATCATGCTCGGAACCTTCGCGCTCTCGGCAGGCTACGCCGGCCGGTACTACGCGAAGGCGCAGATAGCCCGCCGTAACATCAGAGAGGACTTCGAGCGGGCGTTCCGCGAGGTAGATATCATCGCCGGTCCGACTATGCCGACGGTCGCCTTCCGCCTCGGCGAGAAGACCGACCCGATCTCGATGTACCTCTCAGACATCCTCACGGCCCCCGCGAACCTCGCCGGTATCCCGGCGATATCTGTTCCGTGCGGCAGGGTGAACGGCCTTCCCGTGGGCCTCCAGATCATGGGAAGGGAGTTCGAGGACGAGCGTGTCGTCGACGCTGCCTATGCCTACGAGCAGGAGGTGAGGGCATGAAGACGATCGTCGGGCTCGAGATCCACGTCCAGCTCTCGACCGCGACAAAACTCTTCTGCGGGTGCTCGACCGACTACCGCGACGACGAGCCGAACACACACTGCTGTCCGGTCTGTCTCGGCCTCCCCGGCGCGCTCCCGCGCTTGAACAGAAAGGCGGTCGAGTACGGTCTCAAGGTGGCAAAAGCCCTCGATATGAGAGTCCCGGAAGAGTCGGAGTTCGCCCGGAAGAACTACTTCTACCCCGATCTCGCAAAGGCCTACCAGATCACCCAGAGCGACAGACCGCTCGCGGTGGAGGGGACGGTCGAGATCGAGGACGACGAGGGGCACGAGAAGATCGTCCGGATCACCCGGGCGCACCTCGAAGAAGACCCCGGAAGGCTCATCCACATCGCAGGCGGGTCGAAGTACTCGCTCGTCGACTACAACCGATCGGGCATCCCCCTCCTTGAGATCGTCACCGAACCGGACATGCGCTCACCACAGGAGGCGCGCCGGTTCCTCAACAAACTCCGGACGATCCTCGAGTATCTCGGTGTCTTCGACGGCGAGCGGGAGGGTAGCCTCCGCGTGGATGCAAACATATCGATGGAGGGCTCCGAACGGGTCGAGGTCAAGAACATCTCCTCCTACAAGGGCGTCGAGAAAGCCCTCACCTTCGAGATGACCCGGCAGAAGAACCTGCTCCGGCGCGGCCAGAAGGTGGCGCGAGAGACCCGGCACTTCGTGGAAGGGAGCGGGATCACCACCTCCGCCCGCAGCAAGGAAGAGGCGCAGGACTACCGCTACTTCCCCGAGCCCGATCTCCGGCCGCTCCAGGTCGCGGGATGGGTCGAGGCGATCGATCTCCCCGAACTGCCCGTCGCCCGTAAGAACCGGTTCATGGCGCAGTACGGCATATCGCTCAACCACGCCCGGACGCTGACCGGCGACCCGAAACTCGCCGACTTCTACGAGGCGGTCGCTCACGCCGAGCCCGTCCTCGCCGCCACATGGGTGGCCGACACGCTTCTCGGGGAACTCAACTACCGCGAGATGAGCATCGCCGCCGTCCCGGCCGAGCGTGTCGCGGAACTCCTCGCGCTTCTGCGGACGGAGACGATCACCGATGCGGCCGGCGTCCAGGTTCTGCGTGAGATGCTTGATGCCTGCACCGCCGGGAGAGCCTGCGAACCTCCCGCCACGATCGTGGAGCGCGAGGGGCTCACCAGGGCCAAGGAAGGCGAGTTCACGCAGGTCGTGCAGAAGGTGGTCGCCGCGAACCCACAGGCCGTGGAGGACTACCGGGCCGGCAAGAAGGGGGCCCTGAACTACCTCGTGGGGCAGGTGATGAAGGAGACCCGCGGGCGGGCTGACCCACGGGAACTCGGCCGCATCGTATCCGAATACATCGACACAGGCGGGGTGTAATACGCAGTGCATCTGATCATTGCAGAGAAGAACATCTCGGCAAACCGGATCGCGCAGATCCTCGCCGACAGCGAGAAGGTGCGGACGACGAAGGACGGAAACGTATCCACCTACTCCTTCGACACGAAGACGGTGGTCGGCCTCAAAGGGCACGTCGTGGAGGTGGACTTCGAGCCCGGCTACACGAACTGGCGGAGCGAGATCCATACACCACGAAGCCTCATCGACGCGGGGATCATCAAGAAGCCGACCGAGAAGAAGATCGTCAACCTCATCCAGAAACTCTCGAAGAAGGCGGATCTCGTCACGATTGCCACTGATTACGATACGGAAGGAGAACTGATCGGGAAAGAGGCCTACGAACTCGTCCGTGCGGTGAACCCCGGCGTCACGATCAACAGGGCCCGGTTCTCCGCGATAACCCCGGCGGAGATCCGCTCCGCCTTCGAGAACCTGACCGACCTCGACTTCGACCTCGCGGCCGCCGGCGAGGCCCGCCAGGCGATCGACCTGATGTGGGGCGCGTCGCTGACCCGGTTCATCAGCCTCGCGGCACGGCGGGGCGGCACGAACATCCTCTCCGTCGGCCGGGTCCAGAGCCCGACGCTCGCCATGATCGTTGAGAGGGAGCGCGAGATCGAGAAGTTCGTCCCCCAGACCTACTGGATGCTCTCGCTCGACACCGAGAAGGACGGTGTAGCGATCGAGGCGCGGCACACCGCAGGGCGGTTCACCGACCACGAAGCGGCCCTCGCCGCCGAGGCGGGGACAGAGGAGCCGCTCGTCGTCACGGACGTGAAAGAGGGGCAGAAGAACGACCGGGCTCCAACACCGTTCGACACCACGACGTTCATCGTCGCGGCGAGCCGCCTGGGCCTCTCGGCGGCGAACGCGATGCGAATCGCTGAAGACCTCTATATGAACGGGTACATCTCCTACCCGAGGACCGACAACACGGTCTACCCGAAGTCGTTGAACCTGAACGCGATCCTCGATACCCTCAAAGGAGGGGCCTTCGATAAGGACGTCGCCTGGGTGCAGCAGAACCGGCGGCCCGTCCCGACCCGGGGCAAGAAGGAGAGCACCGACCACCCCCCGATCCACCCTGCGGGGGCGGCGACCCGCGAAGCGCTCGGGCAGGACCGATGGAAGGTCTACGAACTGGTCGTGCGCCGGTTCCTCGCGACCCTCTCCCCCGACGCGAACTGGGCGACCACGCGATGCACCTTCGATGCCTCCGGCGAGTCCTACAAGGCCACGGGCGGCAGGCTCCTCTACGCCGGATGGCGCCGGGTCTACCCCTACTCAGAGGCGAAGGAGAACATCCTCCCGGTGCTCGCCCCGGGTGAACGGCTGCCGATCAAGAAGGTGAGTCTCGAGGAGAAGGAGACGCAGCCGCCGGCGCGCTATTCGCAGAGCAGGCTCATCCAGGTGATGGAGGAACTCGGCCTCGGAACGAAGAGCACCCGGCACGAGGTGATCGGCAAACTCGTCTCCCGCCGCTACGTGGAGGGCAACCCCCTCCGCCCAACCCTCGTCGGCCGGGCGGTCATAGACGCGCTCGACAACCACGCCGAGACGATCACAGAATCGGAGATGACCCGGACGCTTGAGGAGCACATGCAGCTCATCAAGGAGAGCCGGCGCTCCCGCGACGACGTCGTCACCGAGTCCCGCGAGATGCTGCACCGGGTCTTCGACAATCTCGAGGCGCACGCGTCGGAGATCGGCAGCGAGATCATGGAGCAGACCGCCGAGGAGCATACTGTCGGCCCCTGCCCCGCCTGCGGCCACGATCTCCGGATCCGGCACATCGGGGTCTCCCAGTTCATCGGGTGCACCGGCTACCCCGAGTGCCGGTTCAACATCAGCCTGCCCGGCAGCACCTGGGGCAAGGCAATCAGGGTCGAAGCGACCTGCGGAGAGCACAACCTATCCCACGTCCGCCTGATCCGGAAAGGCGCACGCCCGTGGGACATTGGTTGCCCACTCTGCAGTCATATCACCTCGAACGTCGAGGCGCTCCGGATGATGCCCTCGATGACCGACGACCTCATGCACCGCCTGCACGCGCACCACATCTACACGGTCTCCGAGATCGCGGGCATGCAGCCTGAAGATCTCGCGAAGACCGTCGGCGCCGACACAAGCGAGGCTGCGCAACTCACGAAAGAGGCGGAAGATGCCCTTGAGGTTCTCCGCCGTCGTTCGGAACTCAGGAAGTTCGTCAGAAAGATCGTCCCGCCGAGGAAGGGGCGGAGCCACGCGAAGATCATCCGAAACCTCCTCGAACAGGGGATCGGCGACATCCAGGCACTCTCGCTCGCCGACGTTGCGGCGATCAAGAAGGCCGGGATACCTGAGACCTCCGGAACCGAACTCCTGGACGCGGCCCGCGGGCTCTGCAACGAGCGCGCCCTCCGGGAGGCCGGGGTTCCCGCAATCAGCCTGAAGAAGTACCAGGCAGGCGGCGTCTCGAGTCCCGACGATCTCTGTTACCTCCCCATCCCCTACCTTGCAAGCAAAACCGGCATTAATCCGGAGACCATACATAAACATGTGGATCTGGTCTGTAGGCGCCTCGGGCGCCGCACACCCCAGAAGATATCCAAAGCGATGTTTGAGCGCGGACGAAACGAACTCCTGGAGATCCCCGGGCTCGGTGAAGCGACCGTGGACAGGCTCTACCTTGCAGGCATCTATGACGCCGCTACGCTCCGTGAAGCCGATCCAGATGAGACCGCTACCATCACCGGAATCCCGAAGGCCAGGCTCCACGACTACATCGGCCACCTGAAGTGACACCATGCATGCGAACTGGAAGACCTGGGCACACGTAACAAAACTGGACCCCGACAAACGCCTCCCAAAGGGAGCCGCCGAAGATATCGCGACGAGCGGAACCGACGCCCTGATGCTCTCGGGCACGCTGAACGTGACGCAGGAGAACCTCCATGAACTCCTGGATCTGGTCTCCTCCTACGGACTGCCGCTGGTGGTGGAACCGGCGAGCCCCGACTGCGCCATCTTCAATGGGATCGACCACCTCTTCGTGCCGAGCGTGATGAACGCAAACGACGTCCGCTGGCTCGTCGGGAAGCACTATGCCTGGCTGCGCCAGGCGAGCAGCATCGACTGGGAGATGGTGGTGCCCGAGGCCTACATCGTCCTCAACCCGAACTCGGCCGTCGGCCGGGTGACGGGGGCGAACTGCGCACTCTCGGGGGAGGACGTGGCCGCGTTCGCGGAAGTGGCGGATCGCTACTTCCGGTTCCCGATCGTCTACATCGAGTACAGCGGAACCTACGGAGACCCGACGATCGTGAAGGCGGCGGCCGAGGCGATCGAGCACGCCACCCTCTACTACGGCGGCGGGATCCGTTCGGCCGAGCAGGCGGCGGAGATGGGCCGGTATGCCGATACAATCGTCGTGGGGAACGCCGTCTACGAGGAAGGGATCGACGTGCTCCGGGCGACGGTCCGGGCGGTACAGTAAGGTATGCCTGAGATCTCGATCGTCCTGATCGAACCTCTCTACGAGGGGAACGTCGGGTTTACCGCGCGGGTGATGAAGAACTTCGGGTTCACCCGGCTGGCTCTCGTCAACCCCTGCACGCTCGGCGACGACGCGACCATGCGCGCCTCCCACGCCCGGGACGTCCTCGACGGCGCCCGGCGAATGACGGTCGAGGAGGTCTACCGGGAGTTCGACTTCGTGGTCGCGACGACCGGCGAGGTGAGCAAGTCGGTCTGCACCCCGATGCGGATGCCTTACTACGCGCCGGCGGAGGTCAGGGAGATCGTCGCCGATATCGACGGGACGGTCGCGATCCTCTTCGGGCGGGAGAACTGGGGGCTTGCGAACACCGAGCTCAAACGGGCAAACCTCATCTGCACCATTCCGACTTCAGAGATCTACCCGATCCTCAACCTCTCCCACGCGGTGGGCATCCTCTGCTACGAACTTGCGAACCTGCCGCGCGGGACCTACCCGCTCGCGAGCCCCGTCGAGATGGACTCGCTCTACCGGCACATCAGCGCATTCCTCGACCGGGTCGACCACCCGGACTTCAAGCGGGAGAACACGATGACCCTGATCCGCCGGGTGCTCGGCCGGACGAAGCTGACGATCCGCGAAGCGAGCACGCTTCACGGGTTGATGCGCCGGACGGAGTGGCACCTCGAAAACAAAGAATAGGTTGCGGGAGAGATTTATTAGAATGATTCTTGTCGACTGGCAGATAGAAGATCGGATCAGGCGCGGGCATATCCAGGTAGATCCTTTCGATCCCTCCCTGATCCAGCCAAACTCCCTGGATATCAGGCTCGGTTCCCACTTTGTCTGGTACGTCCCGGGAGAGACCGTGATCGATCCCTACGACAGAGAGACCGTCTGCGCTGAGACCGAAGAGACGGTGGCCGACTCGATCGTCCTTGCACCGGGCCGGTTCCTCCTTGCTGAGACCCTGGAGTCGATCGCGCTCCCCGACGACGTCGTGGCGAGCATCGAGGGGAAGAGCAGCATCGCTCGCCTCGGGATCGAGCTCCACCAGACAGGGGGCTGGATCGACGCGGGGTTCCGGGGGACGATAACGCTCGAGATGTGCAACGTGAACTCCCGGCCGGTCCGGGTCTATGCGGGGATGCCGATCGGGCAGTTGGTCTTCTACCGGACGGATCGTGCCGCGCGTCCCTACAACATGAAGCAGGACGCGAAGTATATGGACCAGCAGCAGGCAACTCTCTCCCGCTACCACGAGAATGCGCGCCGCGCACAGGAGTGATGCCGGAAATCCGGCAGGATCGGGAGCCCGGGGCGCGTGCTCCTTCTCCCCCGAGCGTCATGCACTATATATCAGGAAAACAGATATTGAACGATTCAACTGGGGATAACCAATGCGACTTCTTCTGATTCACTCTGATCATATCGAATACGAGGCCCGGAAGAAGACGAAGGTCGCCGAAGAGGACGCCGTCCAAAAGGACGCCCTCGATGAGGCGCTCGCCGTCTTCTGCGCGGTTGAGTCTGTCGACGAAGAGAACATCGAGGATGCCGTCAGGCAGGCGGCAAACGAGATCGTCACCACCGCCCGGCAGCTCGGCACCACCAATATCATGATCTACCCCTATGCTCACCTCTCCTCCGATCTGGCATCGCCGGATGCGGCGGTGAGCGTCCTTAAGAGCATCGAGGAAGTTCTGAACGCTGAGGGTGGCTTTGTTGTGAAACGAGCCCCGTTCGGATGGTACAAGGCCTTCTCGCTCTCCTGCAAGGGCCACCCGCTCTCGGAACTCTCCCGGACGATTGTGCCGGGCGAGGGGGCAGCGACCGCACCTAAAGCGGAGATCGAGCACGAGTTCTTCGTCTTCACCCCCGAGGGGGAGCGGAGAGACGCGGCGGAATACGCGAAGGAGGATACGCCCTTCGCCTCCCTGATCAAGAAAGAGCTCGGGTACCCGGGGCCGGAAGGGGCCGAGCCGGTGCACGTCGACCTGATGCGCGCGAAGGAACTCGTGGACTATGAACCACGCGCGGATGTCGGAAACCACCGCTGGATGCCCCGGGGGAAGCTGATCCGCGACCTTCTCTCCGACTACGTCCTCACCCAGGTGCTCGAGTACGGCGGGATGCCGGTCGAGACCCCGGTGATGTACGATCTCGGCGACAAGGCGATTGCAGAGCACGCGGCCAAGTTCGGGGAGCGGCAGTACCGGTTCAAGAGCGGCAACCGCGACATGATGCTCCGGTTCGCGGCGTGTTTCGGGATGTTCTCGATCATGCACGACATGCACATCTCGCCAAACACCCTCCCGCTGAAACTCTACGAACTCTCGACCTACTCGTTCCGCCACGAGCAGAAGGGCGAGGTTATCGGGCTGAAGCGTCTCCGTGCCTTCACAATGCCCGACATGCACACCCTCTGCCGGGACGCGGACGGGGCGCTCACGGCGTTCGAGGAGCAGCTCGCGATAGGCTGGAAGACCGGCGAGGATCTCGAGACCCCGCTCGTCGGGGTCTTCCGGTGCACCCGCGACTTCTTCGACCAGTATGAACTCTGGGTGAAGGGGATCGTCGCGAAGTCGGGCGTACCGATGCTGATTGAGGTTCTCTCGGAGCGGACCCACTACTGGATCGCTAAAGTCGATCTCGCGGCGATCGATGCACAGGGGAGACCTATCGAGAACCCGACCGTCCAGATCGACGTGGAGAGCGCCGACCGGTTCGATATCAAGTACTACGCCCCGGACGGAACGGAGGTTCATCCCCCGATCCTCCACTGCTCGCCGACGGGCTCGATCGAGCGGGTGATCTGCGCGATGCTTGAGGGCACCGCGGCACAGGAGGTTCCCTCGTTCCCGACCTGGCTCGCCCCGACCCAGGTCAGGCTGGTGCCGGTGGCGGAGCGGCATGTCTGTTTCGCGGAAGAGATCGGCACCCGGCTGAACGCGGCCGGCATCCGGGCGGATGTCGACGACCGGGACGAGAGCGTGAACAAGAAGATCCGCGAGGCCGGGATGGACTGGGTGCCCTACGTCGCGGTGATCGGCGACCAGGAGGCCGAGACCGGCCGGCTCATGGTCACGATCCGGAAACTCTCGGAGAAGAAGAAACCCTGCAAGGAGTCGATGACCGAGAGCGAACTCGTCCAGGCGGTGAAGATGGAGACCGCCGGAAAGCCCTTCCGGCCGCTCTACACGCCGAAGCTTCTCTCGCGGAAGCCCCGGTTTATTTAATCTTTTTTTTGCGAGGAAATTTGAGGCGCGACGGCCCGAAGGGTCGGAGTGGGAGCACTAAAGGTGCGACTTGTGACGGCTCATTGAAATTGGAGCGCAGTCACCCACCAGGTGTGGTGACGATTCGTTAAGACCGGAGCTTAGTCACCATCAGGTATGACTTGCGATGGACGTGCCGTCCATCGTGCCTTTCAGACTGTCGCGCTCAGGACCAAAATGTAAGCAGCCGAGGATGGCAGCAGGCGAGCGACACCCGGCACGGATTTCATGGGGATATCGCCCCTGGGGGTGGCGGCTCGCGGGGAGGGGCACACCCCCTCCCCTGTCTCTACCCCGTAAGGCTAACCTGTAACCCCCACCCCACCCGGCCTTCGGCCTCCTCCCCCGCCCCTGTGGGGCGGGGGCAGTGCGTGGCGATATCCCCTCGAAATCCGTGTTAGACGTAATCTGAGGGGCGTCATGACGGGCTTCCTCCCCAATCGTCGCTTGCCTTGATAACTACACATGAAGACCTGCAGGCCTTTCACACCTTGAGCCAACACCCTACCAAACCCCACCCCCAACAAGGTTTAAAAACCTCAAACGCTACTGTCCCACCGGTGCGTGAAGTCATGGACACCGAAGAATACCGTTCCATCATATCGAATGCCATCGACCGCGAGATCGAGGCATACACCTTCTACCGCACGGTCAGGGAGAAGGTCACGGATGAGAGCTTAAAGAACCTCTTCAACGAGCTTGCCGGCGAGGAGAGCCAGCACAGGAAGACCCTCGAGGGTTTTCTCACAAAAGAGCCTGGAAAACTCGGGTTCGACACGAAACGGGACTACAAGGTCGCCGACACCCTGGAGGTCCCGCCGCTCTCGGCCGACTTGAAACCGCTCGACGGCCTGGTCATCGCGATCCGGAAGGAACTCGACGCGATGCAGATGTACACCCAGCTCGCGAGCCTGAGCGTTGACCCCGAGCAGATCGAACTCTTCGAGAGCCTCGCGGCGATGGAGCGGGGCCACAAGGCACGCCTCGAGGACATCTACACCAACATGGCGTTTACTGAGGCCTGGTGAGAACCGGGCGTATCGGGAGACGAGACGACTCTTTTGAAAAGATAGGGGGATCTTCCCCCGCATCACTCCGGGGTGCAGTATGCGCCCTTGAAGAACCAGTTCCGGTAGACGATCGGGGTGATGAGGGTGGTCAGCAGGCTCATCAGGACGACCACCACAAAGATTCCCTGGCCGATGAGCCCCGACTCCAGCCCGATCAGGGCGACGATCATCGCCACCTCGCCCCGCGGCGCCATCCCGAACCCGATGATGAGGGAATCCTCCCGGCACATCCCCATCGCCCGGGCAGGGAGAGCGCACCCGATGACCTTGGTGGCGATGGCGACCAGGGTCAGCACCAGGAGGAAGAGGACCATGTCGGAGGTGAGTGCACGGACGTCTGCGAGGATTCCAAGCGACACGAAGAAGATCGAGGCGAAGACGATCTGGAAGTACTCGGCGCCCTCGTGGACGCCCTTACTCTGCTGGAGCCTGACGCCAGCGAAGGCGACTCCGGCGAGGAACGCACCGATGATGCCTGATAAGCCCACCAGGTCGGCGAGCATCGCATACAGGAACGCCACCATCATGGCAAAGATGAAGACGAATTCCGGATACTTCCGCGCCAGAGGAGTTGCGTCCATTCGCTCGATGAACTTCCGTATGCCGAAATACCCGACAGCGCCGGCGACGACGATGAATCCCACAGCCTTGGCGAGCATCACGCCGACCGATACCGCCGAGACATCCCCGCTCACCACCAGGTCGGTGGCGATGGCAAGCACCAGGAGGGAGAGGACATCGTCGATGACTGCGGCGCCGATGATTGCCTTCGCTGCCGGGGTCTGGAGCACGCCGATCTCTTTGAGGACGTTTGCCGTGATGGCGATACTCGTCGCGGTCAGCGCCGTGCCAACAAAGACTGCGCTGGCGAAATCGAACCCGAAGAAGACAGTGGTGGCGTAGCCGCCGATCCAGGGGAGGATTACACCGACAAGGCCGATGACACCGTAGCGTACATCGAGGATGTCCCTGATATCAAACTCGAAACCGATGACGAAGAGGAGGATGATCGCCCCGAGATGTGCCAGGGTCGCGACAAAGTCTGTGTAGGTGATCAGGCCGAGCACGCTCGGTCCGACCAGGACCCCCACGAGAATGGCCCCGATCGTCGCCGACTGGTTGATCCGGGATGCCACGAGGTAGCCGGCGAGCGCGAGGAAGAGGAGGAGGCTCATCTGAATTTCGATTGCTAGGGCAACGCTTTCCATGATTACCCATGATCTTGGAAGGAGGCCTTAAGAAATCTATGCAACACGCGTGAGTTGCGGGGCGGCGGAAGAAATAACCCACCTTCAGGACCCGTTCAAAGTACACTACCTTCAAGACCTCCCCGATTAAACCTCCACCACGATGAAACAGCAGGTGCAGGTGACCGTCCTGAGCGATCCGGCGTTCCTCGGGACCATCCGGTCGGCGGTCTCGCAGACGGCATCCCGGGCCGGTCTTCCCCCCGGCACGGTCAACGAGCTCGCCCTCGGCGTCGAGGAGGCGGTGCTCTGGATAATCGACCACGCTTTCCCGCCTGGTATGGAGGGCGAGATAACGCTCACCTGCTCGATCGCCGCCGACCGGTTCGAGGCACGGATCGTCGAACACGGGATCCCCTTCGACCCGGAGAGATCTCCAGTGGTACTGCCCCGGTGTCGGGCGGTCATGGACCGGATCGCCTTTACCAACAGGGGCTGGGCCGGGAAGGAGACCCTGCTGGAAAAGGAGTGCAGGGTGCCCCCACACCCCTCCCGCCCTCCGGTGCCGGCCGCATCCACCGGACCCGTGCTGATCCGCCCGACCCTGCCCGACGAGGCGGTGGAGATCTCACGGTGCGCTTACTTCAGTTACGGCTACTCCTACGGCTATGAACAGGTCTACCACCCGGACGTGCTCAAAAGCCTGATCCGATCGGGTGACCTCATCTCGTTCGTCGCAGTCGACGGGGGTGCTGTGGTCGGCCATGCCGGGCTCCTCTTCTACGACGACCCGAATGTGGCCGAGATCGGGCTCGGGTTCGTGAACCCGCCCTATCGGAGCCGGCGGGTCTTCTCGGACCTGATGGCAACCGTCGCTGCCGAAGCCAGGCGCCGGGGTCTCGCAGCACTCTCCGGGCAGGCGGTCTGCACCCACGTTTACTCGCAACGGTCGGGCCGGGCCTTCGGGATGAGCGAGTGTGCCCTCCTTCTCTCGCGTTACACGCCGCTCCGGTTCACCAGGATAGCGGGCGATAACCAGGCCAGGGAGAGTATCCTCGCGGTATTCCGCTACCTCTCACCGCCGGAGCACCCGGCTCTCTACCCGCCAAAGCAGCATGCTGGCATGATACGAGAGATCTACGATCACCTCGGCGTGCACCCGCCTTTCGGCCTCGGCGATGCACCAGCCGACCAGCCGGAGAAGAGCGAATACTCGATCACTGTCGAAGAGATCTACCGGACGGCCCAGATCCGTCTCCGGTCCATCGGCACCGATCTTGTCCCCCGGCTCAGGCGCGAACTCGACCGTCTCCGTGCCGGACGCCTCGAGGCCGTCTACATCCACCTCCCACTCACTGCCCCGGCAACCGCTGCCGTAGTGGACGCGATCGAGAGCCTCGGCTTCTTCTTTGCCGGACTGCACCTCACCTCCACCGGCGAGGACCTCCTCACCCTCCAGTACCTGAACAACCAGATCCTGGACTACGACACGATCATGGTGGCATCACCCCATGCCGGCCGGCTGAAGGAGTACATCAGGGAGCAGGACCCCTGGCAGGGGTGAAGGGTGCCTCCCGGTACCGGAGGACGGCCCCGGTGCCAAGGCGGCGATTCGCTCATAGCAGGCCACCTCCGCCACGGGCGCGGCCATACGCCACCCTACCGGACGAACCCGCTCCTCCCGGCATACCGGGCCGTATCCCCGGCCGCCTCCTCGATCCTTATCAGTTGATTGTACTTCTCCACCCGCTCGCCCCGGGCCGGTGCGCCGGTCTTGAGGTGACCCGTCTGCATGGCGACGGTGAAGTCGGCGATGAACGTGTCGACGGTCTCGCCGCTCCGGTGAGAGACCATCGCGCCCCAGTGCTGCTGCTGTGCCAGGCGCACCGCGGCGATCGTCTCGGTCACTGTCCCTATCTGGTTGGGCTTGATCAGGACGGCGTTGGCGGCCCCCTTCCGGATGCCCTGATCGATCCGGTCGACGTTCGTAACAAAGAGGTCGTCGCCGACGAGTTCCACCCGATCACCGATCTCCTTCGTCAGCAGCCGCCAGCCGTCCCAGTCGTCCTCGGCAAGGCCGTCCTCGATGACGATGACCGGGTATGCCGCAGTGAGGTCGCGGTACCGGTCCACCATCTCGGCAGCGGTCAGGGTCAGCCCTTCGGTCCTGAGGTTATAGACACCGTTGTTATAGAACGCGCTCGATGCCGGGTCGAGGGCGAGCCCGATCTCCCGACCGGGCGCATACCCGGCCCGCTCAATCGCCTCCACGATCAGGTCGAGCGGTTCGGTGTTCGTGGAAACTGCGGGGGCAAACCCGCCTTCGTCACCGACGCCGGTCGTGTAGCCCCGCGCCTTGAGGATCTCTTTGAGCGCATGGTAGATCTCGCTCCCCCACCGGACCGCTTCCGCGACGCCCGGAGCGCCGTAGGGAGCGATCATGTACTCCTGGAAATCCGGCCCCTGCCAGCCGGCATGAACCCCGCCGTTGAGGATGTTCATCATCGGGACGGGGAGGAGCGGCTTTAGGGGGTCGCCCAGGTACTCCCAGAGCCAGAGGCCCTCCGCGGCGGCGGCCGCACGGGCGACGGCCATGGAGACCGCGAGCGTGGCGTTGGCGCCGAGGTTCCGCTTATTCGGTGTTCCGTCAAGATCGATAAGGGCCTCGTCCACCGCCGCCTGCTCGCGGGCGTCCATGCCCTGCAGGGTGGCGGCGATCTCGCCGTTGACCCGGGCGACGGGTCGCTGCACCCCTTTGCCGCCGTATCGATCCTTTACACCGTCGCGGAGTTCGACGGCCTCGTGCTTCCCGGTCGATGCGCCGGATGGGGCCGCGGCACGTCCGGACGCCCCGCCGGCGAGCGTGACATCCGCTTCAACGGTCGGGTTACCTCTTGAGTCCAGGATCTCGCGGGCATGGATAGATCGTATCCTCGTATCGGTCATACTCGATGGCACCGGGAGGCGGAAGGGGAGCGGGCGCAAAAAAGGTATCGACGGTGGCGGCAGCATGCAGCGTCTTCGTATTGCCCGCCGGGGATGAACCCATATCACAAGATGCCGGGACGGCTTCAGGATTCATCGGTGCGACAGCCTTTTTGCCGGAAGAAGGGAGGAATGACCGGACGTAATACCCCCGGGCGGATTCGAACCGCCGTCGCCGGATCCAAAGTCCTGCATGATTGACCACTACACTACGGGGGTACGAGAAACAAATCTAAACCACCGATACCCTCGGCATCGGCTCCTATATTTTATGTACCGCGGGATTATATCGGTTTGGTCGCGGGCAGGAGGAGGGGGGAGGATCTTCCGTCCGCTCACGTTCGCTCGAAGTCGTCCTCGTACCGGACGATGTCGTCCTCTCCGGTGTACTCCCCGATCTGCACCTCGATCAGTTCTAGCGGCAGGAGGCCGGGGTTCGCGAGCCGGTGGATGGTCCCCGCCGGAACGAACGTGGACTCGCCGTTCCGCAGAAGGTAGGTCGCATCGCCGATCGTCACCTCGGCGCACCCGGTGACGACCACCCAGTGCTCGGAACGGTGGTGGTGCATCTGGAGGGAGAGACGGCGATTCGGGGGGACGGTGACGCGCTTGATCTTATACGACTGCCCCTCCTCCAGGTTCGTGTAGGAGCCCCATGGCCGGTGAACCTGCGTGTGGAAGAGAGCGCGCGAGTCCCCCTTCTCGCGGAGGGCCTTTGCAATCTCGCCCACGCGCTGGGCCTGGTCCCGGTCGGCAACCAGAATCGCGTCCTTCGTCTCGACGATGGCGAGGTTGTGGACCCCGACGGTGGCGACCAGACGATCGGCGATGATCAGGTTCTCGGAGGAGTCGATCCCGATATGCTCGCCCCTGACCGCGTTACCGCCCCCGTTCTTCTGGAGAGCAGCGTAAAGCGCGTCGAAATTCCCCACATCGCTCCAGTCGCACTCAAGCGGCACGACCGCCGCCCGCCGCGTCTTCTCCATGATCCCGTAATCGATGGAGAGGGCGGGGGTTGCGCCGTAGGCCTCCCCTACAGGGAGATCGAACGCCCGGACCACCTCCGGCGCGCACGCCTCGCACTCGGAGAGGAAGAGGCCGGAATCAAAACAGAACATCCCGGAGTTCCAGAGGTAGCCGTCGGCGACATACCTCTCCGCGGTGGAGAGGTCCGGTTTCTCGACGAAGGCGTCCACGAGAGAGCCGTCCGCGAGAGGCTCTCCGGGGCGGATATAGCCGTATCCGGTGTGGGGCGAGGTCGGCCGCACCCCGAAGACCACCAGGTAGTCCTTAGTAAGCCGCTCCGCCCGCCGGAATGCATCGCGGAACTGCCCCGTCGCGGTGATCAGGTGATCCGAGGGGAGAACCGCGACCGTCTCCGGCCCGCCCTCCCCGGCGATCTCGCGGACGCCGTAGTAGATCGCCGGCAGGGTGTTCCTGCCCACCGGCTCCACGAGGACACGACAGTCGCACCCGATGGCGGCGAGCTGGTCTCTGACCAGGAACTTGTGGTCGGTGTTGGTGACGATGGCGATCTCCTGGGGCGAGGAGAAGAGGAGCGACCTCTTCACGGTCTTCTGGAAGAGGGACTCGTCGTCGACGAGCGGGATGAACTGTTTCGGATAGTGTTCCCGTGAGAGGGGGAAGAGGCGGGTGCCGCTCCCGCCTGCAAGTATGAGCGTCTTCATGGGATGACTCCGTGCCGGAGGCACTCGATTGTGTACGTTATGCAGCAGGGAGGATAAAAGCGTAAGGTTCTCCGGGGGTTCGGACGAACCCAATGAGCCGTATCGCACCCGGGAATATATCGGCCACCGAACCCTGGAAAAAAGAGTGTTCCTGCTCAATCAAACCCGGGTCATCGTCGAGTTCCCGGGGTAAAGCGCCCGGGCCTGCGGGTCGAGGTCTTCTGCGACTGCAAGAGCCTGTTCCGCCTCACGGTAGTTCCCGAGCCTCCCGAGCACCATGCCGTATGTCACCAGAGCGAAGATGCACGACCGGTCGATCGTGAGCGCCTGCCTGCACGCAAGGGCCGCTTCCTGGGGGCGGTCGAGCCGGGCGAGGATCACCGCCCGGTTGTTCCAGGCGTAGACATCATCGTTGTCGCAGAGTATCGCCACACTGAATGCAGCGAGCGCTTCTTCGTAGCGTCCCTGCCTCTCAAGCGCCACACCCCGGTTGTTCAGGGCGGCCGGGTCATGCGGACCCTCCGTGGCGACGTGGCTGTACGCCCGTGACGTATCTCTGCCATTGCCCTTACGGGGCGTCTCCGGTGTAACCAATTGGGGCATACGTCTTCACCTCGCCCCCGATACTGTGGAGTAACAATATATAGGTTCCTGCACCTTCCGGGCCGGGGAGCAGAGCGGCCCCGGATCGATTGGCGGGGCTCACAGGAGCGGTTACCGACCGGCATCCCTGAACCATGCCACGGTTTCGCGGAGCCCCGCTTCAAGCGTGCAGCGTGGAGAGAACCCGAAGGAATCCCCCGCCCGGGATATGTCGGCGAGCGAGTCGCGCACGTCCCCCGCCCGCGGGGGTTCGTATATCGGCCGGCGGTGTATGCCGGTGACCTCTGCGAGTATGGACGCAAGATGGTTCAGACTGATCCGGCGGCCTCCGGCGATGTTGAAGACACCGGAGGCGTCGCCCTCCATCGCCAGGATGTTCGCCCGCGCCACGTCGGCGACAGAGATGAAGTCACGGGTCTGCTCTCCGTCGCCGTAGATGACCGGCGGCTTATCCTCGAGCAGGCGGGTGATGAACTTCGGGATCACCGCCGCGTACTCGGAGTTTGGGTCCTGCCGGGGACCGAAGACGTTGAAGTAGCGCAAGAAGACCGTCCGGATACCGTAGAGGTCGGCGAAGACCTTCCCGTAGTATTCTCCTGCAAGCTTTGAGACCGCGTAGGGAGAGAGCGGCCCCGGCGCCATCGTCTCGAGTTTGGGGAAGACAGGATCGTCACCATATATCGCCGAGGTGGATGCCGCCACGACCGTCGGGACGCCGCACTCTTTTGCGGCCCAGAGAACGTTCAGGGTGCCCCCTACATTCACCGCGTTAGTCTCGAGGGGATCTTTTACGGAGCGGGGGACCGAGGCGATAGCGGCCTGGTGAAATATGCCGTCCGCCCCGGCGCAGGCATCGATGAGCAGGGAAAGATCGGTGACGCTCCCCTCGATGAACGTCACCCGGGGATGAGCCAGGAGATGCTCGATGTTTTCCCGCCGCCCGGCGGAGAGGTCATCGAAGATTACGACTTCGTGACCGTCGCGTGCCAGCTGCTCTGCGAGGTTGGACCCAATGAACCCCGCCCCGCCCGTGACGATGTAGCGCATATAGACTGATAGACACTCCAGTGATTTGAGCGTTCCCGGGGGAAGGGGAAGGGGACAAAGGCGAGGGAATGCCCTGGGACGAGACAGGTTTTTTCGCGAAGATGAGGACGCGGATCAATAAATTCCCGGCCCTCGACGCGGAAACGGGGCAAATAAACCTGTGCAGGTGCCGGGAACCCCCACCCGGCACGCCTGCGCAATGGAGTGCCACGTCGGCCGCCACCCATATAGCATCATGCAGTTTATCCAGATCGTCCACCGGGCCGGATCACTCCTCTTTTTTCCCGTTCGAGAGCGGGAAATACTGCTGATAGACGCGTTTACGCTCGTCGATGTCGGTGTGCAGGTAGATCTCGGTCGTCTTGATGGAGGAGTGCCCCAGGTTCTCCTGCACGACACGGAGGTTCTTTGAACGGCGATAGAGTTCGCTCGCATAGGAATGGCGGATTTTATGCGGCGTAATCCCGGAAGGAGCGTATTGCTTGAAGAGATGCTGAACGGTTCGCGGAGAGATGTGGTTGCCCTGCTGGCCCAGAAAGAGCGGCCCTACGATCTTGTTGCCGATAAACTGGTTAACCTCTTCAAGGGTCTCATCATCTACGAAAACAGTCCTTATTTTGTCGCCTTTCCCCTTCACCCGTATCGTCTGATCCTCGAAATCGATATCCTCGACGCACATCGCGCAAAGTTCCGAAACACGGACGCCTGTTGCGTAGATAAGGCGGACGATCAGCCGGTCGCGTTCGCTCTCGATGGTGTTGATCAGGCGGATAACCTGACTGTGTTTGAGGTATTTCAGCTCCTGATTCTTGATCCGGGGCCGTTCCACCCCAATCATCGGGTCGGCGACCACGACCCCCTGCACGTAGAGATACCGGTAGAACGACGAGAGCGTCGAGATCATCCGGTGGAGGGTCTTGGGCTTGTAATCCTGCTTCTCCGTGAGATAGGAGAAGAAATCGGTGACGAGGGCCGTCGAGACGTTGACATCCGCATCCAGCAAAGCGTTCTCGCACGCGGCGTCATCGAACGAGACCTCGTCCGAGTTCTGCCGGAGCCAGGCATACCGGGCGAAGCGCCGGAGGGTCTGCAGGTATTTGTCAATGGTCCGGGGCGAGTAGTTCCGCATCCGGAGGTACCCGCCGAAGCGATCCAGCCATTCCGAGAAAGAGGCGTTTTGCATTGTACAATACATTAAATATCGAATTATATCAAGATTGCGGTAAATGCCTATTCCCCGCAACGGATTGCATCACCCTAAAGCCCACCAGACATGAGGGGGGGCCACGAGCCCCCGGACCACATGCTTCTGCGCCAAAAAAGCCGCTGTAGAGGAGACAGCCCGGCAAAAGGACCCCACCATGCACCGGATGCACAGGCAGGAAGAGATCCCGGCAGAAGAGAAATAACCCGCAAGAACCCTGCAGCCGTAGCAGGCGACGCCCCACCCAGGCAAAATCACTCACAAAATGCGTCAGAGCGTTAAAGAGAGACAGATTTCACCCGATCCATAAAAAAAGGGTATCCGGTGATGCAGTTGATATCGGAGTTCGGAGGTATGCGGGGCTGCCCATCCCGGGTGGGCGGGTGACAAACCCTACAGAATACGTCCTCTTTCAGGTATATGAACCCCATACCGCGCGGGATGAAAGTGAACGATCCGGGAGCAGCACAGGCGCCACGCGGCCTGCACCTTCGGCCCCTATATAAAAGACCACCATAGATGTGCAGAGATGCCCGATTAACCCTTGAGACAACCTCACCCATGGGAGCGAGCACGATCGTGGCTCAAAATCACGATACGAGGGTGCCGAATTCCCGGCGGCCGCCCGAAGGAGAGCAGGCAAGATAGGGACCCTTTCGGGGGAGATTCAGGTAACCAGGCATCATCCCACAGGTATCGCCCCCTTTGAGCCCGCAGGCCCCGGGAAGTTGCGCACACTGGAGCCCCAGGCGACCCGGAGGCATCGAACCCGGACGGGTGCGAACGGTAGACCCGGGCATTCCCCCAGGAGCGATACCCGGCCCGAGTATTGCGCCCAAATGGGCAACGCCCCACCCGGATGACCCGGTTAGACCGCCCCGCACCGGGAAGAAAGGGGCAGGAATAAACCACATGATGCTATATGATTAACCGGGACGGTTGTGACGCCGGCAGCCAGCAGGGCAAGCGATTCCGACAGCACATCCGGCTTCTCTCGAAGCACCACCGTTCGACCAGCCTTATTGAAATAGCAAAACCAACAAGAGGTAGATAAAATGGAAGGACCAGACAGCATCAAAGACCCGAACAAGTACCAGAAGTTCAAGAAGGTGGACGGCGCCACCTACCAGCGGGTCAACCAGTTCCTGCGCAAACACACCCACATCACCGCCCGCGAGTGGGCGATAGCCCGCCTCTGCGCAGACTTCAAGACCACCAGCGGCTCAGAGATGACATTCATCGGCGAGAACCTCCCCGAGCTCTGCCCGTTCATGGTCGACTCCTACTCCCCGCAGGCGGTCAATCAGGCAAGGAGCTCGTTCAAGAAGAAGGTGAAGAAAGCAGGAGCCACATTCTTTTACGGAGCGATGTGCGGTTTTTTCACCGCAGAAGAACTCGACGAGATCCTCTTTGAGGCGAGCGAGGTCGCCCGATTCCTGCTGGAGGTGGAAGGGACGAGCCTGAACCTCGACGACGAGATCGACGTCGAGGACCGGATCACCGAGGTGATGCGAGGCGTGGCCGAGGCGGCTTCGGTCATCCTGAAGGCCCGGCCCGGCCAGGAAGGGAGCCAGGGAGAAGAGGAGCAGGAGGCGGGCAGCCAGGAGACGCAGACCGAAGAAGGGGAGGGCGGGGAACCATGAAGATCATACAGATCGTCGGCCGCTCGAACGCCGGGAAGACCACGTTCATAAAGAGCCTGATCGGGGCGCTCTCCGTGCACGGAGCCGTTGGAGCAGTTAAACATCTCGGGCACCACGGTTTTTCACTCGAGCCCGGAAAGGACACCACCGCATACTATGAATCGTATGCTGCTATATCCGGGGGTCTCGATGAAGAGAAGTCGGTCATCGTCAGGCGCGAGAGCGATCTCAACTCCACCCTGAAGGTCCTCTGCAACGCCGGGACTGAATACGCTATACTCGAGGGGTTCAAGTCGAGATCGTTCCCGCGGATCGTGATAGGCGACCTTCCGAGCGAGAACGTCGTCCTCCGCAACCCCACAGTCGAGGAGACGGTCGCCGCACTCGACCAGTTCGAGGACTACTACACCGTCGAGGGGCTGGTCAGGGAACTGAAACGCGAATGCGGCGTCTCGCACACCGGGGCGATCCTCACATTCAACGGGATCGTCAGGGAGTGGTCGGGTGACGACCGGACGGAATACCTGGACTTCGACGAGGGCGTCGATGTCGTGGCTGAGAGCATCCGAAAAGAGATGGAGGCCGTTCCGGGAATCATCGGCGCCCGGTTTTACCACCGGAAAGGGAGGCTCTATGCAGGAGAGGATATAACATATCTTGCTATACTCGCAGAGCACAGGCAGGAAGCGTTCGCCGCCGCTGCGAACGCCATCGACCGGCTGAAACGGGAACTACACGACGTGGAGAGGTGACTGAATGGGAAACGAGAAACAGATGTTTGGAACGAACGGCGTGCGGGGCGTGATCGGAGAGACGATGACACCGGCCCTCATCCTCAAGATTGGCGCCGCGCTTGGATCGATGAGAAGAGGCCGCATCGCGGTCGGCAGAGATACGCGGACGTCCGGCGAAGCCCTGACCCACGCCCTCAAGGCCGGGCTCCTGATGACCGGGTGCGACGTGGTGGACATGGGCATCCTCCCTACCCCGGCCCTGCAGTACATCATCAAGACCAATCAGTTTGCCGGCGGCGCGATGATCACCGCATCGCACAACCCGCCCGAATATAACGGCGTGAAGATCATCGAGGCCGACGGCACCGAGATGGCTGATGAGGAGATCATCCAGCTCGAGGGCCGGTTCTTTGCCGAGGAGTTCGACGTGGCCGACTGGGAGGGCGTCGGCAGCGAGAGTGCTGCACTCGACCGGCTCGAGGAGTACATCGAGGCCATCGTGGGGCACTTCCCAGCGGGCATCGGCGAGGGCATGACCGTCGTCGTCGACCCCGGCTCCGGACCTGCGGCGCTCACGACACCGATCATCCTCTCGAGGATGGGGTGCCGGGTCCATACCATCAACGCCCGGCTCGACGGCACCTTCCCGGGCCGGATGCCTGAGCCGACCCCCGAAGGATTGCAGCCCCTCTCGGAGATGGTCCTCGCAACGGGCGCCGACTTCGGGGTGGCGCACGACGGCGACGCCGACCGGGCGGTCTTCGTCGATACCAAAGGACGCTATATAGAAGAGAACTATGAGTTCGGCCTCATCGAGGACTATGTCTGTTCGAGGAATGGGGAGGGGCTCGTCGTCACCCCGGTCGCCACCTCCCGGCTGATACGGGATATCGCGGAGAAACACGGCTGCACCGTTGATTATACACCCGTTGGGAGCATCTACGTCGCGAGGAGGATGCTCGGGCTGATCGGCGAAGGCAGGAAGGTCTCGTTCGGCGGCGAAGGGAACGGCGGCCTGATCTATCCCGATCACCAGTTCTGCCGGGACGGGGGCATGACTGCCGCCATGATGGTGGCAGTGCTCGCGAGCCATAAGGGCAGGAAACTCTCAGATATCGTCGACGAACTCCCCGCATACCACCTGGTCAAGGAGAAGCACCACACCGCCGACCCGGCAGCGCTCGTCCGCACCGTCGAAGAGGCGTTTGCAGGAGAGACCATCGAGAAGATCGACGGCGTCAAGATCGTCAGGGAGAACGTCTGGGCGTTGGTGCGGGCATCGGGCACGGAACCGATGATCCGGGTCATGATCGAGGCAAAGGATCCGGCCGTCGCGGACGCCATGTACCGTGAGATCATGAAGGTTGCAACGAGTCATTAGAACCGGAGGAGTTCCAGCAACTTCACCTCCGGGCGGGCAGGCCCGCCAACCCCTCACCCCTCACTGCGGGACCGACCCCACATGAAGCAGTTTTGCACGGGATGCCCGGGATGACTGCTATCCCTCACCCTATCCCTGATATTTTGGAGGAACTCGCAAAATCGATAGAAAAACATTCTTGTGAGAGGGGGGCAACCTATATATCCGATGATGGATATCCATGATGCAGAACCCACGGGGGGGCGCTGATCAAAATGGATGGAAAACTACAGATAAAACAGAAGATCAACTCCGCTATCTCTTCTGGCGATCTGCGTGAGCTTGAAAGGGTAGCTTCGGACATATCGGAGACCCAGACAAGGAAGGAGAAGAGATCGCTCTACGAGCAGATGAATGCCGCTCTGGTCGAAGCGGCGTTCAACGAAGGCCACCCGGAACTCCTGAGCCAGGTCATCGAACCGAGCAGAGAAGAGATATTCGAACTCGCCAATCGTGCTGCCGTTATCTATACCGAGAAGAAGGACGAAGCGTGGTTCTCCGCGATATTCACGCTGGTCGATAAACTCGATCGCAAGAGCCACCAATCAGATATCCTCGCCCGGATCTCCCGTGACCTCGTCGAAGCCGGGATTGAGACCGGCGACATCCATTACATCGAAAAATCTGGAGAGGCATTCAATAAGATCAGTATCCGCAAATACCGCTCGGCAATCCTCTCCGAGATCATCCCCCTCTTCATCAGGTACGGGCAGAAGCACCGGAACGTCGAGATCATGCAGTATGCTCTCCAGACGCTCCCCGAGATCGGCGACATATCGCGGCAGTCGCAACTCCACGCCGACGTGGCACGGGCGATTGCCGGAGCCGGCATCGAGGCCGGCGAGATCAACCTCGTGATCCGCGGGCTTTCAAGCGCCGCCGATATCAACCAGAAGATCCGGCGCACCAACTCAATCGCCGACATCGTGGACGCCGCCTGGAAATCCTCCCTGAAGAAGGAGGTCTCCAATATCGAGCATATCCTCGACTCTCTTCCGGATATCCCTGAAGAGCGGCTTACGGAGATTCTCGCGATTCTGACCGAGCATCTCCTCGACCGCCAGCGAGACAAAAAACAGGTATACGCCAGACTGCTCAGTATCGACGACAAAAAGCCGTGGGCAGGCCAGACCCTCGTCCTCGAACTCCTGAAGAAAGCTGAACGGAGCGGGGAGCGCTGGTTCCTCGAGAAGGCGTTCGAGTTCAACGCCCGGGGTGCGGGAGAGACCCAGTTTCCCATCGAAGAGATCGTCCTCTCCGGGATCGCGGTCGTCGAGAAGAGCGGCAACCCGACCATCCTTCTCGACATCACACCGCTGATCGACGAGTCCTGCGATGCCGTGAAAGCGGCCCAACTCTACCGGCAGATCACCGACGCACTCTCCCGCATGGGCGACTTCTATCACGCGATCGAGGTCATGAAGAAGGCCAGCGGCAGTGTACAGAGGATCAACGCCCAGTTTTTCGACACCAGTGTCCGCCTGATCAAAGAGGGGCTCCGGCGCGACGAGATCGGGCTCGTCCGCGAGAACATCCTCGCCACACTGGAGATCGATATCGCCGATTCGCTGGTTCACCAGGCGGTGACCGACTTCTGCAAGGAGTACGACTTTGACGAGGTCGTCAGGCACATACCGGCCATAAAGGAACTCGCGGGCTCGCACCGCGCACAGGACACCCTGCTTTTCGATTGCAGCACCATCCTGATCGAGCGGGGATTCGTCCGCCAGAAAGACCCGTCGTCTCTCGTGGATCTGGTGAGCCAGATCGGCAACCAGGAACTCCGTGAGCAGGCCATCTCGACCATCGCAGTCGAGATGGCACGGGTCGGCGTCGCCCGGAAAGACCGGGATCTCCTCCGGCACGCGACCGGACTCACCTGCGAGATCGTGGACCAGCGGGCACGGGCCGAGGCGATGGGGGGCATCGTGGACCAGGCTGCCGTGCTCGCCGTTGAGGATGCCGACCTCGACCTGCTCCACGGGATGCGGGTTCTCTCCACGTCCCTCTTAGAGCGGGACTACTGCCTCTTTGCGATGGGCAAGGTCGTCCACGGCCTGATCATGTACGGGATAGAACAACTCTCGCTCCAGGCGCTGGACGAGGCAGGCCAGATCCTCTCCCAGATCGCCGACCCGTCCCTGCAGCGGCAACTGGCCGATCCCCTTGTCGAAGGCTACGTCCGGGTCGGGAGCCTGCAGGTGGCAGACCACCTCTCCAGGGAGGAGACGCAGATCTTCGACGGCATGATGGAGTCGTTCGAGATCGCGCTCGATCTCCTCAAAACCAGCACCCCGCGCGAGGAGATATCGATCAAGATAGCGAGTTACGTCGATATCATGCTCGAGTACACGCAGGTCTACGCGAGCCCGATCTTTGTGGCGCCCATGTCGCTCTTCTCCCTGGAGATCGACGGCGAATACGAACGCACCGCCATGATCCAGCGGATCCTCACGTTCTTCACCGACTACACGAAAGAGTTCGACTCGGCCGACCCGTATGAGGTGACGGCTTACCTGCTCGAAGGGATCAAGGGAGGGGTGGCAGCACAGCCGGTGCTCGAACTGATGTACCGGCTCCTCGAACACACCAGCGATGTCTATGCGCGCTACACCGGGATGTACCGGATCGTGAGCGCCTACTCGGCCCTCGATAACGTCGAGCGGGCCGAGACGATCATCCGAAGGCTCCACGAGACCATCGGCGACCTCTCCGAACCATCCGTTCGCGCGATCATGCTCGCCGACCTCGCCGGGCTCATGGCCGGGATCGATCACGATGCGGCCAGAGACTACCTTCTCGAGGCGCAGAAGATCCTTGACACCACAGGGGGCGAGCGGGAGGCGTTCGTCAGGAAGAATCTGGTCTACGCCGCAAGAAACCTCAGTGCAGTAAACCGGCACGAGGATGACGTCGAGTGGGCGATGGGACAGGTCGGCAAGATCGAGGACCCGGTCGAGTACGTGGACGCGCTTGCGGCGGCCTTCGACATGGTCAGCGAACCTGCGCAGAGAAAAGATATCCTCTCATCGATGTGCCACACCGTCGTGAACATCCCCTCTCCCTACGTCCGGCTCTCGATGCTCTTTGACGTGGCGCAGTTCGCCGAGTCTTACGGTGACGAAGAGGAGATCGATGAACTGTTGAACGGCATGGAGCAGACCACCGGTTACATTCAGATCCCGTTCATCACCGCCATGGCGCAGCAGCGGATGGCCCAGATGCTCTTCTCGTACTACCGGGCGAGCGGGAAGACGGCCGCACGGGAGCGGGCCGCCGGTATCGTCTCCGCAATCGATGACGACAGGATCCGGTACAACCTGACGGTCCAGCTCGAGCAGAACATGCCTCCGACATGGAAGAACACCGTGTATGCCAAGATCCTGGACTGCCGGAACAAGATCCGGAACGGCGATTACACCACAAAGGACATGGTCGCCCTCGATCGAGCGATACGTGCGGCGCCTGATCGGGCGAAGCGGGCGACCTACTACACCGAACTCTACCTCATCTCCAGGAACGCAGGGCAGCAGGAGGTTGCGGACAGGATGCTGCTCTGTGCGCTCGAGGAGGCCCGGATCATCAGGCCGCTCTCGCGGCGGGCGTTCGTGCTCGGCGATATAGCGTGCAGGATCTATGCGGAGCGTTACGAAGACCGCACGAGGGAGGTCCTTGATCTGGCCGTGAGCGAGGCGCTCAACATCCGCGACTCTGCGATCCGGGATGAAGTATATGATGAACTGGATATGTCCATGCGGATCATCCAGGAGCACTGGCTGTGAAGACGATCGAGATCCGGGTCTCGGGGAGGGTGCAGGGCGTCGGGTTCCGCGCGTGCATCAAGAGGATCGCCACCAACCTCGGCATCGGCGGCGAGGCGATGAATCTCCCCGACGGGCAGGTGCTCATCACCACAACCGCCGACCCGGTCATTCTCGACAAGTTCGTCTCCATGCTGTACGGGTGCCCAAGGGTCATCATCAGGGAGATCGTCCACCAGGAGATCCCTCATGCCGACTACCCCGAGTTCACCATTCAGCGGGGCAGTTACCAGTACAACACATGAAACTCGGCGTTCGCAAGGAGCGCGTCCAGCGCGATGCGTATCTGCGCATCGATACGGGCCGGGTCAATGGAGTCGCGGAGCGCCGCGGTCAGCCGGGCCGAGAGATCCTCGCTGAGGTAGCACCTCTTTTCGCCGCACTCGTAATCCCCGCTTGAGATCTCTTCGCGGGCAAACCTGATGACAGCACGATCCACCATCGAAGGTTTCTGAGGTTCGATGAGGTCGTGGACGAAACTCCCCGCTCCTTCATGGAGCATGCCGAGGTCGGGATCGAGGTGGGCACCGACCACTGAGACGCAGCAGTTGCCGTACAGCATCGCATATCCGAGCGAAAACATTGCGTTGACGGGGTCGAGGTAAGGGCGGCCCATCCTGCGGCGGAACCCGAGTTCCGGCGGGAGCGTGCGGGAGAGGATCTCGTAGTACATATCGGCTGTCAGGCGGGAGAGACGCCGCAGATTCTCCATCGTGACCGAGACCGAGAGTTCCTCTCGGGCCCCGTGGAGGAAATCGAGCTCTCCGGCGTAGAAGATATCGTGCCCGGTCTGATCGTAGAGTTCCTCAAGGAGGAGAAGCCTCGCCTGGAGGGCTGCCCGGGAGAGCGGCTGAGCGAACCGGTGGGGGCCGGCCCGCTCCTGGGCGAGGCGCACCGCCTCGCCCGGCCGGTAACCGTAAGGGTAGAGGTATCCGACAGGTGTGCCGTCGATGTCGAAGATGGTGATGGCAGCGCCGGCTTTGAGGAGATTCGTCACCGCCGAGGTGTGCAGGGTATGCCCGCCGACGATCAGGAGGTGCTTCACCGCCGGGAGGGGGTAACGCCGGATGTCGCTTCCGCGCGCGATGATGAGCTCCTGTGTCGTCGCCTTGATGTGCCCCCCGTAGCCGAAGACGGGGAGCCAGGGTTCCGTCGCTGCCATCTGATCACTCTGGAAATGAACAGTGGGCTGTTTTTGGTGATTAATGCATCGAATCTCCCGGATACAAGGAATACTCAGTACCAGGAGAGGGCAAGTAGATCGACCGGCCGACGTGGGTCCTTCGGGCCCGGCCCGGAGACGCTGCGCGACCGGAGACTGTCACGGCATACCACGCCACGCTTTGACAAACCTTTTCCGCACCGCCCGCCCACATAAACGTAGTATGCCCGGCGGTGCGGGAGAGTGCCGCAGCCAATACCGGGCAGTATAGCCGGGATGAGACACGATCTCTCCAACCGGCGAAAAAAACGATGGGATACATATGTTCTGGAATAGAGAGATGGAGACGATCCGATCTAGCGAACTCGCGGATCTGCAACTGAAGCGGCTGAAATGGTCGCTAGCCCAGGCACAGAAAGTAGGGCTGTACCAGAGAAAATTCAAAGAAGCAGGCATCTCGCCGGACGATATCAGGACGCTCGACGACGTGGAGAAACTCCCCTTCACTTACAAAAAGGAACTCCAGGCCGGATACCCGTTCGGCCTCTTTGCGGTTCCCATGAAAGAGATCGCCCGGATCCACACCACCTCCGGCACGACGGGGAAACCGACCGTCGTCGGCTACACCCGGCAGGATCTGGATAACTGGTCGGAGTTGATCGCGCGGAACATGACGATGATCGGCCTTGGAGAAGACGACATCTTTCAGAACGCGGTCAACTACGGCCTCTTCACCGGGGGGCTCGGGTTTCACTACGGCGCCGAGAAGATCGGGGCGACCGTGCTCCCGAGCGCGACCGGAAACACCCGGCGCCAGATCGAGATGATCGAGGACTTTGGGGTGACCGCGATCCACTGCACCCCGAGTTACGCCCTCCACCTCGCCGAGGTGGCCGAGTCGATGGGAAAGACGCTGGACTCCCTCAAGACCGGGATATTCGGGGCCGAACCCTGGTCGGAGAACACGCGGGCAGAACTCGAGCGGCGCCTCGGTGTGAAGGCATACGACAGTTACGGCCTCTCAGAGATGTACGGTCCGGGTGTGGCGTTCGAGTGCCCCGAACACGATGGCCTCCACCTCTGGCACGACTGCTACCTTGCGGAGATCATCGACCCGAAGACGGGCGAACGGCTCGACCCCGGCGAGCGGGGCGAACTCGTCATCACCCCGCTCGTCAAGGAGGCCCTGCCGCTCATCCGCTACCGCACCGGCGACGTGACCCGGCTGATGGAGGATGGATGCGCCTGCGGGCGCGGGCAGAAGATCGAACGGATCACCGGTCGGAGCGACGATATGCTGGTCATCCGGGGGATCAACGTCTTCCCGTCGCAGATCGAGCATGTGCTGCGCGCCCTCCCGGAGGTCGGGGAGCAGTTCATGGTATATATCGATCGTGTCAAACATCTGGATGAGATGACCATCGAAGTAGAGATGAGCAGAGCGGGGTTCTCCGGCGAACTGCAGGACCTCGCCCGTATGCAGAAGAAGATCTCCGGCGAACTCCACAACGTGCTCGGCCTTCGGACCGCAGTGACCCTGGTCGAGCCGGGAACGCTCCCCCGGTTCGAGGGAAAGGCGAAACGGGTCATCGACCGGCGAGGAGCGATCTGATGGGCTCGTGGAACCCGCGAGCGGAGGAGATGCCGCTTGATGAGATGCGGCGTCTCCAGTTCAAGCTCGTCAAGTCCCTGATATATCGGCTCTACAGCTTCAACGACTTCTACCGGGGCCGGATGAAGGAGCACCAGGTCCACCCCGACGATATCAGGACGCTTGAGGATATCGCGAAACTCCCGTTCATGTACAAGAGCGACCTGCGGGATGGCTACCCGGACAGGATCTTCACCGCCGAGCGGAACGAACTGGTCAGGTACCACGTCTCTTCCGGGACGACGGGGAAACCGACCGTCGTTGGCTACACAGAGCGGGATATCGAGAACTGGAGCGAGTCCCTGGCGCGGGGCTTCTCCTCCTGCGGTCTTGGGCGGGGCGATGTCATCCAGGTGAGTTACGGCTACGGCCTCTTCACCGGCGGCCTTGGCGCCCACTACGGCGCCGAGCGTGTCGGCGCAACCGTCCTTCCGACGAGCGTCGGGAACACCGAGCGGCAGATCGAACTGATGCAGGATCTCCACGTCACCGCCATCGCCTGCACCCCCTCCTACCTCCTCCACATGGGGGAGGTGGCGGAGAAGATGGGCATCTCGATCAAGAAAGATACCGAACTGCGGATCGGCTTCCTCGGCGCCGAGCCCTGGTCGGAGCAGATGCGGGGCAGGATCGAGGACTGGCTCGGGATCCGCGCCTACGACATATACGGGACGAGCGAACTCTCCGGGCCGATGTTCACCGAGTGCGCCGAGCAGCAGGGCGTCCACATATGGGGCGACCTCGCGCTCGTCGAGGTCGTGGATCCCGCGACCGGCGAGGTGCTCGCGCCCGGCGAACAGGGCGAGCTGACCATCACCATGCTGCAGAAAGAGGCGCTGCCCATGGTCAGGTACCGTATCGGCGACCTCACCGCCATCGAAGAGAGTCCCTGCGCCTGCGGCCGGACCCACCCACGCATCAGCCGCATCCGCGGGAGGGTGGACGACATGCTGATCGTCCGGGGCATCAACGTCTTCCCGTCGCAGGTGGAGCACGCGCTGCTCGAGATCCCCCAGGTCGGCAGACACTTCCAGATCGTCGTCGACCGCAAAGGTGCGCTCGATTCCATGCTCGTGCGGGTGGAGGTGAGCGAAGAGGCGTTCTCCGACAAGATCACCGAACTGATGGTGATCAAGAAGGTCGTGGAGCACCGCCTCCGGAGCTCCCTGAACGTGGGCGTGGACGTCGAACTGGTCGAACCGGGAACTCTTCCACGGTTCGAAGGCAAGTCGAAGAAAGTTGTTGACAGGAGGTCATTGTAATGGAAAAATCGTATATCGTCAAACAGATCTCAATCTTTTCGGAGAACCGCCCGGGGCGTCTCGCGGCGATCGCCGGTGCGCTCCGGGATGCGAAGATCAACATCTTTGCATTCAGTATCGCCGAAGCGGACGGGTTCGGTGTCGTTCGCGCGCTCGTCGACCGGCCGGAGGATGCCCACCGGACGCTGACGGATCTCGGGTTCCGCGTCTCGTTCACCGACGTCATCGGCATCAAGATGCGTGACGAGCCCGGCGGCCTCTCGGACATCGCATCGATTCTCGGGGATGCGGAGATCAACATCGAGTACGCTTACGCCTACTCGGGGAAGGACGCGGCGGTCCTGATCCTGCGCGTGGACCAGGCCGAGGACGCCGTCCGGCACCTCCTTGGCCGCGGCGGGGAACTCCTCAAGACACCCCTCTCAAAATAAATCCCGGAGCCCGGGGGTAATCCCGGGTTCTTGTCTTTTTGAAGCGTGCGACACGCTGGTGCCTGTTACCGGTCAGTGCCGTTTCTCCCATTTCAGGAGTTCTGAGACCTCGGAGAGTGTCTTTCCACGCCGGATCTCCTCGCGAATCCGCTCTTCGGTCTTTCTGACCTCCATCGCACGCCGGGCAACCTCATAAGCACGCTCCCGGGGGACCACCACGACACCACTCTCGTCGGCAACGATCCAGTCGCCCGGCCGCACCTCCTGCCCGCAGCAGGTGATCTCGGTGTTGATCTCCCCAAGACCTTTAGGATCGCCAGCGTTAGGAACGGTCGCCGTGGCGAAGACCGGGAAGCCGAGCTCCCGGATGTCGTCGACGTCCCGGGCCGCTCCGTCGATAACGACGCCGCTAACCCCCCGGTTCATCGCGGAGTGGGTGGCAAGTTCACCCCAGGGCGAGACGTCCTTTCTTCCATCGTTACTGATGACGAGGACGTCGCCCGGTCCAGCGACGTCGATCGCCTCGACGGGTTTTGCCCAGTCCCCGGCGACGGTCCTGACCGTCACCGCCGGGCCGACCGCCCTGACCCGGCCGCTGAGGGAGACGATGCCCGCCATCGCACCCTTCCGGTGCATGGCATCGGTGACGTTCGGTGCGGAGACAGCTTCGAAGAGGCGGCGGATGACGGCATCACGGTTCTCCTCTTCCCGTGGCTTGATCTCGGGCCGGTCGATAGCATCCCGGACCCGTCGCGCCGCCCCGGTAACGTCGGCTGCCTTGATGATGTTGCCCCCAACAATGACGATCGAGGCCCCGGCGGCGACCGCCTCGGATGCGGTCTCTGCGTCGAGCCCGCCCGCAACGGCGACGGGCGTGCCCACTTCCCCGACAAGGCGACGGAGGAGATCAAGCGACGATTTGCCGATCATCTGCTGGTCGATGCCGACATGGGCGTTGATGTAATCGACGCCGAGCGCGGCAAGTTCCCGCGACCGGGAGACGGGGTCGCCGGCGTTGATGAGGTCGGCCATGAGCCGGACGCCGTATTTTCGGGCGGAACGGACCGCCTCGGCGATCACGGTGTCGTCGGCGTCGGCGAGGATGCAGACGATCCCGGCTCCGGACTTTGCCGCCATCTCGACCTCGATGGCGCCGGTATCGGCGATCTTCATATCCGCGACGATCTCGTGGCCGGGGAACCGTTCCCGGAGCGTCCGCACAGCCTGCATCCCCTCGCTCTTGATCAGGGGTGTCCCGACCTCAATCCAGTCCGCACCGCCACGGACTGCTTCGCCTGCGATCTCAACCGCACGATCGAGCTCGAGGAGATCGAGCGCCACCTGAAGAGTAGGCGTTGCCATGCAGTACAGGTATGGCGAGGGTTCTATTTATCAGGTGCCGGGCCGGGGGAAACCTATATCCATGAGATGAACGAGGTAGCCGGCGCCCACGCTGCCCCTGCCCCGGAAAAGAGGGGACGGGGCAGCCGTATAGGTGGCATGGATGTGATTGAAGGATGGTTGAAATAGGTTATAAACTGGCAAGCGAAGAGCATGAGCCCCTCGATCTGGTCTGCTACGCCCGCCAGGCCGAAGATGCCGGCTTTACGTTTGCCATGATATCGGATCACTACCACCCCTGGACAAACCAGCAGGGGCAGAGCCCGTTCGTCTGGGGAGTCCTTGGCGGCATCTCGCAGGTGACGGCGGCCCTCCGCCTGGTGACCGGGGTCACCTGCCCGACGATCCGGACGCATCCGGGGATCATCGCCCAGGCCGCCGCAACCGCCGCCATGATGATGCCGGGACGGTTTGCCCTCGGCCTCGGGTCGGGCGAGAACCTCAACGAGCATGTCTTCGGCGACCCCTGGCCCGCGGCCCCCATCCGGATAGAGATGCTTGAGGAGGCGGTCGAGGTGATCAGACTGCTCTGGAAGGGGGGCATGCAGGACCATTACGGCTCCTTCTACACGCTTGAGAACGCTCAGATATTCTCGCTCCCCGATGAACTCCCTCCCATCTATATCGCGTCCGAAGGCCCGATCAGCGCTTCTCTGGCCGGGCGGGCCGGTGACGGGTTCATCAACCCGGGCAGCGATGCAGAGAAGAACCTCATCGTCTTCCGGGACTCCGGGGGCGGCGATAAGCCGGCATACATCGAGATATCGGTCTGCTGGGCAGAGACCGAGGAAGAGGGGCGGACGACCGCCCACGAACAGTGGCCGATCGCGGCAAACGAGGGGGAGCTCAACCGGCTCCTCCCCACGCCGACCCACTACGAGCAGGTGGCGAAGATGGTGACGCCGGAGGATGTCGCAAAACACGTCGTCTGTGGCCCGGACCCGGAGGCGCACATCAAAAAGATCGAGGAACGGATCAAGATGGGGTTCGACCACGTCTGCGTCCACCAGATTGGAGGCCAGCAGCAGGAGTTCATGGAGTTTTATACAAAGGAGGTTCTGCCGCATTTTGGGGAGTAGAGGAGTACATAGGCCGTGGCAAATAGCACCCCTCTGAACGATGCAAGACCCGATATAGTGGACTGTGGGAGCATCGCCACGCACTGCCCGCCCCCCCCGGGGCGGGAGGAGCGCGAAGTGCGGGTGGTGGGGGGCGATGGGAATCCCATTATAAGGCGGAGACAGGGGAGGGGGATGCTCCCCCTCCCCGTCGGCCCCTCCCCGCGTGGCGATATCCACTGGAAAGCCGTGGCACGGGTTGCGCGATCACGAACTACAGGAATAAGTGTACTGAAGGTTGCATGTAACGACTGCCGAAACATGCGAGGGTTCGCAGAACCAGAGGATGCGAAGACAGAAGGTCTCCCAAGGCAGGGGTTGAAGCACCGCAAGCGCGAGTGGCAGCAAACTGGATGTTCAGAGTCTAAACATATGTGCCACCAACCGCCCCCGGGCAAAACCCCCCAAACCAGCCCAAAAAAAGTTACCCTTCCTCCGGCTCCCCCTGATC
>JAEWLJ010000018.1 GCA_023393455.1 Methanobacteriota archaeon | reverse complement strand
GATCCCATCAGGAAGGTGACGACCATTTTTCCCCTATGGAGTCCTTTTTTGGAATTATTGATAACACCGGCTTCAAACAGATCCACAACGCCGTCGGAAATCATTTCCGAGTGGATGCCAAGATCCTTCTTATCTTTCAGAGACTGTAGCACTGCGTCGGGTATAGCACCGATCCCAAGCTGCAATGTGGAGCCGTCTTCAACAAGATCAGCACAATTCTTTCCGATCGCCAGCTCCAACTCTCCGATCTTTGGAAGACCCAGCTCAGGCAGCGGGTGTGAGGATTCAACAAACCGATCGATTTGACTTACATGTACAAAAGCATCCCCGTAGACCACCGGCACCTGATCGTTAACTTCAGCCAGTACGATTTTTGCCGACTCGATTCCCTGCATGGTATAGTCGGCGGATACGCCTACACAGCAGTAGCCGTGCTCATCGGGCGGTGAAATCATTACCATGAATACATCAATGCTGAAAATTCCCTTTCGAATATAGTTTGGAACCTCGTGGAAGAATACAGGCGTAAAATCTCCGTGGCCCTGGGCTATGGAATCCCTCGTGGAAGGACTAGTAAACCATCCGTTCAAACGGAAATGATCTTTCATCTCGGGCTTGGAGTATGCACCCTTTCCAAGTGTTACCATATGGCATACTTCAACGTTGCGATAGGCGTCCGCATTTGCTACCATCGCATCTACCAGCACCGTCGGCTCTGCAACAGCATGGGCAAACGCCACCCTGTCGCCGGATTTAATGCATTTTACGGCTTCATCGGCCGAACACAGTCTGCTCTTGTAAATTTCTCTCCAGTTCAAGTGTCATTCCTCCTGTTTCTTAATTATATTAATCGTTTCTTCAATATGGGCTTCATCCCACATTTTTATCGTATCTCCGATTGTCCTGTATTGGGTGTGAGATGCGCAGCAGTTTGTACAGCCTCCGATTATCAATAGGACATCGTATTCCTTGCCTTCTTCCGCAATAACAAAATCGGCTGATCCGGCGAGCTGCTTCTTGACAGCCTCATAGGCCTTTCCCCTGTCGTATCTGGGATTGCAGCCTCCGCAAAATTTTACTCCTACCAGCATTGGTCGCTCTCCTGTCCTGTTCTTATATCATAGAACCGCCGGAATTTATCCGACGGTTCTTGGTTAGATCATCCGGTTGTGTTGATTGATTATTCCTTGATGCCGGCGATCACCTTGGCAAGCTCCTTTTTCCTCTCGATATTTCCCTGACGGGCAATCATGATTCTCTGAGCCTGCGGGGATCCCGCGCCGTGTAAGGATTCTGTTCTGTATCCCACCGCAGCGGAACCAAGACAGATGTTTTCGAGGAATCTTAAGATTCTCATTCTGTTTTCCGTTGAGACTCCCGGAGCTGCGACATAGAACTTGTTGCACCAATCCCCGATGCTCTTTCCGGACTGTCCAACCTTCAGATCCGATTTGAAATCTTTTTCGGAAGGCATGGTAACCATCAGACCGCCGGCAATATCCTCAGCCAGTCTAACGATTTCATAGGGGAATCTGGTTACATTCTGCTTGCATACGTTGGCAAGAAGCAGATCGATCTGGTAGTTTCCTGCCGATGTCTTGTAGCCTTCTGCAGAGCAAGCGATGCCACAGCAGTATAACGTCTCGTTCAGATGCGTCATTTCGATGAGCTTATCCTTGATGTGAGAAGCCTTCTGTGCTCCGTTGTAATCCGCTGCAAGAGCTGCCGCTCCGATGATAACATCACCGACGCCAACTTTGCATCCGCCATAGGACTGTCTGTGATATCCTGCAAATCTTTCTACCATCATGCCGGCAAAATCGTACTCTTCGCACAGGAATACCCGGTCATTGGGAATAAATACGTCGTCAAAGACAACCAGTGCTTCCTGGCCGCCAAACTGCTTATTTCCAAGATCCACATCGGCGTTTTCCTCCAGCTTTCTGGTATCGCAGGACTGTCTCCCATAAATCATAAAGAGCCCCGGAACGTCTGACTGAATCGCAAAGGATACCGCATAGGACTTGTCAGCTTCAGTCATTGCGATCGTAGGCATGATCAAGTGTTCATGAGAGTTGATGGAACCTGTCTGATGACATTTAGCTCCTCTTACAACAATACCGTCTGCTCTCTTCTCAACGATGCGCAGGAAGAGATCCGGATCGCGCTGCTGGCTCGGAGAAAGTCCTCTGTCACCCTTCGGGTCTGTCATTGCGCCGTCTACGGTAAGGTCCTTGTCCTGTATGTATTCAAGATACTTGACGAATCTTTCATGATACTTTGTACCGTATTTTTTATCCACTTCGAAGGTAGTGGAGTATACTGCATTAAATGCATCCATACCTACGCATCTCTGGAAGCATGAAGCAGTCTTCTGTCCGAGCAGTCTTTGCATCTTGACCTTTTTGATAAGGTCATCCGTGCTCTGATGGAGGTGTGAAAATCTATTTACAGTATTTCCTGTAAGATTTGATTTTGCAGTCATCAGATCAGCGTACTGG